>JAMPFK010000001.1:229563-391787 GCA_023664485.1 Bacteroides fragilis | reverse complement strand
CTGGACGGCCGCTCCTCCGGGCGGTAGGGTTTTATTTTATCACCTGTCCCTTCCCCTTGTCAAGGCCGTTTCTACATTTTTTTCCTGCAATTTCTATTGTTTTTCCTTTATTTTTCAAAAATTTCGTCCGACGGCATCCAGTTCCGGATAACGGGCAGAAACGGCATTCCATCGATGGGATAGCCCGGAAAAACGCCTTGCTGGCAGGCATACGATACCCTCTGTACTGATTCCACCACTGTATTTCACAATACTTATATGCAACAGCCGCACACAGGAAGCCGCTATTTAAGACTGCGGCAATATAAGCCGCTTTTGTAATCTTATTTGCCCTTATAATCTATTTTCCCATCAGATCTGCTATAATCATCAAAACGGTAACCTGTATATTCTTACGACGCTCTTTCACCCATCCGCAAAAACTCCATTCTTCCGTTTCCATAATTGATATGGAACTTTGCCAAAAATTCCATCGCCTTTTGGCGAAGCGCCTCTTTTGCCTCATCATTCGAAAAGGCACGGCCTTCTTTATCATATAATAAGCTTTGCTTCTTATCTGCATCGCTGTCCAGGGCAATCAAAAACAACAGGTTTGTATATTTTTTATTTCTATCCGTTTCGGTAATCGCCTTTTTTATTCTGTCGGCCAATGTAACCGCTTGCGATGAATCACCTGCCGAATCCGAAAGTCCGCAGCTGCAATACAAAAATCCTCGCGGCGGCGGCGCACCCGCATCGAGATATTGCCCGGCTGAATTCCTGTCCGCATCCTGCTGCCATTTTACACTGTTCCATACGCCGTTATAAGTGATTCCGCCATCCAATGTGAATCTCGTGTTTTTTTCCACATAGTCAAAATCAACATGCTCCGCTCCATATTCATCGGCCAGTTCGTCCGCTGTCCGCCGGAACATTTCCTGCATTTCTTCACAAACCCAATACCAGTCCGCATCATAATAACAGGAGCCGCGCCCGTTCAGCCCGCTGTTCTCCAACAATTCCCTGCCTTCTCTATTATTCGCCGCACAGGCATTCCTTGTATTCGCTCTGCTGAAGTATTCATACAATCCTGCCAGATTCCTTGTCGCCGTTTGCTTTGTGCAGGCCGCACTCATCTGCAAAGTATTCTGACTGGAAATCATTCCGATGGAATGATAAAAATATTCCTTAAAAATATCCTTTACCTCATCGCGATTCAATCTGCCATCATAAAAATCCTTCATGACAGCATAGCTTTCATAAAACATCTGATTACCGGGAAAAGACATATCACCAGGACTCTGTTTTTTTAACCGATTCTTTATTTCCTCATAAGTATCCGATCCGACCGGTATTGTATAGGAATCCACAGACAGTTGTAAACAGTCTTTTAAATGGCTGACCGTTTCCTGTCCTCTGCCATCTTTATAGGCATACCTTTTTATCACAATATCTTCATCCACGGAATATATCCTGCCCGTCGTATCCGCATTTCCAATTCCTGTCACTGCCATAAATCTGCCTCCCTCCGCTTCACAAAAAGTCTCTTATCTGATATATCGGAAGAAGCGCGTTTTTCAATACCGATTACACTCTTGAATGTTCCTTCCGGGAAGAAACCGTTTCCTTCAGGTTCACTTCATCTTCAAATAAATCTATCGCCAGCGCATCGCCGATATTCGTTATTTCCGCAGCCTGCGCCTGAACTCCACTACGATTATAACAATTCCCCATATATTAGAGCAAACGACATAACAAATTGCTCTTTCCTGGCTCTTGCAAAAGCCATATATGTAAGCTTTTACAAGTCCGAAAAGGCAATTTCTAATGTCGTTTACTATAAAAAAAGAAGTGCTGACGCTTCCTGCTCAACACTTCCTGTTTCTATCGGTAGATAAAACGGAGAAAGAGGGATTTGAACCCTCGCGCCGCGTAAGCGACCTACACCCTTAGCAGGGGCGCCTCTTCAGCCTCTTGAGTATTTCTCCACAGTCTGAACTATTCCTCTACCAATATAAATTTACGTCTGCTATACGACGCATTTTTTATTATACATAAGGCAAAAAAATTTGTCAATGCTTTTGCTGAAAATTGATTTCCACACCATAACCCTACGCCGTAACTGTTACAACCCGCAGTATTCCCTAACCGCCGTCTCATACAGATTATTTCCTGCAGAATCGATCACGACGATGACCGGAAAATCTTTTACTTCCAGCCGGCGGATGGCCTCCGTCCCCAAATCTTCATAGGCGATTACCTCCGATGACAGAATGGACTTGGATAACAGCGCGCCCGCACCGCCTACTGCGGCAAAATATACCGCACCATTTCTGATGATCGCTTCCCTTACGGCATCGGAACGCTTTCCCTTGCCGATCATGCCGATCAATCCCATATCCAGCAGTTCTGGCGCATATTTATCCATGCGGCTTGCCGTCGTCGGCCCTGCGGACCCAATGGGCCGTCCTTCCCTCGCGGGCGAAGGCCCCATATAATAAATAACATTATGCGCTATTTCAATCGGCAGGGCCTCTCCTTTTTCCAGTGCTTCCTGCATTCTCTTATGGGCGGCATCTCTCGCCGTATAAATAGTTCCGGTAATATAAACATAGTCTCCGGCTCTCAATTTTCCGGCATTCTCCGCACTGATCGGCGCCTGTATATGCTGTTCCATGCTTATGCTGTGCTCCTTCCTCTTCCACAATTCTTCCCCGCCTTCGATCAGATTATCCGCACCGTATGTCTGTTCACATGACAGCAGATATTGATTCCGACAGGCAGTCCGGCAATATGCGTCGGACAGGTATTGATATTGACCGCCAGTGCCGTCGTTGTTCCTCCCAGCCCGCCCGGCCCGATGCCTGTCCGGTTGATTTTTTCGAGCATTTCCTCCTCTAATTCCCTTACATGGGGAATTGCCGAACGCTCATCGACAGGCCGCGTCAATGCCTTCTTCGCCATCAATGCACATTTCTCAAAGGTCCCGCCGATTCCAACGCCGATTACCATCGGCGGACAGGCGTTAGGACCCGCATCTTTTACCGCGGTAAGGATCGCATTTTTAACGCCCTCTATGCCGTCCGCCGGCTTTAGCATAAAAACTCTGCTCATATTCTCGCTTCCAAAACCCTTTGGAGCGACCGTAATTTTCACCCGCTCTCCCGGTGTCATTTCATAATGAATGACCGCCGGCGTATTATCCTTCGTATTCTCTCTGACGAGCGGGTCATTCACAACTGACTTTCTAAGATATCCCTCCGTATACCCTCTTCTCACGCCTTCGTTAACAGCATCTTCCAATATGCCGCCCGTAAAATGAACCTCCTGCCCGATTTCCATGAAAATGACCGCCATGCCCGTATCCTGGCAAATCGGTATCATATCTTCGCCGGCAATTTTCAGGTTGTCCTGCAGCTGGCACAGGATCTGTTTTCCTAACGGCGACTTTTCCGTCTCCGTCGCTTTTTTCATCGCGGCGTCCATATCCTGCGCCAGAAAATGATTCGCCTCGATGCACATCTCCTTAATATGATTTGTAATTTCCGCTACGTCTATTGTGCGCATTTCATCCTCCGCGTCATTTCCTGTACCAGACTCCCGCTTGATTTCCGGGTTATTGCAGAATCCGATCTTTGATTTCTTCCAATTCCTCCGAAGAAGGCTTTCCCGGCTTCCAGCCTATCTTCTGTCCGTCATCCTTATATCTTGGAATCAGATGCATATGAAAGTGAAACACGGTCTGTCCCGCCGCTTCGCCGTTGTTCTGCATCAGATTAAAACCGTCGCAGTTCAGCTTTTCCGTTATCTGTCCCGCCATTTTTTTTGCGAGCAGCATCGCGTGCGCAGCCGTATCTTCCGGCAGCTCATACAAATCCGCATAGTGATTTTTCGGCAGAATCAGGGCATGACCCGCCGCTGCCGGGCCCAAATCCAGAATGACCCGGAATTCTTCATCCTCATATAATGTTTTAGAAGGTATCTCTCCATTTGCAATTTTACAGAAAATACAGTTTTCGTCTCTCATTCTTATAACCATGCCTTTCTTTTTATGCGCATCATCTATGCAAAAACAAAAATCTGATCCAGTGTCTTCAGAATCTTGAAATCGCCTTTCAGCTTCATATCGCCCGCCATAAAAGAACGCTGGAAGGTCGTTGCTCCGGAAACAATTTCTGTCATGGAATCTCTGCTCATCTGAATCTCTACATCGAAAGAACTTCCTTCTCCATAGAAGCAGTTCAGCTGTGCGCCGTTCACTTCAAGGATAAGCGGCTTCTTTTTCTCTTCAATTACGATTTTATATCTGGCCGCAACGCCGGCCTGCGGCTGAAAATGCGTCTTTAATTCCTGTAAAAACTCCGTATTATTCTCTTTCTCGCTGTTTCCCATCAAATCCCGGAACAGGCTTGTCAATTCCTGAATATCCGCTTTCTGGCGTTGTACATAGCTGTCGTCCGAAGCATACTGGGAAAGCTGTTCGGATTCCTGCGGCGTCAGATCGATATTTCTCGGAATAGAGATTTTCTGCTTGACCGCCTGATTGCTCGCCGGAAGGCAGGGCATTTTCTGATTGATCGTCCGATAAAGATTTTCTGCTTTCTTCTCGATAATGCGCAGATATTCTTCATTGCCCTCCAAAATACCCGTATCCGCGATATAACCGCACAGGCCGCTGCAGGGACGTCCGCCCAGGATTTCCCATGCGGTAGCAAGATTCAGTTTTCCCTCCTGTTCGCCATAGGTTGTAGACATTACGATCGGGCACATATAGATCTCGCTGATTTTTTCCTTATCCCCATACAGCCAGCAGGCATCCAGAAACTGCTGCATATAACCGCCGATTCCATACCACTCCACTGTCGTTGCGAGAATAATTCCATCTGCCTCTTTCAATGTCTGTGGCAATGTGGTAATGCTGTTTTTGGAATCCATCAGCCGAAAGGTTTCCACGGTCACGCGAAGCTCGTCGAGCACCTCTCCCATTTTTTCCAGGACATAAAGCGTCGGGTCGTCTATCAGTCCTCTTCCGCCATAATAAATATTAATCTTCATTCCAGTCCTCCATATTTATTCATCTCATCCGTTCTTTCCTGCTTCCGGGCGTAAACAGCCAGAAAATACCCGCCAGCAGAAAGCCCATCAGCAATCCGCCGATATGGGCCGCGTTATCAACATTTCTGCTCGTAAATCCACAGTAAAGAGAAAAAGCGATTGAAAAAACGATCCTGCCCGTCGTTGCCTCGGCGAACTTTCCTCTGTGCACAAGCGCCAGCATTAAAAGAGCTCCCTCCACACCAAATATGGCGCCGCTGGCTCCGATCGAGCTTATATAATAGCCCGTAAACAGTTCATATCCTGCCGAAAAAACATTTCCGGCAATCCCGGACATAAAATATAAGATCAGATAAGGCAGATGCCCTGTCTTTTTTTCCACGGCGTTTCCAATATAATACAAAATCAGCATATTGCTGACGAGATGTCCAATATCCGCATGAAGAAACATACTGCTGACCATGCGGTACCAGCCGCCCCCCTGTATCAGGTCCATGACACTGAAACCACCTATATTATATACCAATTCGCCGGTAAATGTACATAAAATGAATAAAATCACATTCGCCGCAACGAGCAGAATATTACCGCCGAACGAACGCATCTGCCCCTTTACCGACTCCATAAATCCAACAGGTTCTGGCACTGGTTCCGGCTCATATGCGTCGTTTGTCCCCATTGGCGGCGCGGCTGAAATCTCATCCAGAAATTTCTCCAACACACCTTTCATTCCATAAAAATCAGCCACCTGATTTTCATGAATCATCAGACGGTTCCTTACCGAATCTATCAGCCAGCAAAAAGCGTCGTTTCCGCACAGCCGTTTCGCCTTCTCCGTATCCTCTCCGATCAGCAGAGATAAGATATGCACCTCATCAAAGCCCTTTTCCCGGAAAAATTCCAGTATTTTTCCTTTCACATGCGCATATTGATCCTCGGTGATATAGAGATTCGGTTTATAATCGATTACATGCAGCACATTCACATATGCGCTTTCCCGGCGGAAGAAAAAAGAAAATTCCGGAAGGTTAGAAGGCACCTTACAAAATCCCTGTTCCGTCAGCAAATTGTCCAACTGCCCATATACCATGACATCTCATGCCCTTCCTGGTATTCATCCCTGAAATTTATTCTGCTTTATTCACTCGAAATCCGTCTCCGCTTTCCATTTATCATAGGGACAGGCGTTTTTACGAAGAGCCGCCCGCAGTTCGACAAAACAGCCGCAGGCCCTGCACATCCCGTCCAACAGCAGATCGCAGTTCCTGCAGCAGTCCAGCCTTTCTTCATATACCGGCTGACCGGCTTTGATATCGGAATCCAGATTCGCAATATAAGTATGTAAATTTTGAAAATATTCTTCCCGGTCCATATCCGCGGTCAAGCATCTTCTGCATGGCCGTCTTTGTTCCGTCATCCCTTTATACGGAATGCGATAACGCTGCACGCGGGCATAAGGAAGCTGATTTTTCTTCCGTCTGCCTGATAGTCCGTATAAACTTCTTCCTTTACGTTCTCCGGCTCTTCAAAGGTATTATATGCCCTCATCGCGCCTGTCAGAACCGCCGCTTCGATCCGGGAAGGCTCCATTTCCGCTAAGAGCAGTTCCACCGGTACTTCTTCCGTAACAGACAGATTGCTGAGCGTCACATTCACCGTTCCGTCGGCGCTTACCGATACGGATTCGCTGATTTCCGGAACCTGGTATTCTTCTGTGCCAACGGTCTTATTCCCTTCTACAAAGCTTTCCAAAAGCTCCGCGCCCTGATGATGCTTATACATATGGAAAACATGATAAGTAGGCGTTAAAAGCATCCTGGGCCCTTCTGTCAGAGCGACGGACTGCAGTACGTTTACCGTCTGCGCGATGCATGCCATCTTTACACGATCACAATGTTTATTGAAAATATTTAACGTAATACCCGCCACGAGCGCATCCCGCATCGTGTTCTGCTGATACAGGAAACCCGGATTCGTTCCCGGTTCCACATCGAACCAACAGCCCCATTCATCTACTATCATGCCGATTTTCCGATCCGGATCATACTTGTCCATGATCGCGCCGTGACGGCTGACCAGCTCGTCCATATAAAGGGCTTTCTTCAAGGTCTTATACCAGATCTCCTCATCGAAATCCGTCGCGCTTCCTTTTCCCTGCCAGTCGCCCGGCACTGTATAATAATGCAGGGAAAGGCCGTCCATAAGCATGTTGCCCTGCTTCAAATGCGCGGTACAGGTTTTCAGGACATTCTCCGTCCAATCGTAATCCCCTCCGTCCGCTCCACAGCATATTTTCTGAATCGGCGCATCGCCGTGATACTGTCTTACATAGGTCTGATATCTGCGGTAAAGATTTCCATAATATTCCGGCGTCATATTCCCGCCGCAGCCCCAGTTCTCGTTCCCAACGCCAAAATAATCAACCTTCCAGGGCTCCTCGTGCCCGTTCTTTTTCCGCAGCTCCGCCATCGGCGAAACGCCGTCGAAGGTCATGTACTCTATCCACTCGCTCATTTCCTGCACGGTCCCGCTTCCCACATTACCGTTCACATAGGTCTTGCATCCGAGCTGTCTGCACAATTCAAAAAATTCATGCGTGCCAAAGCTGTTATCTTCAACCACGCCGCCCCAATGCGTATTGATCATTTTCTTTCTCGTTTCTTTCGGGCCGATACCGTCCTTCCAGTGGTATTCATCCGCAAAGCATCCTCCCGGCCAGCGAAGCACCGGAATCTGCATTTCCTTCAGCGCCTCCACGACGTCCGTACGCATACCGTTTACATTCGGAATCTCCGGATTTTCTCCCACATACAGCCCTTCATAAATGCACCTTCCGAGATGTTCTGAGAAATGTCCATAGATTTCCGGCTGAATATGCCCTTTTTTATTTTTTTCATTGATGTATACTTTTGCCATATCTCCGCTCCTTATGCTTGTCTTTTCTCCATTATATTAAATTCATTCTCATAAAACAACTCGTTTTTCTATCGATTTTTACCGATAACAGTAATTTAATTTCCCGAACCGGATTTCATCGCCGGGCTCTATCTCCACCGTCTCGCTCGGCTCCATCCGTAGTCCGTTCTTATAAGTCCCGTTCGTAGAATTCATATCCGTTAAAAGGACTTTTTCGCCCTGTTTTTCAATCCGCGCATGCAGCCTGCTGATAGAAGCGTCCGTCAGCACGCAGTCCACGCAGCCGGGCATTTTCCCAATGCTGAAAGGAAACTGAGTCAGAACAATATGCTTCTTGTTTTTCTTATCCAGCGAATACAGCTTATTCTCCGCCTTCTGTTTCCGGGTATCGATAAAGACCGTTTCGCTATACTGCGTCTCCGGCTTCTCCTGACAGGCCGCTGTGCCCCTGTTTTCCCTGTTCATGGAGATTCCCATGCTCCTGTCTAAAACATCCTGTACCGCGACCGGCCTTTCTTCCCGAAATTCATCTTCGATATCCCATATCAGCGCCTCGTCCTCCTGATCTTTTTCTCTGCTCTTTCTCCCCGAAAGCAGCAGCTGTATCACGGAAAACAGAAAGCACAGGCCCATCACCGCCAGACAACCTATGAGCAGCAGGGTCTCCCGTTCCGTCAGCGTAAAATGCAGATAGAGCCAAACGGCGCCGCCTGTTCCGCACAGCGACAGGGCCGCGAAGACGCCGTAAAAGACCGTATTTTTCTCCCGGCCGGAGCGGGGCATTCCGCTTTTCTCCTCTTCTTCCCCGTCCTCTTCCCGGTCTCTTCCACTTTCTTTCGGTTCTTCTTCCACGCCGCCGCTTATGCGCTCCGTCAGACACTCCTCAAGGACCGCTTCTGTCTCTAAAACATCCTCCTCCTCTTCAAACAGCGCCAGCGCATCTGCCATGGAAAAACAGCTCTCCCCGGACATCTCATAAATCCGGTAAAGGATATCGGCCAGCGCCCGGTTGTCCGAATCCGTATGGCGCAGTAAAAACTCCATAAGCTGCTCGTATGGATTTTCCGCCGGCTCCGCCTTTCCCGGGTAGTACAATCCGAAATATTTTGCGGAAGACAGATCGTAGTAGATACTGTCCGGACGCGCCAGCAGTCCTGCCTCGTCCATGAAAAAATCCGTCAGCGTCCGGCAGATCATATCCATCTGCCTGAAAAAATCCCGAACCTGCTCATAAGACAGCTTTTTTCCCCGGTAAAGGTTTTCCATTGTCACTCTGGAGCTGATATCATAATAAAAATAGGCTTCTCCGTTGATATGCCGGACGGAGCACTTTAAGATCCTGTCTATTTTACCGGAAACGAGCATGCGGCTCCGGTAATTTTCCCCTGCCTCCGTTTCCCTGCATTTTAAAATCAGATAATTATGCTGATAATCTTTAAAATAAGTCGCTTCTATCATAATCCTCCCGCCTTTCTTTTCTCTTCACCCATCTTTTACTTTCCCTGTTCCCACAGGCCCTCCAACGCATTTTCCGCCATTCTGCAGCACCGGATGATACGCGTCGGGTTCATGATGCGCGCCCTCGCCTCTGTCCTGATATGCCATCCGTCATTCCCGGCCAGCGTCAAAAAATGTCCGAACGGAATCTTTACGCCGCACGTCCCGGAAACGATTACCTCCTGTCCTTCTTTCCCGGCATCCCCCTGTACGCCGTCTGTTCCAAGATATTTGCCGCCGAACTGTTCCTGCATATGCGCTTGGACATAGGCGAGCGCTTCTTTCTCTTCTTTTTGAACGCTCCCACGGAAGCAGAGCGTATACGCATCCTGAAACAGCACGCATTTATCATAAAGATAAAAACAGGCATATAACAGGAACACGAACAGAAAAATCACCCATGATATGATAAATCCCGCCTCCACCGTCATATATCCTTTTACTTTTTTCCGATAAAGCTTTCTATACAAACATGACGACCCCCATTCCGCATACGAGAAACGGCACGAATGGTATCCGGCTGTTCCTGTCCGCCCTGCGAAACAACAATAAGAACAGCGATACCGCCGCCGAAAACACAAGGCCGGCGCCAAGCGCCAGAAAACACCGGTATGCGCCGAGCAGAAGCCCCGCGAAGAGCAATAGCAGGCCGTCTCCATACCCTACTTTTTCTCCCGTGAGCAGACCCGTCAGCAGGAAAAAAATACCCGGAAGCAAAGAAAGCCCCATCTCCGCCGCCGTAACGGCCCCTTCTCCTATCCGCCACAGATCGATGCCTAACGCCGCCGCCATACCAAAAAGAATCAGCCATAGCGGAATTTCCCTGCGTCTGATATCGAATACCATGCACACGCTCATATAAATCAGGGCAATTCCTTCTATTATATTGTTTCCCCCATCTGTCATTACCTGCATTTTGAACATTTCCCCCTTCCTCCCGTCTGGGATAACGGCACCGTATAGACAGTCCTTTTCAGGCCGGAACAGGTAATCATGCAGTGATAACTGTTTCCCTGCGCAGTAATATAAACGGTTCCGCCAACATTTTTCCTGCCGCATATTCCACAGGCGGCATACTTTCCGCCCGACTGATTTCTGGATGTCCCTATATCAGCGGCATCGACCGCCTGAACGGAAAGATTCAGATAAGTGCAGTTTCGATCCGTATGGTATACCGTTCCCGTCTCCGTAATATAGACCATCGGATCGTCTTCAGAAGAATCTCCGGCGCTCCCTTCCACATCATAGCCCGTCCATGCCCGCCCATAATAGCGCTGCCGCAACGCAAATCCCTGAAACCCTGTTATCGGAAAAAGCGGCTCCAGCCTGCAAGACAGACAGATTTCAATAATATCGTTCTCCTGCATAATGGACGTTCCATAAAAAGAAACGCCTGCCGCTCCATTCCGAATACAGGACTTATCCAGATAATCCCTGCCAATGCTTTTTATGACCTGGCTTTCCGCATAGCTCCGGCTCAATACTGTCATCGCGATTTCTCCGGGCAGCGCATCGCCCGCCGCTTTACCGTATGCATATCCCGCGAACGCCATCCTGTTTCCCGTCTGATGGAGCGCAGCCGCGAATCGGCTCTGTATGCCGATCATATTCACCGCCGATATAACCTGTACCATAAAGAACAGGAACAAAGGCAGCGCGAACGCAGCTTCCACCGTAACGGATGCACCGAGCTTCCGTGAGATAAAAGAGGACGCCCTCTTTGCCGGCATATCCTGATGAAGAGTGATAAGATGTGTCCGGAGAGAATTTGTCGTCGAATTTTCTTGATTTTTTGTATGATATGACCGTAAAAAGGGCATCCTCTTTTACCTCCTTTCCGCCCGGTATCGTTTAGCGCCGTTTCTAATAAAATCCATAGAGGCGCTGCATTTCATATGAATAGCCAAAACCGCTCGCAACGGACAGTCTGGCCTCGAAAGTATCAAAACAACCATCCAGCCGGAAGCCGCCGTTTCCCGGCGTCTGCCGGATATCCATTTCGATGATATCCATTGCCCGGAAAGTCCGGTCGCGGCTATTCGTCAAAAAAAGCATTGCTTCCAGATATTCTTTATAATTCAGGCCTCTGCCGTCCCCTTCCGTATTGGAAAGGCTTTCTTTTACATTTTTAATACTGTTGATACCCGTCCTCCAGTCGGCCGCCGTTTTCATGATCGGAACCCGGCCTCCACGAAGCAGTATCTTCACATCCTGTAAGCTTTCCACATACGCCCACGCATAGAGAATCGTATATTTTACCGGTTCTGTGAGTTCAGGACACAGCATGACCGCCGTGAGGGCAAGCGCCATCGCTTCCGCCTCCGCCATTTTTCCGGCGTCGGACAAAAGATAAAGTATGTTGGATACTTCCCTCCAGCGCAGCAGTCTCTTGGCCGTCTGTTCCAGATTCTGCCAGTCCGTATCCTTTCCGGCGATCATGTATTCGATCTGATACCGCAGCAGCGACCCTTCTTTTTCTTCCCCATAATAGCCGCATTTTTCAAATAAATAGGCCAGAAACAAAATCTCATCCGGCGCCCCCGTAAGCTCCGCCGCCTCTTCGCAGACGCCGCTCCCGGACAGCAGGCTTCTCCTGGAAATATACTGCGATAACGGCGCCTTGACTGTGGAAATACTCCCGATGTCTTCCGCTACGAGATTCAGCACGCCGATGCTTCGAGTGCCATTGGCAATATCCGCCGGATTATCAAGCGGTATCTCCTCGAATACCCCTTCTTCCACTTCTTCTTTCGGCAGCTCAACCGCATCGATTCTGGCCTGGTAGCTTTCCCGCTCGCCCGCAATATCGCGGGACTCCATCTGCCTGCTGTCGATCTGTGCGACATTTCCCATAATCTTTTCCCACAGATACCCGGCCGGATAATCCGCCATATAATCGGAAACCTGCCTTTTCAGGACCGCTCCGTCCTCGTCGGAGGCAATGGAATATGCCGTGATCTCCACATTTTCCGTCCGCATATCCAGAAAATCCCTTGCCGGGCCAAAGCCGCCCTCCTGCGGGCTCTGCAGGTTTTCCTGCATATAATTTTGCAAATGCGCCTCCGTATTACCAATGGACACACTGCCGCCGCCATAGGAGGTATCCACAAACAGCAGATCGTACTGTTTCAAAAGCTCTCTGTGATATTCCGCCAGCACGGAATTCATGCCGATATCCGCCGCGCATTCAAACTTCATCCGGATAGCGCTAACCCGAGCCCCTTCTATTACGGCGAATACAAGGGGCAGGAACAGCGTTAAGGACAACGACAGAAAGACCGTTATGTACCCTTTTTTCATGACATTATCGTATTGCTGTCTTTGGTAATTTTCTCGAATACGCTTTCTACCAGAGAACGGAGCTGTGTCTTGAAAATAATGACCAGTCCGATCAGCACGACAATGATCAGAATAATCTCCACCGTTCCCATACCGTCCTCTTCCCGCAGAAAATCTTTCCATCCTTTTAATTTCTTTTTTTCCATATCGTTTTTCTCCTTTCAAATCGTAAAATATGCCGGAATCATAATTAAGACCATGACGATACAAAGCATCATCATCATCGGCAGAAGAAGCTTCGTTCCGGCCTCCTCTCCCGCCTTTTTCGCCCTGTTCTTCCGCTCCTCAAAAGCGGCGGCCGCTTCCTGCCGCAGTTTCAGCAGCAGGTCGCTGTTTCCTTTCCGCAGGTTCTGTGATAACAGAGCGCTCAGCTTCCTATAGGGCTGCAGCCGACACCGCTTTCCCAGATGCGCATAGACCTCCGTTTCCGATGCGCCGCTCTGCAGTTCATGGCAGAGCAGTAAAATTTCTTCATAAACATATCGTTTTTCCCGCGATATCTTTTGTTTCTTATAATCCTCCCCCATCTTCCCAAACGCATTGCGGACGGTCATCCCTGCCCCCATATAGAGCACAAGCTTATGGATTACCTCCGGGTAATCTTTCAGCAGCTCCCGATCCCGTTCCGCCAGACGCCGTTCCACGCCCCGGCTCCCGGAGAGCAAAACGAGAACCGCCGCCACGCATACGAGCAGAAAAACGGAACCGCTGTTATCCGAAATCACCTCCTTCCAAACGATATTTTGTGTGCCGATCCCAGCCGGCAACGGCAGACCGCTCTCTGTTCTGCTCCTGCGATCCTGCTCCGCCAGCGCCTCTTCGATGCGCTTCCGCTGCTGCTCCCCCTCCGACAGAACGGCCGGCCCTATCCGCACCGGAAAGCACTCTTCAAATTCCTGCTCTTCATACCGGAAACGGGCTGTCAGCATGACGACTTCCGCTTCCTGCAAATCCCCGTTCTGTACGGATCCGTCCGTCTGCACGAGGGAATAACTGCCACTCTCCCACGAAATCTGAAAAGGATATCCCTCCAGAGAAGCGGCCAGATTCAAATCCTCCGTTACGTTCTCCAGACTTTCATTGCCTCCAAGAACCGTCTCCGGCAGTTTTAGAACCGCCTCCTGGAACATGCGTTCTGTTTCTTCCGGCGTATACTTCTGCTCCGCAACGGTATAAAAAAAACTTTCCGGCTCTTCCCCCTCTATCTGCGCCGACAATTCCACGTCGATATCTCCCTGTCCATAGCCTTTCCGTTCAATATAGCCGTCCTCCCGCAGAATGCCCGCCGTCCGTGCGCTGAGCGCCGCGCTAAGCGAAAGCAGGCTGCCTGCGAAAAATACCAACAGCGCATGGCTGTACTGTCTGACATAAAAAGCCTGTACCTGATATTTTTCCGACAGATCCGGGCGCAGCAGCTTCAGACTGCTTCCGATCCGGCTCCTGTACGGCCGCTCCCGGTAACGACGCCTTTTTCCTCCCAATTTTCCGGCAAGATACTGCTGCCGGCCTATGCACCAGACCGCCGCCTTGAGAAAGAGGCTTTCGCCCGGATAAGCGCTTCCCGCCTCTCTGTCGCGATATACAGATATCTTTTCCTTCCGGGAAAGAAAAAACAACAGCAGATACAGAACCAGAACCGCCAAATACCAATAAACCATCCTAACCCCCCCCCTTGTTTTTATGCTTTGTTTTCCTGTTCCTTTCAAACTTCTATTGCCGCGATTCTGCCGGAAAGGATAAACGCGGCCAGATAAACGGCCAGACAGGCTGTCATGATCAGAATTCCCGCCGGATTATGATACAATACGTCGAAAAAACCCCTGGAAGTCAAGCTGATATAGAAAATGATAAAGAAAGGAACGGCGTTCATGATTTTCTGCTCCATTTTCCTGGCGCTGAGCAGCACTTCTATTTCCTTATCCACAGCAATCTTCTGTTCGATCGTTTCCGCGGTCAAAGAAAGGATTTCCGTCATATTGCCGCCGTTCCGCTTCGCGATGAGAAAGACCTCCGCAAACTGCATGATATCCTGTATCCGGCTCCTGCATCCAAAATCATATAAAAGCTTTTCCAATACGACATTGTTTTCCAGTCCCTTTCCGATGGCGTACAACTCCCGGCATATGGCGCTCTCTTCTCCATACAACGCCGTCATATCGCGGTACGCCTCCCGAAAAGCGTTTTCCACAGAATACCCTGCTTTCTGGCTGGCGGATACCGACAGAAGCGCGTCCTTGAACTGCATATGCAGCTCCTTCCTCCTCTTTTGGGCCAGCTCTTTCTTTTTTCTCTTTAGAAAAAGAAGGAGCGCCGGCGATAAAAAAAGACAGGCCCATAGGGAGCGATAAAAGAAATAGGCAAAAAATCCGATAAACAGCATTCCTTCAACGGAATAAAGAAATCGTTCCCGTTCATTTAAACGGTAGTCTCCGTAATCAACCGCTTTCCGCACAGAGACCTGCGGCTTTAAGCTTTTCCACATAGGCCAGCTCTCCTTTTTTCCGTAATGTTCCTAAAACTCTGCCGTCTTCGTCCTCTCCCTCTTCTTCGAAGCAGTATAACGTTTTCAAACGGATCTCCTCCTGCTCATATCCCAGCACTTCCGCAATTTCCAACACCTTTCGGCTTTTATCCCTAAGCCTTCCCAGATGAATGATAATATCGATGCCGGAGGCGATCTGCTGTTTCATCGCTTTCAACGGCAGATTCACCCCCATCAGGATCATATTTTCCAATCGGCTCAGCATGTCTCTGGAACTGTTGGCGTGTCCGGTGGACATGGAACCATCGTGCCCCGTGTTCATACACTGCATCATATCGAAGGCTTCCCCGCCTCTGACCTCGCCGACAATGATCCGATCCGGCCGCATCCTGAGCGACGTTTTGATCAAATCCCTGATGGTAATCTCCCGGCATCCTTCCACATTGGCGTTCCGCGTCTCCATTCTGACGAGATTGGCGATATCCGGAATCTGCAGTTCCGCATTGTCCTCGATCGTAACGATCCGCTCCTCTTTCGGGATATAACCGGACAACGCGTTTAAAAAGGTCGTTTTGCCGGAGCCTGTTCCTCCACTGATAAAAATGTTATATCTTGCCCTGACCAGCTTTTCCAGCCAGACGCAGACCTCCGCAGGGATAGAGCCGAAAGAGACCAGATCCTCCATCATAATCGGCCGTTCCGGAAAACGCCGTATAGTGACGACCGGTCCGTTCAGGGCAACCGGCCCCAGCACGACATTAACCCTCGCGCCGTTTTCGAGCCTCGCATCCACAATGGGCGAAGCCTCGTTGACGACCCTGTTGCAGGCCGCCACGATCTGCTGAATAATGTCTTCCAGCTTTTCCCTGCTCTCGAATCTCTGTTCCAAACGGAACAGCCGTCCCTTCTTTTCCACAAAAATATGCTCCGGCCCATTGATCATGATCTCCGTAACGGCAGGATCATCGATAAGCTCCTGCAGGATGTCCAGCTTTCGGACTGCATAAAAGAGCTCTCTCCTGAGCCATGCTCTCTCTTCCAACGACAGGGGCTGCTCCTTTCCCTCTCTGATGAGAAGACCGTCGATCAGTTCCTGCATCTCCTCATCCGAAATTTCTCTGGAATAATCGATACCGGCCCTTAATTTATCCCGTAACTCCTTCCTCATTTCATCCAGCCTGTTTCTCATGCAGATCCTCCCTTATAATCGCTTTGACATATCCCGCCAGTTCCCCATGCGTCATCAGATTCAGGTCCGACGGCAGTTTCTCAAAAAGCGGAAACCGGCATTTTACGGTCTTATCCGCAATTTCATCCAGCTCGTTCATCCGCAGGATCTGTTCATACTGGCTTATCTTCGCCATCGCAAAGCCGTCGTCCTTCGTAATCGTATAAATACGATAGCAGCGAGATAATAACGAAAACAGCCCGTTCATTCCATCCGTCAGATCCAGAATCAGATACTCATAGCCGCCGACTCCCTCGATCATCCGCAGCAGCTCCAGCCACTGCTCCCCGGTAATGCCCTGCATATCGAGGCCGGATTTTCCCGGCGGGATAAAATCGAGGCCGTTGATGCTCTGCACCATGGACGGCAGCCGGAGGGACAGCTTTTCTCTGGCGCACTTGAAATAATAAAGTACGTCCAGCATATCCGCCTGAAATTCCCTTTGAAGCATTCTGTCGAATCCGGAATAACATTCAAAATTCAAATACAGCGTCTTATGCTCTCTCGCTAACAGCTGCCCCATCGTCAGCGCGAAGGATGTCTGCAGACATCTTCGGACAGGCGAATAAATGCCGATCACCTTCAGCTTTGATACGCCTCTTTCCCGCGCTTCTTCCCAGCCTTTCATTTCCGCGATGTGTTCCGCGGCTTCCCGGAATATCGCTTCCGGTTTCTGATATTTGTCGATATACCGATACGCTGTGTTGCGTTTCTCCCCGCCCTCCCACAGGACAAATACATTCGGGATCCCCGGTTCCTTTTTCAGCTTCCCCATCGCGCCCTCCCCGATCAGCAGAACGGAAATTTCATTTTTCTCCATGAATAACTCCAGCGCTTCCGTCCCTGTAAAAAGATGCAGTTTATAGGGTATCGATCCTTTTTGTACAATAAATTCCGCCATTCGGAACGCATATGCTTCCTCTAAATCGCAGACCGCCATAATTTTTTCTTTCAATAGAATCCTCCTGTCCAGAGCGCCGCGCCGATCAGAACAGGCAGCGCAAAATGTATTTTATTGCTCCCGTACCGCTGCTGGCCTCCCCGCGGCTTCCTTTCCAGTAGCAGCTTCCCGGATACCAGTTTTCCAATGGAAATTATGCCGCCGATGATAAAAGAAGCTATGATTATCCGAAATACTTCCCCCGCCTGCACAAAACTGCCGATTACCAGAAACAGCTTTACGTCTCCGGCCCCCAGACCGCCGATTTTATAAAGAGGATATAAAAGAGCAAAAGAAAGCGTCATCGAGACGGCAGCTTCATATAAGCCATGCCATTGATATTCCGGAAAACGGGAGAACAGACCGAGTATCATACCGGACAAAATCAATTCATTACAGATTCTGTCGTATGTAAAGTCCATCAGAACCGCTATGACGAGCAATAAGATCAATAGATACCGATAATAGATCAGTCCAACAAATCACCTCCTTTATCCCAAAATGTTACCATGGATTCTCTGGAAGAACCTTCCGGATGACTGTATCAGCATACAGTCAGAATTGATATGATATCTTGTCCGCTTTCCGCGGACGTCGTTAGAAGATAAATCGAATTATATAGGGTCTTTCCCGTCTTGTCCAGTAGTATTTTCAAAAAAGATTTTTTTTGTGAAAATCTTACAACACTTTAAAAAAATTAATTCCATAAAGCACGATAAGTCCCGGAAATCCAAGGATTCCAGATGTCAAAAAGGTCACTGGATTGATGCCCACCGCAACGGAAATATCCCTCGCGATCAGAAAACCATTCAGAAAATAAATCCCTACCGTCCCCATGACTGCACGGAGAATGAAGTTGATGACCCATTCGATCTTCCTCCCCATCGCTCCGATAAAAAGCACCAGAATACAAACCGTCAGAATTGCCGCAGCGCCTCCAAATTTTTCCATAAAAAATTCCTCTCCCGCTTGTTCTGTTTTAATCTATGCCCTTCTATTCCCGAATATTCCAAGAATATTCTTCCAAATTCTGTATATACTGTATAAAAGAGGAATTTGTCATGAAAAGATTGGAGGAAACCGCAATGATTTTATTCCGTCAGAGTCCCTGTCAAATCGATACCGATGATAGCCTGGATTTCCATAAACCATCCCTTCATGAAGAACTGATTCAGACAAGACGCGCTTTGGAAAATGCGTATTCCGGGTTTGATAACGTAACTGACCCCGATCTGATAGACTGCTACATTTACGAAGTGAACGCCGTCATGAAACGATATAAATACCTGCTGGAACAGGCCGCGAAGAGCAATCTGCAGCCGGAAGAAACATACAGCGAAACTTATCATGCCTTAACCTTATCGAACTGAGAAAAAGCGCAGGCCGTATAGCCTGCGCTCTGTATTTTAAACGCAAAATCCCCTGTTCGCCGCCGGATCCGCAATGTTTTCCGTCAAATCGTTCCTGCCATAGGTCAGGCCGACATAAACCGTCTGCGTATTCCCCATGACCGGACCGGAAGCATCCTGCCCCTCAATCTGCTTATAGGCTTTATGAAGCTCTCTGATGACAAACTCCGCATGCTCCAGATTTTCTTTCTGAAAATACAGATTGGCATGCGTCAGCTCCCTGTTAATGAACAGATACAGATGCAGCAGATTCCGCGCCAGATCGTATTCCGGATGGAGCGACGCAATGAGCTCATCCATACAGCCTCTTACCTTGCGGACTGCCGCTTTGCAGGACGCTTTATCCTCCGCATCGAGAGCCTCTTTCGCTTCTTCCAGATACCACAGCGCCATTTCGTATAAAATCGTAATCAGCTGCGTTTTATTCGCCTGTGTAATCCTTAATGTGAACTCCTGTTTCAATTCCTTCGTCATACGCGGATCCTTTCTGTTACTGTAACAGCTGCAGTACCTGGGAAGGTCTTTCGTTCGCCTGCGCCAGCATGGAAATCGCCGCCTGCTCAACGACCTGCTGCGATGTATAATAAGTCATTTCTTCCGATACGTCCACGTCCATAATACGGGAATAAGACGCCGTCATATTTTCGTTGGTAATATCCAGACTGCTGACCGTATGCTCCAAACGGTTCTGATATGCGCCGAGACGGCTCCGCACATCCGATACATAGGCGATCGCACCCTTGATCGCCACATTGGCATCCGCGCTTTTCTCGCTTGTCGTCACCTCCGCCCCGGTGATTCCCAGCCTCTGCAGGGAAATTGCCGGAATACGGATATCGAGAACCTGCCCTTCGTTGGCGCCGATCTGGGTCGTCATAGCGCCGATGCCGGTGACGTCGATCGTTAAGCCGGGAGCCGACAGCACGGTGTCCCTGGCAAGTTCAAAGTCAAGCTGCTCATTATTATTCTCACTGACGACAACCGCGTCTCTCGTAACGCCATCCGCTACCACATCGCTTATCGTCTGGTTTATCGCATCCGATGTAACGTCAAATACCACTTCAAATTCATCAACCTCGCCGCCGTCAAGAGTAATCCTGAGCCCGTATACCGTTCCGCCGCCGGCCCCAGCCGTATTGATAATCTCTACATCCGCAACAGCTATACTACCGTCCCTATCTTCAAGCCCAGGCCAATCCATCGACGAATAGTTTAAAGCTAAAATTTCAGGATCCCCCTGCGCATCTCTTCCGATGGGGAACTTCATACTCCTGAATCCGCCTCCGCCAAGCTCATAGGCTTCGTCGCTGCAGCTGACGATCGTAATCTTGGCCGAAGCATCCATTCCCGTCGTACTGGTGTTCGCGGTATCGACGACTTTGGCCTTATCCTGCGCGACATCCAGTGTAAGCTCAAATCCTTCTGTATTCGTAAGCGTAATACAGTTCTCTCCGACAGAAGAGACCTCCACGCCGCTCGGAAAATTATTGCCGGGGACAAAACTGGCCTTTGTCCGGTCCAGATCGATCTTCCCCTTTTGATCAAAAAAGATATCCAGATTATCGACCGTATAGACCTTCTCCAGCACATCGTCGCTGTAATAGCCGACTTTCACATCCAGATTGTTCGTATAGCCCTTTAAATCAAAGCTGCCGTCTAAGAGCGTCTGTCCGTTGAACTCCGTATCCTTTGCGATTCTCGCGATCTCATTCTTTAACTGCTGCAACTCCTGATTCACCATCATGCGGTCGGCCGTCGTCAGGGTTCCCGTTTCACCCTTTACCGCCAGCTCGTTCATTCTCTGCAGCATCTCATGTACTTCCGTCAGCGCGCCGTCCGCCGTCTCGATAATGGAGATTCCGGTTTTGGCATTCTGCGTCGCAACGCCGACACCCGTTATCTGCGTATTCATTCTGCGGCCGATCGCATACCCGGACGGGTTATCTTTCGCGCTGTTTACTTTATACCCGGATGATAATTTCTGTAAGGATGCGGCCACCCGGTTATCCGCCACATTCAGCGAATTGTTCGCACGCATTGCCGGTGCATTATAATTGATTCTCATTTCAGTCCTCCGTTCCTGTCCATTTAGACTTAAAAATCTTCTATGCTGTAATCGCTGTAATAAACGCTTTCGCCGCCTGATACAGATCCGCCGTCTGTGCCGGGACGCCGTCCGACGGCTCTTCCGCCATAAAACCGTTTAAATCGAGCCCGCCGCTGTGAACAATGCCGATACTCCCAATTTCCAGCTTATTCTGTGCGAAAGCTTCCATATGCTCCTGAAACGCCGCCCGCAGCTGCTCTTCCCCGTCCTGTATCCGGGCAGTTCCTTCCGGCGTGGCGCATGCGATATAACCGGACAGTTTCTGATTCCTGATACTGAACTCGGCCGCCACATCGCCATAGCCTTCGGTCGAAAGCGCCGCTTTCACCTTGCCGCCTTCTTCCGTCCCATGAAGCACTTTTAAATGAATCGCTGTCGTTTCCCCATTGATTTCCACAGGTATCTGATAGTTTTCTTCCTTTGCAAGGCTTCCCGCCAGCGCCAGCTGTTTCCGGCAACTCCGGACCGCTTTCAGGTCGATATAGCTTATGCCGGCATCATTCCGCGCCTCTTCCAGAACTTCCTCAAAGGCCTGCTGCATCTCTCCATACGCTTCCTGCGCGGCCTCTTTATCCGTCATAGCTTCCTGCAGATGGGAAACGGCATTCTTTACCTTTTCTTTATCGGCAGGTTTCGTAAATTCATCCAGCTTTTTATAAAGGGAACCTCTCCGATTCATCAACATATCGGCGGCAAATAAATGATTCATGCTTATCGGCTGTTTATAATTTAACAATTCCGTCACGACCGCTTCTTCGACCTCGCCAAGCTGCCGGTATTCCTGCAGCTGTTCATTCCGATAACCGGCTCTGATCTCTTCTTCCTGCTCCGCCATCCGGTCCGCCGTTTCGCCGGCAAGCCCCCGGCAGTATCTGCCGAATCCGCTCTCGATTTGTTCGGTAATCGACACATTTTTCTCGACTGCGTCTATGCCTCCGAAGAACTCGTCTATTGCAAAATCCATGCCCTGCTTCTTACTGCTTCTGACCGCACTCAACAGATTCTTAAAGGACAGCTCCGCCCCGTTATGCAGAAGCGTGCCGACCGCCGCATCATCCGCTTTTTCAATCTGCCGGAACATCCGGTAAATACCGATATATGCTTCCCGCTCCTTTATATCGATTCCTTTATTCTTATCCAGTTTATACAGGAATCTGCTGTACTTCTCCGTTTCCTGCTCCGCCGTATAAGGCAGGGTATCCAGATAGTCGTTCAGCTCCGGTATTGTCATTTCCAATGGGTTTTTACCGTCGCGGATCGTCTGTAAAGCCGCCTGCGGCGTCATCTTCTCTATCACGCGGCGCAGTTCCATATCGGATTCTTTTACCGCCTGAATGTTCTCCGGCGTCAGCTCCATCCGGTTATAACCGAGGATCCTGACCGCACGCCGGTTTTCTTCGTTCGGTTCCAGACCCATATCCTGTAAAATATCGTCCACATTCCGAAACGCTTTGCGGATAGAATCGCCCATATCCGCTCTGGGCGCCGTCATCAACGCTTCATATTTCTCCCGCGCCTCCTCGTATTCGTTCTTCAGGGCGCTGCCTTCTGTATGTACCTGCTTTAATGTAAAATCTTCATCCGATGCCTGGAACCGGCCGGCGACATCGACCGGCAGATACGGGATTTCCGATACCCTGTTACGGGTCTCCTCATAAAGCGCTGCCTTTTCCGACGCTTCCTCGATATCTTCTCCGCCGAACAAACGCTGTTTCTGCTGTTCTTCTATCTGTTTCAAAGCCTCTACCAGTTTTTCCAGCCCGGTCGTATCGATCGCATAACCGCTCTCTAACAGTTTCCGGTTGGCCTCTATCGTCATCATCAGGCGGATTTCTTCCAGCTGCCGCCTCGCCGTGACCGCCTCCGGGTATTCATAAACCGCCGCGGAGTCCTGCGCTTCCTCTATCTGCTTCTGCGCCGTTTCCAGACGGGAAAGCGTCAGCTCCTTTCCCTCCGCTTCGGCTTTATCCGCCGCCTGCTCCGAAATCCGCTCAAATCTTTCCACATATTCCGCCGCTTTTTCCAGATTGCTTCTTCCGTCCGCAAGATTGGCTTCTCCCGCGCTCTTTCCGTCCGCTATGGCCGCCGCGATGGATGATAAGATCTGTTCTTCATCCTGCGGAAAAGACAGGGCATCCAATTCATGCAGTCTGGCTGCGCTCTCCGGCGTTAAAGGAACCCCCTTTTCGATCAGCCACCTGGCATTTTCAAGCGTCTCTTCATTTATCTCCAGACCGGCTTCTTCCAGCACGCGCTCCATCTGTGGGCGTAACTGCTGCCAGTTATATTCTTCCGCCTTTTTCGCATAATAGCCGGAAAACCCATCCTTCACAAAACCTTCCGCGTAATAACCGCGGCCCTGTTTGTCGCCGTCCACCGTAGAGCTGTAATCCGCACGATACAGATTGTCGATTGTCGGCTCCATATGGTTCTCCACCATATATTTGACCGCCCCTTCCGTCATTTCCTGCAGTTCGGACGCTTTCTCATAAGCCTTCTCCGTCTGGCGCACATTTTCCTCTGTCACCGGGATATCGTGCTCCTTAAACTGTTTCCAAAGCTCTCTGGCAAACGTCTCGCTCCCCGTGATCTCCCGAAGCGTCTCCTCGTCTATCTGGTCGGTATAGCCTTCTATCTGCACACCGCCCTTCATGAGCTCCGCTTTTATCGTATCGATAATGGTAACGACTTCCTCTATCTCCATATCGCCGGGCTGACAGCCATCTTCCAGCATCTGGCCAAAATCTTCCGCAGACATAGAATTAGACATAACTGTCATATAGTCTTTCCATACGGCGGCGTCTATCTGCCCCGCTTCCTGCATAACGTCCTCTGCGGTCTTTCCCTGACCTTTGTAAGCCTTGTTATCCATAACTGTTCCAGAAATGTCCAATGCGTATCCGCCCGTCTGCGCTGCTGCCTGCGTCCGGGCCTCCCGGTATGTAGTTGTCATCACCCTATCTACATTCTGATTTGTGCCGCTGTTGTCAAACGTAATCTTCATACACACGCTCCATGTAGTTATGGTAAACGACATAACGGATTGCTCTTTCCGGCACTTGCAAAAGCCATATAGGCAAGCTTTTACAAGTCCGAAAAGGCAAGCTCTAATGTCGTTAACTATAAGTCAATCATAATAAAAAGGGCGAATGTTAATACATTCACCCTTTATTTCGGCATGATCCCCGCTTTTCTTAACCCCTAGAACACAAAGATTGCGGCAGTAAGCGGCGGCAGATCAAACGTAATGGAATAATCTTTAAAATCACATTTTTCTTTTACCGCCACAATCTCCGCCGGTATTTCGCCGCCGAATCCGCCGAAACGCTTCTCGTCGCTGTTTAAGAGCAGTTTATATTTTTTCTTTTTAGGAACGCCGACCTTATAGCCTTCCCGCTTCACCGGCGTCATATTGAGAACGAACAGGATATTGTTCTTTCCTGTCGCATCTTTCCTGTAAAAGCTGTAAATACTGCGTTCCGCATCATCGGCATTGATCCACTCAAAGCCGCTCCAGTCATTGTCGATGGAATACATCGCGGGATACTTCCTGTAAATCTTTAAAAGTTCTCCTACATAATCGTGCATCCCCCTGTTCAGGTCTTCGCCGAGCAGATGCCAATCCAGTTCCCTCGCTTCGCTCCATTCTCTTTCCTGTCCGAAATCCTGCCCCATGAAAAGCAGCTTCTTGCCCGCATGGCCGAACATATAGCTGTAGCCGACTCTCAGATTCGCATATTTATCGACCGGGTATCCCGGCATCTTGTTCACCATGGAACACTTCAAATGCACCACCTCATCATGGGACAAAGGCAGAATATAGTTCTCGCTGCTGTTATAGCTCATGGCAAACGTCATCGCATAGTGGTTATTCTTACGGAAAATCGGATCTAATTTCATATAGTCGCAGAAATCGTGCATCCAGCCCATATTCCACTTAAAGCTGAATCCCAGGCCGTCATCCTCGACCCTGCCCGTTACCATAGGCCATGCCGTGGATTCCTCCGCGATCGTTATAAAGCCTGGAAATGCGCCGAGTACAACGGAATTCATATGCTTGAAGAACTCGATCGCTTCCAGATTTTTATTCCCGCCGAATTTATTCGGAAGCCACTGGCCATCCTGCTTGCCATAATCGAGATAAAGCATAGACGCCACCGCGTCTACCCGGATACCGTCCACATGGTATTCCCTTGCCCAGAAAAGCACATTGGCAATCAGGAAATTCTTCACTTCCGTTTTCCCATAATTAAAGATTTTCGTTCCCCAGTCCGGATGTTCCCCCAGCCTCGGATCCGGATGCTCGAAAATACACTGGCCGTCAAACCTGCCGAGCCCATACGCATCCGTCGCGAAATGCGCGGGAACCCAGTCGAGAATAACGCCGATCTTATTCCGGTGCAGTTCGTTCACCAGATACATAAAATCCTCCGGATTTCCATGTCTGGAAGTCGGCGCATAATATCCCGTCACCTGATATCCCCAGGAACCGTCAAAAGGATATTCCGCGATTCCCATCAGTTCCACATGGGTATATCTCATTTCTTTTAAATATTCCACGATCCTGTCCGCGAACTGCCGATAATTATAGAATCCGTCCTCAGTCCCGTCGGGATGCTTCATCCAGGAACCGATATGGCACTCATAAATAGCCAGCGGCTCTTTGTTATAATCCTTGCCTGCACGCGCCCTCATCCAGGTATCGTCAGACCACCTGAACCGGGAAATATCAAAGGTCTTTGACGCGTTTCCCGGCCGCATCTCCGTATAATTAGCAAAAGGATCTGCTTTATAGAGTTTTTCCCCCGCCGGCGTCTCGATCAGATATTTGTACAGTTCATTCTCCCCGACGTCCGGAACGAATAACTGATAAATACCGCCCGGCCCCAGTTTTTCCATCGGATGGCTCTCCTCGTTCCAGCCGTTGAACGTACCGATTACATGGACGCCTGCCGCATTCGGCGCCCATACCGCAAAAGACATGCCTTTCCGGCCATCTTCCACGGACGGATGCGCCCCCAGCTTCTTATAAATTTCGTAGTGTGTCCCCTGCGCGAACAGATACTGGTCGGCCTCTGAAATGAACACCCTGCCCTCTTCTGTCCTTTTTACTTCCGTCTTCTGAACCTCCGTCTTTTTTCTTCCTGTTTTTCCCGCCATAATCAGAAATCCCCCTGTTTTATTTTAGTAATGTATAAAATCGCTCTCCCGTAAAATAATCATATCGTCGGCATCGTACCTCTTGGAAAAAAGAATATCCACAAAGTGCCTGGGCGTTTTCCGGTTCGCATAATAAATCGCCTCATCCACAAGCTCCCTTACTTCCGCAAGCGTTACCTCGTGGTCGCTCGTCTGCATGTCCGCAATTCTCGTATGAAGCGCCAGGACACCGAATTCATCAATAGAATATTCCATATCTTCCGCATACTGCTTCGCGTAGGCAACCAGCGCTTCGTCATCCAGCGGTTCGATATCCACCCTCAGATCGAATATTGGATCCAGATTCGGATTCTCCGAAAGCAGTTCATTTATTCTCTGTTTGGTATCTTCGAGAATCAGCAGCAGTCCTGTATTTCCTTTTTCCAGCTCACGGCAGAGTTTCGTAACGGTCGCCGTTTTCATATCGGCCGCTTTTTCGATGATCAGCGCGCCGTTACTGATTCTTGATAAGGTTTCGTCGATATCCTTTTTATTCAGGACCGCGCCGGATATTTTGGCGATGCTGCCTGAAAAATTGCCGTCGCTGTACTGCATTTCCCGTATCAGTCCCTTGGCCAGCGTTAAAGCGCCGCCGTCCTCTTCTCCGGTGATAATGACATTCCCCGTATAAGAAGCCATGCTCATATTATCCAGCGTACGGACCAGCTGATCCCTCGTTCGTCTGTGGTGTATGAATTGTCCGAACAGTTCTCTTTCCTCATCGGTAAGCTCCCTGACGGTCTGGAACATCTGCGGCGGCAGGCTTTCCGGCTCTTCCTCCGCATCCTCCATCTCCACATCAGGTTCTTCGGTTTCCTCCGGTTCGATGATTTCTTCCACCTCATCGGCGATTTCTTTTTCTTCTTCCGGCTCTTCCACCCCGGCTTCCCCGTCTTCAAAGACAGGCTCTTCCTCCTCCGGTTTCACAGGAACCTGCTTTTTCGACGGCTCCGGCTGCACAACGGCTTTGGAATCCGGTACATTCTCCGCATCCTCCGGAAGGATTACTTTCTTAATGCCGGATTTACCGGATTCCTTCATAATCGCCGCTACGAACGCTTTCTCAAGCTGTTCCAGAAGCCCGCTCTTCGTCGCCTCGTCGAAATCCGCGAACAGACTGCCCGTATGTTCCAGAATCCGTTGTCTGACGTCCTCCCGGCGTTTCTGCTCGTTGTTTTTCTTCATCGCTTCCCATTCAGCCATAATATCTTCGATACTAAGCTGGCCGGTAATCTGCTTTTCCACCGCCTTGACATCTGTATCCGGCACAAGAAGACGGATCTGCCCGTCATATTCCTGTGACAGCACGCTGTCGTATATCGTTCTCTCCGTCTGCGCGGGGGCTTCTTCCCGCGCCGTCTCCCTTGCCGCAGACTGTCCCGGCTCCGGTATCGCTTCCGGCTTCGCCTCTTTTACCGCAGGCTGCTCCGCTATCGCTTCCGTCCCCGCTTCTTTTATCTCAGGCTGTTTCGTTACCGCTTCCAGATCCTTTTCCCTTACAGGCCTGAACTCCCTTGTTGCCTCCGGCACAACTTCCTGCAGTTCATCCGTATCCTGCGAAAGCTCTACCCTGGGCATCTTCACCGTTTCCTGCAGAAGCGGCGCGATGATCCTTTCCACGATCGAAAGTTCCTCTTCCGATATCTCCTCGTTTCCTTCTTCCTGGAACGCTTCTTCTCCTGGAGCTTCCTCTGATGGCTCCTCTTCCTCTTCCACGGCTTCCCCTCTCCGCGGCATTTCCACGATCTGGCCGCCCTGTATTTCGAGGTCTCTTTCTACAGGTTCTTCTTCCGGTTCTTCCGTCGTCAAAATCTCCTTCATGCCTTCTGCAAGCATCATCTGCAGATTGAGCGTATTATACTCCCCGATGTCCACGGTCTTTACCTGGGGAAGATCGGCCGTCGGCATCGACATTGTATCCTCCGGGATCCCTTCTTCCTCTTCGTCCTCATATCTTTCGTCGTCCGGCGTATCCTCCTCTTCTTCTTCGGGCGGATACGTTTCCTCTTCCATATCCGGCTCCGGTTCCAGAGTCCATGCGTCATACTTCGCCTGCTGTTCGGCGCTTAACGGCGTATGAAGCGCTTTCAGCTCCATCGCCTTGATGACATATTTTCCTTCGCCGAACCAGAGATACATTTCATCGCACTCTTCGACGCATTTTGTCGTCAGCCCGATCCGATGATAAAGATATGCCAGTTCATAAGCCCATTTCTCACGATAATCGCGCTTCTTAAACTCCTCAAGAACCGCGATCCGTTCTTCTAACGAAACCTCCTGCGCCTCATACAGGCGGTATTGCAAAATATATCTTCCCGTATCCCGCGGCGCGATCTGCACGAACTCTTTATAATACTCGATCGCCTGTACATATTCTTCCATCTTGATAGAAAGCTCGCACAATGAATAGACGATCAGCCTGCCGGAAGGATGCTTCTCATATGCCAGCAGCAGGATATCTTTGCTCTCCTGATATCTTCTGTTGATTTTATATAAATCGCTGACAGTACATAACATTCTGACGCTTTTTACGCGCCGCCAGTCAATCGTATCCGCAATAGCGACCGCGTCCGCGTATTCCCCCTCTTCGATCAGGGAATTGATTTCATCCGCACGAATCTTATATTCATATTTATCCAAAGTATTCACCTCATACGCATATAACCGTATTATTTTCGACTTTTCCTGTCTTAGTTTACCATAGGCAAATATTAATGTAAATAAATATGCGGAAAAAATATGATGTCTCATTCCGGTATGTATATTCAGCATATAACAAGATATGGAACTCCTGCAATATACATTTCCGCCATATTGTATATTTACAAATTTTGTATTTTATGCTCCCGCCGGAAAAAGATAATTTGAAAGTTCTGCAAACTGTTCTAAAGTCAACGTTTCGCCGCGCACTGCGGGCGGCAGTCCCATCTGCGCGATAGCCTCCGCAATTTTTTCTTTGCCAATACCCAGATTCCCGGCGCCAGCCAGCCCGTTGAGCAGCGTTTTTCTCCTTTGGTTAAAGGATGCCCGGATAATGGCAAAAAGCCAGCTTTCATCCGCCGCTTCCACCGGCGGCTTTTCATATCTGGTCAGACGGATAACGGCACTGTCCACATTGGGCCTCGGCATGAAACAGGAAGCCGACACTTTCATAACGATTTCCGGCCTTGCGTAATAGCGTACTGCCAGCGTAAGCGCCCCATAATCCTTTGTGCCCGGCGCCGCCCGCATCCTGTCCGCGACTTCTTTCTGCACCATGATCGTAATGCTTTCCAGCGCAATATGATTCTCGAACAGCGCCATAATAATCGGCGTCGTAATATAATAAGGAAGATTGGCAGCCACCTTTATCGGTTTCCCGTCGTTTTCTTCCCGTATCATGCGGCCGATATCGATTTTCAGAATATCGCCGTGAATGATCTTTACGTTATCATAGGAAGAAAGCGTATCCCGCAGAACGGGGATCAGATTTTTATCGATTTCCACCGCAATGACAGATTTCGCCCGCTCCGCCAGATACTGCGTCATCGTCCCGATGCCCGGGCCGATTTCCAGAACGCAGTCTCTTTCCGTTATCTGCGCCGCATCTACGATTTTCTCCAAAATATTTCCGTCTATCAGAAAATTCTGCCCGAACTTTTTCTGAAAATGAAAGCGATGCTTCTGTAAAACCTCTATCGTATTCTTTGCATTTCCCAACGTCGCCATATCGCTGCGCCTTTCTTTCAGTCCGCGGCGTCTGCCGCGGACCGCCCCTCCAGACGGAATAATTTTTCCGCGTTTTTATGTGTTGCCGCAAGCACTTCTTCATAAGAAACCCCTTTTACCGCCGCAATTTCTCTGGCGATATAAGGCAGGTTCAACGATGAATTACGCTTGCCCCGGTTCGGTTCCGGGGCAAGATACGGACTGTCCGTTTCCAGTAAGATCCTGTCCATCGGTATATAAGCCACCGCCTCTTTCAGCTTTTTGGCATTCGCAAAGGTCACAACCCCGCCGATTCCGAAATAATATCCCATATTCAGATATTCCCGCGCAGTCTCTTTCGCATAGGAAAAACAGTGGATTACGCCGCCGACAGCCTCCGCATGGACGCCTCTCATCAAATCCAGCGTATCTTTCGCCGCGTCTCTGGAATGGATAATGACGGGAAGCCCCGCTTCTTCCGCCATGCCGAGCTGCCTTTCAAACCATTTCTTCTGAATGGGCGGTTCCGGCTCCTTCCAATGATAATCCAGGCCGATCTCTCCAACCGCCACGATCTTTTCCAGTGCACAGCATTTTTTTAACCACAGAAAACTTTCCTCCTCCAGCTCTCCCGTCTCGCCCGGATGCACTCCTATCGCGCCGTAAAGGAACGGATATTCTTCCGTAAGCGCGATCGTTTTCCGGCAGCTCTCCAGACTGGCGCCGATATTGATCACGGTATCGATGCCGTTCTTGGCAAAAGACCGCAGTAACGCCTCTCTGTCCTCGTCGAACGCTTCGTCATCATAATGGGCATGGCTTTCAAATATCATTGTTTTTCAACTTCCTCTCCGAATTGTAACAAAAAGTTAAATTTTTCTTAAAAAACACTTGCAAATCAAAAAACATTATACTATAATAACTCTTGCATTGCAAAACAGAAATAATCAGGACAAGCGCCTTTAGCTCAGTTGGTAGAGCACCTGACTCTTAATCAGGGTGTCCAGGGTTCGAGCCCCTGAAGGCGCACTTGAAAGTACCATTTTTGAGGACGTATGAGCTTTGGGGATGGTGCTTTTTCTTTTTTTAAATATTTTTATCAAAAGCCGGAGGCGCCTATGAAAATCACCTGGTTCGGAACCGCATCCCTGTTAATCGAAAATGAAAAAGACCGGATTCTGATCGATCCCTTTTTACCGTTAAGGGGCTCTGAAAATCATCCTTCTCTGTTGGATTACCAGAAGGAAGATTCCATCCTGATCACGCACGGCCATATCGACCATCTTGGCAGCGTCCCCAAAATTCTCCGCAATTCGGAGGCTACTGTATATTGCAGCGCGCTTCCGGCCTCCACGCTGGAAAAGAAAAAAGCGGACAGTGATCAGATCGTCATCATCCGCCCCGGTGATGTCCTCCATTTCGGGGTGATCACCGTCACTCCGCTGCCCGGAAAACATATCAGATTCGATTCCCGGCTCATCCGGCACACCTTTTTCAATTTACGCATCCTGCGGTATTTCCCCAATTTTCTGTCGCTGCTCTTTCGGAACCATGCTTATGCAGAGGGCGGCGAAACGCTGGCCTATCTGGTTGAAACCGGCGGTAAAAAGGTTCTCGTTCTCGGCAGTCTGGCATTAGATGAAATCACGGAATATCCGAAATATGTGGACATGCTCGTGCTTCCCTATCAGGGCGCTGCAGACCTTGTGTCCGCCGCGCTCCCCATCATTGCGCAAATCGAACCGAGAACGCTGCTTTTAGATCATTTCGACGACGCTTTTCCGCCCATTTCCAGCCATATCGACACCAAACCGCTCAAAAAAGCGCTGGCGGAACATTACCCGGATCTTCCTGTCGTAAAGCCCACTGCCGGAAAAGCCGTGACGCTGCTGTAAACACTTCCTAAAACCAGATACCGAGCAGTTCGACAATCAGTCCCGTCAAAACGCCGACGCCATAAAGCAGGGCGAGGATTCCGGCATTTTCCTTCCGTCTGTCGTTGACGCGCAGCAATACGAGAACGCCGGCGCCAGCGCCGGAAAGAAGACCGGACATCATGGCGCCAGCATTCAGAATGCCTTTCAAATATAACTGAGTAATGACGACGGAAGCGGCACAGTTCGGTATCATGCCGATCAGGCCGGCCGCCAGTTCTCCAATGACCGGCCGGTTCAGAAGCAGATTCGCCAGAAAATCTTCCCCGATAACGCCGAGCAGCATATTCAGAATAAACGAAATTAACAAAAGATACAGAAAAATTTCAGCCGTATGATGCAGCGCCGATTTTAAAATACCGTTCTCGCAATGACAGTGATGCCGCTCACACAAACGCTCTATCCGTAGTTCTTCGGCCTCTTTCCGGCGCAGACGCCCGGCGGCGTCGATGATCAGGCCGGCTGTCATACCAATCAGGATCTTCGCGCATGTGATTTTCAGAATCATCCCGATTCCGGCATTCTCAGAAATCAATACGGGCAGCATTTCATCGGAGGTGGACAGATAAATGGACAGCAACGTTCCCAGGGTGATAACTCTGCCCGCATACAGATTAGAAGCCGCCGCCGAAAAGCCGCACTGCGGAAAAGCCCCCAGAACTCCGCCGATAACAGGCCCCCACCCGCCGGATTTTTGAACCGCATTCTGCATTCTGCTCCCTGCCCTGTGCTCTAAATATTCCATGATCAGATAAGTTAAGAACAGGAACGGCAGTAATTTTATACTATCCGACAAAGTGTCCAAAATGATATCCAACATATCCTATCCGCTTTCTTAGTTTCCTTTCACCAGCTTATAAAGCTCCTCGGCTGCCAGCCGGGCCTTTGCCACGATATCGCCGCAGTTCTGTGGAAAACAATAATATTGTATCCGGGAATCCCCAATACAGATAACATCCCCTATCTCATACCAGTAGAAATCCGAATACAGGCTGTAGGAAGCCGACGGCTCCTGCACATAATCCAGCCTGCCGCCGCATCCGGTTAAGTGAAACCCTTCTCTGGAATGAATGAGCGTCCCTTCTCCCACCCGGTAAATGCAGTCCATATTTACCATGACAAAAATAACGACCGGCGCTTCCAGCCGGTAAGTCCCCGCCAGCAGCTCCTGTTTTACGCATTCCCGCTCCCACCGGTACCAATCCGGAATATGCGTGAAATCCAGCGCTTCCCCGGTCTGTATTTCGGTTCCCGCCGATTGCGTGCCGATCTCCTTATCTTCCACCGGCTGCAGATATCCGTACTCTGTCAGTTCATATGCTTTCCGGCAGCGGCCGCAGCGGATTCTTGTCCCCTGCCCCAGCATCTGCCCTTCCGTCTTGCAGCGCGGACATTTATAGAGCATCCTGTTCAGCCCGTCCGCCCGGAAGGGCTCGTCGATACGGACTTTATTATCCTGCTGCCAGCGGAAATAATCGAACGTGAATTTTTCCTGCAGCAGCGCGTTCAGTTCCTGCGGAGACTTTTGGGCGATATCCTCCGGCGAAAGCAGATATTCCACCTCCGCGGATACATGCACCTTCCGCAGCTGCAGATTATTATACAGCGGATCGCGCGCGAACGCGCCGCTCGTCCGTATCATAACGACCGGAACCCTGAGCAGCTTTAAACATTTTCCCAGACTTTCCGGAAGCGGCGTCTGCGTCCCATCGAAGCTGTAGCTCGCTTCGGGAAACATCAGAACAGAACTCTTCAATTCCTTTACGACATAGACCATATCCCGCACCAAAGTCACATCCGTCGTAAATTTCTGCGCCGGAATACAGCCGATATACCGCATCAGCCGCCGCTTGCCGACAAATCCGTCCGATGTGCAGACAATATGGAACGGCCTGTGGAATAAAAGTTTTGCTGCAATTTTCAAATCGATAAAGCTGGAGTGGTTCATCAGCACGAGACATGGCTCTTCCCTGTCCAGCTTCTCAAGCCCGATCGTCCGATAGGTAAATCTGGTCATAAGCAAATCCCAAACGGACAGGAGCAGCAGAACAATCCGGAAAAAGAAATGCTGCTTTACGGGCTTCTGATGCACCGGCGCCGGCAGCGCGAGCACATCCTCGTATCTCATACTGGCTGTTTTAATCTTCAAAATAATGACCGTACCTTTCTGTCCCGGCGGCACCGTTACCGCCGGGGAAGCATCTTTTGTTCTATTTCCAGTATACTATACGCTCTGCCCTGCCCGCAACCGGCAGTATGAAAATTTAACGGCAATCCGGTAAACCTCTTAAGCCGTCACATCCTCGAACTGAGAATTGTAAAGCTCCGCATAAAATCCTTTCTGCGCAAGCAGCTGGCCGTGGTTCCCCTGTTCGATGATATCACCGTCTTTCATGACGAGGATCAGATCCGCATCCTTAATCGTTGACAATCTGTGCGCGATGACAAAACTGGTTCTCCCCTTCATCAGATTATTCATCGCTTTCTGGATACGCTGCTCCGTTCTCGTATCGACGGAACTTGTCGCCTCGTCAAGGATCAAAATCCTGTTATCCGCCAGTATCGCCCGCGCGATCGTAAGAAGCTGCTTCTGTCCCTGTGAGACGTTGCTCGCATCCTCATTCAGCTCCATCTGATAACCGCCTGGCAGCGTCTGTATGAATCGATGGGCATGAGCCGCTTTCGCGGCCTCGATGACCTCCCCGTCCGTCGCGTCCAGCCGTCCGTACCGGATATTGTCCATAATCGTTCCTTTAAAAAGCCATGTATCCTGCAGAACCATGCCGAAGCTTTCGCGCAGCTCGCTGCGGTTAAAATTCCTGACATCGTGGCCGTCCACCTTAATGCTGCCGCTATTGACGTCATAGAAACGCATTAACAGTTTTACCATCGTTGTTTTCCCCGCGCCGGTAGGCCCGACGATAGCGACCGTCTGCCCCGGCTCCACCTCGCTGCTGAAATCGTGAATGATAATCTTATCCGGATTATAACCGAACCGGACATGTTCGAAGCTGACGCGGCCCTCCATCTGCCGTAAATGCACCGGATCTGCCACAGTCTGTTCTTCTTCCTCTTCCTCCAGAAACTCAAACACCCTTTCCGCCGCTGCCGCAGTGGACTGCAGCATATTGGATACCTGGGCGAGCTGTGTGATCGGCTGCGTAAAGTTCTTGACATATTGGATAAATGCCTGAATATCACCGATCTCAATCGCTCCCTTAATCGTTAAAAGGCTTCCGCTGACAGCGACTGCCACATAACCCAGATTGCCGATAAACGTCATGATCGGCTGCATCATACCGGATAAAAACTGCGATTTCCATGCGGACTGGTAAAGAATATCATTCGTCTCTTCAAATTCCTTCAAGACCGTTTCTTCCCGGTTGAACGCCTTAACGATGTTCTGGCCGCCGTATACTTCCTCTACCTGACCGTTGATCTTTCCAAGATAACTCTGCTGCGCCACGAAATATTTCTGCGAAAATTTTACGAGGACACCGATCAGACCGCCGGATACCGGCAAAATCACGAGCGCGATCAGCGTCATGAGCGGACTGATGCTCAGCATCATGATCAATACGCCGACCAGTGTGCTGATAGAAGTAATTAACGTCGTGACGCTCTGGTTCAGACTCATGCCCAGCGTATCCACATCATTCGTAATCCGGGAAAGCACCTCGCCTACCGTACGCGACTCGAAATACTTCATCGGCATACGGTTTATTTTCTCTGAAATTTCCCGGCGGAAACGGAAACACAGTTTCTGCGATACGCCCGTCATGACCCAGCCCTGGAACAACGACAGCAGGGCGCTGATAAGATACAGCGTCAGCAAAGCCAATAAGATTTGGCCAATCCTGCCGAAATCAATACCGCCCGTACGGTACAGCTTTGCCATCAGGCCGTTGAACAGCTCCGTAATCGCCTTACTCAATACCTTAGGCCCGATAATATTGAAAACGGTGCTCCCCATCGCAAAGACCGCGACCGCCATCAGGCCGTATCTATAGGACCCGATATAGCGGAAAAGCTTTTTGATCGTTCCGCTGAAATTTTTTGCCCTTTCTCCCGGCATCATACCGCCGCCCGGCCCATGAGGCCCCCGGCGCCTTTTCTGATTTTCACTCATTGCGCGTACCTCCTTTCAGCTCGGCCTCCGATAACTGCGACTTTGCGATTTCCTGATAGGCGGCGCAGCTTTGCAGCAGTTCTTCATGCCGCCCGATGCCCGCTATCCTGCCGTCGTCCAGAACGATGATCTGATCCGCATGTAAAATCGTGCTGATACGCTGCGCTACAATAATCACCGTCGCGCCGGCTATCTTTTCATGCAGCGCCTTCCGCAATACCGCATCCGTCTTATAATCCAGAGCGGAAAAACTGTCGTCGAAAAGGAATACCTCAGGCCCTCCCGCAATCGCTCTGGCGATGGAAAGCCGCTGCTTCTGTCCGCCGGAAACATTCGTGCCGCCCTGTGCGACAGGGCTCTCATAGGTTTCGCTCCTGCTCTCTATAAATTCCCGCGCCTGCGCTATGTCAGCCGCTTCCCGCATCATTTCATCTGAAATCCTGTCCTCTCCTCCGAACTTGATATTGGAAGCTATCGTTCCTGAGAAAAGCACGCCCTTCTGCGGCACGAACCCAAGCAGACTGCGAAGCTTCTTCTGCGACAATTCCCGGATATCAACGCCATCAATCGTAATCCTTCCTCCCGTCACATCATAGAACCGGGGAATCAGATGCAGCAGCGTGGACTTGCCGCAGCCGGTACTTCCGATGATCGCCGTCGTTTTTCCCGGTTCGGCGACAAAGGAAATATCCGCCAGCGCATCCTCTTCCGCTCCCGGATACCGAAAACGTACATTCTCGAACGCGACAATGCCTTTGCCGGAAAGTTTTTCATCCTGTACCTGCGGTATGTCCAGAATCGTCGGTTCCGTATTGATAATTTCTTCAATACGTTCCGCTGCCACGCCGGCCCTCGGCAGCATGACGGATATCATCGTCAGCATCAGGAAAGACATAACGATCTGCATCGAATAAGTAATGAACGCCATCATATCGCCAATCTGCAGATTGCCCATATCGATTCCTTTCGAGCCGAACCACACGATTGCGACCGCAATCGCATTCATGATGAGCATCATCGTCGGCATCATAAACGTCATGACCCGGTTCGTAAAAATCTGCGTTGACATCAGTTCTTTATTCGCTTTATCGAATCTTTCTTCCTCGTATTTTTCACGGCTGAAAGCACGGATGACCAAAACGCCCGTTAAGATTTCCCTGGATACCAGGTTCATCCTGTCCACAAGCGTCTGCATCAGCTTGAATTTCGGCATGGCGATCCTCATCAGCGTAACGACCAGTGCCAGAATCAGGACAACGGCCACGACAATGATCCACCCCATGCCCGTTCTCGTATTCATCACCTTCACGATACCGCCGATTCCCAATATCGGCGCATAACAGACCATCCGCAGCAGCATGACCGCGACCATCTGTACCTGCTGAATATCGTTCGTGCTCCTCGTGATGAGCGAAGCCGTAGAGAACCGATCCATTTCCGCATGGGAAAAAGAAACGACCTTCCGGAATACTCTGTTGCGGAGCCGCATACCGATTCCCGCAGAGACCCTTGCGGCCAGAAAACCTACCGCGATCGAAGCCGCCATCATCAGCACCGTCATGAGCAGCATCTTTCCGCCCGTCACCAGAAGATACCGGGTCTGGATCGCATTCAGATCCACGCCCAGCGCCTCGTATTCTGCCCGGACAAACAGGACTGCCATCTGCGACGCCATCGTATCGCTCAATTCCTCCTGCGCCTCCCCCTGATGATAAAGCGTTACGATTGCCTCCCGCATCGCCACATCCAGCGCTTCGACCGTTTCCGGCTCTTCTGCCTTCAACTCAAAATTCCCATCCCCGTTCTGTTCGTAATTCGCCCGGAGCAGCGCATCTTCCCCCGATAAAAGGCAGATCGCATTAAAAGTCTCTTCCCGCATGATTTCGGGAACCGCGTTCTCGATGCCGCCCTGCTCGATTCCCACATCCACAATGTCCGACGTATAAGACGGCAGGGACAAATCGCAGTACGCCTGCAGAATCAGGAGAACGACCACGGCAGCGACCGGGGCTTTGAACTCTCCGAGGTACTTCATGATTTTAAACATATGCCCACTCCTCCTTCCGACATCGTTCTATCTTACCTGTATTTTCCAGCGAAATCAATTAAAAAACCTTAAAAAAACAGGAAAAATTTTATGTTCAAAAAAAGCGGAGCATTTCCGCTCCGCTTTTTTTCTGCGTTTTTATGAATTACCGCCCATTTTATGAATTTCATCAAAAATATAATTCTCTACGCTTTCCCTGGGAATTGACAATGCCAGCGACATTTCGCTGTAAAGAAGCTCTTCCGCTTTTTTTAAATAATGTTCGTCGGAAGAGAGCACCTTCTTCCCCTGCTGCACCCGGTCCTGTTTCCGCAGGTACAGGGTCTTGATGATCTGCACCAGACTCTGGCAGTCATACGTTCTGATCGCTTCTTTATACATCTGCTCTCTTGTTTTCTCTTCCTTGATCCAAACCGTTTCAATATCCGGAATCCTTCCGATCAACAGCTTCGCGGCTTTTTCATCCATAATCCTTCTCATAACGATCTTCTCATTATCGACCGGCGTATAAATGGTGCTCCCTTTCTCAAAAACCGGCTCCAGAATATAATATTTCCGTTTCTTATCCAGTTTGTCGATGGGGTTCCCCGTAATCGCTGTGACCCGGCATACTCCATGCCCCCCGCACATAATCAATTCGCCTGCTTCAAACATTTTCTCGCCTCCTAACGCCGAAAAACAGGAACATCTTCCTTCACCTACTCCTCACTTTAATATCTCATATCTTTAGTTTAGCATTAAAAAACTGAAAATGTAAGCGATTTTTTAATTTGTGGGGCGTTTTTCCGCATTCTTTTCCTCTATTTCAGTTCATTGGCCGTCTTATAAAAATGGTAATAGATTCCCTGGCAGGCAAGGAGCTGTTCATGATTTCCCTCTTCTACGATCCCGGCCTCCGTCAATACAAGAATCCGGTCGGAATTGCGGATGCTGGAAAGCCTGTGTGCTATCGTAATCGTTGTCCTGCCCTTTGCCAGTTCCTGCAAAGACCTTGCTACCTGGAACTCGCTCTCGTTATCCAGCGCGGAAGTGGCCTCGTCCAGTATCAGGATCGGCGGGTTCTTCAGAAATACCCTTGCGATGCTGATGCGCTGTTTCTGTCCGCCGGAAAGCTTGACGCCCCTTTCTCCTACATAAGTATCATACCCATCTTTCAGCATTTCTATAAACTCATGCGCACCGGCCCTCCGCGCCGCCTCCATGACTTCCTCCCGCGTCGCTTTTTCCCGCCCATAGGCGATGTTCTCATAGACCGTGCCGGAAAAAAGATAAACGTCCTGCTGTACCATGCCGATATTCTGCCGCAGGCTCCTGAGCGTATAACGATTTACATTTCGTCCGTCCAGAACGATTTCCCCTTCGTCCACATTGTAAAAACGCGGAATCAGGTTGCAGAGCGTCGTCTTTCCTCCGCCGGACGGCCCCACGATGGCGATTTTTTCTCCCGCATGAATATCCAGATTCAAATCCCGGAAAACGATATTATGATCATCCGGATAGGCGAAGCTCACGTTTCGGAAAGAAATATCCCCTTTCACATTTTCGCAGGGCACGGCGCCCGGCTCGTCGAAAATTTCGATCTCGCTGTCCATGATTTCCACAAAACGCTCGATTCCGGTCATTCCTCTCTGGAACTGCTCCGCAAACTCGATGATTCTCCGAATCGTCGCAATCAATGTGGAAACGTACATAACATATGCCACCAGGTCGCCGGGCGAAATCAGCCCTTTTACCATAAAAATGCCGCCCGCCGCCACGACCACCAGATACATCAGGCCGTCAAACGCCCTCGTCGTCGTCCCGAAAGCCGCCATAAATTTATACGTTTCTTTTTTAATCAGGAAAAATTTCTGGTTATCCTCCTCGAATTTCTCCTTTTCTTTTTCCTCGTTTGTAAAAGCTTTAACGACCTTCTGTCCGAGCAGACTGTCCTCAATCCTCGCATTCAGCTCCCCGATCTGGATCCTCTGTTTCCGGAAAGCCGCGCGCAGGCGCAGGTTAATGATCGTACAGACAATAACCATCACAGGCACGACCGCAAAAATAATCAGGGTCAGCCAGAAATTGATGCCCGATAAAATAGCAAAAGAAATGACCGCCTTTATCGCCGCGATAAAAAATTCTTCGGGGCAGTGATGCGAAAACTCCGTCACATCGAAGAGGTCATTGGTAATCCGTCCCATGATCTGCCCGACCTTCGTATTGTTATAGTAGGTATCGGAAAGCCTCTGCAGATGCGCATAAGCATCCCTCCGCATATCGGTTTCCATCCGGGTTCCCATAACATGGCCCGTATATGCCATATAAAAATTTGCCATCGCATCGATGATCCGCAGCACGAGATACAATGCGCTCATGCGGAGTATCGCCTGAACGCTCAGCGCCGCCAGGTCATTGATGCCCGTATTCGTTATGTACCGCATGATCATCGGCAGGACCATTTCGCAAATGGTCGTCAGCCCCGCGCAGAATAAATCGATGACGACGATATTCCAGTATTTCCGATAATATGGCAGGAATCTTTTCAGCAGTTCCCCCGCGCTGTATTTCGATGCCGTTTCCATCTGTTGTTCCATATTTCCCTCCATTTTCCTGCAATCAGGCAGGGAAGAGCTTTCTCCCCGCATATAAAACAAATCCCCTTGTACCGTTAGAATACAAGGGGAAATCCTTTTACAAAGAATAGCTGTTCAAATATCTTTCCTGTTCCGGCGTCAGTACATCGATTTCTTTTCCGAGGAATGCGAGTTTCCGTTTCGCAACGTCTTTGTCTACTTCCTCCGGCACATCGATCAGCTTTTCTTTCAGCCCGCTTCCGTGCTCTACCAGATATTTGGCGGAAAGCGCCTGAATCGCGAAGCTCATATCCATAATTTCCGCCGGGTGCCCGTCTCCTGCCGCCAGATTGACGAGCCTTCCTTCTGCAAGCACGAATATCCACTGTCCGGTCGGAAGCTTATATCCCATGATATTCTTTCTCTGCTCTCTGCTTTCCACTGCATTCGCTTTCAGCCATGCCATATCGATTTCACAGTCGAAGTGTCCCGCATTGCACAGAATCGCACCCTCTTTCATGACCGCAAAATCTTCTTTATCGATAACGCCGTCGCAGCCCGTTACGGTAACAAAGAAATCGCCGACTTTCGCCGCTTCCTTCATCGGCATGACATCGAATCCATCCATAACCGCTTCGATCGCCTTGATCGGGTCGATTTCCGTAACGATAACCCTTGCACCGAGGCCTTTCGCCCTCATGGCCGTTCCCTTGCCGCACCAGCCGTAGCCCGCCACAACAACGATCTTGCCCGCTACGATCAGATTCGTCGTTCTGTTGATGCCGTCCCATACGGACTGGCCCGTGCCGTACCGGTTATCGAAGAAATGCTTGCATGCCGCATTGTTCACGCGCACCATCGGGAATTTCAATTCCCCGGCCTTATTCATCGCCTCCAGACGGATGATACCGGTCGTCGTCTCCTCACAGCCGCCGATGATGTCCGGAATCAGCTCCGGCATATCTTTGTGCACCATATTGACCAAATCCCCGCCGTCATCGATGATGATATTCGGGCCCGCCTCCAATACATGACGGATATGTTTCTCATATTCTTCCTGTGTCGCGTCGTACCATGCATGTACTTCCAGCCCGGCTTTCACCAGCGCCGCCGCTACGTCGTCCTGTGTGGACAGCGGATTGGAACCTGTTACATACATTTCCGCTCCGCCCGCCTTCAAAACAAGGCACAGATATGCTGTTTTCGCTTCCAGATGTACGGACAAAGCCACCTTTTTCCCCGCAAACGGTCTGGATTCGGAAAATTCTTTCTCCAAAGTACGAAGTAAGTCGCAGTTCCTTTTGACCCATTCGATTTTTCTTTCGCCGGACTCGGCTAAGTTAATGTCTCTGATTTCGCTACTCATAAAAATTCCTCCTTCAAAATAAAATACAGTAACCAGCCGAATTTTTATTATAGTGATGGTCGTCTGTCCTGTCATCACTATTTATTATTGTATCGAAAAGCGATGCTTTTGACCAGCATTTCTTTTGATTTATCCAAAATATTTTATTTTCAGCAGACTGCCGGCTAATCCCCAACTATCAGGGAACTGCCGGCAGTCTCTTTAATATACTTTCTTATCCAATCCCATTCTGACGATAATCTCGTTAATCTTCCGATAGACCAGCTCCTCGTCCATCGTCAGAATCTTCCGGTTCTCCATCGTGATTTGTCCATCGATGATGACCGTATCCACCTCGGAACCATTCGCAGAATAGGAAAGCCCCGCGATCAGATTATTTCTCGGCGTCAGGGCGGGCGTATTCAAATCCAGGATTGCCAGATCCGCTTTCTTACCGACCTCGATGGAACCCGTCTCCTTTTCAAGGCCCAGCGCCTTTGCGCCGTTAATTGTCGCGATACGGAATCCCTCTTTTGCGCTGATGCACTGGGGCGTCCTGCCCGTCCCTTTATGAATCAGCGTCAAAAGGCTTAATTCATGGAACATATTCAGACAGTTATTACTTGCCGCGCCATCCGTACCGAGGCAGACATTGACGCCCTTTTCCAGCATCTTTGCGATCGGCGCAAAACCGTTTCCGAGCTTCATATTGCTTGCCGGATTAGTCACAACGCTGACGTTGTGCGCCTTCAAAATATCGATATCCTTATCCGTCGCCTGCACACAATGCGCCGCAATCGCCGGAACATCAAATATTCCCGTCCTTTCCGCCAGCTCGATCGGCGTACAGCCGTACTTTTCCCGAATCTGCTCCATTTCGCTCACGCTCTCCGAAAGGTGCACATGAATGCCCATGCCATTTTTTTTCGCCTCATTCGACACGATTTTCAGAAATTCGTCGTCACAGGTATAGGGCGCGTGAGGCCCGAGCAGAAAGGTCAGCCGGCCGCAGTCCTTCGCCGCATCCCGCTCTTCATATGCCTGACGCAGCCGCATCTGTCCGCCCTCGTCATTTCCGCTTCCTACCAGTCCGCGGCAGATAACCGCGCGCATACCGGACTCCTTGACCGCCCGCGTCGTCTGATGGATGTTCATCTGCATATCGTTAAAACAGGTCGTCCCGCTTTTCATCATCTCGATGATCGCCAGATTTGCGCCCCAATAGGTATCCTCGTCCGTCATCTGCTGCTCGATCGGGTCGATCGTTCCAAATAACCAGTCCATAAAGGATAAATCATCCGCCACATTCCGCATAAAAGACATATAAGAATGGGTATGGCAGTTGATCAGCCCCGGAATGACGAGCTTATCCGTTCCGTCTATGGCTTTATCCTCCTGAAAACCGGCGGGTTCCTGCCCGATACCCGTTATTTTATCCCCTTCGATATAAAGGCTTGTTTCTTTGATAACATCCTCTTCTCCCTGCGGTACGATGACCAGCGCGTCCTTAATAACAATTCCCATGCTTTTCTCTCCTTTTCCTGCATCCTTTTATGAATTTACGATATTCCGTTCTTTCCCGTCCAGAAAGGCTTCGATGTTTTTCACGATTTCCTCTATCAGCCTGGTCCTCGACTCCACGCTCGCCCACGACATATGCGGCGTAATAATCAATTTGGTACTGTCTTTGATCCGGCACAAAGGATTGGAAGCCTCCATCGGCTCTTTCTCCAGCACATCCAGCCCTGCGGCCGCAATCTTTTCTTCTGCGAGAGCCTCATACAAAGCCTGCGTATCGACCACCGGCCCTCTCGCCACGTTGATTAAAATCGCGGTCTTTTTCATCTTGTCAAAAGCATCCTTATTGAGCAGATGCCTCGTCCTGTCGCTGAGCGGGCAATGCAGCGATAAAATATCCGATTCCTTCAGCAGCGTATTAAGCCCCACCCTTTCATAATCCGTGCAGGCGCTTTTCCCGGATGCAGAGTAAAAAATGATCCTGCACCCAAAAGCCGAAGCCAGCTCCGCTACTCTGCGGCCGATGCTTCCCATGCCGACGATGCCCCATGTTTTCCCTTCCAGATCATGGAATAATCTGTCAAAATGTGAAAATCTGTCCTGTGCGCCATAAGCCCCCGATTTCACATAATCGTCATAATACGCGATCTTTTCCGATAACATCATCGCCAGCAGAAGCGTATGCTGCGCCACCGCGGGCGTACAGTAATTGACCACATTGGCGACCCTGATTCCCCGGCTCTTACAATATGTCAGATCGACATTATCGTATCCCGTCGCCAGCAGGCAGATCAGCCGGAGCTTCGATGCGTCCTTCAGATTGCCTTCATTGAGCGGCGTCTTATTGGAAATAACGATTTCCGCATCCCCGATCCGCTCCGCCGCATTTTCCGCCGTCGAATTCGGATAATAGACCACCTCGCCGAATTTTTCAAAACAGGATACGTCGATATCCGTACCGGCGCTGTTTCTTTCCAGAACTACAAGCTTCATACAAAACCTCCATTCACAAGAAAATACCTATGCTGTGGGAAATCCTGACCCCTCCATCAGTATGTCCGAAACGCCGGGAACTGTCAAGAGCATTATCATTATGGAGGCTTTCCGCCTCACGCTTTTCTTCCTCAAATCATAAATACGCAGCTGAATCTCAGACATTCCTTTCTCCCGGCTCCTTTCCATAACGCATACGATAAACCATCGTACCATCTACCAGCTCTTCTCTGCCCGCTTATCTGTTTCTATTGTAAGCGAAGGCCGGGAAAAACCAATCGCTCATTCGGAGATTTTAGCTGCGTGTCAGTAAAAAAGAACGGCGCCGGCCTGTAAATGAGCTTACCCCATCCCCCGGACGATCCACTTCATCCACTCCCGGAAAGGCCGCCAGTAAGAAGATACATTTTCATCGATCAGCTTTTCTATCGTCCGATAGTCAAAGACCCCGTCCTCATTCACTTCCTGATAGAGTTCTCCCACAGCCCGGCTGAACCCAAGCGCAATCCTTCCATGCGCTTCATCGCCGATGGCAACCTGTTTCCCATAAGACAGCGCGCCGAAACAGAACTGTCCAAAATTCAAGGCGCCCATACAGAAAATGCCGAACGTAAAAGCGCCGAAAGCAATACAGCCGACTGCCAGCGTACCTATACTGACCAGACCGAACGCTATGGAACCGAATGCCAGGAGGCCCAAAGAAAGAAGACCGAAAGCGACGATTCCTACGGAAACGAATCCAAGCGCAAACACGCCGCTCGCGATATTTCCGACCGCAAAAATACCTTTTGCACGATACAGTCCCACCCCGAAATTCACATGCACGAGCGGAATGCCTCTTACTGTTTTCCTGCTTTTATACTCATAATGCGGCCTTCCCGGCCTCACGTTCTCCTCCGCGGCAGGAAGCGCTTCCTGCCGCCCCATATTCTTCATGTTTTCTTTTAACAGATAATCGGTACTGACTCCGAACAATTCGCTGAGTGCAACGATCTTTTCCAACTCCGGCGAAGACTGATCCGTTTCCCATTTTGACACCGACTGTCTGGATACTCCAAGCATCTCTCCGAACGCTTCCTGTGAAAGCCCTCTCTCCGAACGCAGTCTGTATATTTTTTCTCCAAGCGTCATTCTTTTCACCCTTTCCATTCTTATAGTAAACGACATAACAAACTGCACATCCCATCTCTTACAAAAGCCATATACGCAAGCTTCTGCAAGGCTGAAACGGCAATTTTTAATATCGCTAACTATAACTTAATACGATACAAAAATTGTATACGATAATCGGAAAAATAGCTATCAATAACGCTTGGAAATCTGTCAACCGATAGTTGCAGACGCAAAAAGCGGTGCAAAACGCCGGAAAAATTTTTCAGCTGTCTTGACATTTCAAAAACGACGTGCTAAAATAGCGCTAATTTAATATATTAAACCGTTGAAGCGGAGATAACGGCAATGATGCCTGTACAGAGAACCCGTGGCGCTGAGAATCGGGGAAGAAACAAGTTGTCAAATGGACCGCGGAGGGCGCAGCCAAATGCGGATATGAATTTGTTCAGTGTTTTCATATCGGGCAGAGTATTCTGCGACGTGAGGGCATACGTCAGTTGCCAGGGATATGCTGGTATCCCGCTAAGCGTACGGAGCCGTTTCCGTAAATCAAGGTGGCACCGCGGATAAAGTTTATTCGTCCTTGACAGAATCATCTGTCAGGGATTTTTTTGCGCGTACAGGCAGAGATTTCCAGGACTGCTTATATCCGCGCCGCCATAGGAACAAGGAGGCAAAATACCATGAACGTTTTACCCACCCTGAACGAAGTCCGGGAACTTGCCGCAACAGGCGAATACAAGGTAATCCCGGTCAGCTGTGAAATACTGTCCGATATCTGCACCCCCATCGAAGCCATGCGGATACTCAAAAATGTATCGACACACTGCTATCTGCTCGAATCGGTCGCCGAGAAAGAAAAATGGGGCCGCTACACCTTCCTCGGCTTCGACCCGAAACTGGAAATCACCTGTATAAACGGTGAAATGAAAGCCGGAAACATCAGGTTTAAAACCGACGATCCTTCGGCTTTTCTCCGCCAGCTCCTCGCCGATTACAAAAGCCCCCGTTTTGATTATCTTCCCTCTTTTACGGGCGGTCTGGTCGGCTACTTCGCTTACGACTATCTTGGCTACAAAGAGCCGGCGGCCAAAACGGCGGCACAGGATACCGAGGCTTTTAAAGACGTCGATTTAATGCTCTTTGACAAGGTAATCGCCTATGATAATTTTCGGCAGAAAATCATCCTCATTGCCAATATGCCTTTAGAAGATATCGAAACCGGCTATCATAAAGCGATTATGGAACTCAAGCAGCTCCGTGAACTGCTCCGCACAGGAGAAAAGAAAAAAGAAGCCGCCGGCCGCCTTCTCGGAGAGGTCACGCCGCTTTTTACGAAGGAACATTATTGCGATATGGTAGAAAAAGCGAAACACCATATCCATGAAGGGGATATCTTTCAGATCGTGCTTTCCAACCGCCTGAGCGCCCCCTTTGAAGGCAGCCTGTTCAATACCTATCGGATCCTCCGCACCATTAATCCCTCTCCGTATATGTTCTACTTTTCGGGAACGGATGTTGAGGTGGCCGGCGCATCTCCGGAAACGCTTGTCAAACTGGAAAACGGCGTACTGCATACATTCCCGCTCGCCGGAACCAGAAAAAGGGGGCGGACCGAAGAAGAAGATAAAGCGCTCGAAGCCGGGCTCCTTACGGACGAAAAGGAACTGGCCGAGCATAATATGCTGGTAGACCTGGGCCGGAACGATCTCGGTAAGATCAGCCGTTTCGGTACGGTCCAGGTCGAAAAGCTGCATTCTATTGAACGCTATTCGCATGTTATGCATATCGGCTCCACGGTCAGAGGCATAATCCGCGAGGAATTTGACGCGCTGGATGCCATCGAAGCCGTCCTTCCCGCAGGCACGCTCTCCGGCGCACCGAAAATCCGGGCCTGCCAGTTAATCGGAGAACTTGAAAACAACAAACGCGGTATTTACGGCGGCGCCATCGGTTATATCGACTTCACCGGAAACATGGATACCTGTATCGCTATCCGCATCGCCTACAGGAAAAACGGCAGAGTTTTTATCAGAAGCGGCGCAGGCATTGTCGCCGATTCCATCGCCGGGAAAGAATATGAAGAATGCATCAATAAGGCAAAGGCAGTCGTTAATGCCCTGAAACTCGCAGAGGAGGCGGATATATGATTTTACTGATAGACAATTATGATAGTTTTTCCTATAACCTTTATCAGCTCATCGGCGAAATCGACCCGGATATCAGGGTCATCCGCAATGATGAAATGACAACTGCCAAAATCAGGGAACTAAATCCCGGCCGCATTATTCTTTCTCCGGGCCCCGGCAGGCCGGAGGACGCCGGCATTATTGTAGAGGCCGCAAGGACACTCGGCCAGGATATCCCGCTCCTCGGCGTCTGCCTCGGCCATCAGGCGATCTGCGCCGCTTTCGGCGCGGCCATTACCTATGCCAGAGAACTAATGCACGGCAAACAGTCCCAGGTACGCTTCCAGAGGGATTGTCCTTTATTTCGGGACTGCCCGGAAACGGCCCCTGTCGCCCGTTATCATTCGCTTGCGGCGGATGCGGCCACCATGCCGGAAGAACTGCGGATAACCGCCGCCACAGCGGATGGTGAAATTATGGCGGTACAGCACCGGAAATACCCCATCTTCGGGGTACAGTTTCATCCGGAATCGATTATGACGCCTGACGGCGGAACGATGCTCAAAAACTTTATTAACTATGAATTTTAAAACGAGGAGGACACAACCATGATCAAAGAAGCAATCGTAAAAATCGTAAACAAGGAAGATCTCACCTACGACGAGGCATATACCGTCATGAATGAAATCATGAGCGGTGAAACGACGCCGACACAAAACGCCGCATTTCTCGCGGCCCTCTCCGCCAAAAGCGCCAAAGCGGAAACGACTGACGAAATCGCCGGATGCGCCGCCGCCATGCGGGACCATGCGGTCAAAGTCGAAACGGATATGGAGCTTTTTGAAATCGTCGGAACGGGCGGCGACAATGCGCATAGTTTCAATATTTCCACCACTTCCGCCCTCGTCTGTGCGGCCGGCGGCGTTAAGGTAGCCAAACACGGCAACCGGGCCGCTTCTTCCAAATGCGGAACAGCCGACTGCCTGGAAGCGCTTGGCGTAAATATCCAGCAGAGCCCGGACAGGTGCATCGAACTGCTGAACGAAGCCGGTATGTGCTTCTTTTTTGCACAAAAATATCATACTTCCATGAAGTATGTCGGCGCCATCCGCAAAGAATTAGGGTTCCGGACCGTTTTCAATATTCTCGGCCCCCTTACGAATCCCGGCAGCCCCAAAATGCAGCTCCTCGGCGTATATGACGAATATCTGACCGCCCCGTTGGCACAGGTTCTGATCAATCTCGGCGTCAAACGCGGCATGGTCGTATATGGACAGGATAAACTCGACGAAATTTCCATGAGCGCGCCTACAACAGTCTGCGAAATCAAGGACGGCTGGTTCAAATCCTACATCATCACCCCGGAACAATTCGGTTTCAGGCGCTGTACGAAAGCCGACCTCGTCGGCGGCACACCGGAAGAAAATGCGGAAATCGTGCGCGCCATCCTGCGCAGCGAAAAAGGCCCCAAACGCGATGCCGTCCTGATGAACGCGGGCGCCGCCCTTTATATCGGCGGCAAAGCTGAAAATATGGAAGCGGGCATCCGCCTCGCCGCAGAACTGATCGATTCCGGCAAGGCAGCGGAAACGCTCGAAAAACTGATAGAAGTGAGCAACCGCCCCGAATAAGCAAAGGAGAACAGCGATGACCATCTTAGACCAGCTTGCCGGACACGCAAAAGAACGTGTCGAACAGGCGAAACAAAAAATACCGCTCGAAGAAATCAAACGGCAGCTCCCGCCCTCCCGCAAAGAATTTCCTTTCGAGCGGGCGCTGCAAAAACCGGAAATTTCTTTTATCTGCGAATGCAAGAAAGCTTCCCCTTCCAGGGGACTGATCGCGCCGGAATTTCCGTATCTACAAATTGCAGGGGAATATGAAGCGGCCGGAGCAGACTGCATCTCCGTACTGACGGAACCGAAATGGTTCCTCGGCAGCGGCGATTATCTGAAAGAAATCGCGCAGGCCGTCTCCATCCCCTGCCTGCGGAAAGATTTTACAGTCGATGAATATATGATCTATGAAGCAAAACTGCTCCATGCCTCCGCGGTACTTTTCATCTGCTCCATCCTGTCGGAAACGCAGCTCCGGGAATACATCGATATTTGTGATTCGCTCGGTCTGTCAGCCCTGGTGGAAGCTCATGACGAGCGCGAGGTACAGATGGCTCTGGATGCCAAAGCCCGTATTATCGGCGTCAATAACCGCAACCTGAAAGATTTTTCCGTGGATACCGAAAACAGCCGGCGGCTGCGCGCCCTGATACCGGACAGCGTTCTGTTCGTCTCCGAAAGCGGCGTGCGGAATGCAGAGGATGTTCAAAAACTCCGGGAAATCGGCGCCGACGCGGTCTTGATCGGGGAAACGCTGATGCGCGCGGCCGATAAAAAAGCCGCCCTCGCCGCTCTGCGGAACGCATAACGATACGATACGCCGGACGAAAGCGGCAAAATCCGAACAGAAACGGAGGACTCTCATGACCAGGATCAAGCTCTGCGGCCTCACAAGGCCCTGTGATATCGAGGCGGCAAACGCGCTCAAACCGGAATATATCGGCTTCATTTTCGCTTCAAAAAGCAGGCGGTATATAAGCATGGAACAGGCTGCTGTCCTGAAAAAACAGCTGATTCCCACAATCGAAACCGTCGGCGTCTTTGTAAACGAAGCCCCTGAAAGAGTCGCCGCCTGCCTGAACGGCGGACTCATCGATATCGCTCAGCTTCACGGCAGCGAATCCGCAGCTTACATCCGGCAGTTAAAAAGTCTCACCGGCAGGCCGCTCATTCAGGCTTTCCGCATCGATGCAGGACAGGATATCGAAACCGCCAATTTCAGCGTCGCCGACTATATTCTTCTCGATTCCGGCACGGGCGGAACCGGCACGGCATTTGACTGGCGGCTGCTTCGGAAAATCGACCGTCCTTATTTTCTGGCCGGCGGGCTGACACCCGATAACGTCGAATATGCGATCCGGACACTGGCTCCTTATGCCGTCGATGTCAGCTCCGGCATCGAAACAGACGGCTGTAAAGACCAGAATAAAATGGCCGCTTTCGTCACCGCCGCAAGAGCGGCGCCCGGAACACGCCTGTAAAACGGACCGGCCGAAGGAAAATTCCATCCGGAAATCCAGAAAAGAATAAACAGAAAGAAGGAAAGAACATGACAAACCCAAACGGCCGCTTCGGCCCTCACGGCGGACAATATATTCCCGAAACGCTGATGAACGCCGTAATCGAACTGGAAGAGGCATATAATCATTATAAAAACGACCCCGCATTTAATCGGGAATTAACAGAACTTTTCAATGAATATGCGGGCAGACCGTCGAGGCTTTATTTTGCGGAAAAAATGACGAACGACTTAGGCGGCGCCAGAATTTACCTGAAACGGGAAGATTTGAACCACACCGGCTCCCATAAGATCAATAACGTGCTCGGACAGGCGCTGCTCGCCGGAAAAATCGGCAAGACCCGCCTCATCGCGGAGACAGGCGCCGGACAGCATGGCGTTGCCACCGCTACTGCGGCGGCGCTGCTCGGCATGGAATGCGTTGTCTTCATGGGAGAAGAAGATACCGTCCGCCAGGCCCTTAACGTATATCGTATGCGCCTGCTCGGCGCGGAAGTGGTTCCGGTCAAATCGGGAACCGCCACTTTAAAAGATGCCGTATCCGAAGCCATGCGCGAATGGACCTCCCGGATCGCCGACACCCACTACTGTCTCGGCTCGGTCATGGGCCCCCATCCCTTCCCGACCATCGTGCGCGATTTTCAGTCGGTCATCTCAAGAGAGATCAAAGAACAGCTCCTTTCTAAAGAAGGAAAGCTCCCGGATGTGGTCATCGCCTGTGTCGGCGGCGGTTCCAACGCCATCGGCAGCTTCTATCATTTTATTGAAGATAAGGAGGTAAAGCTTATCGGCTGTGAGGCCGCCGGAAGAGGCATCGATACCTTTGAGACCGCCGCCACCATCAATACGGGAAGGCCCGGTATCTTCCACGGCATGAAATCTTACTTCTGCCAGGACGAATTCGGACAGATCGCGCCCGTTTATTCCATCTCCGCCGGGCTGGATTATCCCGGCATCGGCCCGGAACACGCATATCTGCACGATACCGGAAGAGCGGAATATGTGCCGGTAACGGACGACGAAGCGGTATGCGCTTTTGAATACCTGTCAAAAACGGAAGGCATCATCCCCGCAATCGAATCGGCGCATGCCGTCGCGCACGCCATGAAAATTGCGCCAAAGATGAACAAAGACCAGATTATCGTAATTACCATATCAGGAAGGGGCGACAAAGACTGCGCCGCCATCGCCCGTTACAGAGGGGAGGATATTCATGAATAATATAAAATCGGCTTTTGAAAACGGAAAGGCTTTTATCGCCTTTATTACCTGCGGCGACCCGGATTTGGAAACGACCGCCGCCGCTGTCCGCGCGGCGGCGGCAAACGGCGCCGACCTCATCGAACTCGGCATTCCCTTTTCCGACCCGACCGCGGAGGGTCCCGTGATTCAGGGCGCCAATCTACGCGCTTTAACGGGCGGCGTCACGACGGACAAAATTTTTTCCTTTGTAAAAGAACTCCGGCAGGATGTCAAAACGCCGTTCGTCTTTATGACCTATGCCAACGTTATTTTCTCCTACGGCGCCGAACGGTTCCTTTCAGCCTGCCATGAGATTGGAATCGACGGCCTGATTCTTCCCGATCTGCCTTTTGAGGAAAAAGATGAATTTTCAGCGGTCTGCCATGCTTATGACGTCGCTCTGATCTCGCTCATCGCGCCCACATCGGCAAACCGCATTGCCATGATCGCCAAAGAAGCGGAAGGATTCCTGTATATCGTTTCCTCTCTTGGCGTTACCGGCATAAGAAGCGAGATTAAGACGGATCTCTCTTCTATCGTCGAAGTCGTCCGCCAGAATACCGATATTCCCTGCGCCATCGGCTTCGGCATTTCCACACCCGAACAGGCCCGGAAAATGGCCGCTCTCTCCGACGGCGCCATCGTCGGTTCCGCGATTATCAGACTTTTGGAAAAATATGGAAAAGAAGCGCCGCCCTATATCGGCGAATATGTCAGATCCATGAAGGATGCGCTAAGAACCGCCGTTTAATTCCAGAAGCGCAAGCTTTATGGCTTGCGCTTTTTATACAAGAAATTCCTTGAGCAGAGATTCCAGCTCCTGTGCCTCCGTGCGGGAAAGGACGGCATCTTCGGGCCTGTCCGTTTCCTGTGCGTCATCATCCTCCCGCATATCTCTTTTTGCCTGCATGCTTTCTTCCGCCTGCATACCCTTTTTTCCCTGCATATCTTTTTCCGCCGGTATGCCTTTTTCTTCCTGTCCCTGTCCTGCCGCCTGCGCGCCGTCCCCCTGCACAAGCTTCATATCCAATGTCGTCTGCTCCAGTCTGTTTACCAGATGGTTTTCCAGATAATCTATCAGGTTCGTGCGCAGTATCTGCGTTTTCCCCGAAACGTCAACAAAAGAGGAAATTGCAAAATAGCAGTATAATCCCAAAAAACTGATGATATAATAAGGAACAATATAAAGAACGGGTTCCCCTGTCACAATCCCTCTGCAGGCGCCGATTCCGGAAAGCAGGATCGACAGCAGCACGAACTGGCCGGAAAGATGCTTTAAGGCAGATAAGGAAAAACCGCCTATTTTCAACTGATTCATATACTTGTCCACGAAAACGGAAATATTGGACATCCCTTCATGCAGCTGACAGCAGCTCGAAAATTTCAGCTTTAACTGCTGTAAGGATTTATTTGCGGTAGACGACATATTCTCTGATTCCCATATCAGCTTATGGCAGAGCACACCCATACAGACCTGGCATATAATACTAAGAGACAGCAAAATCAGGATCGGGATCATAAATTCCGGATGTTTTAATATAATTTGCAGCATATCGATAATCACGCCTTTCTTTCCTTTTCATAAATCTATTATAGGCAGGAAACGAACGAATCTCAATCATTCCGGAGGCGTAAGGCATCCACAAGTTTCTTTCTTTTTCGCTCATATTTCTTCTATTTCTGCCCATAAGCACTGGAAACTGTAATAAATTTGTGATATAGTGGGGTCATACTGTATAAAACGATTTTACAGGCAGATTATGAATGGAGGTCATTATTATGGTATATAAACCGCAGGGCGTATGCTCTAATACGATCAATATCGACGTGGAAGACGGCGTTATCAAACACGTTTCCTTTGCAGGTGGATGCAACGGCAATTTACAGGGAATTTCCAGCCTTGTTACCGGCATGAAAACAGAGGACGCCATCCGGAAACTGAAAGGAATCAAATGCGGTTTCAAAAGTACATCCTGTCCCGACCAGCTGGCTTGTGCGCTTGAACAGATTGCGGCAGGCGCGAACTAAACGGTATATCTATTTTCAGGAGGCTTTTCTCATATGAGCAAAAAAATCGTGTTGACCGGCGGCGGAACGGCCGGCCATGTAACGCCGAATATCGCTCTGATTCCCAAATTGAAGGAATCGGGCTATGAAATTTCTTACATGGGCTCCTATGATGGCATAGAAAAAAAATTAATCGAGGATTTTGATATCCCCTATTATGGTATCGCAACAGGTAAATTCCGCAGATACTTCGACCCGAAAAACTTTTCGGATCCCTTCCGCGTACTCAAGGGAATGGCGGAAGCAAGAAAGTATCTGAAAGAAATCAGGCCCGATGTCGTTTTTTCCAAAGGCGGCTTCGTCAGCGTTCCTGTCGTCCGGGCCGCTGCCTCCCTGGGTATTCCCTGCGTCGTCCACGAATCGGATATGACGCCCGGACTGGCCAATAAACTCTGTATTCCGGCAGCAAAAAAAATATGCTGTAATTTCCCGGAGACTTTTAAGCTCCTGCCCGCCGACAAGGCGGTTTTGACAGGCTCCCCGATTCGGGAAGAGCTTCTTCACGGCAATAAAGAAGCCGCTTATAAGCTGTGCGGATTCGATTCTTCCAGACCCGTTATCCTTGTCATCGGCGGCAGTCTCGGCTCGGCGGCCATCAACCAGGCGGTCCGGGATTCCCTGCCGGCGCTTCTGAATGACTTCCAGATCGTTCATCTGTGCGGAAAAGAAAAGATGGATAATCTGCTTCTGACCACGAAAGGTTACAAACAATTTGAATACATTAAATCCGAGTTAAAGGATCTTTTTGCAATGGCGGATATCGTAATTTCGAGAGCGGGCGCCAACGCGATCAACGAACTTCTTGCGCTGAAAAAGCCGAATCTGCTGATTCCGTTGCCCTCCGCCAGCAGCCGCGGCGACCAGATTCTCAATGCGAAATCTTTTGAATCGCAGGGCTTCAGCATTGTTGTGGATGAAGACGATTTGACAAGCAGACTTTTGGTTGAAAAAGTACAGGAACTGTATTTTACAAGACTTACCTATATCAATGCAATGAGCAAAAGCTCCCAGAGAGACGCCATCGGCACGATTATTTCCATTCTTGAAAATATCGTAACAGAAAGAACGAATTAATCCTATGAAAAAAGACGATTTGATTTTAACCGAAGAACAAATGCGAGAGAGGGCGGCGGAAGGATATTTTGTAAGAGACCTGGAAAAAGACCGCGTTTACTGCCCGACCGGGGAAATACTGCGCAAAAAATCTACCCGCAAAAACGGCGATATCCGTTATGCAAATAAAATGGCATGTAAACAATGCGAATCTAAGGAAAAGTGTACGCGCTCCGTCTGGAAAGAGGTCGATTTTCCGGAAAAAGTCAGAGAAATGCGGAATGTTAATTGGCTGAAAGCCGGAAGAACGGAAATCTAGGCAATCTTTATTGACACATCTTAAATTGTATGTTATATATTATTTAGGCAAATGCCTAATATAATTATAATACAAATATCCCGTTCAACCCCGAATATATCAATTTAAGAAAGCTGGCGCCCGGACATCATGAAAAAAAAGACCCGCAAAAATATATCCCGCAGAACATCCTCCGATAAAAAATCTTTTCCCGGAAATCAGGCCCAAAAAGAACGCATTTTCAACGATATCCTGGATTTCGACGAAGATTGGGACGAGGACTGGGAAGATCTGGAAGAAGAAGCCGACGAAGATGACTGGAAAGAAGATTTCGGCGTTCCCATTGACAGGAAAATATTCTCCTGTATTGCGATAACAGGAATGCTGCTTCTGCTTGGCGCTGCGGCTCTTTTTACATTCTATCTCAAAGGGACGGATGCAGAACAGAAAGCCGCCGCTTACTGTCTTAATCCGCTGCAGACCGCGTTTGCCGTCCCCCTGCCTTCTTTTGATCTCTCCGATATCCGGACGGAAATTCCCGCCGGGACGGAGGTTTCCGGCCAAACAGGCGCTATCGGCCAGACAGAGGTTTCCGTCGGAGCATTAGATGACGCCGGGGATCCGCAAAGCTCCGGTGCAGCCGGCAATGAAGAAAGCGGCGCGGAAGTAACGGTTGCAAAGACCGGTGAAGGAGAAACCTCTAATACTACGCTGGGAATCGATGTCTCCAAATATCAGGGCACGATCGACTGGGCGCAGGTTAAGGCGTCCGGCGTCGATTTCGCTATGATCCGCGTAGGCTACCGGGCCAAATCGACGGGAGAAATTTTCGAGGATCCCGCCGCCAGATATAATATGCAGGAAGCACAGGCGGCAGGCATTAAAACAGGCGCCTACTTCTTTTCTTCCGCCATTACACAGGAGGAAGCCAGAGCGGAGGCCGCCTTTACTAAAAACATTATCGCCAAATATAAAATTACCTATCCGGTCGCTTTCAATTGCGAAGATTTTCAATCGCCGGACAGCAGACAATACGGGCTGGATGCCGCGCAGCGCACCGAACTCGCCTGCGCTTTCTTAGACGAGATTTCCGCGGCGGGCTATACGCCCATGTTCTACGCCTCCAAAGGCGAGCTGGAAGGCAACGCACAGTGGAACGCCGATACGCTCGCATCGAAATATAAGATATGGGTAGCGCAATACCCGGAGAAGCCTTATCCCGAAACGGCCTCCTCCAGCTATACGGGCAGTCATGATATGTGGCAGTATACCAGTCAGGGAACCGTCGCCGGCATTCCCCGGAAAACAGATGTCAACGTCGCTTACTTCGGCTATCTGCAGGAAGCCGAAGCGAAAGACGAAACGCCTGCGGAAACGGTAGCCGCCAACCCGGAAATCGGCATTGTTTTTACCGAGGTAAACGAGACTGTGACCGCCAAACAGGAAACAAACCTGCGGACAGAGCCGAGCACCCTGAACGATGATTCCATCGCCGGCAGGCTGGTGCATGGCGATACCGCCACGAGAACGGGTATCGGGCACAACGGCTGGTCAAGGGTCATCTATAACGGACAAACTCTCTATGCGGTCACAAGCTATCTCACGACCGATATGGAAGATACCGGACAGCAGGCTCCGCCCCAGGGCCCGGTCTATGTGCCCGTCAACGAACAGGTAACGGCCAAAATGGAAACGAACCTGCGGACAGAACCAGGCACCGCGAGCGACGATACCATTGTCGGCCTGCTTCATAACGGCGAAACACTCACCCGTACCGCCATCGGCGACAACGGCTGGTCGCAGCTTGACTATAACGGGCAGACTGTGTACGCGGTCAGCAGTTACCTGATCGTGCAGTAACTATTTTGAAGTGTCTAAAATCTCTATCCTGCAGCGATGTTTTTTAGATTTTCTATGATAGCTGATACCAACTGCCAATATCCGGCCGGTATACTTTTCTTTTTCACCGATCTGCCCCTGGAAGCGAAGCGCATATTTTTTATTTTTAATCTGCGCTATCGCCTCCTCCGGCGTACCATCCACCTTCAACTCTAAAATCAGACAATCATTCTTAGGACGTTCCGGGTAAAAAATAAAATCTACAAAACCTTTTCCCGCCTTTTCTTCACGTTCTACGCGATATCTGTTCCGTGCGGATAAATAACACAGGTTCACTACTGCGGATAATTCCGCTTCGTTATTATATGATAAAATAGGCGACTCTGTATCATGGGCAAACTGCAGAATTTCTTCCATCGTTTTCGTATCTCCCGCAAGCGTAGCCTGAAACATCTGCTCCGACTTTTTCGCAAGTTGATAAACATAGCCCAGAGAATCTTTCGACAGCAGCATTTCGTTAAACTGATCCATCAGTTCCTTATTTGGAATAAACACCTCTCCGTCCGCATATGTCAAAAGCCCATATACGACCATTGCTGAATAAATCTGCTCTCTTGAATCTATTTCCATAGAACCTGCCGCATATTGTCCGATATCCGCCGATACCCGTTCTCCTGCCGCCATTAAGGCCAAATCATCCTTTATCGCATTCACATTGTTCTGAATATAATAAAAAATCTCATCATAAGGGCCAGAACTGGTCCAATAATTGCGGAGCTGATTATCGGTCAATGCCAGAACAATTGAACGGGGATTATACAGCCGTTCACCGACCGCCGTATAATACCCGTCATACCAGACGCGCAAATCATCCCGGCTAAATCCCGGCGTCTTTGTCGTTTCTTTATAAATTTGATAAAGCTTATCGACTTCCACATCGCGAAATCCAAAATATACGCTGAATTTCTCCGCCTCGACCATATTATATTCCGCGAACATATTCAGCTCTGAACCGCTGGAATACTTGGTTATTGGAAGAACTCCTGTCATATAGGCAAGCTCCACATAAGGCTGATCCTTCAACAAATATTTTAAAAACAGGAGATATTCTTTCCAGTCTTTTTCCGTAATAAAGTGCATATGAAAAACAGCATCCCATTCATCCATCACGAAAATAAATGTTGTATTCGTCTTTTCATTCACTTCCTGCAGGATATCCCATATCGACCTTGTATTGTCTGCCGCCAGATCCGGAAACGCATTCCATATGTCTTTTTTTAACCCGTCGATAATACGGGTAATATACGCATGATAGGATGTACACAGCTCCGGTGCGCGGCTGAAATCAATATAAATAACATCATATTTATTCAAATACTGCCTGTACGCCTTATTTCGAGCAACCGCCAGTCCATCAAACAGCTTCGCGCTCTCCGTTTTTTCAAAGAAGGCTCCTACCATATTTGCCATTACTGTTTTCCCAAAGCGGCGCGGCCTTGTAATACAGACATATCGATTCTTTCTCCCCAGCAATGGAAACAATTCTTCAATCAGCTCGGACTTGTCAACAAAATACATATCTTCCACCACTGCTTTGTACGCTTTACAGGAAACATGATTATTCAAAAACATTCCCAAAACCGCATCCTCCATTTCGTCTGAACCGTCGGAATCAAAGATCTTTATCCTTCTTTTAACTTAGCATAAAATCCTGATATCTTCAAGAGACAGGCGATATCGGCCCCACGCCTCGCATCCAGTTTCCATATACCCGGCACATCATATGGGAAGGCTCGATTTTTACGGCTTCCTTCAGGAAGCCCGCGGCCTTTTCATCGTTCCCAAGCCCCATATTGCCTAATGCCATCAGGTAATAACAGTGCGCGCGGTTCCTCGCCGTATAATCCTCATCGAAGATTAAGAAATCCGGCAGCGAGACCGCAAAGTACTCGATCTTCACCTCATCCTCCAAATGCTGTTCGCCGTAATCGATCAGCCGATAGAAACGGGATTTCGCCTCTTTCGTCTTTCCGAGCTTCTTACAGGCCAGTCCCTGATATAAGATCATATCCGCAGGCTGGTCGTTATAATACATAACGCCTGCCGGTTCGTCCGTACCGATGACAGCCTTTTCGAAGCATTCCTTCGCTTCCTCTGTCCTGCCCTGTCCTTCCAGCGCCAGTCCCAGATGATAATAAACGTGATTGTCTCTGGTTCCTTCCAGTTTCCCTTCTCCCAGATTTTCAGGATAAACAAGGGCTTCCCGGAGCAGTTTCTCCGCCTCTCCAAAACGTTTCTCCAAAAGCGCTTTCCTGGCCATCTCAAGAAGCGCCAGAACATACTGCGCGGTGATCCTGCCTTCCCCGCCCTCCCAGGGATGGAAGCGGTGTCCTCTTATACATTCGTATGCTTTTTCATGATTGCCGGACAGATTCACCAGCGTAATATATTCGATGTATAAATCGTCCCGGCCCTCGATCAGTTCCTTATGCTTTTCATAATTGGCAAGCCGCTCCTCAAAGGTCCGTCCCAGTTTTTTATAAAGCTGGTCCAGCTCCAGAAAAATCCGCACATCCGCGGTATCCAGCGCAAAGGCCCTTTCCATCGCCGCCTTTGCCTTTTCCGGCTCTTTTCTTTTATTATAATAAGCCAGCGACAGATTCCTCCATACTGTCGGGAATTCCGGGTCCGCCTCCGCGGATTTTTCCCATAAGGACAACGACCGATCCCACCGGAGCTTATCATAGAACAGGTTTCCCAGATAATAAGCGGCTCTTGCCATGCAGCCTTTGTCGATGGCATACTGCAGCGCCTCAATATCTTCCAGCTTATTCGGGAAGCAATAATCGGGCGCGGCATTTTCCGCTTTTATAAGCAGCTCCTTCGCAAGTTCCTCCTGTCCCAGGCATTCCGCATAGCAGGCCCCGTAATAATACAGCATCGGATATTCCTTCGTACATGCGCCGAGCATTTCCAGCGCTTCCTCATATGCCCCGAATTCCGCATAATCCCTTGCGGCCATCAGATAGTTTTCCTGAAAATCCCGCATCTTTTCGTTCAATGCCGTCCGAAGCTTCCCGCTTTCCTCATCGCTTATAGCAATCTGTTCGCTGCAGGATACAAAATCGAAGGGGTCGAGCGCAAGATTTTCCGAGATCCATGCCGCCGCCTGTTCCTCTTTTCCCAACTTTCGGAGCAGATAAGCCTTTAACCCTCTCGCCTTGATATTATGAGCATTTTTTACCAACGCCTTTTCGATATGCTCACAGGCCTTTGCAAATTTTTTCTCCCGCGCATCGATCGCCGCCAGAAAATAGAACGACATTTCCTGCTGTTCATTGCTCCATGACGCCTTATAAAAAGAATCGTAGGATTCGGGCATCTTTCCCTGATAAAACAGCGTAAGCCCCAGCAGATAATAAGATTCGCTGTTATAGGGATTGGGGTTTCGTTCTGTCAGCCGCTCCAGCGCTTTTCGGAAATATTTCTCCGCGTCGGCGAAGCATCCCCGCCGCAGTAACAACAGTCCATAGGCATTATTGATTCGGATATCGCCGGAATCGCGCTTTAAGCCTTCCAGATAATAGGAATCCGGCAGATAGGTGGCATGGCGGTACTGTTCGATATGCTGCCCCGTTAAATACAGCTCTTCATTTGTCATAATCTCTTCCGGCGCTTTCGCCGCTTTCGCAGGTTCCGGCAATTTGGTGATTTCCGGCACTTCGGGGCGGTATTCCGCCAGACAGCGTCCCTCCGCGTAAACCGCCAGATGCAGTTCCTCTTCCCGGATATCGCTTAAACGAATCTCCCTTTCAAAAATATCGACCGGAGAAATTTTTACCGTTTCCGCCAACACCTGCTGCCCTGCTGCCGTCAGCACGATTTCAGCATGCTCGTATACGCCTGTAGCATAGACGATCACTTTTGCGCCCCGCCCGTCACAGGAGAGATGAAGGACCGCTTCCGTCGTGGCGTTCTTCACCTGTCCGGCCGCTTTATAAGGCATAAAATACTGCTTGAAGGTCTTTTCCTCAAAAGGCTTTAACCAGGTAAAGTCAGGCTGGTTATCCGTATATACGCCCGTCATCAGCTCCACATAGGGCCCGTCTTCATCGGTCAGGTTCCGGTCCCATGCCTTCCCGAAATCGCCGCATCCCCATGTCCACTGTTTTTTACCGGGAGATATATGATGATCCGCCACATGCAGGATTCCTGCGCCTGCGCCGTAATCGTATCCGCCTACGAAATCATATTTGGATTTTTCTGCCATATAGGATGTAGGCACCGGGATATTTTTATAACGGGAAATATCCACGCCTTCGCTGTAATCTTTCTTATAATATATGCCCGTTGCGATGGGAAAACGGGAAACATCCCTCTTACCATGGTCCATCACCGCATGCACATCCGGCGGAAAGACCGACTGGGTATTTTCATTGACCGGAACCGCCGGATTCGCCCACCAGAGAAAAGTCTGCGGCATGGATGTCCTGTTATAAAGCTGTCCGGTAATCTCGATATAGGCTTTTCCGGGATACAGGGTGAACTTCATCAGCCCCTTTGTACCGTACATCTGATCGACGTCGTGCAGAAGCACGCAGCAGCTTCCGTCCTCGTTTTCCGCCAGCATATAGTCCACCGGCATAAACGTGGTCGGTCTGTGATGCTGCGGCCAGTTGAATTCGATTCCTCCCGATATCCACGGGCCTGTCAGCCCGACCAATGCCGGCTTGATTACACGGTTATAATAAACAAAATCATATCTGTTCGTCTTATCACAGGCCCGTTGTATCCTTCCGCCGAGTTCCGGAAGCACCATGATTTTCAGGTATTCGTTTTCCAGCCAGACCGCCGTATATTCCTTATCCGTCTTTTCATTGCTGATTTTTTCGATCGTAGGATAAGGATAGACTTTGCCGCTGCTTCCCTGATACACGCGTTTCTCCAGGAAAACGGGATTTTTTTCCGCCGCGCCGACCGCATAGGTCGGTATGATTACTTTTTCCATCCAGACTTTTGCACTGCTCATAATTTCCTCCATTCCATGCCTCTGCATCCTGACGGACATTTTCTGCTATATGCCCGGCTACAGCTTTATCTGCCGGTCATTCAGGCGCCGCCAGAGCATGGCCGCCTTACAGCTTTAGTATAACATGTCCGTTCTCTTTTTCTCAATTCTCTAAATTGCCGTATCGTTCCAAAAATTGCTTTTTTACTGCTCCGTCTCCCGCAGTCTCTCCACAATGCTCTTCTTTTTCAGATTTCTGCAGGCCAAAAACAGAGCCAGCGCCGCCACGAGCAGAAGAAACGGCTCCCGTCCGTCTTGCGCTTGAACGTGCTAAAAAGTGCTATAGTAATACTTCCCGATAAATACAGAAATGCGGCGACAATATGGGGAATATTGCCGTCGCTTGTGCGTACATTGTGGTAGTCTGTTATATCAGAAATACGCATAGACAGCGATAACAATATCACGGGGCTTTCTTTCGGGTAGTGTTATTCCAAGCCGTCCAGTACTTTTACCTGGACGTCTCCACTGCCATGATATTTTTCAGATTTTGCGCTTCCAGTATTTTCATAAAAATCTTTACACCTCTTTCCGTTCCTCAAAACCTTGTTATCAGGACATTTTTTATATTATCAGATATTTCTTACAATCCTCTTACAAAAGAACGACAAAGTTATGACAATTTTGTCAGAATTCAAACGATCCTGTCCTTCTGATGCCTCTTGAAAAAATGCGGAGAAAATGCTAAATTTGACATAGGATTTGTGGAGAAAGGATATCCATACACATGACAAACGAAATTATAAAACACAAAATACAGCACAATCTGCGGCGAATCAGAACTTCCGTCAAATGGGTCATTTTCGCGGTTATCTCCGGTATTACCGTAGGGCTTATCGGCACGCTTTTTTACTTCTGCATGGCAAAAGTAACGCAGCTGCGCATGGCGCATCCGTGGATTCTGGCCTTTCTTCCTCTGGGCGGCATTCTTATTGTCGGCGCCTACCGCCTGCTTCACGATGAAAATGATACGGGAACCAATCTTGTGATTTCCTCGATTCATTCCGGCGACGAGCTGCCCCTGCGCATGGCGCCGTTGATTTTTGTTTCCACGCTGATTACGCATCTCTTCGGCGGTTCTGCCGGAAGGGAGGGCGCCGCGCTTCAATTAGGAGGAAGTATCGGCAGCGAAATCGGAAAACTGTTTCATTTTGATGAAAAAGACAAGCACGTTATGACGATGTGCGGCATGAGTGCCGCTTTTTCCGCCCTGTTCGGCACGCCGATGGCCGCGGCTATTTTTTCCATGGAGGTCGTAAGCGTCGGCATCATGCACTATGCCGCCCTCGTCCCCTGCGTAGTCGCTTCTCTGATCGCCTTTTCCATTGCTTCCGCTTTTGGCGCGGAAGCGGAAATTTTTCCGTTACAGGAAATTCCTTCTTTTACGGTCGGTTCCGCAGTCAAAATTTCCGGCCTCGCCATTTTATGCGCACTGGTCAGCATCCTGTTCTGTGTCCTGCTGCATCAGTCGGAGCATCTTTACAAAAAATTTCTGGGCAATCCTTATATCAGAATCCTCGCCGGCGGCGGAATTGTCATCGTTCTGACGCTCCTTGCCGGCAATGCCGGAAACCAGCCTTATAACGGTTCGGGAATCGATATCGTCGCCCGCTGCATGGAGGGCAACGTGTCCTGGGAAATGTTTCTTTTGAAAATGTTATTCACAGCGGTGACGCTGGGAGCCGGTTTTAAAGGCGGTGAAATCGTTCCTTCCTTTTCCATCGGCGCGGCCTTCGGCTGTCTGTTCGGCAGCCTGATCGGATTTTCGCCCCAGCTCTGTACCGCCGTCGGCATGACCGCGGTATTCTGCGGCGTAACGAACTGCCCGATCACTTCGCTGCTCATCAGCTTTGAGCTGTTCGGCTATACGGGAATGCCTTATTTCCTGCTGACCATTGCATTCAGCTATATGCTGTCCGGCTACTACGGCCTGTATCACAGCCAGAAGATCATGTATTCCAAGTATAAGACGAACTTCATTAATAAGAAGGCTGAGTAGCTTTATTCAGCAGAAATACATGGAAACTGCTTCCCCGTCCCGGTCTGGAAGATACGGTGACATAACCTTTTTCCTGCTGTAAAATAAGCTGGGCAAAATATAACCCCAAGTCCGCTCCACTTCTGCTGTTCCACGGCTTTTCCTCATATAATCGTCCGCCCCGCTCGTCAATCCCATGATATCATAATTCCGGCTGAGAAACAGTTTTTTGAAAAAATCATATGCCGGTGTTGACAAGTGATATATACTGTTATATACTGTTTACTATAAGATAAAGAAAGGATGAAATAAAAGCATCTCACATGAACATCATAATAAGTAACTCATCGATGATACCGATTTATGAACAGATTACAGGGCAGATAAAAGCGATGATCATGGACGGACGGCTGTTGGAAGAAACGCCTCTGCCGTCGGTCAGATCGCTGTCCGGCGATTTAAAGATCAGCGCGCTGACGGTAAAGAAAGCTTACGATTCTCTGGAAGCGGACGGCTTTATCGTTACGGTGCATGGGAAAGGAAGCTTTGTCGCGCGGGGCAACCAGAACCTTCTGCTGGAAGAAAAAAGAAAGGAAGTGGAATCCGAACTGGAAAAGGCCATCCAGGACGGACGCAAATGCGGCATGAGCGATGCCGAAATCAGGGAGTTATTCGACCTGATCATAAATGAATGAACGACAGGGAGGAATATCAATGCTATTACGGCTGAACAACGTACAAAAACAATACAAAGATTTCTGTCTGAACTGTACTTTGGAAGTGGACGAGGGACGCATCACCGGAATCATCGGCGCCAACGGCGCCGGAAAGAGCACGACCTTCAAGGCAGTCCTCGGACTGATCAGAACGGACGGCGGCACGATTGAAATCCTTGGCAAAGACAGCCGGGAAATAACGGTCATGGACAAACAACAGATCGGCGTCGTACTCGCGGAAAGCACCTTTAACGACGTGCTTACCATTCAGGATATTATCCCGGTCATGCGCGCAATGTATCCCGCCTTTCAGAAGGAAAAATTTCTTCGCAAATGTGAACAGTACGATCTGCCGCTGAACAAAGCGTTCAAAGATTTTTCCACGGGCATGAAAGCCAAATTCAAACTGCTCCTCGCCATGAGCTATGAGGCAAAACTCCTCATACTGGATGAACCGACGGCGGGCCTCGATGCCGTCGTTCGAAACGATCTGCTGGATGAAATGCGGGAATATATGAAGCAGGATGAAAGATCGATTCTTGTCAGCTCCCATATTTCCTCCGATTTGGAAGGATTATGCGACGATCTGTATTTTATACAGAACGGAGAAATCCTCTTTCACGAGGACACGGACGTTATCCTTTCGGATTACGCGGTTTTAAAGGTCAGTGAAGAGCAATACCGCAGGCTGGATAAAAGTTATATCGCCTGTGAGATGAAAGAAGCCTTCGGCTATAAGCTTCTGACGAAGGAAAAACAATTTTATCTGGATAACTATCCGGAAATTGTCATGGAAAAGGGAAACATCGACGAAATCATGCTGATGATGACAAAGGGGGTTAAAAGATAACGATGAAGGGTCTGCTAATCAAGGATTATAAAACAATACTGCACAGCAAAAATATGTTCCTTATTCTGCTCGTCGTACTGCTGCTCGCTATGCAGAAACATGACGGATACTACTTTCTGATCGGGTATACCATGATGATATTCACATTGCTGGTCCTGAATACGATATCCATGGACGAATATTATAAGAGTTTCCCTTTTCTTATGACAATGCCTGTCAAACGGAAGACCTATGTAACGGAGAAATATACACTGATGCTCGGTTTCGGCTTTCTGGGCGCCGCACTCAGCACAGCGCTCTGCATTCTGCTTCACAGAGAGATGACGCGGCCGCTCATACTGGCAGGAATTACCACCTATATCATCCTCGCCCTGTTCCAGCTTCTCATGCTGCCGATACAGTTAAAATTCGGCGGGGAAAAAGGAAGAATCGTATTGATAGGCCTTCTTGCCTGCGTTACGGTCATCGCAACCTCTCTTCACAAAATTCTGCCCGGCCTTTTCGGCATACAGGGCGATATCGGAAACCTGATACAAAATATGGTCATGGGATTTCTTTCCCTGCCTGCCGGGATGATAGCGCTGACAACCCTGTGCGCGTTCGCCGTCTGTCTCATCCTTTCCTACTGCATCAGCCTGCGGATCATGCGCCGGAAGGAATTTTAACAAAATCCGGAACATCAAAAAAACCCACCAGATTTTGAAGAAAATCTGGTGGGTTTCATTGCAGTATCTCTTTTATAATCTCTTCAGAAGCTCTTCTCTCTGAGCCTCGTAACCCGGTTTGCCAAGTAATGCGAACATATTCTTCTTATAGCTTTCAACACCGGGCTGATTGAACGGATTCACACCCAGCAGATAGCCGCTGACGCCGCATGCAAACTCAAAGAAATAGAACAATTCGCCCAGATAAAACTCATTCACTTCCGGAATATTGACGATAAAATTAGGAACCTGTCCGTCGGTATGCGCCAAAATCGTTCCGTTCATCGCGCTCTTGTTCACGAAGTCCACGCTCTTGCCCGCCAGATAGTTCAGACCGTCCAGATCGACAGGCTCTTCCCCGATTAAAATCTCTTCCCTGCTCGTCTCGATATTCAGAACCGTCTCGAACATAATTCTCGCGCCGTCCTGAATGAACTGCCCCATGGAATGCAGATCAGTCGTTAAATCCACGCTCGCCGGGAAAATACCTTTCTGGTCTTTTCCTTCCGATTCGCCGTATAACTGCTTCCACCATTCGGAAACGTAATGAACACTCGGCTCATAGTTTGCAAGGATTTCAACGCTTTTACCCTTTCTCAGCAGGATATTCCTGAGCGCCGCGTACTGTAAAGAATCATTCTCCTCAAAAGGCGCTTCCAGAGCCATTTTTCTTCCTTCCGCCGCACCTTCCATTAATTTATCGATATCTGCGCCGGATACGGCGATCGGCAGCAGGCCGACTGCGGTAAGAACGGAAAAACGTCCGCCTACGTCGTCCGGAACGACAAATGACTCATATCCTTCCTCGGTCGCGAGATTTTTCAGGGAACCTCTCTCCTTATCGGTCGTCGCATAAATCCTCTTCGCGGCGCCCTCCTTGCCGTATTTCTTCTCGGCCATTTCCTTAAATACACGGAAAGCGATCGCCGGTTCCGTCGTCGTACCCGACTTGGAAATCATATTGATGGAAAAATCCCTGTCGCCGATAACATCGATCAAATGTTTAATATAAGTAGAGCTGATAGAATTTCCAACAAAATAAATTTCCGGCGTTTTTCTGACAGACTTATCTACGACATTGTAAAAACTGTGTCTCAGAAATTCGATCGCCGCCCTTGCGCCCAGATAAGAACCGCCGATTCCGATGACCAGCAATACCTCCGAATCACCCTGAATCTTTTCCGCGGCTTTCTTAATCCTCGCAAACTCTTCCTTATCATAATTGACCGGAAGGTCTATCCATCCGAGAAAATCATTGCCTGCGCCCGTCTTTCCCACAAGCACTTCTTTTGCGTCCAAAGCCAGTTTTTTCATGGATTCCACTTCATTGTCCTTCACAAAAGAAGCGGCTTTGGAATAATCAAACGTTATTTTGCTCATCTTCCATCTCTCCTTTTCCTAGAGCCGTTTTCTGAATCGACCCTTCCGTCAAGCCGGAAGGGATAATGACTTATTATCAGTGTAGCATTGGTCAGCGGGTTTTTCAAGAATTTCTCATTTCCGGTAAAAATATTCTAAAATTTTTATGAAAAACAGTATTGACAACAAGGTTAGTTCGTGCTAACTTATATATGCAAGGGTTAGCCCCTGCTAACTTTCTTATGCAGGGACTTCCGGAAAACAGAAACGATAAAACAAGGAGATGAGCATATGCCGTTATTATTTGCAAAAGAAGGAGAATCCAATCTTATCAAAAAAGTGACCGGCAAAGAAGAGACCAGATTATTTCTGGAGAAATTAGGATTTGTGAATGGAGCAGCCATTACAGTTATCTCTTCCATCGGCGGAAATCTGATTGTCAATATTAAAGACTCCCGCGTCGCCATCGACAGAAATATGGCGAAGGGAATTTTTATTTAAAATAGAGCGAGAGAGGAGTTGTGAAAAATGAAAACATTACGAAGCGCAAAACCTGGCGATACCGTAAAGGTAACAAAGATCAACGGTGAGGGCGCCCTGAAACGCCGCATCATGGATATGGGCGTCACCAAAGGCGTTGAAATCTATGTCAGAAAAGTAGCGCCGCTCGGCGACCCTGTGGAAGTTACCGTCAGGGGATATGAATTATCTGTCCGCAAGGCAGATGCCGAAATGATCGAAATCGCATAAACTATAGAAAGGAAACCGGAAAAATGGCAATTACAATAGCGCTTGCAGGCAATCCGAACTGCGGTAAAACAACATTATTCAACGCACTGACGGGTGCGAATCAGTTCGTCGGGAACTGGCCCGGCGTTACGGTAGAAAAAAAAGAAGGAAAACTGAAAGGAAACAAAGATGTCGCCGTCATGGACTTACCCGGCATCTATTCTTTGTCTCCTTATACGCTGGAAGAAGTTGTGGCAAGAAACTATCTGCTCACAGAAAGGCCGGACGTTATCCTGAATATCGTGGACGGCACGAATCTGGAACGGAATCTGTATCTTTCCACCCAGCTGGCAGAACTTGGCATTCCGGTGGTGATGGCCGTCAATATGATGGATATCGTCACAAAGGCCGGCGATAAGGTACATACAGATAAATTAAGCAAAAAACTCGGCTGTGAAGTCGTTGAAATTTCCGCCCTTAAGGGAACAGGCGTACAGGAAGCGGTGGATAAGGCCATTTCCGCCGCCGGAAAACGCGTCGCTCCGGTGCATACTTTCGCCAAAAGCGTAGAATCCTCGATTCAGTCCGTCGCAGATGAGCTGGATGTTCCGGAAGAACAGAAACGGTTCTTTGCCATCAAGCTTCTGGAAAAGGACGATAAAATTTCAGAACAGCTGAAAAGAGTGCCCGACGTATCCGGCGCCATCTCATCGCTCGAAAAAGAATTCGATGACGATACGGAAAGCATTATCACGAACGAAAGATATATTTACATTTCTTCGATTATCGAGGAATGCTGTACCAAAAACAGAAAAGAAAAGCTGACAACTTCCGATAAAATCGATAAAATCGTTACGAACCGTATTCTCGCACTGCCGATCTTCGCGGTCGTTATGTTCATCGTTTACTATGTATCCGTTACGACGGTCGGCACGATCCTGACTGACTGGACGAACGATGTTCTCTTCGGGGAGATCATTCCGCCCGCCATCGAAAGCGTGTTGGTAAGCATCAACTGCGCGGACTGGTTACAGGGCCTGATCCTCGACGGTATTGTTGCCGGCGTGGGCGCGGTGCTCGGTTTTGTGCCGCAGATGCTCGTGTTGTTCATCTTCCTCGCTTTTCTGGAAGGCTGCGGCTATATGGCGAGAATTGCTTTTATCATGGATCGTATTTTCCGTAAATTCGGGCTCTCCGGCAAATCCTTCATTCCGATCATGATCGGTACCGGATGCGGTGTTCCCGGCGTTATGGCTTCCCGTACGATCGAAAGCGAACGCGACCGCAGAATGACCGTTATGACAACGACCTTCATCCCCTGCGGGGCGAAGCTCCCGATTATCGCCCTGATTGCAGGCGCGCTCTTTAACGGCGCATGGTGGGTCGCACCGAGCGCATATTTCGTCGGCATCGCGGCAATTATCTGCTCCGGTATTATCTTAAAGAAAACAAAAATGTTCGCAGGAGACCCGGCTCCTTTCGTTATGGAGCTTCCCGCATACCATCTTCCCACCGTCGGCAGCGTGCTCAGAAGCATGTGGGAACGCGGATGGTCCTTTATTAAAAAAGCCGGCACGATTATCCTGTTATCTACCATCGTCCTCTGGTTCTTAATGAGCTTCGGATGGGTAGACGGTTCCTTCGGCATGCTGGAAGCGGAACAGCTCGACAGCAGTATTTTAGCAGGCATCGGCGGCATCGTAGCGCCCCTCTTCATCCCGCTCGGCTGGGGCGACTGGAAAATGGCGGTTGCGGCGGTATCCGGCCTGATTGCTAAAGAGAATGTGGTAGGTACTTTCGGTATGTTATTCGGCTTCGCGGAAGTTGCGGAAGACGGTGCGGAAATATGGGGACAGTTAGCCGGCAGCATGACGGCGACAGCCGCTTATTCCTTCCTCGTATTCAATCTTCTGTGCGCACCCTGCTTCGCCGCAATGGGCGCGATCAAACGGGAGATGAACAGCAGAAAATGGTTCTGGTTCGCTATCGGATACCAATGCGGCCTGGCATACCTTGTATCCCTGTGCGTATATCAGATTGGAAATGTTTTCACGACAGGCGCTTTCGGCATCGGTACGGCAGTTGCGATTTTAGTCGTTATCGCTTTCCTCTACCTGTTATTCAGACCATATACGGAAAGCAAGACCCTGAAGCTGAGCGTAAACGCCAAATAATGTCAAGAATAAATTTATCAAAAACAAAGCATATCAAAGATAGGAGTTTTTTATGGGAACAGCTCTTGTACTGGTAATCATAGCTACGGCCGTTGGGCTGGCAGTCAGAAGCATGATAAAAGATAAGAAGAACGGTAAATCTTTACAGTGCGGCGGCGACTGCAGCCATTGCGGCGGCCATTGTCATTAAATCCTTTATCGGAAAAGGCTATCGCAGGATAGCCTTTTCCAATATATCGACGGCACGCTCATTCTCTTCCAGACAATAGGAAATAATCTCGTCCTTTCCCCTGCCCGCTGCGATGGTCGTATCTGCCCCCAGCTGGACAAAGCAGATATAGTTTTCTATCGTCTCCATCCGGGAAGCCTCCACCTTACATAAATTCTGCGGATATTTCTGATTTTCCTCGATCATCCTGAGCCGGTAATCCTCCAACGCCTGCTCGACCGCGCCCACATAATCTTCTTTAGCGCGAATGATGATCAGTTTATCCACATTAGCTTCCGCGCCCGGCTCTTCCGCCAGAAATTCGATATACATTTCCCGTGTGATGCCCGTTTCCTGCTCCAGCTCTTCTTCCGAAATGGAAATTTCAGGCCAGTAACGCTCGCCCAGCTCCTCTTTTACTTTTGCCCGCAGCTCATGAAGTGCCGGAACTGTTTTTCCTACATGGGAATTGTTCACCATCTCACCCGTCGGCGTGCTTTCGCCGCATCCGGCCAGACTGCATAAAATCAATCCTGCAGCCAATGCTGTCTTTATCTTTTTTTTCGCCATTTTATGATTTTGCTCCTTCCGCATTGTGTTTAACTTCTTATTATACATTGTAACCTTTTTCCGAATTTGGTATACTATACCATATTTGAATTTTTAATAAGACTGACTCGGAGCGATTATGTTATTTAATTCTTTTCTCTTTATTTTCATATTTCTGCCGCTTACGCTGGCTGGCTGGTATCTGCTGAACCATTACAGGCGTTACGAACTGGCAAAAGTCTTTCTCGCCGGTATGTCCTTATGGTTCTATGGCTATTTTAACGTATATTACCTCGCGATCATCCTGTCCAGCATCGCGGTCAACTATTTTTTAAGCTGGCTTCTTACCCATGCCCGGACGAAACCCGCGAACCGGGCCGGACTGCTTGCCGGGATCCTGTTCAATCTCGGACTGCTCTTTTATTTCAAGTATTACGACTTTTTTATCGAAAACCTGAACCTGGCATTTCATACGGATTTTACCCTGAAACATATCCTGCTGCCCCTCGGCATCAGTTTCTTTACCTTTCAGCAACTCTCTTTTATCATAGACCGCTGCCTTGGCAGGGCGGAACACTATTCTTTTATCAATTATGTGACCTTTGTGACCTTTTTCCCGCAGCTCGTGGCAGGGCCGATCGTCCTGTATAAAGAAATGATTCCGCAATTCGAGAACACAACAAACCGCAGGCCGAATGCACGGAACTTTTCGCAGGGCATCGTCCTGTTCGTCCTCGGCCTCGGTAAAAAAATTCTGCTCGCCGACGTGCTCGCGCTCGTCGTGAACTATGGCTTCGCGCAGACTTTCAGCCTCGACACTCCCTCGACGATCCTTGTCATTTTAGCCTATACCTTTGAAATCTATTTCGATTTCAGCGGTTATTCCGATATGGCGATGGGCCTCGGCAGGATGTTCAATATCATTCTTCCCGTCAATTTCAATTCCCCTTACCGGGCCTGCTCCGTCAAAGAACTGTGGCAGCGGTGGCATATGACGCTTTCCCGCTTTTTTGTCTCCTACGTCTATATTCCGCTCGGCGGCAGTAAAAAAGGAAAACTGCGGACGATCTTCAACACAATCGTTATTTTCTTCCTCAGCGGCCTCTGGCACGGGGCGGCATGGACCTATATCGCCTGGGGTACGATGCAGGGGCTTCTTGTCGTATGGGACAACCTCGGCATCGTCGGCATCAAAGGAAGGGAGGAAAAGCGCTCCTCCAGATTTCATATCCCGGCATGGCTCGGATGGATTCTGACCTTTGGCTTTTTCAATCTTTCTCTGTTCTTTTTCCGGAGCGAAAGCATGGCCGGCGCTATACAGATGTTCCGGAATCTGGGCGCGATGAATTACACCGGAAAAATATTTGAGGTCGCTTCGACGCTGGATATTCCGGAATTCTATATCGTGAAAGAGGCGCTCGGCATTCTGGCGCCGCAGCTTGTCGGCTATGCATTCCTGGGGCTGCTGCTTTTTTATCTGGCCCTGTCCTTCTTCCTGATTACCCGCAAAAACGTGCTGGAAATCGCGGAAGACGGAAAACTCGCCTCCGGCAGATGCTGGGCGGTCACGATCGTTTTCGTATGGTGCGTTATTTCTCTATCGCAGGTCAGCACCTTTTTATACTTTAACTTCTGAAAATCACAGAGAAAGGCGGCGGAACACAGATGACGGAACAGAAATTCATAAAATCCTTTTGTATAAGAAGCGTTGGCGCCCTCCTGCTCATTATCGCAGTCGTGATATTGTTCGACCCTTTTTATCAGTACCACAAACCGCTTCCCGGCTTGAAAAGCGTGCTCACAGACAAAGAATATCAGTGCGTCGGAACGCTGCGCAATTTCGACTATGACAGCCTGATCGTCGGTTCCTCCGTCTGCGAGAATTATAATAATAAATGGTTCGATAACGGTTTCGGATGCCGGACCATCAAAGCGATCCGCTCCTATGGCGCGACCGCCGATTTGTGCTACCTGCTCGATACCGCCTATGAGAACCGGAATTTAAAGTATGTCTTTTATAACATCGATCCTTCCTCCCTCTCGGCCAGCACGGAAACGACCTACGAATCTACCGGCTGTCCCATGTATCTGTACGATACCAGCTTTTGGAACGATTACCCATATGTTCTGAATAAAGACATTCTTTTCGAAAAAATTCCCTATATGCTGGCATTTTCCTTAAAAAGCGATTATGACGAAGGAAATTCCTATAACTGGGCACAGTGGAAATTCTTCAGCGCAGAGCTTGCGACGGGAATGTACAACAGGCTGTCTTCCGTCAGGCCCATGCAGGAAAAGACTTATTATGCAGAAGAGCTTGCAGGAAATATCACACTATTGACCAATATGGTCGAAACCCATCCCGAAACGGCCTTTAAATTTTTCTTTCCGCCTTATTCCATGCTCTGGTGGGATAATATTTACCGGAGCGGCGAGCGGGACGCTTATCTCTATAACGAGGAGCAGGCGATCGCCGCCCTGCTTCCTTATGAAAACGTGGAAATTTACTACTATCAGGACGAAGAGGAAATCATCACGGATCTGAATTTATATATGGATATGATCCATTTCTCCAAAGATATCAATCAGATCGTCTGCAACAAACTGATTGCCGGGGAAAACCGCCTGACCGAAGAGAACTATCGGGAGCGGCTTCAAAATATGTATGAGCTTTCAGAGCGCATCGTACAGAAAGATATCCTGGAATACTATCCGGATCCGGCATCGCCCGAATAATGAAAAAGAGTGTCATTCAGATAACGAAGGAGAACAGTAAAAGAAGGGAGTAAAAAAACATGAAGCTGATATCATGGAATGTGAACGGACTGCGGGCCTGCATGGGCAAAGGATTTCCGGATTTTTTCAGGGAAGCGGATGCGGATATTTTCTGCTTACAGGAGACCAAGCTGCAGGAAGGGCAGATCGCGCTGGAACTGCCGGGCTATCGCCAGTACTGGAATTATGCGGAGAAAAAGGGATATTCCGGTACCGCCATTTTTACAAAGGAAGAACCTCTTTCCGCCGCTTATGGAATCGGCATCGAGGAACACGACCGCGAAGGCCGCGTGATCACGCTGGAATTTCCCGGTTTCTATATAACGACCGTCTATACCCCCAATTCCCAGCGGGAACTTACAAGACTGGACTATCGTATGCGGTGGGAAGACGATTTCCTTCGCTTTATTAAAAAGCTGGAAGAAAAAAAACCCGTCATTTTCTGCGGAGACCTGAACGTAGCGCATCGGGAAATCGACCTGAAAAATCCTAAGACCAATCGTAAGAACGCCGGCTTTACCGACGAGGAGCGGGCGAAATTCACGACGATTACCGAATCCGGGCTCATTGATACTTTCCGTTATTTCTATCCCGACCTGGAAGGAGCTTACTCCTGGTGGTCATACCAGTTCCATGCGAGGGAAAAAAACGCGGGATGGCGGATCGACTATTTTATCGTGTCGGAATGTCTGAAAGAAAAACTGAAAGACGCGCTCATTTATAAGGACGTCATGGGCTCGGATCATTGTCCGGTGGGGTTGATTGTGGAATGACAGGAAGAAAAGGAATTTACTGTATTTTAATAGGAATCGGCTCGATACTGCTTCTTGGGCTGAACAGGCTTTCCGATTATCGGGATGAATCTATAAGCGAAACCAAAAACAGGGAAATGAACGACGGTTTTGCGGCGGATGGGACGAAAAACCTGTATATCTGCGCCGCAGGACATAAAATCGCGCTCTGGGAACAGAACGGACAATATTACGCGTTTCTCCCCTCCGCCTGTAAGAACGCGGGCATGGAACCGGAAATCCCTGACGGCATAGAACCTTCTTCTATCGTATGGATGTATTCTGAAAATATTCCGGCGGTATTCATCGATACGGAATCGGGAACCGCGGAACAGATCAACAACGATAAAAATTACAGAGAACCGGGATATCTCTCCGTATTGGAAGCGGACGGCAAAAGCAGCTTTGAACTTTCGCTCGCTTATATAAAAGGCAGGGGAAATACCTCTTTTACGGAATTCGCCAAAAAGCCTTTCCAAATCAAACTTTCCGACGCGGTTCCTTTTCTGGGGATGGAGTCTGCCAGAAAATGGATCTTTGTTTCCAATGCCGCGGATCCGACGCTGCTTCGCAACGCGCTCTCCCGGAATCTCGCGGACCGCCTCGGACTTGCGCAGTCGAAAGAAGGCGTTTTCGTCGATTTGTATTTGAATGGCGAATACTGGGGAAATTATTATGTGGTGGAAAAAATAGAAATCAGGAACAACCGTCTCGATATCACGGATTTGGAACAATTGACAGAAATTGCCAACGATGAAACGGATTTAAGCCTTTATGAAACGGCATGGACGGATACGACCAAAGCGAAACAGATTCCGAAGGAACCGGGCGATATCACGGGCGGCTATCTGATCGAACGGGATTTTGACGACAGATTTCTAAAAGAAGTCGAAACAAATGGAAGCTATTTTATTACGGACGCTCAGGAATCCTTCATCCTGCGTTCACCGGAATATGCTTCGGAAAATCAGATTGCTTATATCGATGAATATATTCAAAACGTGGAAAACGCGATTCTTGCATCCGACAGCCTGGACAGCGCCACCGGAAAATATTATACCGATTTGATAGATCTGGACTCTTTTGTCCGAAAATACTTATTGGAAGAGGTAACGGCCAACTATGACGGCGGCGTGGCGAGCTCCTGTTTCTACAAGGATATCGACGCCATAAGCAATAAATTATACGCCGGGCCGGTCTGGGACTATGACGTTACCTGGGGAAATACGCCGGCCTATCTCGGCCATATTTCCTCCTCTCCCGACAGGCTTACAAGACTCGCCGCACACAGTGATTCTTCCCCCTGGTTCTCCGCCCTGTACGACAAACCGGAATTTTATCATGCGCTCACTGTCTGCTATCAAAACGAAATCAGCGCTTATCTGCGGACGCTGGCCAGAGAATACGTCCCGCAGCTTGCGGAAATGACCGCCGCTTCCGCGGCAATGGACCGGATGCGCTGGGAAGAACAGTACATTCTGAACGAAGATACCGCAAGCCGGGAAGAGGAAATTGCCTTTCTGTCCGACTATATTCTGAAACGCGGGGCATTTCTGGACAGGGCCTGGATAGAACAGATTCCGGTACATCAGATTACTTTACTTGTCGAAGACGCCCTCTACGATACTTTATATGTTTTTGACGGAGAAAAGCTTCCGGCTCTCCCGGAAGCGGATTTTGACTTCGCACAGTTCTCCCATTGGGCTGCGCCGGACGACACTATGCCGGATACAGATGCGCCCGTTCAGGAAGATATGACTTTTCATGCAGTCCTGCAATACTGATTTTACCATTCTTATATAGTTAACGACATTAAAAATTGCCATTTCAGCCTTGCAAAAGCTTGCATATATGGCTTTTGTAAGAGATGAAATGTGCAATTTGTTATGTCATTTACTATAAATAACGTACTGCGATGATAAAAAGTTTTAAAAAAAGAGAACAGGTTTATGATACCTGTTCCCCAATTATTTTTTCTAACTTAACAGCGACAGCAGCAGGTTTCTCGATTGATTTGCCTGAGCCAAAATGGCCTGCCCCGATTGCTGTATGATGCTCAGATTAGAAAAATCCACCATTTCCGTCGCTATATCCGCATCACGGATACGGGATTCCGCCGCCGAAAGATTTTCATGCTTATTCCAGTTGTTATTAATCGTATGCTCCAGCCTGTTCTGAATGGCTCCAAACGTATTTCTCATTTCCGCTACCATGCTTATCGCTTCCTTGATACGGTTCGTAGCTTTCTCCGCATATTTTATTCCCGATATGCAAAGCGAGTTGATATTAAGCATCGTTGTAGAGAATCTCGGACTGTACAGATCGATCCTGTCGCCCTCGTAGCTGCTGATTCTGATAGATCGTTCCTGAAAAGGATCTTTCTCAGCGTCCTCCAGATAAAACAGTTCATCCCTTGCGCTGCCGCTGATCTTCTCGATGATATGTTTTCCCATTCTCTGATGGGATATTTTCAGGAAACCTTCTTTTGTGATCTGTGCCGCCAGAGGAATATCCTGTTCCTCAAATTTTCTGGTAAGCGTATTAATGATTTCTTCCGCGCTGTATTTACCCGGATCGAGCTTGAGCACATATTTCTCGTCATCGACAACAAAAGATAATTCCGTATCATCCGGCCCCAGATTCACGCCCTCATTGATATTTTTCGTACCGATAATATAGGCGGGAATCAATTCGCCTTCCGTATGATAGAAAGTCTCGTAAGCCGCATTGCCCCGAATGCCGTCGATATAAAAATACCCTTCTACCGGAGTTGCGATATCATGATCCTTTGTCATCGTAAAGCTGACGGATACGTTATCCTTATTTCCATAGATGTCAGTCTTATGCCTGCCCACATCCACCTCGATCAGATTCTCATGAAGCTGAATGCCAAGATCTGCTGCTTTCTCCTGAACTTCTTTGCTATTGATCGCCTCGTTAAGCTTTTCCTGAATCATCTTTTTCAGTTTGTCGGCATTGTAGAAGTCCTCTTCCCGTATATTCGGATCAAGCTTCATTTCCAGCGTAATCGTCTCTTTTTTATCGTTTTCTATCCTGTTATCATGATCCGTATCCGGAATATAGGTCAGATCCAGAATCAGCGTATCGCTGACGCCAGGCTTTAATTTCGTCAGTTCGGTAACCACATCGTGACGCCCCTGAGCAAAAATATCATCCGCCCACTGCTCGCCGTTTACATCCTCCCGATCCGGCAGCTGGTTCTTTTTTTCCGTATAACCGCTCATCACATGATGGAAAAAGCCGCCGCCGGTTTTTCCGTTTCTATCGCTCTGCAGACCGGAAAACTGGAACTCGCTGCCCGGTTTTTTGGACTTCAGAGACAGCTTATTATTTTCGAGCAGGACTTCTATCACATCGCTTCCAAGTTTGGCGTCTATTCCGTCCTGGAGCTCCTTTTTGATATTCTCCAGAGAAGTCGGATTTCCTCCCGTACTCTCTGTCAGCGTAATCTCGACCGTTGTTGTCGTCGTGCCCTGTTTAAAGCTAAATTTCAGATCATTATTCCATCGGTCCAGCACAATCCCGTTAGGATCAAGCGTATTGCTGGTAACGGTACTGTACTTGGCGGAATGGAAACCGGAACCCGAATTATGGGACAGATATGCCGTCGCCTTCTTCGGCGCTACCGTACCGCCGCTGCTTCCGGAACTGACCGAAATCATATCGTTCGCGCCGGCTGTTATTATCAATTTCGTCCCGCTGTAAGATACCTTCACGCCGGGCTTCGGTTCATAGCCGAACATATCCGCCATGACGCTGCCACCAGAATTATACGCCATACTAAGGCTGCCGCTCCCCGCGTCATTCTTTGTCAGGCAAAGCTTTCCATTTACATTGGAAGCGGTCACTTCTATCGGCGCGGGCTGATTGCTGTCGTCTTTATGATTGAGAAACGCGCTATTCAGCTTCGCTACCAAATCGTTCACACTGTTCCATTTCCCGATCTCGACTGTCTGTTTCTGACCGTCCAGCATAAATTCAAAGGACTTCGTACCGGTAAAATTAGCGCTGGCCTGAACATTCTTATCGAGAATGATCTGAGCCGCCGTAAAATTGGAAAGCCCCCCGAAAATAGCGTCAGCGTTCGGGTCGGTGTTTCCTGAAAGACCGGTCGTATAGGTGATGGAAGTCTGATTTCCCGTCTCTTTCGTCGTAAGAACCAGCCGGTTATCCACAAGGCTTGCCGTTACCTTACCCTTATAGGGTTCGGTCGTATTATTCATCCTGTTATTGATTCTGTCTACAAGACCTTGTGCGGTGAATTTTTCACCTGCTGCGCTGGCATTATCCGTCAGATCGAGTTCAACGTCGTATGTTCCCGTACTGTCTTTAAAAGTGAATTTGAACTTATCGCTGTCGCCGTCTTTCAGATAAATTTCATTTGCAAGCCATTGATCGCTTGTGCAGCTAGCCGCCGTTTCCACCGTATTCAGATATTCAAAAAAGGTATTAGTTGCCCCCCCCTTTGCGGAAACGGCAATAGAAGTTTCCTTTCCATCCTGTCCTTCCGGCAGGATAGACGTAAGGACGAGCCTGTTATTCTCAACATCCACAGAAGCGCCGCCCATCCCTGTTCCGAATTCTTTGTCGATTTCAGCCTGCAGCGCCGCCGCCAGTCCATCCATGGTATAGGATGCCGTATTGCTTACACCGGCAGGATCGTTAGGTTTCAGAGAAAGCGTTCTTGTTTTTCCGTTCAACGTAATTGTAATCTTATTATTTTGATCCGTTATTACCATATTTGACTTGAGCTCAGGCCCTATTTCAAGCTTTGCCGGCGCGTTCGCCTGAAGATCCGTGTTGCCCTGCACTTTCACGGAATCTCCGCTGACGGAACCGCCCGCCCAGTAACTGACTGTCGTCGTACCCTGAACGGTCTTCGTGAAATTCTTCGGCAGCGTATTTCCCTGTCCGGAAACCGGGCTGAAGGTTATGGGATTCGCCTTATTGATTTCTGCCACGATATCGCTAAGGGAAGTTTTTCCGTTAAAACTGAAATATTCATTCGTCCCGTTGATATTGATCGTCATACCGCCGCTCATAGTCCTGCCGCTGGTATCGATCGTCAAAGAACCCTTCTTACTGACCGTCTGCGGTACATCATACTGATATTCCTGCTGGAAAATGCTTCTGTAACCGGTATTACTGCCCGCACTGCCAAGCTGAATCGTCGTATTCCAGTTGAGATAATCGTCTTTTACATTATCAAGAGTCTTATCTTCCTTATCCAGAATCCGCACTTTACCATCTACTACTTTGGCCTCGATCCTGTCTTTCAGCTCGCTGTTCTTTTTGATTTCCGCATCGATGGCGGAAGCAATATCCGCAGCCGACATAGCCTTGCTGCCGCTTGCCAGGATATCGATGGTAAACGATTTGTTATAATCGACTGTGGATCCGTTGGCGGAAGCTTTACTTTGCAGCGTGAGGGTAAAGCTGTCATTTACGCCGTTCTTAATCGTAACCGTTGTATTACTGCCATAATTTTTAGAACTCTCCGCATAGGCATTGCTGTCTGGCTGGGTTTCATTATTTACTTTCGCATCCGTATCCGTTCCATAGGAATTGAAGTTTTTCACCGTAAACAGAGTATCGTAAGCGGTGCTGGCGTCTTTGTCGATATTGACGATAGAATCCGGCCCTTCTTTCACAGTCCGGATCTCCACGCCGTAAAAATATACGGTATCGTCGCCCACAGATTCTTTGCTGTTCGATGTGATTTTATAAGCCTTAACCTCTTCTTCAAGGCCTGCTGCCTCGAACTTTTTATTCAATTCTGCTACCATTTCATCCGCGGTATAGCCGTCCTGAGTATTCGTATCAATCGTAATCGTGGTAGGCGACGTCATCAGGTTCGGCTGTAAGACCAGCGTATTGTTGCTGCTGTCGATATAATATCTGTTATGTTCCTTATCCCGCGTATCCGACGTCAAAACCGCGCCGCCCTTTACGGAAGCCGGATCATGCCATACATATCCTTCCTGAATATTATCATAAAAAACAGAATCATAAATAGGATCCACGTTCTCAATCTTGAACATATTCCCCTTAAAACCGGTAACGATACCCTTATCGCTGGAAAGCATGATAGAATCGCCGTGATGACTGGTCTTTAAACCGCTGTCCGCTGGAACCGCTTTATCGATAATATCCATCAGCTCCGCTTTTGTATATCGCATTTTCGTACCGGCAGGCAGACTGTCATCTAACAGATCGATCGTTATTTTTTCCGTACCGCTTCCGTCAAAATACTCGATCTCAAACTCCATGTAATCATTCTGTCCCTGAACGACCTCTAACCTGCTTGTCGCGCGGGGAAACGCCGTAGTTCCGATCAGGGCGCCGTACCCGCCGCCATCGTAGGTATCCCACAGAAGATAGGTCAGATCTCCCGTTACGCTGTCGATAATTTCGCCGCCTTCCAGATTTACGCTGCAAAATCCGTTTTCCGTATATTCCACATGGATCTTTCCTGAAATACCGGCGGAAGTATCCAGCTCGTCGATCAGCTCATGGGTCGTATACTTTCCCGGAGGCACTTCAAGAGTCACCGACTTCTGTTTCGAACTTTCCGTATCCCGGTAATTGATGACCAGCTTGTTTTTTCCGGCCTCTATCTCATGAATCTGCTCATAATCCCAATGCTTATTTCCATGGATCTGATCATAGACAGACTCATGCTCTCTGAAAATATTCACTTCATTAAAAGTAGTCGTAGTGCTGATGCGGTCCAATTCGCTCTGCAGATGTTCAAACTCTTCCTGCATATAGGCCCTGTCCTCAGCCGTATTCGTTCCATTCTGCGCCTTAATGGTAAGCTCGTTCATCCGGTGCAGAATATCGTGTGCCTCATTAAGCGCGCCTTCTCCAATCTGCACCCATGAAATGCCGTTCTCGGCATTCTCCGTGCCTGCCTGAAGCCCTCTGATCTGCCTGCGCATCTTTTCGGAAATAGCCAGGCCCGCCGCGTCGTCCCCGGCGCGGTTGATCCGATAACCGGAAGAGAGCCTTTCCGATTTTTTCTTTTTCGCTTTCGTAATTGTATTAAACTGTCTTTCGGCGTTCCATGCCATCATATTATGTTGAATCGGTAACATATGAATACCCCCGCATCCCTGCTGTTCTTCCTGATATTCCCCATTAGATATATTTTACTATTATATCGGCACATATCAGCTAAAATTTTACTCTTTTTTTAAAAAAAGAAGAGGATTAATAAGCTTAACCCCCCCCCCGAATTTTATACCCAATTTCTTTTGTTTTTTAGCTTGTCTGTTTTAAATTCTGCGCCATATTGTAAATATCTTCCAATATGGTTTTCGTCTTATCCATTTCGGCAACCGTCGTTACGAAAGTACTCAGACTCTCCGTAGAAGACGCGGCAACCTCTTCGCTCGTCGCGGAAAGCTGGGAAATATTGTCAGAAATGGTGCTCGTATAGGTCAGGATTTCTTCGATGATCTGCTCCATCTCCCTGACGTTCTCCGCAAGCTCCGAAACCTCTGTGTCTACCTTTTCAAATTTTTCTTTCGTCTCGTCGATCAATTCATTCTGTTTTATGACGGAAGCCGCAGAATTTCCGATACTTTCGTTCGCACGCTTCGTATCCTCGTTCAGTTCCCCGATAATGCTTGTAATATTATTGGAAGCTTCTTTCGTCTGCTCGGACAAATGCCGTATCTCCTCGGCGACTACTGCGAAGCCTTTTCCGGCGTCGCCGGCACGGGCCGCTTCAATAGACGCGTTCAGGGCAAGCAGATTCGTCTGGCTGGAAATGCTCAGGATATCGCCGACAAAGCCCTGTACCTCTTCTACTTTTCTGGTAAGCCTCTCGATGACATCCACCGTAAGGTCGCTCGCTTCTTCTACGTTTTTCGCCTGCTCTTTCAGCTCCTTTACAACATCCGAACCTTCGTTCACCATCTCGTTGACGCTCCTGGAAGCTCCCATCATCCGTTTCGTCCCTTTTTCCGCCTTATCCATACTCGTCTGGATATCGGCGCACATAGCCGCCTGGTTCTGAATGGCTTCCGCGGTGCTCTCCGTACTTTCCACGATATTGTTCATGGCGAAATTGCTCGTTCCGATGCTGTCTTTCAGGTTTCCGAGCATCTCCATGGCGTCTTCAAAATTCTCCGTAATATTTTCCGCGACGGCAACCAGTTTTTTGTTGCTCTCTTCCTGCTTCTTTGCGGCCTCCCGGATGCTGTCAATATTTTCTTCATTGAAGCGGGTCAGGAGTTTTACAGCGCTGATCGATGCGAAAGCCGAAAGCGCCAGCGTAATAACGGCAAGCACCAGATCCGACAGGGCGTCCGACTGGTTCATGACCGCCATAACGAGCCTGACGACTGTTACCGATAATGTAACCGTATTCCCAAAAATAATAAGCTTTTTATTCAGATATGCAACCGAAGCGAACAGAATCGGCAAAGCGTAGGTCCATGTGCTCACTGTCGTTCCAAGCAGGCTGACAGCCGCATAAACGACGGCCGCGGCCGTCATCATGACTATACCGCAGATTTTCTTTTTCCTGTTTGTAACATAAACCGCCGTTGAAATCAGAATTCCAATCACCGCAGAAATCATCTGTGCCCATGTTTTCCACGTTCCTCCGCTGGTAGCGGCCCATAAAATCATTGAGATCGCGATATATCCGAGTATGATGATAACGACCGGATAAATTGCACTATTCACCCTCTTGTATTGCTGTTCTGTCATACTTTTGTCCCCCGTCCCTTTTATTTTATACCTTACTTTTTTATTATAACGCCAATCTGGCAGTTTGTACAAACATTTTCGTATTTTTCTTTATTTTTTGTATTTTTTACATATTATTGTAAAATAACAAATATTTATTGAAAAACAATAAATTTTTGTTGACATTCGTTATTTACCGTGTTATATTATGGAAAACGGAATGGAGGCTTACTATGAAAGATAAATTGACGCTGTTCACCAAATATCTGCTTGACTTCATGTATTTCGCAGGCATTTTTGTCACCGTTACCCTGCCGTTTTCCATAAAGTTCTATGGAAAATATAATTCTTATTTCCGGGATAATTTTTATTCTCTGCTCGTCGTGCTTTTCCTGTCAGGCATTTTTGCCGTCCTGATCATTCACGAACTGCGCAAGATGTTTCGTTCCGTCGTCAACGATGACTGCTTTATCAGGGAAAACGTAGAAAGCCTTGACAGAATGAGCGTCTACAGCTTCTGCATCGCCCTCATAACGGCCTGCCGCCTCTTCATCTATATAACGCCCGCTGTTTTTATCATCATTCTGGTATTCGTCATCGCCGGCCTGTTCAGCAAAGTGCTGGCCCGCGTATTCGACAGGGCGGTCGCTTATAAACTCGACAACGACCTTACTATCTGAGACGGATAAAGCACAGGCCGAGCAAGAATGGAGGATTACAAAAATGGCGATTATGATCAATCTGGATGTTGTTATGGCGATGCGCAAAAAAAGCCTGACAGAACTGGCGAACGAAGTGGATATTACCCTTGCCAATCTTTCCATATTAAAGAATAATAAGGCGAAGGCCATCCGCTTTTCCACGCTGGAAGCGATCTGCAGGTCGTTAAACTGCCAGCCGGGCGATATTCTTCAATATGTAGAAGAAGAGGATACAGAAAATAAGTAATTGATTCCCGCGCCGGAAAACGCGGACAAAGAAATGGAGGAATCACGAAATGAACGAATCATATCAAGTCGAACAACCGAACGCCTGTGCCGTAAACAATTACTTCCGGCAGGAAGAGGCGAAAAAAGAAGAAGCCGGAAAAGAAGAAACGATACTGACCAGGCAGATGAAAAAACAATTTTCTTTCTTCGGTCCCTCCAGTGCCCTTTACGCCCTTTTTTATGCATTCTGCCTTTACCGGAACGCTTCCGGCATCACCTACCCTTTTTTCGTCGCCGGAACCCTTTGCTATTTCTTCTTATCTATGAAAAAGTTAGGGGTTCCTTACAAAAAAGACAGTCTGTTTTACATCGTTAGCGTTTCTCTGCTTGGAATCTCCAACTGCTGTACCGATTCCCCGCAGTTATTATGGATGAATAAACTCGGCATCTTTCTGCTGACCTTTATCCTGATACTGCATACGGTCTATTATGATGCGGACTGGAATCTTCCAAAATATCTGGGGGCCATTCTGCGTACGATCGGGAACTCTTTTGTATGCCTCTTTTCTCCCTTGTCAGATCTGGCTTCTTTTTATGATGCCCAAAAACAGAAAAAGAGTGGAAAAAAGAACTATATATTATATATTTTACTCGGTTTTTCCGTTTCCATCCCGCTCCTTATCGTCATGACGCTTCTTCTGTGCAGCGCGGATATCGTTTTTCGCAATATCATAGAAAATCTTCTTTGTTTCGATATTTCCTTTACGGGAATTCTCCGGCTCGGTTTTACGATTGCGGCAGTATTTTTTGTTTCCTACGCGCTGCTGTCAGCCCTGTGCAGAAAGACCGTATCGGAAGAGGTTCCGGAGAAAAAAAAGGGGGAGCCTATTATCGCGATTACCGTCTCCGGTATGCTCTCCGTTGTCTATCTGCTGTTCAGCTTCATACAGATTTTCTATCTATTCATCGGCAATATGAAGCTTCCTGAAGGATACACTTATGCCGCTTATGCCAGACAGGGATTTTTCCAGCTCCTGGCAGTCTGCATTATCAATCTGATTCTCGTGCTGCTCTGTCTGTACTTTTTCAGGGATAATCTTATCCTGAAAATCATTCTCAGCATCGTCAGCGGATGCACCTTTATTATGATTTTGTCAAGCGCGCTCAGGATGCTCATGTACATTTCAGCCTATAATCTGACTTTCCTGCGGCTCTTCGTCATATGGTCGTTAATCGTAATTTTCCTGTTGATGACAGGCGTTACGGTCTATATTTATTTCCAGCGCTTCCCGCTGTTTTTCTACAGCGTGGCGGTCGTCACCGTATTTTATACCGGCCTTTCCTTCTCCCATCCGGATTACTGGATAGCCCGTTATAACCTGAACCCTTCTCATACAGAATCTATGACGGAATACGACGCGGAAATCAGTATGCGCTATCTTTCCACCCTTTCGGCAGACGCGGCGCCGGCTCTGTTGAACGAAAATACGAATCCTTTTTATGTATCCTATACGCCAGACGGCGCGGAGCATTGGATCAATATGGAATATTGGATGAACGATTACTGCCGCCGTATTGCAGGAAAATCCGACGATATGGGCATACGGAATTTTAATTTTTCAATTTTCTATGCCGCAGGCAGGGGAAAATTTTAAGTTTTCGCTTTTCTTCCTGTTATTTTACAATCGTTTATATTATAATAGTCTACGGTGGTAATATTTACAGGATGAGAAAGGAGAATTGGTATAGCATGGAAAGAAAAGTCGGAACCGTATCCAGAGGAATCCGCTGTCCTATTATCAGGAAAGGCGACGATCTGGTCAAAATCGTTACGGACAGTGTATTGGAGGCTGCACAGAGCGAAGGTTTTGAACTTCGCGACAGGGACGTTATTGCGGTAACGGAATCCATCGTAGCCAGGGCACAGGGAAATTACGCGTCGGTGGAAGCGATCGCGGAAGATGTCAGGACGAAGCTGGGAGGAGGAACGATCGGCGTTATTTTTCCTATTTTATCCAGAAACCGTTTTGCGATCTGTTTAAGAGGAATCGCGATGGGAGCTGAGAAAATTGTTCTGATGCTCAGTTATCCAGGCGATGAAGTAGGAAATGAACTCGTCTCTCTCGATCAGTTGGACGAAGCGGGAATCAATCCATACAGCGATGTACTTACCCTTGAGAAATACCGTGAACTCTTCGGCGAAAACAAACATCCATTTACAGGCGTAGATTATGTCGATTATTACGGAAATCTCATCAAAGAAGCGGGCGCAGAAGTAGAAATTATCTTCGCCAACGACTGCAGGAGCATCCTTCCTTATACGAAAAAGGTATTGAACTGTGATATTCATACGAGAATGCGCACGAAGAGACTTTTGAAAGCGGCAGGCGCGGAAATTATCGCAGGAATGGACGACATTCTCACAAGCCCTGTAAACGGAAGCGGATGCAATGAAAAATACGGGCTGCTTGGCTCCAACAAATCGACGGAGGATACCATTAAACTCTTTCCGAGAGAATGTACCGGCCTGGTAACGGATATCCAGAAAGAAATCCTGAACAGGACCGGAAAACATGTGGAAGTCATGGTGTATGGAGACGGCGCCTTTAAAGACCCCGTTGGAAAAATATGGGAACTCGCAGACCCCTGCGTATCTCCCGCCAGTACGCCCGGTCTGGAAGGAACGCCTAACGAAGTCAAGCTGAAATATCTCGCGGACAACGACTTTAAGGATTTATCCGGTGAAGCGTTGAAAGAAGCGATTTCCAACCGTATCAGAGAAAAGAAAGAAAATCTGGTCGGCGATATGGCTTCTCAGGGAACGACGCCGAGAAGGCTGACCGATCTGATCGGTTCTTTATGCGACTTAACGAGCGGATCCGGCGACAAAGGAACGCCGGTCATCCTGATTCAGGGATATTTTGATAATTACACGAACTAGTAAAATGACAGAATCGCCTCAGGACGGTTCTGTCATTTCTTTTATGACGCTCATTCCAATCGGAACAGAAATCGCGAGCGTTAAAACATCCGAAACTGCCTGACAGATTTCCACGCCAAAGAGCCCGAAGAAATGCGGGAGAATGATAATGAGGGGGATAAAGCAGAGTCCCTGCCTCGCGGACGCGACGATAGAAGCCTTTAAACCCTTTCCAATAGACTGCAGCATCATATTGCACATAACGATCCATGCATTCAGCGGAAAAGCGACGACCTGACAACGCAGGGCGGCGGTTCCGATCTCGATAACGTTCAGATCGTCTTTGCGGAACAGGGCGACCAGACCCGGCGCAAAAATAAATCCTGCCGTTCCTACGATCAATAAGAACAAAAACGCATATTTTACACAGAACCAAAACGCTTCCAGCACTCTGTCGTTCTTTCCCGCGCCATAGTTAAAACCGCATACAGGCTGAAATCCCTGACCGAATCCGATCAACGCGGAATTTGCGAACATTGAAATTCTCGATACGATGGACATCCCGGCAATTGCCGCGTCTCCATAGAAACCGGCCGTACGGTTCAGAAAAATTGTTGCCAGGCTTGCCAGCCCCTGCCGGCATAACGACGGCGTGCCTCCCCGTATCATTTCTTTATAAAAATGCGCGCTTGGCCTGAAATTACTGAACCGGATCTGCATATTTCCCCCTTTTCTGATCATGATCAGAAGCAGGACAAAGCTGACATACTGGCTGATCGTCGTTGCCATCGCGGCTCCGGCAATTCCAAGATTACATCCGAAAATCAGTACCGGATCCAGCACGATATTAAGAATCGCACCGGACACGATACCGATCATTGCATAAAAAGCGCTTCCCTGATACCGCATCTGGTTATTCAATACAAGGGAAGTCGTCATCGCAGGCGCGCCAAGCAGGATAATGCCGAGATAAATGATCGTATAGGACAGTATCGTTTCCGTCGAGCCGAGCAGATAAGCTAACGGTTCGATAAAAAGAAGCCCTGCCGCCATCAATACGATTCCCGCGGCGAATGCCGAAAAGAAACCAACCGCCGCCATCTTCTCGGCTTCTTCTATTTCCTGTGCGCCCAATTTTCTGGAAATGTAATTGCCGGAACCGTGTCCGAAGAAAAATCCCACTGCCTGAATAATGGCCATAACCGAAAAGACGATGCCGACCGCTCCCGTCGCCTGCGTATTGATCCTTCCTACAAAAAAGGTATCCGCCATGTTATAAAAAGAAGTGATCAGCATACTCAAAATAGTAGGGCCCGCCAGCGTGCAAACCAGTTTTTTGACCGGTGTTTCCAGCATATAGGTCCTTTTTTCTTCCGCATTCGTAAATTTCATGAAACCCCAGCTCCTTTGTTCCGTATAAAAAACAAAATTTTTCAGATACTATTTGAATAATACTATTTTCTAAAAACAAAATCAAATGTAGAATAGAAATAGAATAAAAATAAATCAACAAAAACAAAAGGAAGGAGAATTATCATGAACTCAAAAGCACTTTTTCAATTATCCTATGGTCTTTATGTAGCTTCTGCAAAATCGGGAGCCAAAATGAACGGATGTATTATCAACACCGTAACGCAGGTGACAAGCGATCCAAAACAAATTGTTATCGCGATCAACAAACAGAATCTTACCTGCGAACTGGTACAGAAATCAGGCATGGTATCTATTTCCGTTCTCTCCGAAACCGCGCCTTTTTCTCTTTTTCAGCACTTCGGATTCCAGAGCGGAAGGGAAACCGATAAATTCGTCGGAATTCCTTTTCAGATAACGGGACAGGAGCTTCCTTATCTTACGGAACATACGACGGCTTACCTCGATTGTAAAATCGTTCAGTCCTGCGATTTGGGAACGCATATCCTTTTTACCGCGCTCGTTATAAATGCGGATGTCCTTTCTTCTGAAAAGCCGATGACCTATTCTTATTATCATGAATTTGTAAAGCCGAAGCCCTCTTCCGATACCGCTCCTGCCAAAAAAGGATGGCGCTGTACCGTTTGCGGCTATGTCTATGAAGGAGAAGAGCTGCCGCCCGATTTTATCTGTCCCTGGTGTAAACATGGCGTTGATGATTTCGAGAAAATCGTGTAAAAATGCGGTATGCAACCTGAAATTAACATGAATAAACCGAAAAGCAACATAAAATTGATAGTGTTTACACTGCTTTTTTCCTATCATAGAACTATCATTTACCGCGGAAATGAAATGAGCAATTGTATTGGAGAAAAAAAAATGGGCTTAGGAGAGAATTTACAATTTCTTAGAAAAAAGAACGATATTACACAGGAACAGCTTGCTGAAAAACTGGAAGTTTCAAGACAGTCCGTATCAAAATGGGAATCTGATACGACTTATCCGGAAATGGAAAAACTGATACAGCTCTGTCAGATGTTTCATTTGAGTATGGACGATCTGATTCAGAAAGATGTCAGTTCCCTTTACGTTGAGGATAAATCTCATTATGACCAGCATATGAATCTGTTCAGCAAAATGATATCTTCAGGAGTCGGACTGATTCTGCTGGGTGTTTCCCTGATGCTGCTTTTGCAGGGAATCGGCTTTTCCGAAGAATTAAGTTCCATTTTATTTTTCGTTCTTCTTGTCATTGCCGTCGCGATCTTTATCGTGATGGGCATACGGCACGATGCTTTTCAACAGAAAAACCCGTACATAGAAAACTTTTATGCGGAAGAAGAAATCGACGGCTTCAATAAAAAATTTTCGATCATGATAGTAAGCGGCGTCTCCTTGATTCTGATCGGTATCATTTTCATGATAGGAGCGGAATCGTTAATGACCGGACTTTTTGCGGATGCAGCATTCGATGCCGATTCACTTGCGGCTTCCCTTCTTCTGTTTTTTATCACAGCTGCAGTAACCATTCTCGTATATGCCGGAATACAGAAGGAAAAATACAATCTGAAACAATATAATCTACTTCACGATAAGGAATCCGAAGAATACAAAAAGGACAAATTAAAAGGAACTGTCTGCGGCTGTCTCATGATGACTGCCACTATCATTTACCTGATATCAGCCTTCATAAACGACAGCTGGGGAATGCCTTATGTCGTCGTATTTCCGGTATTCGGCATCGGCTGCGGCATTGCATCCACGATCATCGAAGCAAAGTATAAAAAATAACCTGAAGCGTATGCCGTCGGGCACAGGAAAAATCTAGTATCTGCTAAAGCAGGCGAATATTTCCTGTACCCGCGGCATTGCAAGCCCTGAAGGCACGTTTCCCTTATCGCAGATTCCTGCAAGGCCTTTTGTTTTTAAAATATTTTCAAGCGCCCTTACAACGCTTACGATATCCGTTTTTTTATCTCCGTAATGTTCTTTTGCATAGCGTAGAAGATAAGCTAACGTCTGCGTCTGCTCCTCGTCCACCAGCTGTTCCACATAACGCAGATCGAGACTTTCTTTTCCGATTGAAAACGCCGTTTTTCCCATCCGTTTAATTTTCAGCCGCTCTTCCACATAACCGTTTCCCCGGTAAGTCTTTCTCTTCTGGCTGGAGCCGGACAGATCGATTTCGCGTTTTTCGGATGGCAGATGAAAACCGGGAGCGCTGACTGCAGGCGCCGGATAATCCTTCATAATTTCCTTTGTTTCATCCGTAATATCAACGGCCCGATAAGAATCCATCTGAATGACCTTATCCGCAATATGAAAATAAGAACCGCAGCTTCCAATTACAAGAATCGTTGAAACGCCTGCTTTTTCATATAAATCCTTTGCACGCTCCAAAAAAGGCGTAATCGGCTCCTTTTCCCTCGCAACGATTTTCTGCATCAGTTCGTCACGAACCATAAAATTTGTCGCGGAAGTATCCTCGTCGATGAGCAGCAGTTTACTGCCTGCTTCGATTCCTTCCACAATATTCGCCGCCTGAGAGGTACTTCCGCTGGCATCTAACGTACAAAAGTTTTCGGTATTTTTTCCATTTGGAAGATGGTTTATAAAAAGAGAAATATCCGTATTGGTAATTTTTCTGCCGTCTTCCGCGCGAAGCTTTAATGCCGTCTCATCCGTAATGACATATTCCCTGCCGTCTCCGGCGATATGGTTATAAACGCCGCGCTCCAACGCTTTCAAAAGAGTTGACTTTCCATGATAACCGCCGCCTACGATTAAGGTAATCCCCTTTCTGATACCCATTCCCTGAAGATTTCCTTTATGAGGAAGCGAAAAAACCACTTTCATCGTCTCCGGCGCACAAAAAGGAATGCCGTCCTTCAGCGGCCTGTCGGATACGCCGCTTTCTCTCGGCAATATGGAGCCGTCGGCAACGAAAGCCACAATATTCTGTTTTTTCATTTCCTCTCTTATGAAATGCTGGTCTTCCGCCAGAAAAATAACTCTTTCGAGCTCCTGCTTCGGCGTTTTTTCATAATATAAGCTCTGTTCAACGCATACTGGTATGAAATCGAATAAAATTTTCTCAAGCTCCGGCGCGTTAATACTTCGTCCATTGGCAGGAAATCCTGCTTCAAACCTTATCATAACGGCAGAAGCCGTAATTTCACATGCGGTTCTTTCCATGATTTCCTGTCCGCACCGGCTTACGGTAATGATACCGCTCTTTCCGGATCCTTTAGCCTGAAAACAGAATCTGTCCGCCTGCTTCTGAAAACGACGTATCAGATAATCTTCCAGAGCGGTCTTATTCCATTTTGTCCCATAACAGGACGCAGGAAAGCCCGCAATTTTATGATTTACTTCCACGCTGAGCCTGGATGGCGCCGCAAAAGGATCTCCCTGCACATGCTCGATATTCAGAATATATTTTCCAAAGGAATAATTCCCGGCTAATGACTTATAAGCGGGATAGCTTTTGTGATTAATAGAACGCAGGTTATTTCTCAATTCTTCCGATGATTTCATGAACGATTCCATTCCTTTCCGTTTTATATTTTTATAAAATGCCAAACGTTTCCGCCGCTGTTTTCCAATATTTTTCCGGAATATCCGGCCAACTTACGCTGCCTTCGGCTTCTCTGCATAATTTTTCTGCAAGCTTCAGACAGGGAGTCATATAATCTTCTCCCGTATAGAGGGCATGAAGATTTAATTTCGCCCAGTAAAAAGATTTTCCATTTAATCCGGAAGTTTCAAATTCCTCTTTCACAGCGTCTACAGGATACTCCAACTGAAAAAATTCCTCTTCCCATCCTCTTTTCGTTCCGTGCAGTATCATATACTGGCTTTTCCCGCCATAATACCAGGGAATACCTGCGGAACCCGGATGAATCAGTTTTTTATTTCCATATATCTCGCTTTTCTGAATATGCGTATGGCCGGCAATCAACAGATCCACGTCCAGATTTTTCATAATGGATTCCAGATTTTCATTTTCAGGAAGAAGCAGCTCCTTTGAAGAAGTCAGGGAACCGTGGCAATACCTGAAAGAGGGATATCCGTCTTTCTGATAAAGGCCCTGAATATCCAGTTCCTGGTAAAACTGAAAATCTCTTTCGGACAAATTCTCATAGGTATATAAAAGATTGCCGCTCGCAGAAGAAAAAGTCCATCTTTCTTCGGGATTTTTTCGATGATTCAGCATATAATCTTCCCGATTACCCCGGATAAAACGGCATCGATATCTTTTCTGCATTTCATAAACGATCCGCATTGTTTTCTGCGGGCAGGGACAATCGCTGATATAATCTCCCAGAAAAAGAAATTCGTCTACCTCTTTATCGAGCGCATGTTTAATACATGCTTCCAAAGCGTAATGATTGCTGTGAATATCGCCTATTACCGCAAGCTTCATTGTTATATCAGTTCCTTTCCGCCCTGTTTTTTCCGAAAAAGAGATGCCAGTCCTCCGGCACCTCCTTTTTGAAATTTTCTTTATCATTCTTCTTCCGGAATTTCTTCCATCGCGTCGTCGATATTTTCAAATTCCTGACTGCCGTCGCTTACTTTTTCCCGTACTTTGGCAATTTTAGCGACCTTTACATCTTCTTCCAGGTTCATCATTTTTACGCCCGACGTAATTCTGCCGCGCATCGAAATATCTTCCATCCTAAGCTGAATGATAACGCCCTCCGTCGTGATCATCATGATTTCATGATCGTCGTTCACAGCCTTTACGCCGACTACGTTTCCTGTTTTTTCCGTAATCTTATAACATTTTACGCCCTTGCCGCCACGGTGCTGTGTCGTAAACTCTTCCAGATAAGTACGTTTTCCGAGGCCGTTTTCGGAAACGATCAGAAGTGAATCTCCCTGATGATCAAGCTGCATTCCGATAACCTCATCGTCATCCGACAGATTCATACCGATAACGCCCATGGAAGCTCTTCCGGTTGTCCTGATATCCGTTTCTTTGAACCGGATACACATTCCCTGTTTTGTAACAAGGAAAATTTCCGTATTTTCATCGGTCGATTTTACTTCGATCAATTCATCGTCTTCCCGCAGATTAATAGCGGTAAGACCTTTTTTCCTGACGTTGCAGTATTCTAAAATAGAAGTTTTCTTGACGATACCTTTCTTCGTTACCATGAAAAGATTTTTGTTTTCTTCATAATCCTTAATCGGTATCATAGCCGAAATTTTTTCGCCCGGCGCCAGCTGCAGCAGATTAATAATTGCCGTTCCTCTTGCCGTACGCCCCGCTTCCGGTATTTCATATGCCTTTAATCGGTATACTTTTCCGCAATTGGTAAAGAACATCAGATAATGATGCGTCGTCGTCATCAGAAGATCTTCTATGTAATCCTCTTCAATCGTCTGCATTCCTCTGATTCCTTTACCGCCCCGGTTCTGCGCCTTGAAATTGTCTACGGTCATACGTTTTACATAACCGAGACTCGTCATCGCAATGATCGTATTATCTTTTGGAATCAGGTCTTCCATATTGATATCGTAAACATCGAAGCCGATCTTACTCCTTCTGTCGTCTCCAAATTTTTCTGAAATGATTAAAATTTCTTCCCTGATAACGCCGAGCAGTAACTTTTCATCCGCCAGAATCGCCTTTAATTCCGCAATCTTTGCCAATAATTCCCTGTGCTCGTTCTCCAGCTTTTCTCTTTCCAGACCTGTCAAAGCGCGCAGACGCATGTCTACGATAGCCTGTGACTGAACGTCTGTGAGGGAGAAGCGTTCTATCAGCCTGTCTTTTGCAATCTGCGTAGTCTGGCTGCTTCTGATAATCTGAATGACTTCGTCGATATTATCAAGAGCAATTAACAATCCCTGTAAAATATGAGCCCGCTCTTCCGCTTTATTCAAATCGTAGTTCGTTCTTCTCGTAACGACGTCTTTCTGATGATCCAGATAATATCCAAGCATATCCGGAAGGTTCATGACCTTTGGCTGTCCGTCCATCAGCGCGAGCATAATGATTCCGAAAGAATCCTGAAGCTGAGTATGTTTATAGAGCTGATTCAGAATGACATTCGCGTTGACGTCTTTTCTGAGTTCGATGACAATTCTCATACCTTCCCGGTTAGTCTCGTCCCTGAGATCTGTGATACCGTCGATTTTCTTTAACTTTACGAGTTCGGCAATTTTTAATATTAAATTTGCCTTATTGACCATATAAGGAAGCTCCGTCACGATAATACGGTTTTTTCCATTGTCCATGGGCTCGATATTTGTTACGGCGCGCACTCTTACTTTACCGCGTCCGGTACGATATGCTTCTTCTGCTCCCCTCGTGCCGAGAATAATGCCGCCCGTCGGAAAATCCGGCGCTTTTACGAGTTCAAGAATTTCTTCTATTTCCGTCTGCCGGTTCTCCTGAACCTGGTTATCGATAATTTTTACGACGGCGGCAATGACTTCGCTCAGATTATGAGGCGGAATATTTGTCGCCATACCTACCGCAATGCCGGAAGTGCCGTTTACAAGAAGATTTGGATAACGGCTCGGCAGAACGGAAGGTTCTTTTTCCGTATCGTCAAAGTTTGGAACGAAATCTACGGTATCTTTATTGATATCCGCAAGGAGTTCCATCGAAATCCTGCTGAGTCTCGCTTCCGTATAACGCATGGCGGCGGCGCCGTCGCCGTCCACGGAACCAAAATTGCCATGCCCATCCACGAGCGGATAGCGGGTAGACCATTCCTGCGCCATATTAACTAATGCGCCGTAAATTGAACTGTCTCCATGCGGATGATACTTACCCATCGTATCGCCGACGATACGCGCGCTCTTCCTGTGCGGCTTATCGGGGCCGTTATTCAGTTCTATCATGGAATAAAGCACTCTCCGCTGTACCGGTTTCAGACCGTCTCTTACATCGGGAAGCGCGCGCGCCGCAATAACGCTCATCGCATAATCGATATAAGAATCTTCCATTTTCTTTTTCAGGTCTACTTCTTCAATTTTATCAAAAATACGGTCATCCATTCTTTTTTTCCTTTCACAGGAGATGTTTAAATATCAAGATTCTTGACAAATTTCGCGTTTTCTTCAATAAAAATACGCCGCGGCTCTACTTTATCACCCATTAATGTATTAAAAGTGAGATCCACCTCCGATTCCTCTTCTTCATTGATATTGACGCGGAGCAGGATACGTTTCTCCGGATCCATCGTCGTATCCCAAAGCTGATCCGCATCCATTTCTCCCAATCCTTTATAACGCTGAATCTTATTATTCTGATCTCTTCCCACTTCCGCCAGAATACTGTCCAGCTCTTCATCGCTGTAGGCATACCAGACCTGTCTGTTCTTTTCCAGCTTATATAAAGGCGGTTTTGCCAGATACACATGACCCTGCCTGATCAGCTCCGGCATAAAACGGTAGATAAAAGTGAGCATCAGGGTCGCGATATGCGCGCCGTCAACATCGGCATCCGTCATAATGATAATTTTATCGTAACGAAGTTTGCCGATATCGAAATCTTCATGGATCCCTGTACCAAAAGCGGTAATCATCGCCTTGATTTCCGCATTCGCGTAAATTTTGTCAAGCCTTGCTTTTTCCACGTTCAATATTTTTCCACGAAGCGGAAGAATTGCCTGTGTCGCGCGGCTTCTCGCCGTTTTGGCGGAACCGCCCGCAGAATCTCCTTCGACGATATAAATCTCGCAGTTTTTAGGATCCTTATCGGAACAATCCGCCAGTTTTCCCGGCAAAGAAGAATTTTCAAGGGCCGATTTACGGCGCGTCAAATCTCTCGCTTTTCTGGCCGCTTCTCTCGCCCGCTGCGCCATAATGGATTTTTCGCAGATAATTTTAGCGACGGCCGGATTCTGCTCCAGAAAATAAGTGAGCTGTTCGCTTACAACGCTATCGACAGCGCCCCTTGCTTCGGAATTTCCGAGCTTCTGTTTTGTCTGCCCCTCAAACTGAGGATCTTCTACTTTAATGCTGATAATTGCCGTTAAACCTTCCCGGATATCGTCGCCTGAAAGATTTTCCTCATTTTCCTTGATTAACTTATTATTTCTCGCATAATCGTTGAACGTTTTCGTCAAGGCATTCTTAAATCCAATTAAATGCGTGCCGCCCTCCGGCGTATTGATATTATTGACAAAGCTGTAAACGCTTTCATTATAAGAGTCGTTATGCTGCATCGCTACTTCCACATAAACGTTATTCTTACTGCCTTCAAAATACATGATATTCTCGTATAAGGCGTCTTTGCTCTTATTCAGGTAGGTAACGAATTCCCTGATACCGCCTTCATAATGGAATACCTTTTCCTGTTCCAGTCCTTCTCTTTCATCCGTAAGAACGATTTTAAGGCCTTTCGTTAAAAAAGCGGTCTCCCTCAGTCTCGTCTTTAATGTCTTATAATCGAATACGGTTTCTTCAAAAATTGTTTCATCCGGTTTAAAGCAAATCTTCGTTCCTGTCTTTTTCTCATCGCAGTCGCCCGTTATTTTTAACGGAGAACATACTTTACCTCTTTCATAACGTTGTTTATAGATTTTACCTTCATTGTAAATTTCTACTTCAAGCCAGTCAGAAAGCGCGTTTACGACGGAAGCGCCTACGCCATGAAGTCCTCCCGATACTTTATAACCGCCGCCGCCAAACTTACCGCCGGCATGAAGAATCGTAAAAACGACTTCCACCGCAGGAATTCCCGCCTTATGGTTAATGCCGATCGGAATACCGCGTCCATTATCGATGACCGTAATCGAATTATCCTGATTTATTGTTACATGAATCGTATCGCAGGCGCCAGCCAGCGCTTCATCGACGGCATTATCCACAATTTCATAAACAAGATGATGAAGCCCTCTGCCCGATGTGCTTCCAATATACATACCCGGTCTTTTACGGACCGCTTCAAGACCTTCTAATATCTGAATCTGATCCGCGCCATATTCTTCGTTAGCCATGCTGCCCTCCAGTTCTGTTTCACAAAACGTTATCCGCCAGTTTTCCGTCTTCTACCTGAAAAACTTTATCGATTTCAAATCTGTTATTGACAAATTCATCCAGTCCGGTACAGGTAATGATCGTCTGGATACCGCCTATACTGTTCAGAAGATAATTCTGTCTGCTGCTGTCAAGCTCCGACAATACATCGTCCAAAAGCAGCACAGGATTATCCTTTATCATTTTTTTTACCAGTTCTATTTCCGATAATTTCAGAGAAAGAGCAGCCGTTCTCTGCTGGCCCTGCGAACCAAACCTGCGGATATCGATATCTTTTACCATGAAGGAAAAATCATCTCTGTGTGGCCCAACCGTCGTCTGCTTTAATTTAATATCTCTTTCCTGATTTACGGACAGAGAACGCTCATAATCTTCTATCGAAATATCCGGTTCATAATAAATTGCCAGTTCTTCTTTTCCGCCGGACAACTTTTTATGTATCTCATAAATAATTTCGTTCAGCTGTTTTGTGAACAATTCTCTTCTTTCGATGATCTTGCTTCCAAAAGAAACAAGCTGTGAATCCCATATGTTCAGCGTATCCCGCAGCTCCGGCTGAAAATACATATCCTTTAAAAGTTTATTTCTCTGATTCACGATTTTGTTATAATGATTCAGATTATACAGATAAAAGGAATCGATCTGGCATAATTCCATATCCACAAATCTTCTTCTTTCAGCCGGTCCGTTTTTGATAATATTTAAATCCTCCGGCGAAAAGAAAACGACATTTAACAATCCCAAAAGTTCCGAAGCCTTCTTAATTTTCTGTCCGTCGATGGCAATTCCTTTCGATTTGCTCTTTCTAAGGTGCATATCGATTCTGCTTTCAATCCCATCTTTTTCCAACAATGTCCTGATATGCGCTTCTTCCTGATTGAAATGAATAATATCCCTGTCTTTACTTCCTTTGTGGGATTTTGTCGTAGAAGATACATAAATTGCTTCTAAAATGTTCGTTTTTCCCTGTGCGTTATTCCCATATAAAATATTGGTCCCGCCGCTGAAATGAATTTCCAGAGAATCATAATTTCTGTAATTTGCCAATTCCAATGATTTAATGATCATCAGTTTTCTACCTTAATCTGCTGTCCGTTGAATTCAATAATGTCGCCCGCATATATTTTCTTTCCACGCCTGTATTCCACACCGCCGTTTACGAGCACATTGCCTTCCTGGATTTCTGTTTTGGCATCTACGCCGGATTCCACAAGGCCCGCAAGCTTTAAAACCTGGCCAAGTTTTATAAATTCATCCCTGATTTTTATTTTTTCCATAATTTTCCACTCTTAAACATTCGTCAGCTGACTGTCGTAAAGTTTACCGGAAGAATCAGATAAATATAATTCTCCCCCTCGTCCCGGATAAAACAGGGCGCTTTCGGATTGACCATATATAAATCGACTTCTTCATCGTCTATTACCCGCAGCGCATCGATTAAAAATTTCGGATTGAAACCGATCATCAGATCCTTTCCTTCTTTCTCAATATCGATTTCCTCATCCATGCTTCCGATAATCGTATTCATTTTGAGTTCCATCGCGCCGTCTGTAATATGAATGATAACGGGTTTCTTATCTCCTTCCTTTACAAGGAGCGTCGCCCTGTCAATACAATTTAAAAGCTCTTTCTTGTTGATTCTTACTTTTGTCTCATAATCGCTGGAAAGCATCTGGTCGATTCTGAAATACTCTCCTTCGATCAGTCTGGAAACGACTATCGTATTGTCGAATTCAAATAAAATATGATTGTCCGTAAAGAAAATATTTACGTCCTTATCCGTATCACCGGAAAGAATTTTGCTGATTTCATTTAAAGTTTTTCCGGGAACGACAATTTTCCTAAACGGATAACTGTTTTTCAACAGAATCTTTCTAATGGAAATTCTATGGCCATCCAGAGATATCACTCTCAGGACATCATCGTTGATTTCAAACAACTCGCCTGCCATCAGCCTGTTATTATCGTTATCAGCAATCGAAAAGATAGTCTGTCTGATAATTTCCTTTAAGGTAAACTGAGAAACGACGACCGAATCGTTCCTTTCAATTAACGGAAGGTAGGAAAAATCTTCTCCCGATTTCCCAATGATATTGAACTTCGCCTTTTCACAGGTAATCACCGTTTTATAATTAATGTCCGTTTCTATTTTGATACTGCCGTCCGGAAGTTTGCGCACGATTTCGAGAAGAATCTTCGCATCAAGGGCTATCATTCCTTTTTCGATGACCTCGCCTTCGATCCGCGTTTCGATGCCGAGTTCCATGTCATTTGCCGCCAGTTTGATTTCGCCGTTTCTCACATCGATTAAAATACATTCCAGAATAGACATCGTAGTTTTACTCGATACCGCTTTTGATACGATTTGTACACCGTTCAGTAAATTTGTTTTTTTACATATAATTTTCATCTGTGCATAACATCCTTTCTGAATATGGCTAAAATCCGCTGCGTTTTATTTATAATATATTTCTTAATCCATCGTCATAACAGATGTTGAAATGTGCATAACCTTATCTATTATACTATTTTTCAGGAAAAAAGAAAACGTATAACATACGAAAAAGTCAGGATAACTTCATAATTTACAGGAACTTATCAACAATTCTGAAATTATGAAGGTACGATTTTCTTTTTGATAATATCGATTTTATTCTTTAATTCTTCGTTATTCACAATTTCATCGGAAATTTTATTCACACCGTGGATAACGGTCGTGTGGTCTTTTTTTCCGAGGAGTTTGCCGATGCCTGCAAGAGAAACTGCCGTCATATCCCTGCAGAGATACATGACGATCTGCCTTGCCTGGACGAGTTCCGAATTTCTTTTTCTGGACATAATATCGTCCGGGGTGATGCCGAAATGTTCCGCTACGACATTAATAATTAAGGAAGGAGTTACTTCCCGCATTTCATCCGGATAGATAATATCCTTCAGGGCTTCTTCCGCGTGGGTCAGGTTAATATCCAGGTTGTTCAGCCTGGAATAGGCGATGATTTTGTTAAAGGCCCCTTCCAGCTCCCGGATATTGGATTTAATGTTGGTCGCAATGTATTCCAGTACCTCGTTATCGATCTTTTTATGGCAGTTTTCGGCATTTTTCAGTAAAATAGCCATTCTCGTTTCATAATCCGGCGGCTGGATATCGGCAATCAGCCCCCATTCAAATCTGGAACGGAATCGTTCTTCCAGCGTTTCCAGTTCTTTGGGAGGTCTGTCCGATGTTAAAACAATTTGTTTTCCGTCGGAGTGAAGCGTATTAAAGGTGTGGAAAAACTCTTCCTGCGTGCTTTCCTTGCCGATGATGAACTGGATATCGTCGATGAGAAGAACGTCCACCGTTCTGTATTTTTCTCTGAGCTTGCTCATGCTGGAAGTGCTGCCGCTCCGGATAGATTCGATGACTTCGTTCGTAAATTTCTCGGAGGTTACATACAATACCTTCATATTTGTATTCTGCTGAAGGATAAAATGTCCGATAGAGTGCATTAAATGCGTTTTGCCGAGTCCTGCCCCTCCGTAGATATAGAGAGGATTATAGGATTCACCCGGAGATTCCGCCACCGCAAGACAGGCAGAATGAGCGAACTTATTATTGCTTCCGACAACAAAGGTGTTGAAATTATATTTCGGGTTCAGATTCGCGTTTTCATAATTTATATTATAGACCGGATTCGCGTTGGCGGAATTTTCTTCATTTTCCCCGTTGGCATCCTTTTCCAGAATAAAAGCGATATCATAGGTATGATCCATCATTTCGGAAATCGTTACCTGAAAATAACTCTTATACTTATTGGAAATATAATTTAGAAAATGAGACTGATTGGATGGAATCAGAATCGTTACGATATTATTCTCCACACGATAAAAATCGAGGGGAGCGACCCACGTTGAATAGGCGATATCCGAAAGATCGTATTCTTTTCTCAATGTTTCCTTAATCAAATCCCAGTTATCCCTGATAAAATCCATTCTGTAAACCTCTTGTTTCCGTAAAAATATAATATCCTTTATAATCCAAAACTCCCCTGTATATATATTAATATAAAAAAGATAAAAATTCAATTCATAAGTTATCCACAAAAAATGGACAGGTTGACATATTCTTATAGAGTTATTTTGAAGTTGTGTATAAGTATGAGATTTGAAATGAACATAGAAAAAGGCATAAAACAGAAGAAATTTAAAAAGTTTTCCGGAGCAAAAGGAAAGTTATACACAACTTATCCACATTATGTGGATATATTTATGTAAAGTGGATATCGTTTTTTTTCTTTGAAAATTTTTAATTTTTCATAAAATATAGGATAAAATGCGAGGATTCACTTGACGTATCGCATTTATTTTTATAAAATAGTTGTGTTGTTTTCTGAACAGATATTTATTTCGCAGTCAGGATTTACTTCGTAAGAGTAATAGGAAGAGGGCATTGTAAAGGAGGTGCATCGCGATGAAAATGACATATCAGCCGAAAAAGAGACAGAGATCCAAGGTTCATGGATTCAGAGCCAGAATGAAGACAAAAGGCGGAAGAAAAGTAATAGCTGCAAGAAGAGCAAAGGGTAGAAAGAGATTATCAGCATAGGCCGCATTTATGTGGCCTTTTTTTCCTTCTTAAAAGAAATGAAGGTAAGTTGATTTATGAAATTCTCAGAATCATTGAAAAAGAACAAAGATTTTCAGTATGTTTATCAACATGGTAAAAGTTACGCAAATAAATATCTGGTCATGTATGTATTGGAAAATAACATGGAGATAAACAGACTTGGAATATCGGCCAGTAAAAAGGCAGGAAACAGTGTCGTCAGGCATCGTTTTACCAGGCTGGTGAGAGAAAGTTACAGGCTACATGAAAATATATTTAATAGTGGTTTAGATATAGTAGTCGTTGCCAGAAAAAGCGCTGCTTTCGTTGGTTATGAGGAGATTGAAAGCGCATTATTACATCTTGCGAAAATGCACCATATCTTAAAGATATTTTTTTATTGAAGAAAGGTTTTGAAAGGTGTATTGCTTTAGAAATTGATATGAAAAAACTTTTTATTTATCTTATTAAGTTCTATAAAAAATATATTTCTCCTATGAAGAGTACGAAGTGTCCGTATTTTCCGACCTGTTCCGATTATGGTCTGGAGGCGGTGGAAAAATATGGAGCCGTTCGGGGCGGGCTGCTCGCTTTGTGGAGAATTATAAGATGTAATCCTTTTTCAAAAGGTGGTTATGATCCGGTTCCGTAAATAGACAATAAAAGGAGGAAACAGGAGTGCCAGGTATTTTATTAACGCAGGATTCCACATTTATTATAGGGCCTATTACAAAACTGTTAGGCTATATAATGGAAGGTATCTTTTTTGTAATAGAAAAGATCGGGATCCCCAATATCGGTTTGGCTATCATTTTATTTACGATCGTTATTTATCTGTTGATGATGCCGCTTACGATCAAACAGCAGAAATTCTCGAAGCTTTCTGCTAAGATGAATCCTGAAATTCAGGCGATTCAGGCAAAATATAAAAATAAAAAAGATAATGATTCCATGATGGCGATGAACGCGGAAACGCAGGCCGTTTATGCAAAATATGGGGTTTCCGCTTCGGGAAGCTGCGTGCAGCTGCTCATTCAGCTGCCGATCATGTGGGCATTATACCGCGTTATCTATAATATGCCCGCTTATGTGAGCAGCATTAAGAACGCTTTTTTCCCGCTCGTTGATAATCTGATCAAACAGGCTGGAAGCACTGAATTCATTCAGAGTTTCAGCAATGCGGGAATGTATGCGAAACAATTTTCAAATGAATCTTTTACAAGCGGCGTAACGACTTATATACAGAATACTTTTATCGATGTGCTGAATAAAGCGTCCAGCGCGGAATGGCTGAGCATCAAAGATAAATTTCCGGTTTTATCCGCCGATGTGGATAATACGCTCGCTCTGTTGGATCGTTACAATAATTTTTTAGGGCTGAATATGGCGAATTCCCCTTCTTTTACCTTAAAAGAAGCTTTTGCGGCAGGTTCTTATGGGATGGTAGCCGCGGCTCTGGCGATTCCGGTATTATCCGCCGTTACTCAGTGGCTCAACGTAAAGCTGATGCCGCAGCAGGATACGAATAATAACGCGAATGAACAGCAGAATTCGATGATGCAGTCCATGAAGATGATGAATATGATGATGCCGATTATGTCAGCTTTCTTCTGTTATACATTGCCGGCAGGTCTTGGCCTTTACTGGATAGCCGGTGCGGTAGTCAGATGTATTCAGCAGGTTGCGATTAATAAGCATATCGATAAGATGGATTTGGACGAGCTCATTAAGAAGAATTCGGAAAAAGCGAAGAAGAAGCTGGAAAAAGCCGGTGTCAGAGCGGAAAAATTAAATGCTTATGCCAATATGAATACAAGAAATGTAAATGCGCAGAGCAAATCTTCCAAACCTTCCATGACACAGGAAGAAAAAGACGAAGCAATGCGAAAGTCCACGGAATATTATAATAAAAATGCCAAACCGGGGAGCATTGCGGCAAAGGCAAATATGGTCAAACAGTATAACGAGAAAAATAATAAGTAGAAAAATATGATTAGATTCTGCAGGAATTTATGAAGTAAGGAGAGTTAGTTATGGATTTTATGGAATTTTCAGCAAAAACAGTCAGCGATGCCATTACGGAAGCGTGTCAGAAATTTGTCGTAACAAGCGATAAACTGGAATATGAAGTCGTAGAAGAAGGTTCTTCCGGTTTTCTTGGAATCGGCTCTAAACCCGCTGTTATCAGGGCTAAAGTGAAATCGTCTGTTCAGGATACGGCGAAAGATTTTTTAAAGAGCATTTTTGAAGCGATGAATCTTGTTGTTGTGATAGATATCGATTATGACGAGATCAATAATTCTATGAATATCGATTTGAGCGGCGACGAAATGGGCGTTTTAATCGGTAAAAGAGGACAAACTCTGGATTCACTTCAATATCTTGTGTCCCTTGTGATAAATAAAGATGTTGAAAATTATATTCATGTAAAAGTAGATACGGAAAATTACAGACAGAGAAGAAAAGAAACGCTTGAAAATCTTGCGAAGAATATTTCTTACAAGGTGAAAAGAACAAAAAGGCCCGTGTCTTTGGAACCGATGAACCCTTATGAAAGAAGAATCATTCATTCCGCGCTGCAGAATGATAAGTATGTTACGACGCATAGCGAAGGAGACGAGCCTTTCCGTCATGTTGTCGTAGTATTGAAGAAATACAGCAAGTCGTAAATATAGCATAAAAAGGCCGATGAAGAATTGGAATGTAAATTTATTTACATTCCAATTTTTAAAAAGGGGGTTCTTATGAGAACAGATACGATTGCGGCGATTGCGACCGCTATGACAAATTCGGGTATCGGTATTGTCCGTATCAGCGGAAAAGATGCGGTTGCAATCGCACATTCCGTTTTTGTAAATAAAAAGAATCAAAAATGTCTGGATACTTATAGATCCCATACGATTCATTACGGTTATATTATAGAAAAAGACGGAACGCCGGTCGATGAAGTAATGGTATCGATTATGAAGGCGCCTCACAGTTATACGATGGAAGATGTTGTTGAGATTAATTGTCATGGCGGCGTTTTTATCCTTCAGAAAATTATGAATATTGTAATCGCTGCGGGAGCCAGAACCGCCCAGCCGGGGGAATTTACAAAAAGAGCTTTTTTAAATGGAAGAATCGATTTGTCTGAGGCGGAAGCGGTCATGGATATCATTTCTTCTAAAAATGAATTCGCTTTACAAAGTTCTATGAAACAATTAAAGGGTTCTGTTTCGGAAGCGATAGAAAATCTACGGAAAGAAATTTTATATGAGATTGCCTTTATCGAATCTGCGCTGGATGATCCGGAGCATATCAGTCTGGCGGATTATCCGGAAAGGTTGTTTGAAAAAACGGAGGAAATCAGCGGCAGGATTAAAAAGCTTCTGGATTCTTCTGACGACGGCAGATTATTGAAAGAAGGCATTAACACAGTTATTGTCGGCAAGCCGAACGTTGGAAAATCTTCTTTATTAAATATTCTCGTCGGAGAAGAAAAGGCTATTGTAACGGAAATAGCCGGAACGACGAGAGATATTCTGGAAGAAACGATTTCTCTTGATGGCATTACTTTAAATATAATCGATACGGCAGGAATCAGGAATACGAATGATGTCGTTGAAAAAATCGGTGTAGAAAGAGCAAAAAATGTGATTGAAGAGGCGGACTTGATCGTTTATGTGATAGACGCTTCCCTTCCCATGGATGAAAACGATTTTGATATTATTCATAGAATATCGGATAAAAAAGGAATCGCCCTTTTGAATAAATCCGATCTGAATGTTTGCATAACGGAAGAAAAATTAAAAGATGTTTTCTCAGGGACTTCTTTTTTAAAGGAAGGAAGATTTATTAAGACTTCGATGACAAAAAAAGAGGGAATTTCTTTTTTTATAAAAACGGTAAAAGAAATGTTCCTGCATGGAGATTTATCTTATAATGATGAGATTTATATTACGAATATGCGGCATAAAGAAGCGTTGCGGGACGCTTATGAGAGTATGCTGCAGGTTCGGAAGAGTATAGAAAATTCCATGCCGGAAGATTTTTATTCCATCGATCTGATGAGCGCCTGTGCTTCGCTTGGAACAATTACCGGAGCGGAAATTAGAGAAGATCTGGTGAACGAAATATTTTCTGAATTTTGTATGGGAAAATAGAGACAATATGTTGAAAAATACATTTTTCACATATGAATTTGTTCATATTGTGAATATTGTGTCTTGCGGCAGCAAATATCGCGGACTGAGAGAAAGGAATGGTTATTTATATAAATGAACGAACAGGTTGACGTATGTGTGATAGGAGCAGGCCATGCAGGATGCGAGGCGGCGCTTGCCTGTGCAAGACTGGGTCTTGAAACGGTTATTTTTACAGTCAGTATCGACAGCATTGCAATGATGCCGTGTAATCCAAATATCGGCGGAACTTCCAAAGGTCATCTGGTAAGGGAAATAGATGCGCTTGGCGGAGAAATGGGAAAGAATATCGATAAGACTTTTATTCAGTCAAAGATGTTGAATAAATCCAAGGGGCCGGCGGTGCATTCTCTTCGTGCACAGGCGGATAAGGCGGAATATTCCAGAGCGATGCGGAAGGTTCTGGAAAATCAGGAAAATTTGACAATCAAGCAGGCTGAAGTATGTGAAATTTTATCAGAAAAAATAAAATATAGCAATAATAAAGATATCCTTTATCATATTACAGGTGTAAAGACTTTTACGGGAACCGTTTACGAATGTAAGGCGGTTATTTTGTGTACGGGAACTTATCTGAAAGCGAGATGTCTCTGCGGCGAAGCGATTACCTATACCGGGCCGAACGGTTTACAGCCTGCCAATTATCTGACGGATTCTTTAAAAAATCTTGGAATCGAAATGCGGAGATTTAAAACGGGGACGCCCGCCAGAATGGATAAGCGTTCCATTGACTTTCAGAAAATGGAAGAGCAGTTCGGCGATGAAAAAGTTATTCCTTTTTCTTTTTCCACGAATCCTGCGGATGTGCAGATAAAACAGGTTTCCTGCTGGCTTACATATACGAATGAAAAGACGCATGAAATTATCAGAAATAATCTGGACCGTTCTCCGATTTATGCGGGAATCATAGAAGGGACGGGACCGAGGTATTGTCCTTCTATCGAAGATAAAGTCGTAAAATTTGCAGATAAGGAAAGGCATCAGGTCTTTATCGAGCCGGAGGGCTTACATACGAATGAGATGTATGTGGGCGGTATGTCTTCTTCTATGCCGGAAGATGTACAGTTTGCCATGTATCGAACCGTTCCGGGTCTGGAACATTGTAAGATCGTCAGGAACGCTTATGCGATTGAGTATGATTGTATCGATTCGAGGCAGTTGTATCCAACGCTGGAATTTAAAAAAATAAAAGGGCTTTTCAGCGCCGGGCAGTTCAATGGAAGCAGCGGTTATGAAGAAGCGGCGGCCCAGGGATTATTGGCCGGGATGAATGCCGCTCTTAAGATTCTTGGAAAAGAGCCTGTTATTTTAGATCGTTCTCAGGCTTATATCGGCGTTTTAATCGATGACCTTGTTACGAAAGAAAATTTTGAGCCGTATCGGATGATGACTTCGAGAGCGGAGTATCGTTTACTGCTTCGTCAGGATAATGCAGACCTGCGTCTTCGTAGAATTGGTTTTGAGACTGGTCTGATATCTGAGAAGCAATACGACGATACCTTAAAGAAAAAATATCAGATCGATCAGGAAATTGAACGTCTGAAAAATACCGTAATCGGAGCTTCCAAAGAACATCAACAGTTCATGGAAGCTCATGAGAGTTCTCTGTTAAAAACAGGTACGAATCTTGCGGAGCTCATGTGCCGTCCGGAACTTTCTTATGAAATATTAGCTGAAATCGATCCGGAAAGAAAATGGCTTCCGGCGGATGTCGTCGAACAGGTTGAGATTGAAATTAAATATGAAGGTTATATTGAAAGGCAGTTAAAGCAGGTGGAACAATTTAAAAAAATGGAAAAGAAAATGATACCTTCCGATCTGGATTATCAGGATGTCAGCAGCCTTCGTCTGGAAGCAAGACAGAAATTGTCCGCTTATCGTCCTGTTTCTGTTGGGCAGGCTTCGAGAATTTCCGGCGTTTCTCCTGCCGATATTTCCGTTCTTCTGATTTATATGGAACAAAAATATCATTCTGTCCGAAAAAATGAAGAAGATTGAATTATGAGAAAGGTATGGTAGTAAAATTGGAGGAGCGTTATTTGGATTTTTTTCAAAAGGATTTGGCGGAATTGAATATTGTTCTCGATGAAAAGCAATTCAACCAGTTCATCGTATATTATGAACTGCTGAGAGAGTGGAATGAAGTTATGAATCTAACTGCTATTACCGATTTTGATGAAGTATGCAAGAAGCATTTTATTGACAGCCTTTCTCTTGTGAAAGCGTATGATATGAACATTCGGACGTCTGTTATCGATGTCGGTACGGGAGCAGGTTTTCCGGGTATTCCTTTAAAAATCGCTTTTCCGGATTTAAAAATAACGCTGCTGGATTCTTTAAAAAAAAGAATAGGTTTCCTGCAAAATGTTATAGAAAAACTTCAATTGGATGGAATGGAAGTTTACCATGGCAGGGCGGAGGATTATGCGAAGAAGAAAAACTTCCGGGAGCAATATGATTTATGCGTTTCCAGGGCTGTCGCCAATCTATCCACGCTTTCAGAATATTGTATTCCATATGTAAAAACAGGCGGTTATTTTATTTCCTATAAATCGGAGAAGCTTACGGAAGAAATAAAAGCCGCGGAAAAAGCAATTTATCTTTTGGGCGGCAGAATGGAAAAACAAGTAGAGTTTCAAATTCCAAATTCAGACATTTATCGGAATTTATTGGTAATTTATAAAGAAAAAGAGACTCCCGCAGTTTATCCAAGAAAAGCGGGAATCCCTTCCAAAAAACCGATTTATTAAAATCATCTATAAAAATAATTGTATCTGTTCCAGTATCTTATCGGGAGCCTCTAATTGAGGAAGATGTTTCGTTTCAGGAATATAATCTGTTTCAATGGAAGAATTATAATAAACATAATTTTCCAGCGTCGTTTCGATATCTGTTTTTTCTGCGCCGCCAAGCATCAGAATGCTGTGATTGATTTCTTTTAACGAATGAAGAATATTCGTGTTCATAAATTTTCCCGTGAAACATGCGAAAGAATATTTAGCATAACATCCGGCGAGCTGTGACGCTTCCATATAGTTTAAAATATATTTTTCTTTTATATTGGATTCGTCATAAAAGTATTTTTCTCTGAAAGTTTTTTCAAAAGAATGTTTCGTATTTAATATATTATATAAGAAGGTACCTATAACGGGCGTTTCAAATATGAATTTTAAAAGTTTCGTCTGGCTGGATGGTATTTGGTTTTGACTGTATAAACTTTGTGGATTGATGAAAATCATTTTATCAAAAAATTCCGGATTGTGATGACATGCCATAATCATAAAAGGAACGGAATTTCCGGTTGCAACGATCGAGGTTTTTTTAGAGATAACGTTTTTGATAAAATCTGCAATCAGCTGTTCATATAAATTATTCGTATAAGTGAGAGAGGGCTTATCGGAAAGACCATATCCCAGTAAATCCAGAGTATAAACTTCATGTTGGTCTGTCAGATTATTGACCAGTCTGTGAAATTCATAACCCGAACTTCCGGCTGTTAAATCGTGTACAAAGAGAACAGGGCTGCCCTTTCCTTTTTTATCATATTTAACCTGCCCAAAACGCCATTTATAAAAATAATTTTCCGAACAGGACAAAAGACTGCCGGAAGTATATAAAAAATTCTGTATTCTGTTGATTACATGAATTCCCGCAAAAGCAGCTGTCGATAAAATACCAGCCGTCATAATTTTTTTGTTCATATTAATCTCCATTCCGCTGCCAGGCCGGCGGCACAAATAGTATAGTAATGAATTTGATAGTATGCCGCGTTTGCCTATACCGAATTTATTCGGGTATAGGCAAGTAAGGCAGACTATGTTAATAGGATTCATTAGAAAATATGTCGTCTTTATCTTATTATATAGCAGAATCTTATCAATTACAAATAAAAACCCCTTTTCTTATTTCAAAAATTATTATATGATAATAGTAACCCATAAAAAGAAAGGCAGACAGTTATTTTAAAAATTTGTCTGAACTTGGTGTATTCCTTTGAATAATATTACTTCTGATAGTGAAAATAATTTTTCCATTCTTGATATCAGGGAAATGGAAAGAAAAAGAATCGCAAAAGATCTGCATGATGTTACTTTGCAAAATCTTTCTCATTTAATACATAAAATTGAATTAGGTTCCATATATATCGATCAGGATCCGGTAAAAGCAAAATTAGAGTTTGCAACCGTGGAAAAGGAGCTGCGTCAGATTATTAATGATGTGCGTATTGTTATTTATAATATGTATCCTGTTTCTTTAGAAGATATTGGTTTGAAAAACACAATAGAAAAAATGTCGAGTACGGTATGTAAAAAATATAATTTTTCTTTGGAGTCCGATGTCGATGATGTTTCATGTGAAAATAAACTGATACAGGTATCTATTTTGAGATTTATACAGGAATCTTACTATAATGCGATAAAACATTCAAAAGGTAATAAATTATTTATCTCTTTAAAAGAGCATGAAAAAACAATTTTTTTAAAAATAAAAGATAATGGAATTGGTTTTAAAGAAGAAGAGGTAAATAAACAGGATTTTCATTTTGGATTATCGATGATGAAAGAGACAGTTTCTTTATTAAATGGTAAAATAAATATTAATTCTTCTGAAAATGGAACTGCTATTGAAATAGAAATACCCTTTTAACTTTTAATAAACTATAGTCAGGGGTGTAAGAGATGATGAATGAAACAATTAAAGTAATGATTGCGGATGATCATAATCTAATGAGAGAAGGAATTAAGCAGTTATTAGAACTTGATGGAACTATAGAAGTTATCGCAGAGGCAGGAGATGGCGAAGAATGTCTGGAAAAATTAAAAGAATATAATCCTGATATTCTTTTGCTGGATATTAATATGCCATTAAAAAATGGAATAGAAGTTTTACAAAAATTAAAAGAAGACAATTTTGACGTTAAAGTCTTAATGTTGACGCTTCATAATGAAGTAGAATATTTGATCAAAGCTGTTGACCATGGCGTTGACGGATATCTTATGAAAGATTCCCAATCATCGGAATTAAAAAAGGCAATTTATATGGTACTCAGTGGAAAAACTTATATTCAGCCAAGTTTAATTCCTGAATTAAATTTCCGGCTTGCTAATAGAGATGTTGAAAAAGATAAAATCGAATTTTTAACAAAACGCGAATTGGAAGTTTTAATTCAAGTAGCAAATGGAATGTCAAATAAAGAAATTGCTTTGAATTTAGATATTAGCGAGCGTACTGTTAAAAACCATATTTCTAATATTTTTAAAAAGATAGATGTTTCCGATAGAACACAGGCGGCTGTTTTTGCAATTAGAAATAATATTATAAAGGTATAAAAATTATTGTGAAGAATCGATGATTACAAAAATTTACCGTGTAATTTTTTAATGAAGCAAAAAATTATAGAATAGAAAATGTTTCATGTGAAACATTTTAAAATAAAATTTTTTATCATCAAGATAATGTTTCATGTGAAACATTTTGATACTAGATATTGTAAAAGAAAACGTGAAACATTTTTTGATTATTTCAAAAAGTGTGAAACATTTATTTGTGGTTTCTCCGGTATTTTATAAATAATTTGGTGTAGATTATCTAAATAATTAGTGATATAATGAGTGTTAGCGAGAAGATTAACTATATATTAAAAATCGGAGAAATGAAGTATGGGAAGAACGATTGCAATCGCAAATCAAAAAGGCGGTGTCGGTAAGACAACAACATCTATTAATTTAGCTGCATCTTTAGCAGCAAAAGAAAAAAATGTTTTGGTAATTGATATCGATCCGCAGGGAAATACAACGAGCGGTTTTGGTATTGAAAAAAATGAATTGGAAAATACAATTTATGAATTAATTTTAAGTGAATGTTCCATAGAAGAATGTATTTTAAAAAATGTTATTCCAGGAGTTTCTATTATTCCTTCTAATGTCAATCTTGCGGCAGCAGAAATTGAACTGATTGGAATCGATAAGAAAGAATACATATTAAAAAATGAAGTTGACTGGGTAAAGGATAAATATGATTTTATTATTATAGACTGTCCGCCTTCTTTGAGCATGTTGACAATAAATTCCATGACGACCGCAGACACAGTGCTTGTTCCTATTCAATGCGAATATTATGCGTTGGAAGGTTTAAGTCAGTTGATACATACGGTAAATCTTGTAAAAGAAAGGTTGAATCCGGATTTGGATATGGAAGGAGTCGTTTTTACAATGTATGATTCCAGAACAAATCTTTCTATGCAGGTAGTGGAAAATGTAAAAAGTCATTTAAGCCAGAATGTTTATAATACTGTAATACCAAGAAACATCAGATTGGCGGAGGCGCCGAGTCATGGAATGCCGATTCATATGTATGATTCAAAATCTGCGGGAGCAGAAGCATATATGATGTTGGCTGATGAAGTAATCAATAGAAAATTTTAATATAGATTTCGAATATTTGGAAAAGGAGTACAAATTTATAATATGGCGGCAAGAGGATTAGGAAAAGGTCTTGATGCACTGATTCCGAATGTGTCTGTAGATACAAAAGGAAAAAATACGAAAGATGGAGAGGAAAAAAAAGAACCGGATACGATCGTAAAAATTACAAAAATAGAACCCAATCGCGAACAGCCAAGAAAAAAATTTGATGAAGATTCTTTACAGGAACTGGCAGATTCTATTAAACAATTCGGTTTATTACAACCTATTCTCGTACAGGATAGAAAGACTTACTATGAAATCATTGCCGGAGAACGCCGATGGCGTGCCGCCAAGCTGGCCGGATTGAAAGAAGTTCCTGTTATTGTCCGGGATTATACGGATCAGGAAATTGTTGAAATTTCTTTAATTGAAAATATACAAAGAGAAGATTTGAACCCGATTGAAGAAGCTCTTGCCTATAAAAGACTTTTGACAGAATTTAATTTAAAACAGGATGAGGTCGCGGAAAGAGTGTCTAAAAGCAGGACCGCCGTTACAAATTCTATGAGACTTTTAAAATTATGTGATAAAGTCCAACAGATGATTATTGATGATATGATTTCCAGCGGACATGCCAGGGCATTGATTTCAATCGAAGATCCGGAAGAACAATATAATATTGCACAGAAAATTTTCGATGAAAAGTTAAGCGTCCGTGATGTTGAAAAGCTGGTTAAAAATTTAAATAAACCGGAAAAACCTAAAAAAGATGAAGAAGGAGATAAAAGCCTGGAAGTTATTTATCAGGATGTGGAAGAAAAATTAAAACAATCGCTTGGAACAAAAGTAGCTATCGCTTCCAAGGGCAATGGTTCCGGTAAAATTGAAATTGAATTTTATTCACATGATGATCTGGAAAAAATCATAAGTTTGTTGAGTGCCCATTAAGGAGGAAGATTAAAGAAAAAATGAATTATGATTTACTGAGGATGATAGGGCTTGGTAATCTTGATATTACATATATTTTTATCGGATTGATTGTATTTCTTTTGATTATACTGATTTTAGTGATTATCCAAATGGTAAAGTTGTCAAATATGACAAAAAAATATAAAAAATTCATGTTAGGAAAGAATGCAAAAAATCTGGAAAAAGATATTTTTGGTTTATATGAAGATAATAAGTTTATCAAGAGTTCTATCGATAAAAATGAGAAAGATATTCGTACCTTATATAGAAATTTGGAAAAAGCTTTTCAGAAAATCGGCATTGTAAAATATGATGCTTTTGCCCAGATGGGCGGACAGTTAAGCTTTAGTCTCGCACTTCTGGATGAAAACAATAATGGTTTTGTTTTAAATTCAGTGCATAGTACGGAGGGGTGCTATACCTATACCAAAGAAATCAAACATGGCGAATGCGATATCGAACTTGGCGATGAGGAAAGACAGGCATTGAATATGGCAATCGGCGAAGATGATTAGGGGATTCATTAATTAGAATAATAAGTGGTAGAACGTATGATTAAAAAAATATGTAAAATTGATGATTTAACGGGAAAAGAACGTCTGGCCAATAATATTATGACTGGCGATTACAATATATTGTTATCCGAAGGAAGTATACTGCGTCAGGATTATATTGGCAAATTAAAAGAACTGAATATTAAGGAAGTGTATGTATGGGATGAAAAAGAAATGGAATCCGTTGCTATCTTGAAGAATGATCTTGAGGAATCATTCAAATTCAAGGTTCGGGATATTCTCGAAAAGCATACATACTGCCATAACGAAGAACTTGTTGAATTGAGTCAGACGGCGGATCATATTATTATACAGATTCTTGAGGAAGAAGAAGTCGTTCAGCGGATATATGATCTCAGAGAGAGAAGTTCTGATATTTACGAACATTCTGTCAGTATATGCAGCCTGGCTACGGTAGTTGCACTGCGTTTGAATCTTTCACATGATCTGGTTCATGATATCGGTGTCGGCTGTCTGCTTCATGATTTGGGGCTTCGTTATTTGACGGCTGATTATATGGACCGCGATCCGGAAGAAATGACGGAATTTGAATATTCGGAATATAAGAAGCATCCCGTTTACGCATATTCTGCTTTGCAAAATGAAAATTGGATTTCCAATATAAGCAAGAATATGATATTATATCATCATGAAAGAATTGACGGTTCAGGTTATCCTTTGAAAGCGACGGATATTCCGTTGGAATGCCGCATTATACAGGTATGCGACGCTTTCGATGAAATGATATGCGGCGTCGGCTGTAAGAGAGCTAAAGTTTATGAAGCGGTAGAATATTTAAAAAATTTCAGAGATATTAAGTTTGACGGCAGAATTGTCGATATCTTTTTAGAGTTTACCGCAGTATATCCGGCTGGAACATATGTTCGTACTAATGAAGACGAAGTAGGGATCGTTATGCGCCAGAACAAACAATTTCCGGGAAGGCCTGTTCTTCGTATCGTCAGGGATAAAAATGGGGATACCGTAAATATTATAAAAGATTTGCTGGAAGTGAATAATATTTATATCAAAGAAGTCATAGGTTAAAAATCTTTGATTTTATGATTAAATTCTGGTTTATACCAAAATACCGCAGATCGAATCTGACAGATAATCAGGAGGAATATACTGTGAAAAATAAATTTTTCACAGGCAAATTTGAGCTTGTGCCCAAATTCGCAGGCTAAGCAAAAATGGAGGATTTCAATATGATAGACATTAAATTTCTGAGAGAAAATCCGGAAGCGGTAAAAGAAAATATCAGAAAAAAATTTCAGGATGCCAAGCTGGAGCTGGTGGATGAAGTAATCGCTTTGGATACGGAAGTCAGAAAAGCACAGCAGGAAGCCGATAATATCCGCTCTGATCGGAATAAAATTTCAAAGGAAATCGGCGCATTGATGTCTCAGGGCAGAAAAGAAGAAGCGGAAGCAAAGAAAGCGGAGGTATCCGCAAATGCAGCGCGCCTTGCTGAACTGGAAGAGAAAGAAAACGAACTTCGTGAGAAAATCAAAAAAGATATGATGATGATACCGAATATCATCGATCCGTCTGTTCCCATTGGAAAAGACGATTCTGAAAATGTGGAAGTCCGGAAATATGGAGAACCGGCTGTTCCTGATTTTGAAATTCCTTATCATACGGAAATTATGGAAAGATTTAATGGAATCGATATGGATGCTGCAGGAAGGGTAGCGGGAAACGGTTTTTATTATCTGATGGGCGATATTGCCAGACTTCATTCAGCCGTTATTTCCTATGCGAGAGATTTTATGATCGACAGAGGATTTACTTACTGCGTTCCGCCGTTCATGATTCGCAGTGCAGTAGTCGATGGAGTCATGAGCTTTGCGGAAATGGATGCCATGATGTATAAAATCGAAGGAGAAGATTTATACTTAATTGGTACGTCCGAACATTCTATGATCGGTAAATTTATCGATACGATTATTCCTGAAGAAAATCTTCCGCAGACACTGACAAGCTATTCTCCCTGCTTTCGGAAGGAAAAAGGCGCGCACGGCATAGAAGAGCGAGGCGTCTATCGTATCCATCAGTTTGAAAAGCAGGAAATGATCGTTGTATGTAAACCGGAAGAATCTCAAGTTTGGTTTGACAAACTATGGCAAAATACGGTAGACTTATTTAGATCGATAGATATTCCGGTCAGAACAATCGAATGCTGCTCAGGCGACCTCGCCGATTTGAAGGTGAAATCCTATGACGTCGAAGCTTGGTCTCCGAGACAGAAGAAATATTTTGAAGTAGGGAGCTGCTCTAATCTCGGCGATGCACAGGCAAGAAGATTGAGAATACGGGTAAACGGTAAAGACGGAAAATACTTTGCGCATACATTAAACAATACGGTCGTCGCACCGCCCAGAATGTTGATTGCATTTTTGGAAAATAATCTGCAGAAGGATGGATCCATTCGCATTCCTGAGGTTCTTCGTCCTTATATGGGTGGCAAGGCGGAAATCAGATAAAGGGAGGTGAAACCTTTGCATAAATATATGCGGGCTATTGGTTTTAGCAGGCTGATAGACAGGAAAGAACAGCAGAAGCTGGTTACCGATGTTATTTTAAGTGCAACGCATCGTTCTTATACGTCTAATGGTAACGAAACCATACTTGCAGAGTTTTGCGAAGATTTTGCTGAAAATATGGGAATTGCTGTCTGCGGGGAATTTGATGAAGATGATAATTTCACATTTGATTATTTTTATCCTTATCTGAGGGGAAGAGGAATCAGCTCTCATGAAGACGTATCCGTAGAACGTCATGCGGAAAAGGAATCTTATGCGGGAATCTGTGATGATATTAAAGTCGGAGTCAGCCTGATATTTTATTTACAGAATCTGATTCCTTATATAAAAGCACAACAGATGAACCTGCTTCCAATCAGAGGAACGACGCTTACATTGTCCGCTCTTTCGATTAAAGGAAATATTATTCTTCCTCTCGTTAAGGACGAGAGAGAAATGAGCCGGGTTAAAAAAGCCTTGATCAACAGGAATCAACTGATCGCAGCCGCACGGCAGGGCGATGAAGAAGCGATAGAAAGTCTTACTTTAGAGGATATGGATACTTATACGTCTATTTCCAGAAAAATATTAAAGGAGGATGTTTTTAGTCTGGTAGATACTTATTTTATGCCTTATGGCGTAGAATGTGATCAGTATTCTGTTTTGGGTGAAATTTTAGAATATACCAGGACAGTAAATAAGCTGACAGAGGAAGAAATTTATCTCATGAAGATAAGCTGTAATGATCTGCAGTTCGATGTATGCATCAATGCTGAGGATTTATATGGAGAACCGCAGGCAGGACGCAGATTCAAGGGTATTATCTGGATGCAGGGATATATTAATTATCCGGAAATTTCATAAATATTTTTGTATTAGTCTCTGTAGCTCAGCAGGATAGAGCGTTCGCCTCCTAAGCGAAAGGCCGCTGGTTCGAATCCAGTCAGGGACGTTTCTTTTATCGTCTGATTATAATAAGGAAGATTTCATGAACTATATCATCTTAGACTTAGAATGGAATCAAGGCGCCGCAGAAAAAACGGATGAAAAGCTCCCTTTTGAAATTATTGAAATCGGTGCGATCAAACTGAATAGCAGCCGGAAAAAAACAGATAAGTTTAATGAACTGATAAAACCGCAGATCTACCATGAGATGAATCACGTTACCAGAAAACTGATCCATCTTAAAATAGAGCAATTGGAAGCAGGAAGGACATTTCCGGAAGTCATGCGGGCTTTTCGGAAATGGTGCGGGGACGATTATATTTTCTGCACATGGGGTTCCATGGATTTGGTAGAGCTTCAACGGAATATCCGGTATTATCAGATGGAGCCTCTGTCTGACAGGCCGTTTCGTTTTTTAGATGTTCAGAAACTTTTCAGCATTGCGTTTGAAGACAGAAAATCCAGAAAATCATTGGAATATGCGATTGATTTTTTGAAAATTGAAAAGGACATCCCCTTTCACAGGGCATTGAGCGATGCACATTATACGGCAAAGGTACTTGCTCTTCTCGATGAAAATGTGCTGGAAAATTATTCTTTCGATATTTTCCATATTCCGGCAGGCAGGAAAGAAGAAATCCATGCGATTTTTGACAAAGTGCCTCAGGAGTCTTATGCGAAATATATTTCCAGAGGATTTGAAGATAAGACAAAGGCGATGAATGATAAAAATGTTATCAGCACGAAATGTTATCTTTGTCGAAAGAATCTGAAAAGAAAAATTAAATGGTTTACGCCGAACGGAAAGCATTATTACTGCGTTTCTTATTGTGACGAACATGGCCTTATGAAATCCAAGATCAGAATCCGCAAAGCGGAAAACGGGCAGATTTATATTATAAAGACTGAAAAATTTATTTCTGAAGAAGAAATGGAAAATATCTGTAAAAAACGGGAGCAGGCAAGACAGCACCGCAGGGAAAAAAGAGCAGCTAGAAATCAAAATCATCGAAGTTAGAACGAATTCGTTCTCTTCGATGTTTTTTTCTGTCTACACGGTTTTTGCGGCGTTTGGAGTTATTATTATTGACGATGAATGCCCGGATAATAAAAATGCAGATAAAAAAGGCCGCAAAAATAAGAGTACCGGTCAGTACATTTTTGACATTGATAAAAATAGTATCGTTATCTTCATCATTCTGTACCGGAGAAACAGAAGCGGTCTTTTTTTCTTTTTTCGGATTTTCTGTTTCATCGTTTTCCGTCCCGTTATGATCTGTATCGGCGGCGAGAGAGGTTTCTGTCGTTTCAAACTGATAGATGGTCCTGGCGTATTCGGAGAGATTTACATAGGCGCTTCCTACATAAACGTCATTGTAGGTGTAGTCGATCTGCGCGACATGGTTATCTTCCGAAATATCATAATTGATCGTGGAATCCAAATCGGAAAAACCGGCCATGTTCGGAACGATGACATAACTATCCGTATCAATTGATAAAATCGGTCTGGAATTTCCAAAGATATCGTTATCCGCCTGAAAAAAGTTTACATTTTCGATGTTGAATTTTTTTTCGTTTTCGGAGACATTTAATACCTGGAAATTCTGAAAGCCATAATTAAATAATTCCACCGTATCTGTGAACTGATTCGGGGATTCCTCCTTGAAAACGACGCATATCAGTTTCATGCCGTTCTGCTCCGCGCAGGTAACGAGCGTCTGTCTTGACTGATCTATATAGCCTGTCTTTCCGCCGATGATTCCCTCATAGGGCATTTCGCCATTGACGAGCAGGTGTTTGTTCTTTTTATAAAAATCGTCGGGCTGTGTTTCGGAAGCCTCGAAATGATAACGGGAGGTATTGCTTATTTTGCATAACATTTCGTTTTGAAAAAAGGCTCTGGAAATGACGGCAAGGTCATAAACAGAGGTATAATGATTTTCATCGAAAAGGCCGTTCGTATTGGTAAAATGGGAGTCCGTACAGCCGAGTTCCGCGGCGCGCGTATTCATCAGCTCCGTAAAATCGCTGATGGAACCGCTGACATATTCTGCAACGGCGTTGGATACCTCGTTTGCGGAAGCGACCATAATACCGTAAAGGGCTTCTTCTAATGTAATGGATTCTCCCTCGTCCATTCCCATATTGGAACCGTCTCCTGGCACGCTGAAAACGGCCTCATGGCTAAAAGAGACCATATCGTCCAGATTGCCGTTCTCCATAGCCAGCAGGGAAGTGAGGATCTTAGTCGTACTGGCCGGATATAACTTTTCGTGAATATTTTTCGCATAAAGAATGATACCGGTATTGGCATCCATCAGAATCGCCGCCTGCGCGGTTGTCTGCGGTCCGGTCGGCCAGTTCTCGATTTCATCGGATTGTACCGGGAGAAGCTTTCGTGCTTCCGCCGCTTCCATCAGTTCATCCAATGTCGCTGCGCAAACATTTAAACCGTTGAGATAAAACAGAAAAACACTCAGGAAAATGATAAGAAAAAAATGCGTTAAAATTTTTTTTCTATAAACGGAACACATAAACGACAGGCCTCCAAACAAAGGTAATTATTCTCCTATTTTACAATATTTTTCCCCGAAACGAAATATTTTTCCCTATTTTTTAAGATATTCTTTTCATCCATTTTAAAATAGTGTAAAATAAAAAAGCACGAAAAAGAAAGGTCCGTTTATGAGATTACGAAATGTTGCCGGTTCACGGGAAGTAATTGCCAGGAGCCCGTTTGTGATACAAAATCCCAAAGAAAGAAAAAACCGCTGGAAGGAGCTGTTTGGCAATTCTCATCCGTTACAGATAGAAATCGGCATGGGAAAAGGACGGTTTATTACAGATATGGCCAGACTGCATCCGGAGATCAATTATATCGGTATAGAGAAATATTCCAGCGTTCTGATCCGCGGTATACAGAAGATGGAGAAAGAAATGCTTCCCAATCTGTATTTTATCCGCATGGATGCGGAGGAAATCATGGAGGTCTTCGGAGAAGGAGAAGCAGATAAAATTTATCTGAATTTTTCCGACCCATGGCCGAAAGACAGGCATGCGAAAAGAAGGCTTCCTTCGCGTGAATTTTTAAACAGATACAGGGTCATACTATCGGAAGAAGGGAATCTGGAATTTAAGACGGATAATCAGGCGTTGTTTATGTTTGCTCTGGACGAGCTTGCGCCTGCCGGATGGCGTCTGGAACGAGTGACTTATGACCTTCATCATGACGAGAGCATGATGGAAGGGAACGTTATGACGGAATATGAGGAAAGATTTTCCTCGATGGGGAATCCTGTTTATAAATATATTGTTTTTCCGGTAAGGAACGAAAAATAGAAAAAAAGAAGTGAAAAAGAGAAAGGAGAAAGTTTATGGAGTACAAATTTACAGGAGCAGATTTTGAAAAGGAAGTGCTTGCTTCCGATATTCCGGTGTTCGTGGATTTCTATGCGGACTGGTGCGGGCCGTGTAAAATGATGGCGCCGGTCGTAGAGAAGCTCGCAGAAAAATATGATGGAAAAATAAAAGTCGGAAAATGTAATATCGATGAAGAGAATAAGATTGCGTCGCAGTATGGAATTATGTCGATTCCGACAATGATGATTTTTGTGAACGGAGAAATCAGAGAAACGGTTGTCGGAGCGGTATCCCAGAATGAATTGGAAAAAAAGATCGACAAGGTACTGGGCTGATTTTTGCAGGATTTTTGCAGAAATTACCAATTTTTTCGAAATGGCTGTCAAAATTGCCGCATAAGTAACGCTTCGGTAACGTTTGTTATCGTAAAATAAAGTCGTAAAAGGGGAATATATCAGGAAAGGAAATCATTCATGAAAATATGAATGGCGGAGAAAATAATTAAAATACAGTGGCAGAAACCATTCTTTTCTTTCCTGAGCTGTTGTGGGGAGGATAACAAAACCTCCCCGTCAACGGTATATAATCCCCATAGAGATTGCAAAACGTGCAAAATAAAAGGCTCTGAAAGAGATTTCAGAGCTTTTTATTTTGCAGTCGGGGTGACGTGATTCGAACACGCGGCCTCTACGTCCCGAACGTAGCGCTCTACCAAGCTGAGCCACACCCCGCCGTCAAATAATCTTTTGCACAACTAAGATAATACAATATGTTATAGGGGTTTGTCAAGTTTTCTTTTTTTACAAAAATTTTACAAAAAATTTCATGATTGTATTTCCGAAAAATAACGGATATACTAAACGTACAAATTATCTGCGGCGTGGCGGGACAGAGACAGGAGAAGTTAACAGAAAGGCTGGAACAGGAACATGAAGCTGAACATCAGAAGCGATAAAAAAACGGAGGATCAGATTGAAAAATTATTAAAAGAGATGACATTGGATGAAAAAGCCGCTATGATCCATGGTGCGGGACTTTTCCAGACAGGAGCGGTGGAAAGGCTTGGAATCCCGCCTTTGAAATGTTCCGACGGTCCGATGGGCGTAAGAAATGAATTTTGCCATGATAAATGGATTCCTGCGGGAAATAATGACGATTATGTAACTTATATGCCGAGCGGCAGCGCGCTGGCCTCTGCCTGGAACCGGGAACTCGCTTATCAGTCCGGGTACGTCCTCGGAGAAGAAGCACGGGGACGTGGAAAAGACGTGATTCTTGCGCCGGGCATCAATATTAAAAGGAATCCGCTGTGCGGAAGGAATTTCGAATATATGAGCGAAGACCCGAAGCTGACGGCTGATCTTGCAGTCCCTTTTATCAGGGGAGTGCAGGAAAATGACGTCGCGGCCTGCGTAAAGCATTTTGCCTGCAACGTACAGGAAACGGACCGTTTAACGGTGGATACGGCCGTAGACGACAGGACGCTGTATGAAATCTACTTTCCGGCATTCCGGGCGGCCGTACAGGAGGGCGGTTCTTATTCCCTGATGGGCGCTTATAATAAGATCAACGGGACGCATTGTTGTGAGAACGGACGGCTTCTCGATTTGATTCTCCGGGAAGAATGGGGATATGACGGAATGGTCATCAGCGATTGGGGCGCCGTACATAGGACAAAAGAATCGGCTATGGTCACGATGGATGTGGAAATGTCGGTTCACCCGGATTTTGACGAATATCGATTTGCAAATCCCCTGAAAGAAGCTGTCAGGAAAGGCGAAATACCGGAAGCCGCAGTAGACGCCAAGATCCGCAATATCCTTCGGATGATGCTCCGTCTGAAAATGATTGGAAAACAACGGGATATAAGAAAAGCGGGAGCATACAATACGCCCGCTCACAGGGAAGTTACGCTGCGCGTCGCGGAAGAATCCATGATTCTGTTGAAAAATGAGAAGAACAAGCTGCCTTTGGAAAAGAAAAAAATCAGAAAACTTGCCGTTATCGGACAGAACGCGGCGAAGCTCCATTCCGATGGGGGAGGAAGCGCTGAAATTAAAGCTCTTTATGAGATCTGTCCATTGATGGGAATGAAAGCGTATCTGGGAGGCAGCACAGAAGTTCTCTATGCGCCCGGCTATTATATGCCGGAGAAACCTGAGACTTTCGATACGAACTGGCAGGAAAAGAGTCTGGACGGGCAGGAGAAAGTGAATGCCGCCGCCGGGAAAGAAAAAGAAGAAAAGCTGATCCGTGAGAAGAATCCGGCGCTGTTTGAGGAAGCGGTCAGGATAGCGAAAGAAGTGGACGAAGTCATTTTTATCGGCGGCCTGAACCATTATTTCGACAGCGAAGGACTTGACAGAGCCGATATGAAGCTTCCTTATGAACAGGACATGCTTATCGAAGAGCTTTTAAAAGTAAGAAAAGATACGGTCATCGCCCTGATCGGCGGTTCGCCGGTGGAAATGCCATGGAGATATAAGGCGGAGACGATTCTGTGGAGTTATTATGCGGGTATGGAAACCGGAAAAGCTTTTGCGGAGATTCTTTTCGGGGAAGTAAATCCTTCCGGTAAGCTGGCGGAAACTTTTCCGGCCAGATACGAGGACTGCGCGGCCGCAAAAAGCAGACAATCGGATCCGGCTGGAAGCATCAGCCTGTCCGAAGGTCTTTATGTCGGGTATCGTTATTATAATAAAGAAAGGATTATGCCGGCCTTTTGTTTCGGGCATGGACTGTCCTATACGCAGTTTTCCTATCAAAATCTGTCCATAAAGCAGGAAAAGGACGGAATGGGTACGGTAAAAGTAAGTTTCAGCGTCAAAAATACAGGAAAAAGAGCGGGAGCGGAAATCGCGCAGCTATATGTCGCGCCAATCGCGCCGAAGGCGGAGCGGCCTGCAAAGGAATTAAAGGCTTTTACGAAAATCAGATTACAGCCGGGAAAATCCGCAAAAGTAACGCTGACCCTGTCGCATCAGGATTTTGCCTATTTTGACAGCAATAAACATGATTTTACCGTAAATGTGGGGGATTATGAAATTCTTATCGGCGCGTCCTGTGAGGATATCCGCCTGAAAAGCCTTTATACATTATAAGAGTTCATGAAGTATAAATTCATTTCTTTTTGTATATTCTATAGTCAACGACATTGGAAATTTCCATTTCGGCCTTGTAAAAGCTTGCGTATATGGCTTTTGCAAGAGCTGAAAAGAGCAATTTGTTATGTCGTTTACTATAATTCTGTAACCATTACGGAATTATCATAAAATACGGAAAGGAATGAAAATACAATGGATTTTAATCAAATGCCCCTGGAGGCAGGATATGCTTTTGCGGCGGATAGAATGGCGTCGGACAACTTTTCTAATCTGTCGGATGATGAAAAAAGAGAATATATTGAAAGAAACAGGAGTAATTTGTCCGACAGAGAACTGGAAAGAATGACGTCTTCTTTACAGGAAGAAGAAGAGAACATTCATTTTGAAGATCCGACGTCATTGTTCCGCGGCCCCAGCATCGGTTAATTAATAAAAGAAGGTGTTCATGATGGAAATACGACTGCCCCGGAAGGTAGAGGATATTATAGAAAAAATTCAGACAGCAGGCTATGAAGCTTATGCGGTCGGCGGATGTGTCAGAGATTCTATTCTGGGGCGGGAACCGGATGACTGGGATATTACGACTTCCGCGAAGCCGGAAGAGGTGAAAAAGATTTTTAACAGGACGGTCGATACCGGCATTCAGCATGGCACCGTTACCGTTATGACCGGCAGAGAAGGCTTTGAAGTAACAACTTACCGCATTGATGGAAAATATGAGGATAGCCGCCATCCTGAGGATGTGACTTTTACAGTAAATCTGAAAGAGGATCTGCAGCGCCGGGATTTTACCATCAATGCGATGGCCTATAATAAAAAAGAAGGATTGATCGATCTGTACGGCGGAATGCAGGACATAGAGCATGGCCTGATCCGCTGTGTCGGCACCGCGGAAGAACGGTTCACGGAAGACGCTCTGCGTATGATGCGGGCGGTGCGTTTCTCTGCGCAGCTCGATTATGCGATCGAAGAAAATACGAAAGCGGCAATCGGAAAACTCGCTCCGACGATCAAAAAAATCAGTGCGGAGCGGATTCAGGCTGAACTGGTGAAACTGATAGTATCGGATCATCCGGAAGATATCCGAATCGCATATGAAACGGGAATCACCGCGCAGATATTTCCGGAATTCGATATCTGCATGAAAACAAAACAGAACAACCCTCACCATTGTTACAGTGTCGGAGAACATATTTTACATACGCTTCCCTATGTGGAGACAGATAAGGTACTGCGCCTTGGAATGCTTTTTCATGACATTGGCAAACCGGGAACGCTGATGGTCGATGAACAGGGTATTACGCACAATCACGGCCATGCGGCCATCGGGGAAGAAATGACTGTCCGCATTATGAAGCGGTTGAAGTTCGATAATGATACGACCGATAAAGTCAGAAAAATCGTCCGATATCATGACAGGAAAATAGAAAGCGATGCGAGAAGCGTCAGAAAAGCGGTAAATCAAATAGGAGAGGATATTTTTCCACTGTTGTTTTCCGTAAAATATGCCGATATTATGGCACAGAGCGATTACCGGAGGGAAGAAAAGCTGCGGGAGCTCGAAACCCTGAAAGCTATTTACGAAGAGATCATTGCGAAAAAAGACTGTCTTTCGTTAAAGGATCTGGCGGTAACAGGGAGCGATCTGATCGCGGCGGGGATGAAGCCGGGACGGGAAATCGGACAGACGCTTCATAAACTGCTGGAGGTCGTTTTGGAGGAGCCCGGACATAATCGGAAAGAATATCTGCTTTCGCTTTTGCCGCTTCAAGATTAACCGACAAAAAAATCATACTTTTCCATACTTTCTCATAAGATAGGATAGATGAAGAACAGAAAATTCACAGGATGAATTATCTGATATGGGAGGTATTTTTGTGAATGACAGATCTGTCGGTTTATTCGATAATTATGAGATAGAAGTTGGCCGGACCTGGAAGGGGAGGGGGTCGATTCTTTGTGAATCGGATAAAGGACTTCTTATTTTAAAAGAATATAACGGCCCCATGAATAAGATTTTTTTTCAGGATACCTTGTTAAAGCATATCAGGGAAGCGGGTTTTCCGCTCGTTGAATCCATTCTGAGGACAAAGGAAAACGAGCTGATTGTCTATGATCAGGACCGGATTCCTTATATTGTTAAGAGTTATTTTGAGGGAAAAGAGTGTAATAACAGGGACATTGAGGAATGCCGAAAGGCGGTCCGCGTGCTGGCGGGAGTACATAACTGTGCGGATTTATCGGAATGGGAAAATCTGGCTTCACAGCCGGTTTTTCATATTGAGAAAGAGTATGAAAAGCATAATAAGGAACTGAAAAAGGTGCGCCGTTTTCTGCGTGAAAAGAGCCAGAAAACCGCTTTTGAGATATATCTGCTCGAACATTATGATCATTTTTTCGACTTCGCTTTGCAGATTACCGAGGAAATGCGCTGTTACAGAAAGAAAAGAAAAAGTGCAAATTTGGAAGAATTTCCTATTGTATGTCATGGCGATTATCAGTATCATAATATTATACGGACAACGGGCGGTATGGCGCTTATCAATTTTGAAAAGTGCATACGGGATGACCCGGTCAGGGATTTATATCTTTTTATGCGGAAACTGCTCGAAAAGAATAACTGGTCGCAGACGCTTGGAGATATTCTGATACGTTCCTATGACGAAGAGAGGGCTTTGTCGGAAGAAGATTATATGAAGTTATATTATCGTTTTGCTTATCCGGAGAAATTTTGGAAAATTGTTAATTTCTATTATAATTCCGGCAAGGCATGGATTCCCGGCCGCAATATGGAGAAGCTGGAGAAGCTTTTTGCGCAGGAGAAGGAAAAACAGGATTTTCTGAAAATAATTTTCCAGAAAAAGATATAATTGTGGAAAGGTAAGGATTCAGGATGTACAAGAGATTATCAGCATTTGTAACGATTGTCATGATATTTGCGCTCGTGGTTACCGGTTGTACATCCCAGGCAAGCAATATCGGTCTTGCCAGGGAGAACGACCGGAACACGATCGGAACCGATTTTATTGTGGCGGAAGCCGGAAGCTATGATTCGGCGGATACGGCCGTGGTCCTTTCTGCCGATCCGGACGATGCGAATATCACATTCATGAACATCGCGACAGGAAAACAGTATACGCTTTCGTATGATGGGACAACTTATGTCAAAGACAGGTATGAGGGCCCTATGTCGATGTCCCAGATCAAAGAGGGAGATATCGTGGACATTACCTTTTTGAGAGGGAAAAAGAAACTTGCGAGCGTGCAGCTTTCTCCGCAGTCATGGGTCTTTGATAATATCGGGAATTATGATCTGGGCGGCATGAATCATACGGCGACGATTGGTTCGGGTACATATTCCCTGCCGGAGCAGGTAGTGGTGTTATCAGGCGGCAGACGGGTCGAGGTAATGGATATCGTCAATAAGGATATTCTGACTTTCAGCGGTATCGACCATGAGATATACAGTATCAAAGTACAGAAGGGGCACGGCTATCTCCGCCTTTCCAACGATCAGGCGCTGGTCGGCGGCTGGATCGAAGTCGGGAACACGGTTATTCAGCAGATTACGGAAAATATGCTTCTGGCGGTACCGGAAGGAAGCTATCAGATCTCTCTTTCCAATGGAAATGCGAAATGTCTGAAAGAAGTAACGATCGAGAGGGACAAGGAGGTCGTGTTGGATGTAGGGGATCTCGAAATTGTGGAGGACAGGACAGGAAGGATTTTATTCACCGTTAATCCGTCGGAAGCGTCGGTAAAAATCGATGGGGAAGAGGTCGATATCAGTCGGGAAGTAGAGCTTACTTATGGCATTCACCGGATTTCTCTGGAAGCGGAAGGTTATGAGCCTCTGACAAAACATATTCAGGTCGGCTCCGCATATGCGAGCATCAGTTTCACACTGGAAGCGGATGAAGAGGAAGAGACAGAGGAAACGGACAGCGGCAGCAGCGATAAGGATAATGAAAACAGTAATACAGACAGCGATGAAAACAGCGAGATCGAGAATGCGGTGACGGGCAACAGAGTTTATATCGACGGGCCACAGGATGTGGAAGTATATCTGGACGGCAATTATATCGGCATCTCTCCGGTCAATTTTAAGAAGGTGACGGGAAGTCATACGATCACGTTGAGAAAGACCGGCTGTCAGGCGAAAAGCTATACGGTCTATCTCTATGATGACGGGCAGGATATTACTTATTCCTTTACCGATTTAGAGCCGGAATATTACGAGTACGATACCGTCAGCGGGAACAGCTCTTCGAGCCGGGACAGAAGAACTTCTTCCGGCGGAACGACGAACAGTAAGGATACGGTAAGCGGAAACGACGCTGGCGGGGACACTGTCAGCGGGAATGATGCCGATGAAGATGAGGTCGATGATTAAAATGTTATTTACATAATATGTTAAACCTGCAAATTTTGCAGAAAACGCCGCAAAAACCTTTTAAAATGGGATTTATAGCTTGACAACACGCTACAAAACGTATATAAATAGACATAGATGTTTCAAAAGGGAGACTTCTATAGTTAACGACATTAAAAATTATCATTTCAGCCTTACAAAAATTTGTTATGTCGTTTACTATAAAGACAATGAAAACTTCATATAATACGAGGAGGAACTAAAATGAACAAAACAGAGTTAATTGCAGCTATGGCTGATCAGGCAGGATTATCCAAGAAGGATACAGAGAAGGCATTGAAGGCTTTTACAGATGTTGTTGTTGAAGAATTAAAGAAGGGCGGAAAAGTACAGTTAGTTGGTTTCGGCACTTTTGAAGTAAGCGAAAGAGCGGCAAGAGAAGGCAGAAACCCGCAGAGCGGCGCCGTTATGAATATTCCTGCATCCAGGGCTCCTAAGTTCAAAGCAGGCAAGGCTTTAAAGGATTCTCTTAACTAAGGAAATATCAAAAAATAATTTTTGACATTTCCTGAAAATTTGACGACGGGAAGAGTGACCTGTATGCGTTTCGCTGCATACAGGTTTTTTCTTCTTTTGACAGGGAGGTAACAAAATGAGGCTCGATAAATATTTAAAAGTCTCCCGTCTGATCAAACGGCGGACGGTGGCGAATGAGGCGTGCGATGCCGGAAGGGTTCTGATCAACGACAAACCTGCGAAGGCATCGGCTAATGTAAAAGCAGGGGATAAGATTACCATTCAGTTCGGCAATAAGGAAGTAAAGGTGGAAGTTCTGGATGTTCAGGAGACTGTCCGGAAGGAAGAGGCTAAAGAGTTGTTCCGATATCTGACGTAAATTTGTTCTAAACAGGAAAAACCATGCGTATACTTAACTGGAAGAAACTTTCAGGGAGGTATGTATGGAGGATTTGAACAGTATTAATAAAGGTTCGCATAAGCTGATGCTCACCAATAGAAGGACATGTACTATCAGCGGTGTAAATGACGTGCTGTCTTTTGATGTCAATGAGATTCTGTTGGAGACGACGCAGGGAATGTTGATGATAAAAGGAAACGAGCTTCATGTCAGCAGACTGTCATTGGACAAAGGGGAGGTAGATATAGACGGCAGAATAGACAGTTTTACTTATTCAGAAACGGCCGGCTATAATACCAAAGGGGAATCTCTGCTGGCGAGATTGTTCAAGTAGGTGGCCTATGAGTCAGGATATCATCCAGGAGGTTACCTTTTTTCTGCATTCTGTCGCGATGGGCATTGTGATTACCTTTGTCTATGACTGGCTTCTGATTTTGCGGAAACTGATCAGACATAATATCTTCGGGCTATCGGTCGAGGACTTCCTTTTTTGGACGGCCTGTGGGCTGGGCGTCTTTTATATGCTGTACCGGGAGAACAACGGTGTGCTGAGATGGTTTACGGTATTGGGCGCTATGCTCGGAATGATTGTTTATAAACAGTTCATCAGTAAACCATTTATACATATTATGTCAACATGTATTTACAAGATAGTGTGGTTTCTGTTCCGTATTATACAAATTATAGTAAAACCGCTGAAATGGCTGTTTTCCGGTCTTAAAAGATTCGCAATATTTTTGAAAAACAAATTAAGGAAATGTCAAAATTTCATAAAAAATAAGTTGACGGGCTTTCTGAAAACACTTAAAATAGTTTTATGTAAACATTAAAGAATATTGGAGTGCATCATGGCAGGGAAGATAGCATATCGCAAGAAGCGGCAGAACAGAACCGGCATGCTTCTGGTTACGATGGTCGTATTGATGATGCTGGTCGTCGTGACAATTAAAAGCGTTGAGCTTCGGGGAAAAAGGGAAGCTTATGAACAAAGAGAGATGGCGCTGCAGGAAGAGATCGATGCGGAGAAAATGCGGACCGAGGAAATAGCGGAATATGGAAAATATACACAGACGAAGAAATATGTAGAAGAGATTGCCAAAGATAAGCTCGGTCTGGTGTATGAGGGCGAGATTATTTTTAAAGATGAAAAATAAACAGATTTGGGAGCGTATCCGAAATCTGTTTTTTGTTATATGGAAAATTTATCGTTCAGAAGAATAATGCGGACGAGCTTCACATATATTGATTAAATAGATGGCAGAAAAGGAGGCTCATTGTCAGCATGAGAAAACAGGCGGAAATCAAAGAGGATAATATTGTTACGATAATACCGGAATATGGCAGGCAGAAGCTTTTGGGATACGCGGAATCTTTCCGGGATCTGGCGGAGCTTTTTGAAGAGGAAGGCGCAGAGATTCCGCCGGAAGATAAGGATCGACAGGAGTATCTCTGGCAGAAAAAACTGTGTGAGAGCAGAGGCCTGTTAGCGGAGCATTTAAAAGAAATGGCGCATATTATGGCCGATGTGGCGAAAGAGAGTTATCAGTATCATCCGGTGGGAGAGAGAAAATACAGGCAGATAGCCCATGCTCTGAAAGAAGCGGGAATTCTCCTGAAAAATTTCATGATCCTGGAAAATGAGGACGGGCATCTGGCTATGAGCCTGATGATGAAAACACAGACGCAGGAATCTGTCGCAATAGAGGATGTGGCCGATTTAATTTCTGTGGCGATGAATATCAGAGTGCGGGCATCCGAACATACCCCGTTGTTTATGGCAAGGGAATGGAGCATTTATTATTTTCTGGAGGAACCGGTCTTTCATATTCTGACCGGATTTGCCAAGGCGACAAAAGAAACGGAGAAAATTTCGGGAGATAACTATTCTTTCTGTGAAACAGAACAGGGAAGAATGACCGCGATCCTTTCCGACGGCATGGGGTCCGGCGAAAAGGCCTGCGAGGAGTCCGGCCGGGTCATAGAGATGATGGAACGTCTTATCGAGGCGGGATTCCGGAAAGAAGCCGCGGTTCAGATCATTAACGGAGCGCTGGCGGCAGGGGAACAGGAACAGAATATGTCCACGCTGGATATTTGCGAACTGAATCTTTATACGGGGGCATGCGAATTCATGAAAATAGGGGCCGCGTGCACTTATATTAAAAGAGAGCATCTGGTGGACAGGCTTTCGGCGAGGAATCTTCCGCTTGGCGTTTTCCAGCAGATAGAGCCGGAGACAATACACAGACAGCTTCAGGATGGGGATTATATTATTATGCTTTCCGACGGCGTGCTCGATGCGCTGGAACAGGGAATTGGCGAAGAGATTCTGCCGGAGCTGATCGGGAAGATATCTCATACCAATCCGGGAGAAATCGCGAGGCAGATATTGAATTACTGTCTGCATCAGAGCAAAGGAAAAGTCAGGGACGATATGACGGTGCTCGTTATCGGTATGTGGCGTTACTGTTAAGAAAGGGATGAAAGTTCGGTTGAGAAGGACAAAAGATGTTTACGGAGAAGTGAAAGCATATATTGGGAAATATCGGATGATTGTCCGGGGAGATACGGTCATAGCGGGCGTTTCCGGGGGAGCGGACTCCGTTTGTATGCTCTTTCTGTTATGGCAGTTGAGAGAAGAAATGCCGTTTCGGCTGTCGGTGGTGCATGTTCACCACGGCGTCCGAAAAGATGCCGGGCAGGATGCCGGCTATGTAGAAGGGCTGTGCCGGAAATGGAAAATTCCCTTTTACCTGAAAAAAGCGGATATGGACGGATATGCGAGGGAGAACGGCCTTTCCCCCGAAGAGGCGGGAAGGGAGCTGCGCTATCAGGCATTTGAAGAGCAGATGGCAAAAGAGGGGGCCGATAAGATAGCGGTCGCGCACAATCAAAACGACAGGGCGGAAACGATGCTGTTTCATCTGTTCCGCGGAAGCGGTCTGCGGGGACTTGGCAGTATCCGTCCGGTACGGGAGAGGATCATCCGTCCGCTCCTGTGCCTTGGCAGGGAAGAAATAGAGGCATATCTTTCCAGGAATGGGATCGCCTTCTGTACAGACAGAACGAATGATGAGGACGCTTATACAAGAAACCGGATCAGGCATCATATTTTATCCTATGCGGAGGAGCATATCTGCCAGAACGCTGCAGCGCATATCGCGGAGGCAGCGGAGATCCTTGCGCAGGCTGATGATTTTATAAGAGGACAGGCCGCGTCAGCTTGTGACAGATGTATACTTTCAGGGAAAGAAGAAGGCGTGGCCCTGGATCTTGCCGTTTTTCGGAAAGAAGAACCTTTTCTGCAGAACATGATTTTATTACGGTGCATGGAAAAGATGACGCTGCACCGGAAAGATATTACAAAGGAACATATCGATGCGCTGCAGCAGCTGGCGTGGAAGAACGGCAGCAGGGAATTCGTCCTTCCTTACGGCCTGCGCGCTTATAAGGAATATGACATGCTTTTTCTGGAAAAAGGAGAAAAAGGGGCCGCGGAGCAGAAAAAGGAATCGCAAAGCGGGGAATATCCGCCGATTCCTGTAATGGTACCGGGGGAAGTAAGCGTTCCGGGTCTTGGAAAAATATCTTTCCAATATGTGCCGGGAGAGGAATTTTTTTACAAAAAAGGACAAAATATTCCGGAAAAGACATATACGAAATGGTTCGATTATGATAAAATAACTACGGCTTTAGTATTCAGAACTCGGAAAATGGGGGATTATCTGACGATTGACAGCGCTCTGCGAAAGAAAACCGTAAAAGAATACATGATCAACGAGAAAATTCCCAAAATGCAGCGGGAGCGCATTTTTTTACTGGCGGATGGGCCGCATATATTGTGGGTGCCGGGATACCGCATCAGTCAGTATTATAAGGTGAATGAAAATACAAAACGTATCTTACAGGTACGGTTGAAGGAGGAAAGCGATGGCTGAACGGATCGAAGTTTTATTATCTGAAGAAGAGGTCAATGCCAGGATTCGGCAGATAGGAGAGCAGATCAGCAGAGATTATGAGGGAAAGAGCGTCCATCTGATCTGCATTTTAAAAGGGGCGAGTTTTTTCACATGCGAGCTGGCAAAAAGGATCACAGTCCCCGTATCACTGGATTTTATGTCTGTTTCCAGCTACGGGGCGTCGTCAGAGTCCAGCGGGGTCGTAAAGATCGTCAAGGATCTGGATGAGCCGCTCGAAGGAAAACATGTTCTGGTCGTGGAAGATATTGTGGATACCGGACGGACGCTGCATTATCTGCTTTCGCTGATGCGGAACAGGGGGGCGGCGGACGTGAAGCTCTGCGCGCTGCTGGATAAACCGGACAGACGGGTGGTCGATGTGAAAGCGGACTATACCGGATTTCAGATTCCCGATGAGTTTGTTGTGGGCTATGGTCTTGACTATGCCCAGCGTCACAGGAATCTGCCCTACATAGGCATTGTAAAATTTGATTAGATGCTGCTCCCCCTGGAGACGCTTCTATTAGGAAAAGAGGCTTTGTTTTGAATAAGAATAGCAGAAATTTTTATTTGTATTTTGTGATTATTATCGGGCTCCTTCTTTTTACCGTCTGGATCGGAACGCTGAGAGTACAGAGCAGCGGTTACACAAAGGGAGAATTCGAGGCGCACTTGAAGAACGGCGACGTAGCGATGGTCAATATCTGTCCGAACAGGGAAACGCCCACCGGCTCTTTGGAAATTACGTTAAAGAGCGGGGAAGAAAAGATTCTTTATGTGACGGATACGGCGGAAGCGGAAAGCCTGATCAGAAGCTATGGACTGGATCCGACCGTGGAAAACGTGCCGGAAGAAAGCTGGTTTCTGAATAGCGTATTTCCGGTGCTGCTCGTGACGATCGTGTGCGTGTTCTTTTTTGTGATGATCAATTCCCAGAATGCGGCGGGCAGCGGCGGCGGAAAGATGATGAATTTCGGCAAGAGCCGCGCGAAGCTTTCGATTGGCGATAATAAAATTACCCTGAACGAGGTTGCCGGATTAAAAGAAGAAAAAGAAGAATTAGAGGAAATCGTGGAATTTTTGAAGGAGCCTGGAAAATTTACCAGAGTCGGCGCCAGGATTCCCAAAGGCGTCCTGTTAGAAGGTGCGCCGGGTACGGGCAAGACCCTGCTCGCCAAGGCGATTGCCGGCGAGGCAAACGTGCCCTTTTTCAGTATTTCAGGTTCCGATTTCGTAGAGATGTTCGTCGGCGTCGGCGCATCCCGTGTCCGGGATATGTTCGCGGAGGCGAAGAGACATGCGCCCTGTATTATCTTTATCGATGAAATCGATGCGGTAGCGAGAAGACGTGGTACCGGCATGGGCGGCGGCCATGACGAGCGGGAGCAGACGCTGAATCAGTTGTTGGTGGAAATGGACGGTTTCGGCATCAATGAAGGTATTATCGTCATGGCGGCGACGAACCGCGTCGATATTCTGGATCCCGCGATTTTAAGGCCGGGACGCTTTGACAGGAAGATCAGCGTCGCAAGGCCGGATGTGGGAGGCCGGAACGATATTCTGAAAGTACATGCAAAGAATAAACCGCTGGCGGACGACGTGGATCTGGAACAGATCGCGCAGACGACCGCCGGTTTTACGGGCGCGGATCTGGAGAATCTTTTGAACGAGGCGGCGATCAATGCGGCGATGGATAAAAGGGTTTTCGTAAAACAGGAAGATATCAGAAAGGCGTTTATTAAAGTAGGTATCGGCTCTGAGAAGAAAAGCCGTATCATTTCCGACGAGGAGAAAAAAATTACGGCTTATCATGAAGCGGGTCATGCGATTTTGTTCCATGTGCTGCCGGACGTCGGCCCTGTTTATACGGTTTCCATTATTCCGACCGGAATCGGGGCGGCAGGATATACGATGCCGCTTCCTGAAAAAGATGAGATGTTCTTAACGAAGGGCAAGATGAAAGAAGATATTATGGTCTCTCTCGGCGGGCGGATTGCCGAAGAAATCATTTTTGACGATATTACGACGGGTGCGTCCAGCGATATTAAGAAGGCGACTAAGACGGCCCGCAGTATGGTGACAAGATACGGTATGTCCGATAATATCGGCGTTATTAATTATGACGATGACGACGACGAAGTCTTTATCGGAAGGGATCTGGCACATGCCAAGAATCACAGCGAGAGTATTTCCGGGGAAATCGATAAAGAAGTCAAGGCGATTATCGACGAATGCTATGCGAAAGCGAAAGAAATCATTCTGGCGCATGAGAAAGTACTGCATGAATGCGCGAAGCTGTTGTTGGAAAAGGAAAAAATCAACCGGACCGAGTTTGAAGCGCTGTTTGACACGGAGTATCCGCAGCCCGATTGTGCAATTTAGACAAAAAATGATGAACAAAATTGTAATATTTGTGAATCCTATGGATTGTAGCTTTTCTAAGGCTATGCTATTATACACTTGTAACCCCCAATACATTATATAGTTTTTTGCTATACCCCATAAGAAGAAATACCTTCTCTAAAAAGGACAGCGATTTCAAAGCTGTCTTTTTTACTTTAATCTGAAATGGAGGCCTACTTATATGGATCTCAACCGATTTGTAAGGGCGGAACAGAAATATCAGTATATTTCATCCATGCGTCCCGTTTTTAACAGAAAAGCGCTGTTTACCGATACGACGGGAAACTATATTTCTCCGGCGGAGCCGAGCGCTTATGGAGAAGTGAGGATTCGTTTCCGCTCTGCCAGGAATAATATTGACAGAGTTTTTTTCGTAAATAAGAACGGAAAGCATCTGATGTTAAAATGCGAATCGGATGAGTATTTTGATTATTATGAGCATATGGAACAGCTGGAAAACGAAAAGCTGGTCTATTATTTTGAAGTGACCGCGGGCGCGATTTCCTGTATCTTCGATACGCGGGGCGTTGTACGGGACGTGGATGAATATTATCATTTTCAGATCATTCCGGGCTTTAAGACGCCTGATTGGGCAAAAGGAGCGGTCTTTTATCAAATTTATGTGGATCGTTTTTATAACGGGGACCCGTCGAACGACGTTCTGACGAATGAATACCGCTATATCAACGACGGGACCGTAAAAGTGGATAACTGGAGTAAGTATCCGGCGCAGATGGGCGTCCGGGAGTTTTACGGCGGGGATTTACAGGGCGTTTTGGATAAGATGGATTATTTACAGGATCTGGGTATCGATGCGATTTATTTTAATCCGCTTTTCGTTTCCCCCTCGAATCATAAATATGATATACAGGACTATGATAATATCGACCCGCATTTTGGAAAGATCGTGAACGATACCGGCGACGTCCTGAAATCCGGCCAGCATGAGAACCGGCTTGCGACAAAATATATCAACCGGATTTCCAACCGGGAAAATCTGGAAGCCAGCAACGCGCTTTTTGCCGAAGTGGTCAAGGAAGCGCATCGGCGGGGCATTAAGGTAATTCTGGACGGTGTTTTTAATCATTGCGGTTCCTTTAATAAATGGATGGACAGAGAGCGGATCTATGAGAATGCGGAAGGCTATGAAAAAGGAGCTTATGTCGCGAAAGAAAGTCCGTATCATGATTATTTTCAGTTTTTTGACGACTATAAGTGGCCTTATAACGAAGTCTATGACGGCTGGTGGGGACACAGCACTCTTCCGAAGCTGAATTACGAGAATTCCGGAGAACTGCTCAATTATGTGCTCTATATCGCGGGAAAATGGGTATCGCCGCCGTACAATGCGGACGGCTGGCGGCTGGATGTGGCGGCCGATGTAGGGCACAGCCAGGAATTTAATCATTTTTTCTGGAAAGAATTCCGTGAAGCGGTCAAAAGGGCAAATCCTGATGCGATCATTCTCGCAGAGCATTACGGCAGTCCGAAAGAATGGCTGCAGGGCGGCGAATGGGATACCGTTATGAACTATGATGCTTTTATGGAGCCCGTTACCTGGTTTTTGACCGGGATGCAGAAACACAGCGACGATTACCGCGCTGATTTGTACGGGAATGCGGAATGTTTCTGGAATGCGATGAAGCATCATTGCGCATGTTTTCCGATGCAGTCTCTGCAGACGGCGATGAATGAGTTGTCCAATCACGATCATTCCCGGTTTTTAACGAGGACGAACCGGCGGGTCGGCAGAACGAGTACGTTGGGGCCGGAGGCCGCGAATACAGGTGTGAACAAAGCCGTGCTCCGGGAAGCGGTCGTCATTCAGATGACTTGGATAGGCGCGCCGACGATCTATTACGGAGATGAAGCAGGCGTCTGCGGTTTTACGGATCCCGATAACAGACGGACATATCCATGGGGATATGAAGATCATGATCTGATCGAGTTTCATAAAGAAGTGATTAAAGTCCACAGGCAGAATCAGGAATTTCTGACGGGATCGCTAAAATATCTGACAGAGGACTATAATGTCATCGGTTATGGCCGATTTACGAAAGACGCGCAGTCCGTTATTCTGGTGAATAATAATGACCATGAAATCACGCAGTCTTTGTCCGTATGGTATCTCGGCATACCTAAGGAATGTATTTTGAGACGGCTGCTTCTCACGACGGACGAGGGCTTTACGACGGAATTGAAAGAATATCCTGTGATTGCGGGAAAAGTAACGGTTACGCTGCCGCCGACTTCCGCGGTCATATTGCGGCACATTTCCGACAGGCCGGAAAAGAAAAATTTCTTGCAATTTGAACAGTGATGTGATATAAATTGTAGTTGTGAGGTCTGAATCCGCCTCCATCTATAAAAGAACAGAACCTGAAATGTAAAAAAGCGTTTCAGGTTTTTTGAACAATGCAGCCGACCGACTGGTCGGACGGAAAAAAGGAGCATACATAGTTATGTTGGGAAAATTCAGTGTAAAAAAACCGTATACCGTTCTGGTAGCGGTTGTTCTGGTAATCGTTCTCGGCGTCGTTTCTTTTACGAGAATGTCTACGGATCTTCTGCCGAATATCAGTCTGCCTTACGTCATTGTCATGACGACTTATCCGGGAGCCAGCCCGGAGACGGTGGAAATGGTCGTGACGCAGCCAGTGGAGGCTTCCATGGCGACGGTCAGCAATATCGAAGGAATCAATTCGGTATCCAGTGAAAATTATTCGATGGTCATTCTGGAGTTCGCGCAGTCAGCGGATATGAACGCAGTTTCCCTTGAGATCCGGGAAAATCTGGATCAGATCGAAAGCTATTGGGATGATGCCGTCGGAAGTCCTATTATTATGAAACTGAATCCGGATATGCTGCCAGTTATGATCGCGGCGGTCGGCAATACGGCTATGACCGATGCGGAGGTCAGCGAAATGACGCAGAACATCATTCTTCCGGAGCTGGAAAGTATCGAGGGCGTAGCGTCTGCCAGTGCGACCGGCCTGTTCGAGGAGAGCGTAAATGTCATCATCCGTCAGGAAAAGATCGACGCCATCAATGAACAGGTCTTTTCTTCCATCGATGAAGAGATGAAGGATGCGGAACAGGAGCTTGCCGATGGAAAACAGGAAGTTTATGACGGCCAGGCGGAGCTTGCCGATGCGAGAACAGAACTGGAGGAGAGCCGGCAGGAAATAGCGGATAGTCAGCAGGAGCTTGACGACAGCCGTCTGGAACTGGAAGAAAATAAACAGAAACTGGCGGATGGAAAGGCTGAGATTGCCGAAAACAGGACGAAGCTGGAAGAGGGAAAGAACGAGCTCGACAGTCAAAAAGGCGAAATGGCACAAAAGCTGGCGGAAGCGGAGACAGAAATCCTGACGGCAAAAGCGGATCTGGAAGCGGCCAAAACGCATCTGTCGCTGGAAATTGCGACGGCTCAGGCGGCGAAGGAAGCGGCACAGAACGGTATTACACAGGTTGATGAGGCTTTGGCGCAGTATAATAGCGCGGTCAGCACGATCAATATGATAGAGGGCCTTTCCGATCCGATTACCGACGAGGAGAAGATGCTGATTTCCCAGTTTCTTCCGATCGATCTCAGCATTATGAGCGACGATATGATCAGAGCGCAGCTGGAAACTGTAAAAGCGCCGTTGAGCGCCGCCGTAGCTCAGATGGGAGGAGAGGCGGGCAAGGCGGCGATGGAGGCGCAGAAAACGGAGCTTGCCGGAACGGTAACAATGCAGGAAACGATGATTGCGACGCTTCAGACACAGCTTCCTGCCATCGAGGAGAATATTGAAAAATTAGACAGCGCGCTTGTTGAGTTATATAAGGGAAATCTGACAGCCGCGGTAGAATTCGCCAATGCGCAGACAGTTATCAGCATCGGGGAATTACAACTGACCACAGCGGAGACACAGCTGGAAGCGAGTGAGAAACAGCTCGAAGCCGGCGAGGAACAGATTGAAGCCGGCCAGGAACAGCTCGATGCCGCGCTGGAACAGTTAAAGGATGGAGAAGAGCAGTTAAACGAGACCGCAGAGCAGCTTTCCGATGCGTTACAGCAGATATTGGACGGAGAAGAAGAGTTGGAAGAAGCGAGAGAGAACGCTTATGAGCAGGCCGATATGAACGGCATTCTCACAGTGGATACGGTAAAATCCCTTCTTGCGGCGCAGAATTTTTCCATGCCGGCCGGTTATGTGACGGAAGAAGGAATCGACTACCTTGTCAGAGTAGGCGATAAGCCGGAGGATATTGTGGCACTGAAAAAAATGCCGCTCATCAATCCCGAAATGGACGGAGTCGATGTTATCACGCTCGGCGATGTGGCTGATGTATTTATGACAGACAATTCCGGCGATATCTATGCGAATGTAAACGGCGCACCCGGTATTATGGTTACGATTCAGAAACAGACAGGATATTCCACAGGCGATGTTTCCGATAAGATACTGGATAAATTTGAACAGCTGAAAGCGGAAAATGAGGATCTGATCCTGATTACCCTGATGGATCAGGGAATTTATATCGATTTTATCATGGATTCCATTATCAACAATGTGTTGTTCGGCGCTATCCTCGCTGTCCTGATCCTGATTTTGTTCCTGAAGGACTGGCGGCCTACGGCGGTCGTGGCATGTTCGATTCCGATCAGTCTGATCACGGCGATCGTGTGTATGTATTTCAGCGGCATAACGCTGAATGTTATTTCTCTTTCCGGCCTGGCTCTGGGCGTCGGCATGCTGGTGGATAACTCCATCGTTGTTATTGAAAATATTTACCGGATGCGGAGCGAAGGATATTCCGCGAAGGAGGCGGCTGTAAAGGGCGCAGGCGAGGTTGCCGGGGCGATCATTGCCTCTACCCTCACGACAGTCTGCGTATTTCTTCCGATCGTCTTTACGGAAGGAATTACGAGACAGTTATTTGTCGATATGGGCTTAACGATCGCTTATTCCCTGTTTGCCAGCCTGCTGATAGCGATGACGGTCGTTCCCGCTATGGCGTCGGGAATGCTTTCCAGAACCAAAGAACCTGGGGAAGGGAAGTTTTTTGGCGGCCTGATGAAGCTCTATGAAAAAATACTGCGGTTATCGCTGCGCTTTAAACCGATTGTCCTGTTATTGGTACTTGTTCTTTTAGTCGTCAGCATGAGAGCATCCTTTGCAAAAGGAACGGCGTTTATGCCGGATATGGACAGTACGCAGATCAGTATGACACTGACGCTGCCCAGGGATACGCCGCTTGCCGAAACGGCGGAAGCGACGGACCGGGTAATCGAAAGGCTGATGGAAATGGACGAGGTGTCGGATGTCGGCGCGATGGCGAGCACTTCCAGCATGGGTATGCTGACGGGCGGCGGAAATTCCTCTACGAATGAGACTTCGCTTTATGTAGCGCTGCGGGAGGATAAGGAAAGGGATAATCAGGAAATTGCGCTGGATATTCAGGCAAATATTGCGGATATTTTAGAGGAGGCTCAGGCGGAAGCGGTTATCGAGACGTCAACAATGGATATGAGCGCGCTGGGCGGAAGCGGTATTACCGTTCAGATCAAAGGGCGTGAGCTGGATAAGCTCCAGAGCATTGCCAGAGATGTTGCCGCAATCGTGGACAGCGTGGAAGGGACCGCGGACGTATCCGACGGCCTGGAAGAATCCACCGGAGAGCTCCGTATCATTATTGACAGAGACAAAGCGATCGGGCACGGGCTGACGGTCGCACAGATCTTCCAGCAGATACAGGCAAGGCTTGCGGACGCCGCAAGCGCGACGACGCTGGAAACAGAGATACAGGAATATGACGTTTATGTAAAGAATGCGAAGGATCTGGAGCTGACGAGAAACCTTGTCAAAGATCTGGAAATCGAAAGAAGCAAACAGGACGGCACGAAGGAAAAAATCAGGCTTTCCGATATCGCAAGATTTGAAAGCACGCAGGCGCCTAAATCGGTCAATCGTGTGGAACAGAGCCGGTATATCGGTGTGACCGCTTCCATTGCGGAGGGCTATAACATCGGCTTCGTAGCCGAGGATGTGGAAGAAGCGCTGTTGAATTATGAAATGCCGAGCGGTTACAGCTTTACGATGAGCGGTGAGAATGAGACGATAAACGACGCAATGGAGCAGGTTTATCTGATGTTGATCCTTGCGCTTATCTTCATGTATTTGATTATGGTGGCACAGTTCCAGTCGCTCCTGTCGCCCTTTATTATCATGTTCACCATTCCGCTTGCTTTTACGGGCGGTTTTATGGGGCTTGTGATCAGCGGCAGCGAAGTGAGCGTCATTGCTTTAATTGGTTTTGTCATGCTGTCGGGTATTATCGTAAATAACGGTATTGTTATTGTGGATTATATGAACCAGCTCCGTGCCGGGGGTATGGAGAAAAAAGAAGCTATCGTTACTGCAGGCAAAACGAGGATCCGTCCGGTCATGATGACGGCTTTGACGACGATTTTAGCGTTAAGCACGATGGCGTTCAGCGACGATATGGGAGCGGATATGTCGAAGCCGATGTCCGTCGTAACGATTGGCGGATTGATTTATGGTACTCTGCTGACCCTGATCGTCATTCCCTGTATTTATGATATTTTTACACGGGACAGAAAAAAGAAAGAGGATTCTGAGAACAGGTTATTATTGGAGAGTATAGAAGAAAATGAGTAAAGTAAAAGGGAATGCGGAGGCGGGATGCCAGCCTAAAGTGAAAGCGATTTATCGGGCGGTGTTTGAACTTTTGGAAGAAGGAGCGGATCTGAACAGTCTCACGGTATCGGAAATCACGAAAAAGGCAGGCATCGGGAAAGGAACTGCGTATGAGTATTTTTCCGATAAGGAAGAAATGATCGCCAAAGCGATTTTTTATAACGTGGAGATGTTCTGCGAGAGAATCTGTGACGGCGTGGACAGGGAAAAGAGCTTATACGATAAGGCGGATTTCGTCCTGCGCACGATGGAGCAGCAAATTTCTCATGCGAACTGCTTATTCCGCTTTGTTCATATTATCTCCGGCAGTTCAGCCGCCAACAGGCGGTTATGTGAAGTCCTCGAACAGCAGAAACAAGCCTCGAAAAAACCGGTAGCACAGATTGCCGGACAGATTTTGGAAGGTTCGTTCAGAAGCCAGGAAAGGCTTTCCGAAGAAAAGAGGAATTATCTGGTGATGAGCGTTTGTTCTAAAATGCTATGTTATGGCATGCTCCTGAATGAAGAGCAATACTGCAGGACAGAGAAGCGGGAGGCAATGCGCCGCCTGATCTGCCGGGGAATCTGCAGGGAAGTGGAAGAAATAGACGTTTTGTAGCATATGTTCAGAAGGGCTTTTGGGAGATTTTTTTCCTTCCTGTACAGAAGCTGGCAGATGCCGACAGGGTGTGTTTATCATTAGAAAAAAGGCGCAGCTCTACAAACTGCGCCTTTCAAACATTAACGGATACGGGGAGCTCCGGGCGCCATTTGATTGCCCATAGAGCCCATAGACGAAATGGAAAGATGGCTGCCATCGATGAGAGACGAGTCATTCTGCGTCTGTTCTTCACTTGTAGAGGGAATAGATCCGTTTAACTGCCCGTCGATGCTTTGAGCGCGCAGAAGGCAGAATTCTTTTAAGGTGGAAACGCCTTCTTTAAATTCCTCATAAGTGCAGAATTTTGTCGCATCTTTTTCCACATAAGGAGAAATCATTTCAGATACGGTGTCGATCATTTCCGTGAAATAACCGCTGTCGAAATATTCGGAAATAAATTCAGAGAAATAACGGTGGTATTGTTCCGTATATTCTTCCTTATCGAATATCCACGCGAGCATCGGGCGGGTATCCATGGTTCCGCCGGAAACAGGCGTATCGATAGGATAATTGATAAGCGCCGTGGCGTCCGATTCGGACATAAATCCGCCAAAAGCAAGATTATAATCCCATGGAATCATGGAAAGCTGTCCGTCTTTTTCATATAAATAATAGTTATGAATCATGGCGCCGGTATAGCTGTCGAAATTCAGGACAAAGTTATGGACTACAAAATAGCGGATAACGGCATCGGTATCGACGGCTGTATCGATAGATTCACCTTCATTCATTTTTTTCAGGGAGAAGATCAACCGGTCTTTATCGCTGGCCGTAATATCCGTTTTGGCATTTTCAAAAATATTGGAATAACTGTTGTATTCGTCATCCGTATAAATGAGGGAAACATCGCTGCTGCCCATACTGCCAAATCTGCCGGGCATCCGTGGAGAATTTTCGGAAGTATCAGCCATACCGGAGGATTTGGGCCAATCGGTCATATCGGAAAGACCGGGCCGATTGGGCATATCAGTCATATCTGGAAGTTCGGGCCGTCCGGGCGCATCGGTCATATCAGGGACTTCGGATCGATCGGGCATATCAGCCATATCAGGGACTTCGGGCCGTCCGGGCGCATCGGTCATATCAGGGGATTCAGTTCGATCAGGCATATCAGGCTGATCCGCGGGAGAAAAGCCGTCCTGTCCGTTAAATTTTTCCGGGTCGAAATCCCGCCCGTTACCGCGGCCGCCGCCCATATCCATGCTGTCCGGTTTATAGAGTTCTCCATAACCGCTGCCGTAGCAGCGCTGTAAAAAGGATTCCTCAACGGCCTCAACGGCAAGATATAATCCCCAGTCTTTGTTGTTTACGGTCAGGTAAGCATAACTGCAAAGCGGCGCATCGACGTCGAAAGAGCGCATTAATTCATAGGTAAGATAATCTTTCATATAAGTATTGTCCTGAATGATGTTGTTCAGGCAGAGCTTATCCAGTCCATAATAGGTATTTGCACTGTCATAATGGTCAAATTCTATTTTAAAGCTGTATCGGTCATTTCCGTAGCCGGCGACCGAGGAAAGGGAGGTATTCCCCTTCGCCCGGATTCCGACGTTTCTGCATATATCGCCGTCGATGATGACCGTGCAGTCCACATATTTTTCGTCCGTACAGTTTTCAAGAAAGGACTCCCAGTCATCCATAACGATATCGATCGTATGTACGGCTGAGGTATTGAACAGGCGCGCTTCATAGCCTAAGGCGGCGCTGACTGCCTGAACGCCGAGCGTCTGCGCGTTGGATAAAAGGAACGTGATGAAAAGAGCGAGCGCAAGCGCGGCACAGCAGATTTTATCGATATGTTTGTTTGCCGACATAACAGCCTCCTATCCCATGTAATCGCCGTTGTAGCTGACCAGCACGGCGCTGTTGATACCATCCATTTCGGAGAGCGTATTGATGAAGTCAGTGTTATCGTCTTTCATACGAATGTCCAGATTCAGTTCAATAGCCCCTTTTCTGGCAGTCTTGCTTTTTACGACGACGCGTTTGACCTGCTCCCGAAGAAAGGAAAGAGCTTTTAATTCGCTTTCGTGGTCTGTGCAGTCGATAACGACGATATAGGGGCTGCTGTGCGGCTTTCGGTTTACAAAGACAAGCAGGAAAACGCCGATAAAAAGGCTGCCGATGACGGCCAGCGCAATCAGCCCGGCGGCCAGAACGATGCCGACGGCAATCGACCAGAAAAGAAAAGCGATATCCAGAGGTTCTTTTATCGCGGTACGGAAACGGACGATGGAGAGGGCGCCGACCATACCGAGGGAAAGAACGACATTGGAGGTCACAGCCAGAATGACCAGTGTTGTGATCATTGTCAAGGCCACCAGCGTAACGGCGAAGCTGGAGGAATACATAACGCCGGAAAAGGTTTTTTTATAGACGAAAAAGATAAAAAGGCCAAGGCAGAAGGCGAGCAGCAGAGCGGTCAGCGTATCAAAAATGCTGACGCTGGTAATATTTTCGAGAAAACTGGATTTAAAAATGTCGTTAAAAGTCATAATAGGTTCTCCTCTTATATTTATTATTTTTTAATCGTACATGCGGCAGGCCGCATATTTGGAAAAAGCGGTACAGCGGCGGTTTTCCAGCTGTACGGCGCTGCGGATAATATCCGGCAGCCAGGCGTCCCATTTTACTTCCAGAATGACAGGATCGTCTTTGATGGGAACGGTGGGACAGCCGGGGTTCAGAAAATCCGTCTGAAAAAGGCCGGTCCGGATGTGATAATCGATGGTGATCCGGACATTGCCGGGCGGGTACAGGTAAGGCTCTCTCGTGTAATCCACAATGGTCTTTGGCCGGAGTCCCTGGGCTGTTATTTTGGTATAGAGTTCCTGTATGAGAGGTTCCCGGCGTTCCCGCATCCAGTCGAAACGTCCATTCACAATTTCCGAGGTTTCTTCTTCTGTTAAAGGTGTGTTCATTTTATTGCCGAGACTGCCTCTTTTATACTTTTTTTCCAAATGGATGCAGGAGACGTCACTGTTGTAATAGCGAATACGGAATTTTTCGCGGATATTGACGCCGTCCAGCTTTTCCCGCAGGGCCTTATCTGCGAGATTGTCAAAATAAAGGCTCCGGACTTCGTATTTACCATCGACGGCGTGGGGGTCCGGCCGGGCAATCGCCCGCAGCCGTTGTCGTAAGGCGATCATATCCGATAAATTAATTTCATGTTTCCATTCATGCCGAAAATCCATGCGGCAGTATCACTCCTTTCTATATCTTTTCAGGCATAATCGTGCAGTATCATACTCTTGTATTATCAGGAACATAGTATGCTAAAAATATGTAAACTTTGTGTTCAAGTTATGAAAATCATGTGAAAGAAATTTACACGGCGTATGGGATAATGTCTTTTTACAAAAAATCGCCGCCCGGCGGCGGCGATTCGGAGAATGCTTTGCATTCTCCCATGAAATGATTTATACTGCCAGAAAAGGATTTACTGGGAAATGTTATTTTGCGCCCGGTACTGCTCTACTAACGATACCAGTTCAGAGGTCGTTATGTAAGTGATTCTTCCTTCTTCGTACTGTTCATCCACCCATTTTTTAATATAAAGAACGAGAGGGTCTTTCTTGGAAATCATGTTTTCTTCCGTGTTGTTATAATATTGATTCAGCCAGTATGCGATTCCCGCTGCGCCGGAAATATTGTTGATGGCGACGAGCGGAGGGCGGTTAAGCAGCTTTCCGGTATCGAAAATATTATAAATCTCTTCGTCTTTCAAAAGACCGTCGGCATGGATGCCCGCCTTGGTCAGGTTGAAGTTCTCGCCGACAAATGGCGTCATCGGCGGAATCTGGTAGTTTGTATCCTTAGAGATATAATTGGCGATCTCGGTAATGACCGTTGGTTCCATGCCGTCGAAAGAGCCTTTGAAGGAAGCATACTCAAAGACCATCGCTTCCAGAGGAACATTTCCGGTACGCTCGCCGATGCCGAGCAGGGAACAGTTGACGGTTGAAGCGCCATAGAGCCATGCCGTTGAAGCGTTCGATACGCCTTTATAGAAATCGTTGTGACCATGCCATTCTATCATATCGCTCGAAATGTCCGCATAGTGGGACAGGCCGTATATAATGCCGGGAACGCTCCTCGGCAGGGAAACGCCGGGATAAGAAACGCCGAGTCCCAGGGTATCGCATGCCCGTATTTTAATCGGAATCCGGTATTCATCGGAAAGCTCTTTCAGTTTTATTGCAAAAGGAATGACAAAACCGTAAAAATCTGCCCGCGTAATATCTTCAAAGTGGCACCGCGGACGCAGGCCGGCATCCAGACATTCCTGAATGATCCGGAGATATTTATCGATGGCCTGGCTTCTTGTAAGTCCCATTTTGTTAAAAATATGATAGTCCGAACAGCTGACGAGAATGCCTGTCTCCTGAATGCCCATGCTTTTTGCGAGGGCGAAGTCCTCCTTGGCCGCCCGGATCCATGTGGTTATTTCCGGAAAATCATAGCCGAGTTCCATACATTTTTCGATGGCGTCGCGGTCTTTCTGTGAGTAAACGAAAAATTCGCTCTGCCGGATGATGCCGTCAGGGCCGGACAGACGGTGCAGCATTTTATAGATATTGACGACCTGCTCGACCGTATAAGGCGTCCGGGACTGCTGGCCATCCCGGAAGGTCGTGTCGGAAATATAGATATTTTCCGGCATATTGATCGGCACATGACGATGATTGTAGGTAATTTTGGGAACCATATCATATGGAAAGATTTCCCGGAACAGCTCCGGAGACGGAACATCCTGCAGTCCATAAACATATTTGTTTTCTTCCAGCAGATGGGTATGCTGGTTGTATAAGATTTCTTTCATAACGTTTTTCATACCTTTCCACAGCCGCTTATTCTTCCGATAGACGGAAATTTTAACAAGCTGGATTATTGTATACAATTATACTTGCATAATCAAAAAAGTCAATACTAATTTTCCGGGGGAAATGAGAAAGTTTATTTGAGCAGAAAAGAAGCGGCTCGTGAAAAGCCGCTTCTGAAATGGCATATTTTGTTTGAATTCTTTATTTTACTTCGATTTTCTGAACAGCCTCTCTGCTATCGATATCCTTTTTCGGGAATTTGACTTCCAGAATACCGTTGTTATAGCAGGCGTCGATATCCCCGGCTTCGATATTATTTACGCGGAAACTTCTGGAATAGGAGCTGTAATATCTTTCCTTCCGGATATATTTGTTCTTGTCTTCTTCATTCTTTTCCTCTTTGTGGGAAGCCGAAATGGTCAGCAGGTCATTTTTCAGATCGATGTTGATATCTTCCTTCTGGAATCCCGGCAGTTCTGCCTGAAGCAGATAGCTGTCGCCCTGGTCGATGACGTCCGTTCTGAATGCGTCGTGGCGTTCCAGTTCGTTATTGCCCCAGAAGTCGCGGAAAGCGTTGTCGAACATTTTATCGAATGAATCATCGAAGAACATAGGTTTATAGTTACGGTTGTCAAATAATGCTGGTCTTAACATAAAAATCACTCCTTCTTTATAGTATCTACTTATTATTGCCGGAATCGGAAAAACCATTCTTCTGTTCCTTTGTTTATAATTGTTATACAACATATAGAACAAACAATCAATAATAGAAATATAAAGAAAAAATAAAGAAATTATAAAGCGCTATATTTTAATCTGTGTCCATTTTCCTTTTTTGAATCTTGTCGAGGCAAAGAGGAAACGCGAGATCTGATCCGCCAGAACGCCCAGCCAGATGCCCACAATACCGAATCCGAATACATAACCGCCCAGATAGGAGCCGAGCGTACGGATAAACGTAACGCTGATCGTGGAAGCGACCGCCGTATAAAAAGTATCCCCGGCGCCCCGCAGGCAGCCCATATATACGACCTGGCTGATTTGGAAAGCGACCACAAAAATAATGACCCGCATGATGCTTACGCCGATGGCGACGATATGCTCTTCGATAAAGAAAAGGCTCATCAGCGGCCTCGCGCCGATAAAGTATATGACCGCGAGGCATACGGAAATAAAGCCGCCAAACGTCCGGCAGATGCGCCCGTATTCTTTGGCGAGCTCTTCGTCTCCTGCGCCGAGGCTGCGTCCAATCAGCGCGACCGCCGCCGCCTGGAGCCCATCTCCGAAGGAAAAGGAAAGTCCCATGATATTCATGCCGACCTGATGGGCGGCCATTGCGTCTGTCCCTTGTTTTGCGGCCATGAGCGCCGTCATCATGAAACCGATCCGCATAAGGATCTGTTCAAAGAAAACGCTGTATCCCACTTTGACCAGATGGAAAAAACATTCTGCAGCAGGGAATACTTTGTTTTTTATAATATAAGGGAGGCTGATAAAACCATCGGGCTTTAGAATGGAAAGAACGCTCATGACAGACGCAACTACCGTTCCAAGGACGGTCGCCAGCGCCGCGCCGTGAATGCCAAGAGCGGGAAAACCCAGATGCCCGGTAATCAGCAGATAGTTAAAAATAATGTTGACCGTATTGGAGGTCACGTTGGTACGCATGGTAATCTTTGTGTTGCCGGCGCCGCGCTGGGCGGAATTGATGCCCATCTGGATACAGTTAAAGATCATGCCGCCCATGATAATTCTGAAATATGCTGTTGCGCTGTCATGAGTCTCCGGTGTGGAACCGCATAAACGTATGATAGGATCCGCCAGAGCCACGAACAGGATGCTCAACACCGCAGCCGCAATAAAAATAAAAAGAATAGCGGTGCTGAGAATGCGGTTTGCCTCTTTGGCGTTTTCTTCTCCGCGCCTTCTGGCAACCAGCGCCGAGATAGCTACGTTCAGAGCAAAGAAAAGCGAAAGGCCGATAAATTTCGGCTGCGTCGTGAGCCCAACGGCGGCTACTGCATAGGAGCCGAGAGAGCTGACCATCAGCGAATCCACCAGCCCGGCAAAAGCGACAAAGAAGGATTCCACGATGGAAGGCCATGCCATCTGAAAAGTAATGCGAAGATTTTCCCTGCTGTGTTTTGTTTTTTGATTTTTTTGGATTTCCTGTTCCATATGTGCTCCGTTCTGCCTGTCGGTTTTGCAATATGTATTCCGGCAGGGATAGTTTCTGTCGAATCTGTAATGAAGATTTCAAGTATCAACACAATTATAATCTATCCGCGGCGGGGACACAATTCTGAAAAGAGAGTTTATTTTACAAAATTAAAATACAAATGGGATTTTTCCCTGAAATATACGGAACAAATTAACTGCCTGCTATTCTGCATTTTGTTTATGCGGCTTTTGCGTAATCAATAACAGAAATTTTACCGTTAAAAATATTTTCCGCACTTTGAAGTTGCGCAAATAAAAAAATAGCGCTTATAAATTGGTTGCGATTTGCTGAGGAAATGCTATACTGAAAATGCAGCGCGGTGCAGGAAAAAAAGAAAATACAAGGATATTTTGTGAGTTTCGGAAAAATCATCTTATGAAAATGGAGAATTATAAAATGCGTATTCTATTTGAAATAGATAAAAAAGATTATGTTCCCAGCGGGAGCGTTTTTAGCAGACCTTCTGTAAGGGCTGTCATCATTAAAAATAGAAAAATAGCAATGGTATACAGTAAGAAATATAATTATTATAAATTTCCGGGCGGAGGCATAGAAATTGGTGAATCTATGGATGATGCCCTGATAAGAGAAGTATCAGAAGAAACAGGTTTATGTGTTATTCGTAATTCTATTCAGGAATATGGGCAGGTTCATTGCATTCGGAAAGGTATAAAAGAGGATATTTTTATACAGGATAATTATTATTTTCTGTGTTGTGTGAAAGAGGACTTAGAACAGCAAAATCTGGACAAGTATGAAGCGGACGAAGGCTTTACGCTTGAGTTTTTGGAACCGCAGCTTGCAATAGATGTAAACAGGGAAACTATGCTGGACGATTTCAGTCAGGTAATGCTGGAACGGGAGACGTTGGTATTAGAATTGCTGATTCAGGAAAGCTATTTTGAGCAGGGAGGCAGATTGTATGAAAAAGCCCAAAATGGTATTGTTTGATTATGGCCAGACACTGATTGCAGAACAGAAATTTGATGGAGTAAAGGGAACAGAAGCGGTCTTACGTTATGCCACAAAAAATAAGTATCATCTGTCAGCGGAGCAGGTACAAGCCAAAGCGGACGAAATCAATCGGGAATTTGGGAGATTTGATCCTGAAAAAAGACACCTGTTTCAAATAGAAATACCAAGTACAATGTTTACGCCTTATCTCTATGAATCGCAGGGAATAGAGATTGCATTAAGCAACTCTGAAATTGATACAGTATTTTGGAATGCCGCTGCTCCGGGAACTCCGACAGAGGGTATAGAAGAATTTTTAGAATATTTGAAAAACAAAGGTATCCGCACAGGCGTAATCAGCAATATTTCTTATGCGCCCTCTGTGGTTGCAGAACGCATCAACGGACTGCTGCCGGTATGGTACACAGGGGCAATTGATTTGTCATATACAATGGAAGAAGGACATTCCATAGATAAAAATATTCTGACAGTGACAGACTGGAACGAATTAAGAACGCGGATGGAGGAATAACTGAAATGACAGAGGTTAAATTTTATGAGAGCATAGAGGATGAACTGCTTAGGTTTGCTGTGATTATATCCAAAACACAAAATAAATACGTCTTCTGCAAACATAAGGATAGGGATACATGGGAAATCCCCGGAGGACACAGGGAACAGTTTCCGGATGGAAACTGGGAAAATATTGTGGATACAGCAAAGCGGGAACTATATGAGGAAACCGGTGCCCTGGAATTTGAAATAAAACCTGTTTGCGTATATTCTGTTACAAAACCAGATAATTTTGATGGCGAGGAATCATTTGGTATGCTGTTTTTTGCTGATATCCAATGTTTTGAAACAGAATTACATAATGAAATTGAGAAAATTGTGATAATGGATGAATTTCCAAAAAAGTGGACATATCCCGATATTCAGCCGCATTTGATAAACGAGGCAACGAGGCGGGGCTATTTATAGACTGAAATAGAAAAAGCGGGAAGATATGGTGGCACATACGCATATAAAGATATTGCGTTTGAGTTTGCAAGCCGGGTATTTCCGCAATTCAAATCATATCTTATCAAGGAATTTGAACGGTTAAAGAAAGAAGAGCAGGCTTTGCCTGGATGGAGCGCCAAAAGGGAATTGGCAAACCCGCATCCAGACACAATCACTTGTACAAAAACAAGGGTATGTCAGATTGCTCCAACATACCCTTAAATTCTCAAAAACATTGATTTTTGGCATTTTTAATTAACCAAAGTACCTCTTAAGCAGCCCTTCAAACGGCTTGCCATGTCTGGTTTCAACCTGGGCGGTTTCGAGAGTGGCAGTAGGTATATGATAATAGAAAATACTTGGACTATTTGTCTTTTGACAAACTCTGCCCATAGTAATGTTCAAGCCGGTACATAAAGTCTGCATCCAGAAATAAAATTTTCTTGTTAAAGCGTCGTGCCAATGTCAATAATGTTTCTGTTAGCTGATCATCTAATAATGCAGGAACTACTACAGCGATTATATCTGTACGATTATCTAATATCCCCTTTATAACTTGATCGGTAATTTCTCTGCCAACTGTTGATGAGCGAGTTACTTTACTTATTTGTGATTTCATAATTCCTTGAAGATTACATTTTCGACCTTCAAACATGACACCTATAGAAATGTCTCCATATTCTTGACCTTGATGGGGTTTAGGCGTAAAATCATCAAACACACAGAAAAGTTGCTGCAAACATTTCAAATCGCTAATTAAAGAAACCCCTTTATATTTACAAGTTTGACACATTTCATTTGTTGGGTGGCAATTGCACTTTTCATTTAATCTACTCAATACGGAAGATGCGTTTTCGATAATGGAACGATTTAGAGCAAAGGTGTACATAGGTTCAAATGTTAGAATATCTCTCGGAACTAACCGCTTATATCCATCTGCACACATAATATGCAGGTAGCCGCTGTGTATAGCAAGAAATTCATTTTCTGCTAAAGATATTGAAGGAACCACGGTCTGTAATTCTTGGATTATTGAAACAGCAAACTCATCCTTAAGTGTAACAGATAGATAATCATCAACAGAGGAGATAGGATTAATATGACCGCATTCACACTGGAATGAACTAAGTACTTCTCTACAAGATTGGCCAATTATTCCGTTTTGTGTCAAGACAAAAGTGCTTTTTCTGCATTTTGGGCAGGAAGGGATTCCTGTTTCGTTGCAATTATCGCAGTGCATCAAAAAGCAATAATCAGCTCATAGTATCTAATATACTCTTCTGTTCAGCGATAAGCCAAGCATTTTCACACCATAAAACTGTAAGACAGCCTGCTTTATGAGAGACTCAACAGAAGGAGGCATATTGTATAGAGCAACAAATCCTTTTTCGACGTTTATCCATGCAAAGCAGTCTGTTAATTCATGAGTATAATCGAAATTGTTGTCTGAGGCAATAAAAGAATATTTCTTTAAATAGCTGAGATTTATTTCATAAACAGTTGAGCCACCTTCATTCCGGCAAGTTGCCGCAACACATTTTAAATCCTTAAACTTTGCATCTTCTTTATAGCTTTTTGTGGAAAGAAAACTCTGAAGGTCACTTTTCAACCGATCTTCATTTAATGTTTTTCCAATAAAGCCGCTTGCCCAAAACAAAACGAATCCAGGCTTCCGACTGTAGCGGTATTCATCATAATATTTTTTTACAACCGACTCTGTAATTGATGGTGATAGTTCTATAATTTGGCGCAGTCCAGCTTTTGTTAATTTTAGAAGGGAATTTTTTACATTATCAGCCTTTTGTTGTCCTGTGACAGACAGGAATTTATTTTCCAATTCATCAGCTTCAGGGTTTTCTAATAGCATCTTACAAATGCCCTCAAGCCGCATTAGATCAAGAGCTACACCCATTTCGTTGGTCAAAATATTCCCTCCATTTCTGCGAAAATCAACAGCAGTATTTTAGTTTTGATTATTGTTCATTTCCATATAGCGATCTACGGATTGCATCCCGATAAACATTGCCTTCCGGTAGATTCATAGAAGAAAAGGCTTCTTGAACTTTATAAACGGTCGTGCAGTGTTCTTCTAATATGCTGAGTGGCGTAACCGTTCCATCAGCATTTACTCCCTTATAGTCATATGCAAGGAAGTGAATAGATGCATGTTGGGTTGGGAATCGAGGAATACGTTCTTTTCCACCTGATCTGTTTAATACACGCTCATAAACTGCCTTTGGGCATACAAAAAACAGGCCCGTTTTGCACAAATCCTCACGTTGCAAAACTTGTCCCTTATAAATCAACTGGGGGATAATTCGCTTTGAAACATTTTCCCAGTTTAAGCCCACCGTATCAGCAACAATTTCACGATTCTCCATAAGTGCTGTATGTGCCTCACGATAATTTCCGGTTGTGTCTATCGTCTGAACTTCAATGGCAGTAAACTCCATAAGTTCACCATTTCCGTCCAACCGGGCCAGAACCCAATCCACAAAATAGGAGCCGGTACCAGCTCGCTGGGGCAAACGTAATTCCCCACCCCACCCATGTCCAAAAACAGCAACTGCGCCATTCTACGCCTTTGCCTTTCCTACAGCAGCACGCCCAGAATATAGCCCTAATTCACAGCCAAATGCTTGCTGCGCGACAAGATGTAACATTTTATAATCTTCGGCATAGATTCGATTGGGGCAGCAAATTACATTTGGGGAACCTGCGGTCTTTTGACGAACCGCACATACTCCGGCAATAAGCCTATCACGAGACAAAACCTTTGTGCATTGGGTGCCGAGAAAAGGACATATTTGACGCGTTGCCGCTGTAAGAGCCTGTTCAGATTTATCTTCTGCACGATAGCCAAAGAACTCAGCAATATAACCAGCCATTTACTTTCCCTCCTCTAAAATTGATTTCAATGCAAGTCCAACAGCTTCTGCCAGCAAAGGTGGAACTGCGTTTCCTACTTGTGCAAACTGTTGACTTTGTGTCCCGGTAAAGATAAAGTGATCAGGGAAAGATTGTATACGGGCGGCTTCCCTAACTGTAAACGATCTATCTTGGTTATAATGGAAATAAGCTCTCCAATGTGGGTCGCACTTAGTTAAAATCGTAGAAGCCAACCCGTCTGGCATAACTCGACCATATCTTTTGGTATGGTCAGATTTTTTAGCCTTTTTCATCCCCTTTGGCAAAAGCTCATCTGGAATATCAGTCCAATTTCCGCCGGGCTTGATGTATTTAAGTCTTTCTTGGTTTTCTTTTGAAAGACGAGGTACTTCATGATTATAAACTCCACTGCTCCCAATTCGCAGCCGACGTTGGTAATCGCACATCGGCTCACAAGCATATTCTTTTATCAATACTCCACATTCACCGCATTTTAGAGGCGGCAAATCGCCAATCGCCTCTTGTACAGTCGTGAATTTGGCAGAAGCCTCTGGCGGAGGAAGTTTTACTAAAAGCTATCCATCGAAAGTAGTTGCAAAATTGGGCTTTATTGGGGCATGATAAATCGGCTCTGGAAAAGCCAAACTTGGAAGATTCTTTCCTCTTAATCCAAGAATAATGGTTCTCCACCTCATTTGGGGAACACCATAATATGCTGCCCCCCAAAATGCGAACATCTGCGCCATACCCTAATTCAGCTAAAGCATTCAAAATTGCGTGAAGCGTTGCTCCGTGTTCAAAAGAAACAAGTCCAGGAACGTTTTCAATCAGTATAGCTCTTGGTGCAAAAGCATCAACAAAACGTAAATACTCTTTAAACAGGTGATTTTGTTGATCTAGTATGCTATGAACGGGTGCGTTAATGGAAAAACCCTGACAGGGCGGTCCCCCTGCAAGTAAATCTAATTCCCCCGCTTAATATTCAATTCATCTCGGATTTGATTCGCATCAAGAGTACGAATATCCGCAGTTAGAACCTTAGCTGAAAGATGATTCTATTATTCGTCCTTTTTCGCTCTCGCTCTTGTAATACTATCTCTTGTCGGTTTCTCGGCATCTTCTGGAATAATCCAAATGCGGCTCATGCGTGTTGCCCCGATTACACGATTTTCTTTGCACAATATTTGCAATTGACGTGGGGTTACACCCCACTTTTTATCGGCCTCTTGAACCGTCATATATCCATTCATTTTCGAATACTTTTAACATCTTATGTGAGCGGAAAAATTATAATCTAACCATTTTATATTATATTCGTTTAAACGAAATTTAATAAGTACTTTAATGTAAGGAGCAGAAAATGACTTAAAGATTTTTCTGTAACATTTCCTGTAATGCGTAAGAAATAGTGCGAAGTTCTTTTCCTTCGGTTGCTACTTTTCCGTATGGCATACTTATCCCGGCCTTCAAGTAAATAGTGAACGTTTCAGTATATGATTTTTAAATGTTTGATTGATAGCTAATGACAAACGTAACCTCTTTGTCTATTTTTGTATAATCCAGCATACAAATTCTGGACTGACCAAGAGCTAAAACAGACTTATGAAGTTTTTGTAAATAATTTTTATCATTTCTGATTTTATAACATCCGTTGAAATCAAAATCATATTCAAATTTAGTGATATATGCAGGAGATTGTCCGAAATTTTTAACAACCAAGTAGAAAAAAGGATCGCCTGCGTTAATTTCTTCTGTATAAATGGAGATAATTGACCGTGTTGATTCTTCAATCATTTTATTATTTTGTTGCAAAGTAATCACAACTGTGACTACAGATATAGCGGCCAATATAAAAGATAAAACACAAAGAATAATATTTACGATAGTTGCCACATCCATATTTTACCTTCGGCTAAATCTGCTTCCCTGCCTGTTCAATCATCTTCTTTGCCAACTGCTGGAACTGATCAGCAGTTTCATCATCCATGGGTACAAACTGTCCCAGTCGCCCGGTAAGCATTTGGAGAATGCAGGAATGGGGTAGGAAGCTTTTTCGGGAAGAACGGCAACGGAAAGCAAAGGTCGTGAACACATGAAAGAAAATCCATATAAACACTTACCACCCTTAGAGCACAGGCCGGACGGTACGCCCTACCGCATGACACTGGCGCAGAGGAAACAGGCAAACGCCCTTATCCGGCGGGAGTGCTGCAACTGTGCGGACAGCAACTGCATTGCCCTTGACGATGGCGACACCTGTACCTGTCCGCAGATGGTTTCTTTCTTAGTCTGCTGCAAGTGGTTCCGCTGGGCGGTCTTGCCGCCTGCCGGGACGTTGGAAGTGGAGATTTACCAGGACAGGGACTTGAAACGCTGTGCGGTCTGCGGCGGCGTGTTCGTTCCAAAATCCAACCGGGCTAAATACTGTCCCGACTGCGCCGCCGGAGTTCACAGGCGGCAGAAAACAGAAAGTGAACGGAAAAGGAGGCGGTCTACTGTGGACAGTTAGGGCCTAAAAAGTCGAATCTTTCCAAAGTTAGTTGAAATAAGTCCTTTCCAACATGGAAAAATATGGTGTCATAAAGACAGCATTTATAATATTTACCGGAGATGATACCATGGATGAATTTATCAAGGAACTTAATCCAAACCTGGATTATCTGGATCATGAAATGACAGGCGATGAAGTCATTATTTATGTCGCTTCCAACAGAAAAATATGCAGCTGTCCTTATTGCGGCACGGCTTCAATGCGCGTACACAGCTGCTATGAAAAAAGTTTTCAGGATCTGCCAATTTTGGGCAGAAAAACAAAAATCATTATTGAAAACAGGAAATTCTTCTGCGACAATGCGGAATGCGGATTTACCACTTTTGCAGAACGGTTTGATTTCCTGGCACAGAAAGGGAAGAAGACAAGACGCCTGATTGAAAAGATTGCGGATGTTGGGAAGAGCACCATCTGCAGCCTCTTAAAAAAGATATACCAGCTCCTGAAAGAGAAGCCGTCACAAAAGTCTGCATTGATGAGTAGTTTTATCATTTTTTGTTATACACTATAAACAAAAGAAAATCCAGACTTTTCTCAATAATTTTTAAGCGATTGCCCTGCCGAAATTTTAAAAAGGGTTGTTTTTATTTATAAATTAAGTATAATATTTTTAATATTTACTTTTATTCTATATTAAAGTAATGTATGTTAGAATGTCATCTGGTAAGGAGAACCAAAAAGCAATGAGTGAAAAAAAAATACTGAAAAAAATATGGTTTACTATTATTATTTTGCTTGTTTTTATTTGTGTAGTTATATATTGTACGAATATCATCCATAATGTTCTATTGGAAAATACCAATGAAATGGGACTATCAATAGTAAAAAATTTTACACTTTTAGAGGAGCAAAGTATCAATACATATGATGAAGTTTTGAATATTTGTACGAATTATATTGCAAGCCGTGAAAATTCCGGTATTTCTATAGAAGAGTTCAGAAATAGTTTTTATCCCTTTATAGACGGACTTGACCAAATATATGGCAAAGAATATATTCAAATTTATGGAAAAGTATTTAATGGAACGGAATCAATATCAAACAATCCGGAAATTGAGGCTATAAAAAATTATGATATTACAAATACAGAATGGTATCAGGGTGCAGCTGCGGCAGACGGAAAGACTTATATTTCTACTGTATATACAGATTCAATAAGCGGACTTCCGGTAATAACTATGTGTAAAATGATTCCGGAAACCAAAAGTTTTTTAGCTATTGATATTAACGGTAACTATTTTGATATTGATAATCGTGATATAACTCTTCCGAATGACGCTTGTTACTATTTGATTGATAAGGGAGGAAAACTGATTTATTATCTCTCTTCCTATGATTTTAATTTAGATGAATTTCAAAAATTAGTAGATAATTATAAAGCAAATGATATTTGCGATACACCAGACCATATAGCGGAGAATATTAAAGATTCTGACGGCATTGAACGAAATGTATTTTTTCATCACGCAGATAATGGCTGGATAGGTATATTGACGATACCTAGAAATGAAATTCTTTCCGGTTCTAATATGATTCGGAGTATTAGTTTTGTATTAGTTGGTTTTAGTGTGATTTTGATAATTTTACAATTTGTTCAGGAATATAGAAACGGAAAAAAAGAAGAAGTATATCTTATGTATCAGAAAGCTATGAATAGTACTTTACACGCATACAGGGCGGTCTATTATGTTGATGCAAAAAAAGAAACTCTTGATACCGTTTATCCTCTTGGCAAGGACGGAAAACCCCGTCACAGCACTTATGAAGAAGAAAGACAAGATCGTTTCAGATATGGCGTTATAGCAGAAGAAAGTGCTGAACAAATGTTTCAATTTTTGGATCTGTCTTATATAAAAAAGGAACTTTCCGAAAAGGATTATATCGAACTTCAGTTTAAACGAAGAAATTTTGACGTCAATAAAAGAGTGAATTATGGGGAGGAGTATGAATGGTGTTCTGTTGCTGTTGCAATAGCAGAAAGAAAGGGTAAAGAAGTGCTGACTTTTAGTATGTCAATTCGTAATATCAATGATGTTATGAAAAGGGAAGAAGAACAAAACCAAATGCTTGCATTAGCTACAGAACGTGCAGAAGCGGCAAGCCGTGCAAAAAGTGATTTTCTGTCAAGAATGAGTCACGATATCCGTACGCCTATGAATGCTATTTTAGGTATGACAGCCATTGCCGCTATGCACATTGATGAAAAAAACCGTGTTGCAGATGCTCTTGACAAGATTACAATTTCCGGCAAGCACCTGTTGGGATTGATTAATGAAGTGCTGGATATGAGCAGAATTGAAAGCGGCAGAGTAAGCTTGACAGAAGAATGTTTTAATCTGTCTGATACAATTGAAAATGTTTTGACCGTTTTCTATTCACAAATTAAGGCTAAAGGGCTGGAACTGAATGCCAGTATTGCAGAATTGGAGCACGAAAATGTAATTGGAGATGAGCAGCATTTACAGCAGATTTTTATGAATATTATGGGAAATGCTGTTAAATTTACTCCTTCAGGCGGAAGTATCAGCATACATATTGAAGAAAAACCGTCCAATATCAAAGACAATGGGTGTTATGAATTTATCTTTGAGGATACTGGAATAGGTATGGAACAGGATTATATTAAAACGATTTTTGAACCGTTTTCACGTGCGTCTAATTCAATCGGAAATAAAATAGAGGGAACAGGTCTTGGTATGTCAATTGCGGTCAATATTGCCCGTATGATGAACGGTGATATAAAAGTAGAAAGTACATTGGGAAAAGGCTCAAAATTTACCGTTATAGTTCATTTAAAGCTGGATAATATTGCAGAAGAAGATACTGCAGCATTTGTTTCACTTGCGGCTTTGGTAATAGATGATGAAAAAGAGGCTTGTGAAAGTGCGTGCGAAATTTTGAGAAGTATTGGTATGAATGCGGAATATGTACTTGACGGCGGCAGTGCTGTAAAACGTCTTATGGAGGCAAAGAATGAAGAAAATGCATTTTCTGTAGTAATTCTTGACTGGAAGATGCCGGAAAAAGACGGTCTGGAAACGGCAAAAGAGATAAGAAAAACGATAGGCAGTCAAATTCCTATTATTATTCTATCCGCATATGATTGGTCAGATGTAGAGGACGATGCAGCAGAAGCAGGAATAAACGCCTTTATAAGTAAACCTATGTTTAAATCAAGATTAATTAAAGTATTGAAAGATGTGCTTGGTCAGGACAGCAAAAAAGAAAATGCTGAGCTTGATACATTCAAACAGCAAAATTTTACAGGCAAAAGGGTATTGCTTGTAGAGGATAATGAAATCAATATCGAAGTAGCACGAGAAATTTTAAGCGTTGTGGGAATACAAGTAGAAACGGCATTAAATGGAAAAATTGCTGTTGACCGTATGTTAGAAACAAATCCGAATTATTATGATTTGATTTTTATGGATATTCAGATGCCGATTATGAACGGATATGATGCAGCTAAAGCTATTCGATTATCTGAAAGAGAGGATTTAAAAAATATTCCAATTGTGGCTATGACGGCAGACGCTTTTTCTGATGATATCAGAAAGGCAAAGGAAGCAGGTATGAATGACCATATTTCTAAGCCGATAGATGTTGAAAAATTGAAAGAGGCTTTGCAAAGATGGATAACAACTTGAAAATGATACTTTAATCAAGAAAACACAGAAAAAACAGGGCTTTTACATAGGAGGTTTTGCTCCATTCGGATATTCCTGTTCCAAAATACGACTCGTTCCTTGACGGGCCAGATAGGCGGAACGGATGGGAAATGCAGATTGCTTTTCCTTATTGGCTGTGGTAAAATTTCCCCAGTACATACCGACAAATCGGGATTTGCTAATGTGAAAGAGGTAACACTATGGAAGAATTAAAATCTATTATGGAAAAGTTTGTTGCATCTGGTTGGGATTTAATATCTATTCCCGCGCAACAATGGTTAGACGGAAAAGCTGATAAAGATACTTTACTGTCAGCAATCAAACAGGCAGACAAAGAATGTGGAAGTTGTGGTTGTGATTTAGA
>JAMPFK010000001.1:147187-229463 GCA_023664485.1 Bacteroides fragilis | reverse complement strand
GCCGGAAACGCTGTATTTTCAAGCGTTCCCGGCTTTTAGAAAATCATTATATCATGAATCGGCGATTCATGACCGCCATTCGCCGCTCGTCAAACATGTAAGCATGCTTTCCTCGCTAACGCTCATTATATCATACATTCCAAATCATGGACACTATAACCTTTCCATCAATTCGTGATTTAGGAAAATCCGCTCCGTATGATAACGGTTCCGGGGCAGGGCGCGGGACAGCCGTTCGATCTGCCATGTAAGCTCGGAAAGCGCCTCGCCGAACAGCCGGATCTTTTGTTCCTCCCCCGCCTGCATGGATTTGAAAACGCCGAGCACCGGGGCATAGAACACCACCGCCCGGTTCTTTCTATCGAACACAAAACAATCGTCCTTCTGCAGATACCCTTCGATGACGACCAGACAGCCTGCCGGCAGTTTTATCTCCCGCGGCTTCCGCTCATGCCGGTTCTTCCCGAATATCCTTTCAGCACAGCCTGTCTGCTCCCATAGCTGCTTTTCCTCCGACAGCTCCTCTTCCAGATAAACCGCTATTCCCATCTTCCAGCCAGCGCCGAGCTCCTTATGCTTCTCCGTCCACTCCCATACGATTTCCTTTGCCTTTTCATAACAGGCATTCACCCTGTCCGGCACTTCTTCCGCGCAGATCGCCTCGGTATGGACCATATCCTTCAAAAAATCATCGGATTTCCCGGAACATTCTATTTTGACCTGATTATCGAGCAGATACTGCAAAAAGACCGCGCTGTTTTTCATGCTGAATTCAAGTTTACATAACTTTTCACCACGCAAATCATATATTTTCAGATAATCCCGGCCGCTTTTATCTTCCAACGCCGCCTCGCAATAACCGATTTCATCCAGCGAAAAGGTTTTTTGCCTTCCGAGGCGGTTCGTATAACAGAGCTCTCTTTCCTCCACCATCATCTTTCTGTGCCAGGCGCCGGAACACATCCCGGCTCCCGTGCAGATAATCAGAATGACCGCCAGATAACCGACGCCCCTGACCATGCCGGAATCGTTCGGGTATACGGCAAGCAGAACGCCGAACAGGATTCCGGCCAAAACCGCTCCCATCCCTACGACCCACGGCAGCTTTCCTTCGTTCATTTCTATTTTTATCATTCCGCATTCGTGCCTCCTGTTCCAACCCGCGGTATTTGCTGCCGTCAGGCACAAATCCGCTTGAAAAAACCCTGATTTTTCAATCTGCGGCCCGTATCTCCTCATATGCCTCCAAAATTGCCGGAAGAGGCATGCTGGCCGTTTCCCCGCTCATCGTCGCGCCGGAGATCATGCCGATAAAATTCCCGTAAGAATCAAAAGTTCCGCCGCCGGACATGCCTTCCCTCGCATAGCCATAGCCGTAGATCATAAATTCCCCAAAATCATCAATATAATAGTACATATCGCCGACGCTTCCCTCATAAAAGCTGTCCGCGCCGCCCGCTTCCATCTCATCCCCGGCTCCCGTACAGAACAGGGCGTCGCCCGCCTGCATGGCCTGATACCGGTCCATATCCCAATGTACATACCGGAGCCGTTCCAGCTCGCTGTAATCAAATTCCTGGTTCGCCACGGCCAGAAATCCGATATCATGCTCCGCCGAGGTCCCGATAATCCGCGCCTGTGTAAAATAACCCTGCGGAAACTGCACATAACTGGCAGGTTCTTCCCAGTACGACAGGACATGCTTATTCGTTACAATAATAACATTTTCCGGCGTTATCCTAAAAACAACGCCGCTTCCATAAGCATTCCCCATATGAATGCGGACGATGCAGCCCTTGACATTTTCATACGCCATAGCGCAGTCCTCCGATGTCAGAACGGGACTTTCCAGAAAACCGAGGGCCAGCTTTCCCTCGAAAATATCCTGCTCCGTCACCGTCTGAATCAAATGTGGCGCCTGCGTTCCCTCTGCCTTTACCGAGAGCGGCAAAAGCAGCGCAGATAAAGCACAGAACCAACATAGGATATGCTCATTTCTCTTATGATATCTCATATCATTCCCATCTCCGCTATCATACGCAAAAATCTCCCCATAGGGGAGAGATTTGCCATGCAAAATTCTTATCAAAATATTTTATTAAAAATAAGCAGAACGATAAGCCGGGTTATGTCGTGAATGATCATCTGTCTGGAACTGCCGTCGCCGGCAGTCTCAAGCGACCTACCTGAAAGCAGGCCGGGCAAGCCTGTCGCTTTCTGTCTGGTCTTGCTTCGGATGGGGTTTACACAGCCTTCTCCGTTACCGGAAAAGCGGTAGTCTCTTACACTGCCATTCCACCCTTACCGCAACGAGTGCGGCGGTATTATTTCTGTTGCACTGGCCTTGGAGTCACCTCCACCGGACGTTATCCGGCATCCTGCCCTGTGAAGCCCGGACTTTCCTCACCCGTCATGCGGGCGCGATCATTTATTCTACTTATTTTAACTGCTCTGCTCTCAGGCAGTGTCCTGTCCTGCCTTGGAAAATTTTCATTCCCTATTCAAAGCAGCTTCCCCCCACAAACTCTCTGCACAGGGAGTTCTTAGGAAGCTCTTCGCTGCTCACGCCCAGAAAATATTCCAGGAATTTCAACAGGCGCCTGGCCTCATGATACTCCGGCTCCCCTTTCCGGATGCTGAATAAAAGAGGCTCCGCGTACTGCTTCAAAACGGCCAGCTCATAAATCAGCGCCGAATTGAACATGGCATCCGCCTGTTCCTGGAACGGGAAAATGTATTTTTCTTCCCCGCGTCTGACGGAACTCCACATTTCAATCGTTTTCTGCGCGCATGTTCCTCTCGTTCTGGCGTCCCGCACCATCCGGCGCAGCAGCCTGCCGTCCGTCGTCGGAATCCGGTTATGCTCATCCACATTCAGACAGGTCAGCGCGCTGATATAAATTTTATATTTGCTTTCGGCCGGAAGCGAATGCGACATTTTTTCATTCAGCCCGTGAATCCCTTCGATGACCAGAATATCATCCGCTCCGAGCTTTGCCATTCTGCCGTTATACTCTCTTTTTCCCGTTTTAAAATTAAAGGTTGGCAGCTCCACGGTCTCTCCCGCTAACAGCCGCGCCATATCCTGATTAAACTGCTCCACGTCCAGCGCTTCCAGACATTCATAATCGGGATTCCCTTCCTCGTCGAGCGGCGTGCTGTCGTGGTTCAGATAATAATTATCCAGCCCTATCGTATGCGGCTTCATGCCGTAAGTTCTAAGCTGAATCGACAAACGATGGGAAAAGGTCGTTTTGCCTGAGGAAGAAGGCCCTGCGATCATAACGAACTTCACGCCGTCCCTGCGTACGATATCCCTGGCAATTTCCCCGATCCTTCTCTCCTGAAGGGCCTCCTGCACCAGAATCATATCCGCAATATTGCCTTCGCAGATCTGATCGTTCAAATCTCCGACCGTATCGATTCCGATTTCCTCTCCCCATTGTCCCGCCTGCATCAGCGTCTGGAACAGCTTCTTTCTCGGCTCGAATACCGGAAGCTTCTCCGGCGCTTCCCTTTCCGGGAGCAGTAAAATCAGGCCGTTCTCATAAGCTGACAGATCAAAGCACCGGACATATCCCGTGCTCGGCAGCATATAACCATAATAATAATCGAAATAATCCCCAAGGCAGTATACATTGATCGTGGAACTGCGCCGGTATCGGAACAGCTTCACTTTATCGTTCATACCGTATTGTCTGAATATAGCGACCGCTTCTTCCGCCGGATAAGCCTTCTTGGTAATCGCCAAGTCTGCCTCCACCAGTTCCAGCATCCGTTCTTTTACGCGGACGATCTGCTTTTCATCCAGCGAAAAGCCATCCCGGAACCGACAGTAATAGCCCGCTCCGATCGCAAATTCCACCTTCGTCGCCGCCGCCGTTTCATAACCGGCTACATCCCTGATGGCTTTCATCAGCAGCATAATTGCGGAACGGACATACGTTTTATGCCCGATGGCATCTCCATAGGTGGCAAAGGCGAGCTCACAGTCCCTGTCAACTCTTTTCATCAATTCCCGTATCTTGCCGTTAATGATGACGAGCGCAATCGGCTCTTTGTACAAATGCTGATATTCCTTGGCTATGATTTCGTACTTAATACCTTCTTCATATAACTTTTCTTTCCCGTCAATCCTGATCTTCACCATACCCGTACCCATACCCTTCCCGCATGACCCGTATACAGTCCTGCTTTTGTCTGCTGATTTCTTCGTAACGTCCGCTTTTTCTGTCTCTCTTTCCCGCTTCTTCCGTTTCATGCTCCCGCAATTGTTCCAGTACCTCATCGCAGATACGCGCTTCCCGTTCCAGATACCGATATAACACCGGATGTTTCCTTTCCAGCAGCAAGGGGCCATATCGATCCCGCATCCGCTGCCAGAAGGAGTCATAACTGTCTTCCTGTGGGATAGTTTTTGAAGATTCATCGGAACAATGCGGTTTTTTTACAGCTTTCATCATCGGATAAAATTTACCGTCCTCTTCTATCATATTCTCATCCACAAGCAGATATCCCTGCCTGCGCAGAAAAGCACGGAAATGCCGGACCTCCGACTGTGGCTGTAAGATCAGTTCCCGGAAAGAAGCCGCCTTTTCTTCCTCTTCCGAAAGAATGCGCATCATCAACCTGCCGCCCATTCCGGCACAAATCAGCGTATCCGCCTCACCCTTTTGGAACGCGGCAAGCCCGTCTGAGATCCTGGTCCCGATAAACGCTTCCAGACCATATGCCCTGATATGTACTCTGGCCTGTCCGAGCGGCCCTTCCCTGACATCCATCGCAAGCGCGCCGGGGCTGATGCCCTGCTGCAAAAGATAAATCGGCACAAAGCCGTGGTCGCATCCGATGTCGCACACCCGGTTTCCTTCTGTGACCATGGACGCAACAGCCTGTAATCTATCCGAAAGGACTATCTTTTCCCGCATCAATCCAGATAATCCTTCAGCTTTCTGCTCCTGCTCGGATGGCGCAGCTTTCGCAAGGCCTTCGCCTCGATCTGGCGGATACGCTCACGGGTAACGCTGAACTCCTTGCCGACCTCCTCCAACGTTCTTGCGCGGCCGTCATCCAGACCGAAACGCAGGCGCAGCACCTTCTGCTCCCTTTCCGTTAAAGTGCCAAGCACCTCCACGAGCTGCTCCTTTAACAGCGTAAAGGCTGCCGCATCCGCCGGTACCGGCACATTGTCGTCCTGAATAAAATCGCCAAGATGGCTGTCCTCTTCCTCGCCGATCGGCGTTTCCAGCGAGACAGGTTCCTGGGATATCTTCAAAATTTCCCGCACTCTTTCCACAGGCATATCCATTTCCTCAGCGATCTCTTCCGGCGTTGGTTCCCGTCCGAGTTCCTGCAGTAACTGCCTGCTCACGCGAATCAGTTTATTGATCGTCTCTACCATATGCACCGGAATACGGATCGTTCTCGCCTGGTCGGCAATGGCTCTCGTAATGGCCTGACGAATCCACCATGTCGCATAAGTGGAAAACTTATATCCTTTCCTGTAATCGAATTTTTCGACAGCCTTAATTAAGCCCAGATTCCCTTCCTGAATCAGATCCAGAAAGAGCATACCGCGGCCTACATACCTTTTCGCAATGCTGACGACAAGACGGAGATTCGCTTCCGCTAACCTTTTCTTCGCGTCCTCGTCCCCCATCTCCATTTTCCGGGCCAGTTCGATTTCCTCTTCCGCGCTTAACAACGGGACTTTACCGATTTCCTTCAGGTACATTCTGACAGGATCCTCGATGCTGACGCCGTCCGGCACGGACAAGTCGATGTTCTCCACATCCACATCGTCCTCTTCCGCCAGGATGATCTCCCCGTCGTCCACATCGTCCTCCTCTGTAATCCGCAGGACATCTACATTGTTCTGTTCCAATGTTTCCAGAATCCGGTCAAACTGCTCCTCTTCCAGTGACATATCGTGAAAAAATTCGCTGATCTCCTGATATTCCAGAACATTCTTTTTCTTCTTAGCAACATTTAAGAGTTCTTTTAAACGCTCTTCAAACTTTGCCTGTACATTTTCGTCCATTATTTGGCCCATCCTTCCTTTTCCGGGTTAAACAGTTCTATTTTTTCCTCTAACGCAGGGAAATATGCGTTTTGCTAAGTTCTTCCAGCGCTTTTTTCCCCGACATTACCTGATTTAACGCATTGATATCCGCCCCTGCCCTGTCAGAATAGTATTCAAAGCTATTCCGCTTGACCATACAGACAATATCATGGAACGCTTTTTCCCTCTCTGTATCCGTCATTTCTTCCTGTAATTTCGTATTGAACAGAGCCGCTGCCTCCCGCTGTTCCTCTTCGTCCTGGAACATGCTGATAACAGCGGCCGGCTGGAAACTGCCCTGTTCCAGCTCTTCAAAGAGCTTACGGGCCACCTGCTGATAAAGCTTCTCTGTAAAGTCTTCCACTTGGATATACTTTTTAATCTTCCCATATAACGAGGGCTCTTCGGCCAGCCATGTCAGCAGCAGCCTCTGGGAACGTTTCGTATTCTCCTGCGGCGTATTTTTCGCGGATACCGTAGGTTTCGGCCTCGTCACCGGCTTGACGAATCCCGTCTGCGCCGCATAGGAAACGACCAGTTTCCGCAGATTCTCATAACCGATATGATATTTCTCCGCTACGGATTCCACATAATTCTCGCGTTCTACTTCATCCTCAAAATTACACAGCTTTCTGGCGATTTCCCGGTAAAACCTCGTCCTGGAATCCGGATCGCTCAAATCATAGCCGCGCTCCAATATCCGCAGTTCAAAGAAAAAGCTGTTCTCCGCCTTATCGATGCGTTCCTGAAAAGCTTCCGCGCCGTTTGCCTTAATGAATTCGTCCGGATCTTTTGCCGGCGACATATCGATGATCCTGCCCCGCAGCCCGGTCTCCCGCAAAATACCGATCGCCCTGAGCGCCGCGTTCACGCCCGCTCCGTCGCTGTCATAGGCGAGCAGCACTTCCTGCGTATAACGCCGCAGCAAATTAGCCTGTCCCACCGTAAAAGCCGTTCCGAGAGAGGCCGCCGCCTGCGTAAAACCGGCCTGGTGCATGGCGATGACATCCATATATCCCTCGCATAAAATAATATTGTTCTTCCGCGAGGTTCTCGCAAAATTCAATCCGTACAGGTTTCTGCTTTTATCAAAAATCATGGTCTCCGGCGAATTCAGATACTTCGGCTGTCCGTCTCCCATGACCCGGCCGCCGAAGCCGATGACGCGATGACTGATATCCTGAATCGGAAACATGACCCGGTTCCAGAATTTATCGTACATACCGCGCTTTTCGTCGTAACTGGCGAGTCCCGCATCCCGGATCAGTCCGTCGTCATACCCTTTGGAACGCAGATAAGCCGACATTTCGTTATTCGTCACCCCGGCAAAACCGAGGCCGAACTTTTTCATCGTTTCGTCGCTTAATTCCCTGCCTGACAAATAACGATAACCTGCTGCCCCCCTTGGCGAACGCAGCACATAATAAAAATATTTTGCCGCCTCCCTGTTCACTTCGAGGAGCTTTGCCCGTCTGCTTTCCCTTTTCCGGACCTCCTCGGAATATTCCGCTTCGGGCAGTGCGATGCCGGCCCTCCCGGCCAGTTCCTTGACAGCCTCTCCAAAAGAACAGCTCTCATAGGCCATCAGAAACGTAAAAACATTGCCCCCTGCGCCGCAGCCGAAACAGTAATACATCTGCTTGTCCTGCGATACCGAAAAAGACGGCGACTTCTCGTTGTGAAAAGGGCAGAGCCCAAAATAACTGCTTCCCTTTTTCTGAATACGGACATACCCGGAAATCACATCCACGATATCGTTCCGCGCCCGCACTTCCTCTATCACTTCATCCGGATAATACATAATCGTACCTTTCTATGATTTCCTTCCACACTTTTATGCTTCACGTCCTCATACCTTCTTAACGAAACGCCAGGCCTGCGAAACCGGCTTCCGGCATCTGGGTTTTCGAGGTTCTTCTCACCTGTGCCATGTTTTCGGAATATAAATCTCCTGATATTTCGCAATCGCATATCGATCCGTCATGGATCCGATATAATCGCATACCAGCTTTTCCTCCGGTTCCCCCGCTTCCCGCAGACGGAGCAGAAATGCCGGCAGTTTATCAATATGCTTCCTGTAATATTCATACAGCGTTTCGATCAGCATCTCCGCCTTTCCCTCTTCGCTCTTGGCGACCGGATTCTGGTATACATTTTCAAACATAAATTTCCGCAGCCTGTGCATGGCGTCCGCCACATCGGGCGACATACGGATATCGTTCTGTCCCCGGCTCGTCGTCACGATATCATGAATAAAAAAATCCAGCCGCTGCCCGCAGCTATAACCGATCACATCGCCGATCTCTTTCGGCACATCGCTCTCCTTTAAGATGCCGCCCCGGATCGCATCATCCATATCGTGATGAATATAAGCTATTTTATCAGAAAGCCTGACCACCCTTCCTTCTAATGTACAGGGCGATCCGGATGTCTGATGATTCAGGATGCCGTCTTTTACCTCATAAGTTAAGTTGATGCCCTGGCCGTCTTTTTCTATCAGATCTACGGTCCTGACGCTCTGTTCGTTATGGCTGAAGCCATAAGGACATACGCGGTCAAGCGCCCGCTCTCCCGCATGGCCAAAAGGCGTATGCCCCAGATCGTGGCCGAGCGCGATCGCTTCTACCAGATCTTCATTCAGCTGCAATGCCTTGGCAATCGTCCTGGCATTCTGACTGACCTCCAGCGTATGCGTCAGCCGCGTCCGGTAATGATCCCCCTCCGGCGTCAAAAAAACCTGCGTTTTATCTTTCAGTCTCCGAAAAGACTTGCTATGTATGATCCTGTCCCTGTCGCGCTGAAATACCGGTCTGATATCGCATTGCTCTTCCGGCTTGCTCCTCCCTCTGGACTCCATGCTGAGCATCGCGCAGGGGCTTAAATATTCTTTTTCCCACTGTTCCAGGCTTTCCCGTATATTCATGACAATCCCTCAGTCTTACACAGCCGTCTTGCACAGCCTGCTTTCCGGCTGAATGTCCGTAAATATTGATTCCATATCATTCCATACTGACTCTATTTATAATATTCTGTCCTTACGCCCAAAATCCTTTTTTTCTGTCGTCCTATCTGCAGATATCGTAGATGAATTCCGCGTTTTTATCCATCGCCTCGTATGCCGTTTTAAAAGGCGACATCTGGAATACATGCCACATCCCCTTGAAAATATCTATTTTCACCGATACGTTTTCTTTGATCATCTTCTTATGCAGCATCGTCGCGTCGTTCAGTAAAATCTCGTTATCCCCCGCCTGAATATAGGTCGGCGGAAAGCCTTCATAGCTCCCGAATAACGGTGAAATCAACGGATTTTCCAAATCCTCTCCCGCCGCATAATTATCCGTCATCTTCTGCAGATATCCGGCGTTCAATACGGGATCGATATCCGCGCGGGTGGTATGGGATTTCCCGGAGGCCGTTAAGTCCGTCCACGGAGACATCAGCACGAGGCCCCTCGGCAAAAGCCTGTTCTCCTCTTTCAGCTTCAGAACGAGGGACAGGGCAAGATTGCCGCCCGCCGAATCGCCGGCAAGAATGATATCCCGCGCTCCATAACCGAGGAGCATCAGATAATTCCATATTTTCATGGCGTCTTCTGCCGCCGCCGGATAAGGATTTTCCGGTGCCAGCCTGTAGTCAAAGCACAGCACGTCCATCGACGTAGACATCGCGAACTTCGTCGTCAGCGTCCGCGCATACAGGCTGCTGCCTGTCGAATAGCCGCCCCCGTGACAATATAGAATGATATATTTTTTCATATGCGCCCTGTTTACGGAAGTCCATTCCCCGTGAATCCCTTCGATTTCAAATTCCCGGATATCCACTTCCCTGCTGTTTCCGAGCAGAACGCCGAAATGATCCTGTGACTGCCTGTGCTTTTCGAGATCCGCGCTTTCCACCACGCCATGCACTCTCCTGATAAGATGCATCAGATTTTGATTCTTTTTCTCCGAAATCGCCATATCGCTTTGACCCTTCTACTCCGGCGGCGCCCCGGAACATGCCCCGCCCTGAGCATAACCTTTTTTTCTGCTATTTGATAATATTGTACCATAAAAGTTCCCTTTTGTGTTATACTGTATTATATTGCTATTGGGAATTCGTATTCAGTGTTCACAGGGGAATCATTATGTCCGTTTCCGGTAAAAAGAAAGCAGCAACGCTTAAAAACAAACGGGAAGTCTGGTACAAGCTCGATCTGTCCGCGATCGTCTACCCGACTCTGCAAAGAAAGGATTTTTCTTCCGTATACCGCCTGTCCGCGTTAATGAAGGAGGAAGTCGATCCCCTTCTTTTACAGGAAGCGCTGGATATGACGCTGCCCCGTTTCCCGACCTATAAGGTCGCTATCAGAAAGGGCCTTTTCTGGCGCTATCTGGAGGCAAACGGCAGGCCCGGCCCTTTCGTCATACCCGATATCAAAAATCCCTGTATGCCTATGCCTTTCAGGGCCAATAACCGATATCTGCTCCGCGTCTATTATTATGGCAGGAGGATTTCCCTTGAAGCGCACCACTGCCTTGGAGACGGCACAGGCGGCATGTGCGTGCTGCAGACCCTGATCTCGGTATACCTGGGGCTTCTCGGTCATTGTATCACGCCGTCGGGCTTTGTCTTAAATATCAACGAGGATCCCGACCCGGAAGAGCTGGAGGACGCTTACATGCGCTATGCCAACGCGAGGGTACGGCCGCCGAGGCCCGGTGAAAAGACCTACCGCGTCCGGGGAACGAAAGAACCTTTTTATACCCTGAATATCATCGACGGCATTATGTCCGTCCAGGAGGTCATGTCCGTGGCCGGAAAATACGACGCGACCCTGACCGAATACCTCAACGCGGTCCTGCTCTACGCGCTTTTGCAGAAACAGGAAAACGACGCGCCCTATCAGATAAGGCCCGTAAAAATTGCGATGCCTGTCAATCTGCGGCGTTTTTTCCCTTCCAAAACGCTCCGCAATTTTATCACAATGGTCTATCCTTCCATCGACCCGCGGCTGGGCGATTATACGTTTGAAGAAATCGTTGAACAGATCCATCATTATATGAAATATTATATCAATGAAAAATTCTTACGCGGCGATATCACGACCAACGCCGCCACACAGCGCAACCCCGTCATCCGTGTGGTGCCGCTCTTTATCAAGGATTTCGTCGTCCGCACCTTTTATACAAAGGTACAGGACAAAAATTCTTCCGCGGGACTGACGAACATGGGCGCCCTGAAAGTACCGGAGGATATGAAGCCCTATATCGAACGGTTCGATATCTATATGGGCCAGCCTTTTTCTTCCCGTACCAACTGCGCCATCATCAGCTTTGAGGACACGCTTACCATCAATTTTGCGAGCAGCATCAGGGAAACTGACGTGGAATGCTTCTTTTTCCGGAAACTGGTCCAGGACGGCATCCATGTAAAAATAGAAAGCAACCGGGAAGCAAAACGCTGAACCGGCGCTGCATATCAGAAAACGCCTGCAAAGCAGGCTGGGAGGTATAACGATGTCATATTGTGTGAACTGCGGCGTGGAGCTGGAAGCATCCTTAAAAGAATGTCCGCTCTGCGGCACACCCGTCATAAATCCACAACAGCCTTACCCCGCGGCGGGGCCGGGTCCTTATCCGGCCGCAAAAGGCCAGGTCGAGGTCGCAAAAAGAAAGGATCTGGGCATTTTGCTGTCCGTTGTCCTGTCCGCTACGAGCATTACCTGTTTTCTGCTGAACCTGTTTGTATTCAAAAACAGCCTTTGGTCTTTTCTTGTCATCGGCGTCTGCATCTGCCTGTTCTTTTTCACTTTTCCGGCTGTCATTTATACGAAAACACCGGTATATATCGCCCTTCTGGCGGACGGCATCGCCGTAGGCGTTTATCTGTATCTGATTACCTTCCTGACCACCAACGCGACCGCGAGATGGTTCTGGCAGCTCGGACTGCCGATCGTCATTACCGTAACGGCCTTAATCGAGCTTTTTACCCTGCTCGCGCATAAATTTCCTTTTTCCATCCTGAGCGGCTCCCTCTATTTTTTCACAGAGGTTCCCATTTTATGTATCGCGCTGGAACTGTTGATCAAGCGCTTCTGCCGCGTCCCATACCGCATTACATGGTCCGCCGTCGTATTGACGGTATGCGTTATCATCGATATCACGCTGATCACCATTCTCGCAAAAAAACGCCTGCGCAACGAAGTACACAGGCGTCTGCATTTTTAGCTTTTCAACACTTTTTTTTCACAATCTTCGAGGGACTGATAGCCATAGAACAGCGTTTCGTTGGTGATGATCTGCTTTAACAGGCTTTCTCCCTTTTTATCGGCCTCCTCCGTCTCCTGCCGGAAAAGCCGCAGGGTTTTAAGGGAATACGTTAAAAGCTCCGCTCTTAAATAACTTTCCATAGAAGAGCCGTCCATTCCATTATCCTGCGCGGTCGTCATAGTCCGCCCCCTTTTTCGGATATTCGGGTAATCGGCAAGCATCTGCGCATCCCATTTCAAATGCACCTTGACGATCTGCTCCACAATCTCTTTTCTATCCGACACGTCTGGCAGATATTCTTTTATCTTCTCATATTCTTCCGGAAAAGTGCTTTCCATCATTCTTCCATATTTTTCAAAGATCAGGTTCCTGCCTTCCTCATACGCCCGCTCACAGTCTTTCCGGTAGCTCATGAGCAGTTCGTCCGAATATACCATCCACTGGCTCATCCTCATGCGGAAAAAAGTATCCGGATCGTCCTGACAGGACGCGCGGCCCCCCGTATTATAGACATGCTGGAACATATCCCATTCTATCTGCGCGATATCAAAAATCAGCTGCTCTCTCTCCGATATTTCTGCCATTTTTTCTCATTCCCCTTTCTGCTTTTGCCGGTCACAAATTCCGGCCTATTCGCTGAGCGGCGCGGCAAATGCCTCCGATGAAAGCCGGATCGGCTCCTCATAACTCGTATGATCCGTTTCGAGCACTTTTCCATCCACCGTAATCACGATTTCCTCCGCATCATAGGCCTCTAAAAAAGTGGCCGCCACGGACGATATAATGATCTTCTCGCCCTCCTGCGTCATTGTCTTTAAATATTCCCGAAAAGTCCTGGACAAATCCAGGCGAAGCTTCTTTATGCCGCCGGCCTCTTCCTCCTCGAAAGAATTAACCTTCGTTCCCAGGGATACAATATTGTGCTTCAATAAAGCGTCGATCAGATTTTCAGCCGTCACCTGCTCCATTGCCGTCATCTCGCTGCTCAGCATATTGGACGCGCCATTCCCGTAATAAATCGTCACCTCCGCCTGCGCGGCCGTTTCCTCCTTCTCCGGCCTCCTGTCCTCTCCTTCCGGCGCCTGTCCCTCCGGAATGGGCGGCACGCCTTCTTCATTCAGCAAATATTCCAGTGAATTCACAAGCAGATCGTTTGCAGATGCCTCTGCGTCCGCATTTTCCTCTATAGCAGGCACGTCCTCCGCCGCATTCCCACAGGCCGCCAGCGTCAACACGATCATAACGAATATAACTGCTATCAGCTTTCTGTTCTTCATAATTTTCCTCCCCTTTATGGAATACCCGGAAATCGTTTTATTTTATCACACTTCTTATAAAAAAGCAATTTTCCTATCATAAAAAAACACCGCATACGCGGTGTTTTCCATAACATCAGTGCAGGAAAAGGGACTTGAACCCTCATGATATTGCTATCACACGGACCTGAACCGTGCGCGTCTGCCAATTCCGCCATTCCTGCGAACAAATGTTATTCTAACTTCTTTTACTTCTTCTGTCAATACTATTTTAAAATCTTGTCAAAATATTTTTATAAGAAATCTTACAGGGTGAATCTCTGCGTCTTCTGATTCTGCTCCTCGCTCAGTTCCACCAACATCTGCGTATCGCGATAGCATTCCTGAATCGCTTCCGCCACTATCTGCATACCGGCGCTCGTCTCCTGAGCGGAGGCGGAATTTTCTTCCACGACGCTTCCGAGATTGCTTACGGAATCGGCTACGACGGTCTTTAAGTCATTCAGGATATCCGTCTGTTTACCGATCGCCATCGCGACATCGTCCACGAGATTGATTTCCTTATAAAGATTCTCAAACGCAGTCTGCGTTTCCTTTAACTGTCTGAGCTGTTCTTCCACATTCGTCATAGCTTCCTGCATTCTGTCGGTAGAAACCGCGACATTCGTTGTCAGCTCCTGAACGACCGTTTCGATTCCTGCCGCGCTCTCCGCCGATTTTTCCGCAAGATTCCTGATTTCTCCCGCGACGACCGCAAAGCCTCTTCCAGCCTCTCCGGCCCTTGCAGATTCGATACTCGCATTCAGGGACAGCAGATTGGTCTGGGAAGTCATATTCTTGATGACCTCTACCATTTTATTAATATGTACCGCCGATTCGCTTGTCTGCTTCGTCTGCTCCGATACGACCTGAATCGCATTATTCGTAATCTCTGATATTTCATACAGCTTCTTAATGCTTTCCGATGCGTCGTCCGAGAATTTCATCATCGTATCCACCGATGCTTCCAGCCTGTCCATTTCGCTCTTCTCTGTATCGATGACATTGCCGAGCTTCTGAACATTCTCATTGACGGTCTCCGTCTCTTCCGCAAGGCTTGTCGTTCCCTTCGCCATTTCATCGATTGCCCTGTTCGTGTCATTGATGCTGTTCGTAATATCGCCGAATTTCTCGCTGAAATCCTCGCTGCTCTGTTTCAGCTGTGTACTTGCATGGCTGACTTCCCCGATCATCCCTGCCAAAGACAGCTTGACCTGATTTAATGACTGGGCGATCTTCCCGATCTCATCGGAACGGCTGACCAGCCTGCCGTCGATCTCAAAGGATAAATCGCCTTCTTCGATTTTCCGCAGATTGCCTTCCACCTTCTGAATACCGCCCGCAAGACGCTTTCCAAAGAAAATGGAAATCGCAAGTACAATGATCAGAATCGCGGCGATGCTCGCCGCATAGGAAAACAGCATATGATAGAACTCTGTCTGAATGCCAAGTTCCTCCGCCTGAATTTCCGCCGCCATATCATCGATATAATTCCCTGTCGTAACGACCCAGTTCCAGGGATCGAATTTTTCCGAATAGGCCCGTTTCGGCGCTACCGTCACACCGTCCGCCTTCGTAAAATAAAATTCATTGTAGCCGCCGCCCGCCTCCGCGGACTTCATAATATTCTGAATAATTTTGACGCCGTTCTGATCCGTCAGATCGTACCGGTTATTCCCTTCCTGCTCCGGCAGGATCGGGTGCATGACCAGATTATAATCGGTATCGTCGATCCACATATACCCGGAACCGTCATCACGGTAACGCATGCCGCGGATCACCTCTTTTGCAAGCTCTTTCGCCTCTTCTTCCGTCAATTCCCCGGTCTGGCTGCGGTCATAATATGTCTGAATGATCGAAACCGCCGACTGAATCTCGGATTTGATTTCCAGATTATATCCGTCGTTTACCGTTTCTTCATAAGTCGCAAGATTCTGATTCATGGATTTTTTCAAAAAAGAAATCCCCAATGCGCCAAGAACGACAACCGTTGCCGCCAGCATAAGAAAAATAACCGCTACCAGAACCGTTGCAATGCTTTTCGACCACGGCGTTGATCTGCTTTTGTCCTTCTTATTACTTTTCACTTCCCTGTCTGTTCCCATTACTGCTTCCTCCTGCATACTAATATATAGTTTTTATGATACTCCTTTTCCTTTTATTTTCCAATCTTCTTATCGCTGTACAGAATATGATTCACAAGCCACTCTGTCAGGAATTCCAGCATCTCTTCCAGCGTTTCCTGCTGATGCCCGTCGATGTGCTCGAAGTTCATTTCTTCCAGCCTGGCCACGAACGCATCGTGCGCCCGCTTCTGCGCATCCAGCCCTTCATATTGGATGCTCTGCATATATTTTTCTTCATCCGCAAAATGAAATTTCGTATAATTCTTCAATTCTTCCAGCAAATGGACGATTTCATCGTATTTATCGGAAAGGAATTCTTCCATGATCACGCGCTGCACCTCTCCGATAATACGGAACAGCTCTTTATGCTCTTCATCGACCAGGTCAATGCCCGTCAGATACTGCTCCGTAAAAAGCGGAACCGCTTTCTTTTCTTCCACCGGTTTCAGCTTGCCGATCATCAGGTCACATCCGATAATATGCCGGTACAGCCATGTGACCAGATATTTCAAAAGGTCCTCCAGAAATTCCTGCTGCCCGCTTCCGGATGCCTTCATATCCGCCTCGTTTATTTTTTCACAAAACATGAGATGCTGCTGTTTCTGCAGTTCCAGCTCCGGATGGCCGATATTTTCCATATATTCTTCTTCATGCTCAAAATGCTGTTCCGCATATTCTTTCAGCCTTTCCATCATTTCCCGGATGCGGTTGTACTTATCGTCCAGTATTTCGTTTTCAAGAAGCTCCTGCGTTTCATTGATGATGCGGAAAAGCTCCCGATGCTCCTTATCGATTATTTCCACGCCAAGTAAACAATCGTCTGTAAAATAATACATTTCTGCCTCCATTCCAATACGCCGTGGCCATCTGCCTCATGAAAAGGCCCCAAGCGCCCCGTCGCGGGCTCTGGAACTTCTTTTCATGGTTTCCGGCGCATTATGTATTTTCTATCTCTATTGTACAAGGTTGCGGGCGCGGCGGCTAGCCCCAAATACATAAAAACACGGAAACCGGCTTAAAAGATTGCATCCTCCACGTTAAAATGTTAAACTGACAGAAGCAATTCCATTGGAACCGGTTTTCCAAAGACAAAACGGAGGATACCCCTATGTTACCATCACGAAACGAAGCAGCCCGGCTTTTAGAGGAAGCCGTACAATGCAATCCCGGCCCCTGGGGCCGCCACAGCCTTGTGACAGCACAGTGCGCGGAAAAAATTGCGCTCGCCTGCGGCATGGATTCCGAAAAAGCCTGGCTGCTTGGCCTGTTACACGATATCGGGCGGAAATTCGGCGTGCGCCATCTCGGCCACGTCTATGACGGCTGGAAATATATGAGCCGTCTCGGATACGACGAAGCGGCGCGCATCTGTCTGACACACTCTTTCTGCGAAGGGACGCTGGACTGTTATATCGGCAGATTCGATATTACCGAACCGGAAACGGAAGAACTCAGAAATGCGCTGGCACAGATCGCATTTGACGATTACGACCGGCTGATTCAACTATGCGACTCGCTGGCAGGCGCGGAGGGCGTCGTCGATATGGAGGACCGTATGAACGATATCCGCAGACGGTATGGCTCCTACCCGCAGTCAAAATGGGAGAAGAACATGGAACTGAAACATTATTTTGAAAAAAAGGCCGGGCGGGATATCTATGCTATTGTCAGGGCATAGCGTCTCTGTGAACCGCCCCTCCCTGGGACTGGCTGACGGCCCCGGCGGTATACGTTCAGCCTTCCGCTCCCATCTCCAGCCGCAGCCCGCACCTCTCTTCTATCCGGTATGCCGCGAAATACCTCTCTTCCAGTAAAATCCAGCGCTCCCGGAATACTTTTGCACTGTCCGCACCGTTCCGTCTGGTGATGCGGCGCATCTGCTCCTGCGCATCTATCGTCAGGAAAACATGCAGATCATACTTATCCCATAACGCGGGATGACAGCTATAGGAGCCTTCCACCAGACAGACTTTTCCCGGCCTGATCAGGACTGGATCCGCCATTTCCTGCCTGTGGCAGTCATAGGGCCGATAGAAAATCTCCTCTTCTCCCCTTTTCAGGGGAAGCAGAACCTCTTCCAGAAAACGTTCATAATCCACATTCCCGCCGGGTGTGGAAAGGCGCTCCTTTGTCCGCTGTTCCGGGCGCAGGAAAAAATGATCCATATGCAGGACATCCCAGCCGGATTTTTTCTGCAGCCATGCCGCGAGCGTCGTTTTTCCCGCGCCGCACCTTCCGTCAACAGCGGCCAGAAGCGGCGCTTTACGGGGAGACAGGTCTCCCTGACGCAGCGCCGCTTCTTCCTGTAATAACGCTTCTATCTTCTCATACAGCCTGTCAGCCGCGGTCTGTATCTTTCCGTCCATATCATTCCGCTCTTCCATCTGCACCCGCCGCCTGATATCTGCGGAACTTCACGAGGCCGGTACGGTTCAGCGCGACCATTACCGTCGGAATCAGAACGAGCTGCAATACAATGCCCGGAATCGCATTCAGGAACGCGCCCGCCATAAATGCCTGCCATGTAAAAGCGCTTCCGCTGATGCCCAGGAAGATGATCTGCACGATGCCCCATACCGCACGGCCCGCCAGCATCGCAGCAATGACGGAACGGTAAAGCGCAACGATGCACTGCCATTTGGAACGGTTATAGAGAAAGCCCGCTGCAAATCCGTAGGTCATCAATTCAAACGCCATCGCAAGGGCCGTCGGGAAAAGCACCGGCATACCGAACAGCGACGAACGCAGAAGCGGCAGCACGAATCCAACGGCCGCGCCGTACTGCCAGCCGCAGATAAGTCCACATAGAAATACGGGAATATGCATCGGGAGCAGCATATTTCCAAACCGCGGAACCTGTCCCGTGAAAAAAGGAAGTACGATACCGATCGCTATGAACATAGCGGATAATGTAAGGTTTTTAATAGATTGCTTCATGAGATCTCCTGCCTTTCTTTTTTATTATCTTTTCTGTTTTCTCTCACCTATCCCGGCCGGAATTTCCCTGGCATGCTATCTGCCGAAAACATCCGCGCATTCTGCCAGCCGCCTGATAACGGGAATCTGCTGCGGGCATGCTCTTTCGCACTGGCCGCAGGCGATACAATCGGAAGCCGCTCCGGCCTGTGCCGTCGCCTTTTCATAATCCGACGCTCCCTTTTCCAGCTGCCCGCCGACCAGCTGCACATTTCTTGCCGCGAATATTTCAGGAATCGGAATCCGCTCGGGGCAGCCTGCCGTGCAGTAATGACAGGCCGTACAGGGAATCATCCGTACCGCGTTCATCGCTTCCTGCGCCTTCCGCACCACCGTCTGCTCTCCCTCGTCAAGCGGCCTGAAATCCTTCATATACGAAAGGTTATCCGTCATCTGCTCCACATTGGACATACCGGAAAGCACCGTCAGGATGCCGTCCAATGACGCCGCATAGCGGATCGCCCAGGATGCCATGGACGCCTTTTCATCCGCGCTCCGGAAAATCTTCTGTACGGCCTCCGGCGGCGCGGCAAGCGTACCGCCCTTAACGGGCTCCATCACCACGATGGACTTTCCATGCTTTCTCGCCACCTCATAATTGGCCCTGGATGTAACATCCGGATTTTCCCAGTCCGCATAATTGATCTGGAGCTGAACGAATTCCACATCCGGATGCTCCGTCAAGAGCTCTTCCAGAAGATCCGGCCCCGCATGGAAAGAAAAGCCCCAATGCCTGATCAGCCCCTTTTCCTTCTGCTCCTTCACAAAATCCCAGATACCGTACCGCTCATACTTCTGATAGCTTTTCGCCTGCAGCGCGTGGAGCAGGTAATAATCAAAATATCCCGCGCCGGTCCTCTCCAGACTCGTGTAGAACTGCTGCTTTGCCGACTTCTCATCACAGCCGTCCATATTGGTATTCAGCTTCGTCGCCAGCGTAAAATGATCCCGCGGATATCTGTCCACGAGCGCGGCCTTTGCGGCCCGTTCCGAATCACCGCCGTCGTACACATAAGCGGTATCAAAATAGGTCTGTCCCGCCTCCAGAAACAAATCCACCATTTTCTTTGTCTGTTCCAGATCGATCTTCCCCGACGCTTCCTTTGGCAGACGCATCAGCCCAAATCCAAGTTTTGGGGTATGTTCTCCAAAATACCTCTCCATCCTCTTCCTCCCATTCTCTGTAATAACTTCTCGGAATCTTCAGCCTAAAAATATCATATATCTTCCCTTTCGTCAATGCTCCCACTTGCAATTCGACTTTTCCGTACTTATAATAAAAGTATGAAAAAGACGAAAAAACCTCTTCCGAAAACTTTATTCAGAACGATATGGATCCTTTACGCGCTCATCAGCACGCTGATCTGGCTGCCGCAGGTAGACAGGCTGCTCGCAAAGGATTATGACGCTGTGTCCTCCTGTATTTCACTGGACGACTGCTGGGAAATCCGCATCGGGGACGATATCTACCACGATGTTTCCCTGAACGATTTTCGTTTCGACGCCGTGCAGAAAGGCGACGAAATCATCATGAGCCGGAAGCTCCCCGACGATCTCGGCGCTTCTGACGGCGCGCTCCGTTTACATATCAGGCAGTCGGCCGTCAGGATGTATCTCGACGACGAGCTTTTCTACGAATACGGCCACGACAGAATCACACAGGGGAAAATGGTTGGCAGCGGCTGCCAGTTCATCAATTTCCCGAACGAAGCCTGCGGACAGACTTTGACGATCCATCTTTACCAGGCGGAAAACAATGCCTTTTCCGGACTGGATTCCCTCCGTATCTACCCCTGGGAAAATGCGTTCCGGATCCTGATGACGGAAAACCGCATCGCGCTGTTTGCAGGCTGTTTTCTGCTGATCTTCGGCCTCGTAGCCATGACGGTCACCATCTTTGCGCTCGCTTTTTCCCTGAAATATATCCGGCTGTTCTGCGTCTCGCTTTTTTCCCTGCTGATCGGGCTGTGGACGCTGTGCTATTATAATGTGGTCCTGATTTTTTCGATTCCGCTGTATTCAATATCGCTGTTGGAATACCTCTCGCTTTACCTTGCGCCGATTCCAATGCTCATCTATATGCGGGAGGATGTCAGGAGACTGCGGCAAAAAGCGCTCCAATACTGCTATCGGACGCTTCTTATTGTTCAGACAGCCTCCACCTTCTGCATAATCGCTCTTCACGGACTGGATATCGTTCACCTCGCGGCGGCCCTGTCCTACATGCAGATGCTCATTGTCTGCGACTTAGTCTATTTTATCTTCATAGAGATCGGAAATCTGAAATCCAGCCGGCCCATCGACCGCCTTCTTCTGATCGGCATGCTGATCGTCGGCGCCTGCATTTCCTACGATCTCATCAGCTACTGGAGCCTCCGCCATTATGGCGGCTCTCCGTTTTCCTTACGCGGCGCAGCACCTGTCGGCGTCATCATTTTCATCGCCATTCTGATCTGCTGCTTCTATCTTAATCTGACACAGAAGATGATGCAGGAGACAGAACGGAATTTCCTTCTGAAAAGCGCTTACACCGACGAACTGACGCAGATACATAACCGCCGGTACTGCATGGAACATATGAACAGGATCAGGGAAACGGAAAACCTGAACTATACTATCATCTGCTTTGACTTAAACGACCTGAAAAAGACCAACGATACCTATGGGCATACAAGAGGCGATATCCTGATCAAAAGCGCCGCGGAAGTCATCAAAAATACCTTTGAAGCGCATGGTATCGTTGCGCGGATCGGCGGCGACGAATTTATCGCCATTCTCAATACGATTCAAACCGAAGAGATCGACAGACTGCTCGAACAGTTTCAGGCTGACATCGACCGGAAAAATCAGGAAATCACGAATCTGAACATGTCCATTGCCTACGGCTGTGCTTCCTGCGGCACCAGAGAATACAATATCGATAAGGTATACCAGATCGCCGACAATCGTATGTATGAGAAAAAGAGACAGCAAAAGGCGCAAAAACAAATGCGTAACCCTTCTTCCCATGAGCGCATAAAATAAGCATATAACCATCTATGTACGCGAGGTTCTGCCATGGATTCTCTTTCTATTGCCATTATCGGCCGCCCACAGGATACCACCGGTTATGAGAAGGCCCTGCGGCTTATCGGCGCTGTGCCGTTCACTTCTTTAGACCCGGAACAATGTGCTGATTGCCGCGGCCTTCTCCTTCCCGGCGGCGGAGACATCACCCCTGCCTTTTTCGGACAGCAGGACCACGGTTCCCGGCAGATCGATACCGAACTGGATATTCTCCAGCTCCAGGCGCTCGATTTTTTCATCAAATGGCGCAGGCCTGTGCTCGGCATCTGCAAGGGAATGCAGATCATCAACGTCCATTTCGGCGGTTCTATTTGTCAAAATATTAAAAACGCGTCAAAACACCAATGGAACGGAAAAGACCAGTTCCATTATGTATATCACATCGGCTGCAGCCGTACAGATTTCTTCTATCAGCTATATGGAAGCAGCGCCTTCGTCAATTCCGCCCATCATCAGGCCGTCGATAAAACCGGCAAAGGACTCCTCCCCATCTGTCAGGCCGCCGACGGCACGATCGAAGCCCTCGCCCACACCGCACTTCCTATCATGGCGGTTCAGTGGCATCCGGAAAGGATTTTCAGAAAAGGCGGCATGGAACTGCTTTCCTGTTTTCTCGAACAATGCGCAGGATAAACGGCCTTCATGGTAAACGGCGCCGTCCGGTTTTCGCTTTTCCCTGCAGTTCTTCTTTCGTGTGCTGGGAAAGCCTCTCAAACAGCGCTTTCATAATATCATTCATAATTTTTGTCGTATCGGTGTCAACATTTTTAATTGCCGACATAATCCCCTGAATACTCCGTTTCCAGTTAGCGGTAAAGTCGATCAGATTATCCGCTTCCGACGCTTTTACGACGTCATACAGCGTATCGACAAAAACGTGCATCTGCTCCTGATTCAGGGACAATATCCAGTCGTTGAGCGCCGTATCCACGAACATTCTTCCGGAATAGACCTGCTTCACGATTTGAAAATCATCCTTCTCTACCAGCCAGGAATACGGGTCATGCTGCGCCAGCCCGAAGTTCCGGCTTTCCACGACCCGGCAGCTCCCTTCGGAAGAAAGCAGCATTCCCACCATGGAAGAATGGGGCACCGTCCGGCGGATTCTGCTCTCGATCTCCGCAAAATTTCCCCTCTCCCGGACCTCCGGACGGAATCCCGGTCCGTCATGATTAAAAATAATGACAATCTTATCCCGTACTTCCCGCCGACAGTTCATCGCCGCATATACCGCGAAATTGCCGCCCTTGGAATGGCCTCCCATATAAAAGGGCCGCCCGGTCTTTTCCGCGCTTTTCTCCAGATACTCGACGCTCATGACCTGTCCTGGAACCGGTTCTGAAAAGGCCAGGTTCAGATCCTCCTTCCATCCCACGATCGTTTCGTCCGTCCCGCGATATGCAGCATAGACAAGGCCGTCGTCGGGCTGAAAGGTAATCGCGGAGAACTGCGTTTCTTTTTCCAGCTCTATCTGGTTTACATAATAGTTCATTTTCAATCCGCCGAACCGCCTGCTGCGCATCATCGCCAGAAACAGCCCGGTATTTTTTTCCCGATACCGCTCATCGCCGTACAGATTGTCATAATTCTGATTTTCAAACACCTGTCTGATGGATACCGGCGGCGCATCATCATCGATGCCTGGCACCAGACCATCAAATTTCAGATAAGCGAACTGACAGAGGATCAGGCTGTCGACCTCGCTGAAAGGCTTTTCTGAAAAAGTATAATCGCCGTATTCCTTAATATAATCGAGTATTGTTCCCATAGACGTCACCTCGCTGTCCGGACTGCGCTTACAGTTTTGCTTCCAAATGCTCTATGTTCTTGATCAGCACCGAGACCGTGCCGTTCGGATTGGTAATAAATTCCACGCTCTTAGGGTTCCTGTACTGCTCCATTGGAATCCTGATTTCGATCCCGGTATCCGTATAAAGGTACTGGCTCTGATATTTTCTGATCGTATTCTCGCTCTGCGGCTGAATCTCTTCTTTGACCATATCGTACTTTTCCATTTTATCCTGAAAAGCCGTTTTTAATTCCGGCTTTTCCACGAAAATTTTCTCTGCGATTTCCTCCACGGTAAAACCGCCGTTCTCCGCGATTTCTTCCTGTATGATGCTCTTGGCCTCCATCTGCTTCACGAAACGCTCCGACTCGTCATATCCTTCCTTCTGCACACTCTCCACCGCCCTGCTGACGATCGAAAGCCTGGATTTATGGGAAAGGCGGCTGCTGCATTTCAGGAAAAGGAAAGAAAAATAATTCGTTTTCTCTCCGTTCACCTCATATTTTTTCTCGATCGCCCACACCGCAAGATCCTCCAGCCGGATGATGGCCGCCTCTGTCAGCCGCTGGCTCTCCGACGGCAGTATCGATTTATGCCGGATGATCTCGTTGCTGTTCCCTTCTTCGATCGCCATCGTCCGATGGGTATAAAAGGGCTTGTAATTCATTTTCAACAACGCGAGATATTCCTCATTCTCATACTGGAAACGCACCACAATTAAATCAGCGGCAGGAATATCGATATTGCTTTGCATGATTTCATACAGAAGCGCCGCGATATCCTTGCTGATATCGACGAAGGACTCGTCCGCATACTGCTCCAGAATATGATATACTTCCGACTCTTCCCGATAGAACCGGCTTTCTTTCGTATCGTCGCCGGAACTGATCTTCGCAATATGCTCCTTCATAAAATCAGCAAATTCCGAACCGTATTCCAGCTCCGTATCCGACAGGACCGGCATCCCGATCGTCGGATCCATAATATGCACGATCGCCTTCCGAATCCTGATATTTTCCTTTATCATCCGTACACCTCCCATTATTCCGCCCCGCAGGCCGCAGAACCCTGGCCCTAATATTTTTTCCAGACCCGCGGCGAAAACAGCAGCAGCATCGGCAGCAGTTCCAGACGCCCCGTCAGCATATCGAACATCAGCACGAATTTCGAGAATACCGTATAATCGCCATAATTGCATGTGGGACCCACGCTGTGGAATCCGGGCCCGACATTATTCAGATTCACGAGTACTGCCGATAAATTGGTCGTCATATCGTATTTATCCAGCGACAGAAGCAAAAAGGATACGAGAAAGACCACCAGATAAATAATCAGATAAGAATGAATCGACTCCACCGTCCCGTCGTCCACGGCCCTGCCCTCCAGATGCGGTTTTTTCACGATCTGCGGATGTACGACACGCAGCAGCTCCCGCCGCATATCCTGTACCAGGATCAGAATGCGGGATACCTTGAACCCGCCTCCCGTACTGCCCGCGCAGGCGCCGATCGCCATAATAACGAACAGAATCGCTTTGGAAAACTCCGGCCAGGTATCGAAATCCGCCGTGGAAAAGCCCGTGGTGCTTCCGAGCGAGGCAACCTGGAACAGCGCATGATGAAAAGCCTCGCCTATATTTCCGTAATAGCCTCTGATATTCCATGCGATCAGGGCCGCCGCACCGAAAAATAAAAGCAGATAATACCTCGCTTCTTCATGTTTTAGCGCTTCTTTGGGCTTTCTCTCGACAAGAAGAAGATAATATACGTTGAAATTCATGCCGCCCAATATCATAAAGATCGTAAAAATGATCTGAATCGACATCTTATAGCTTCCGATACTCGTATTCAAAACGCCGAAACCGCCCGTCCCCAGCGTGGAAAAGGTCAGAACCGTGGAATCATACAGGCTCATGCCCGCTATTTTCAGACAGATGATCTGCAAGACGGTAATGCCGATATAAATACCGTATAAAATTTTCGCCGTCGCCTGTACCCTCGGCACCAGCTTGCCGACCGACGGTCCCGGACTCTCCGCGCGCATCAGATGCATATTATAACCGCCTGAAAGCGGCAATACGGCAATAATCAGCACGAGCACGCCCATACCGCCGATCCAGTGCGTAAAGAGACGCCAGAACTGCACACTCTTAGATAAGCATTCCACATCCGATAAAATAGAAGCCCCCGTCGTCGTCAGTCCGGAAATCGTTTCATAAAGGGCATCCACGAAACTTGGAATCTCCCGGCTGAAATAGAACGGCAGCGCGCCTGTCACACTGAGCACGATCCAAGTTAAGGAAACGGTGATAAAGCCCTCCCTCGCATAAAAAACATTGCTCTTTGGCTTCCATCTTTTGCCGATTTCCGCCACGAGCAGGCAGGCAAGCATCACGGCCGCAAAAGAATACCCCGCTTTTTCCCGATAAATGACCGCGATAAGGCAGGGAAGCGATAAGAACAGCGCGGCAAATTCCAGCACACGGAATAAAATATATCTGATAATCGAAAAATTCATGGCAACCCGTTCCCCTTTATTTTAAAATATCCTTAATATCGTTCAATCGCGTATTCGTCGTTACGACAATGACCATATCCCCGGACCGGATCACGCTCTGGCCGCCCGGAATGCTGACAGAACCTTTATGATTGATCGAACAGAGCAGGATATTCGGCCTGATCTTCAAATCCTGAAGCGGTATGCCGATGACCGGGGAATCTTCCTTGACGCAGAATTCCAGCGCTTCTACCCGGTTATCGTTCAGGCGGTACAGCGTCTCAATATTGCTGCCAAGAGAATTATCCATCGCCCTGACATATTTAATGATATTTTCCGCCGTCAGGTATTTGGGGTAAATCACGCTCCCGATATCCAGGCTGTCGATGATCTCATCATAGGAAATCCGATGTACATGCGTGATCAGTTTCGCCTTCGATACGCTCTTTGCAAACAAAGTGAGCATAATATTCTCCTCGTCCACATTGGTCATCGCGACAAAAGCTTCCGTCTGCGCCAGCCCTTCCTGCATCAGCAGGTCCCTGTCCGTCCCGTCTCCCTGTATAATGGTCGCTTTCGGGAGCAGCTCACTCAGCTCCTCGCACCGCGCCTTGTTCAGCTCGATAATTTTGATCTGGATTCCCATATCCATCAGCTGCCTCGCAAGATAATAAGAGGTTTTGCCTCCTCCGACGATCATCACATTCTTCGCGCTGGTAACGGCTGCTCCAAGTTTCTTAAAGAAAGCGAGCGTTTTCTGCGGCGTCCCGATAATGGATATCTCATCCCTGGCACGGATAATAAAATTACCTCCCGGAATATACACATCTTCCCCCCGCTCCACCGAACAGATCAGAATATCCGATTTCAGCCTGCTTTTGATCTGCTGCAGGGACTGGTCGCATAACACGGAATCCTCTCCCACACGATATTTTACAACCTCTACCCTTCCCTTCGTAAAGGTATCGACCGCAAGCGCCGAAGGCAGCTTTAAAAGCCTTGCCATTTCTGCCGCCGCCGCGAGCTCCGGGTTGATGACCATGGACAGGCCGAGTTCTTCTTTGATATAATTGATTTCCAGATTATAAATCGGATTCCTGACCCTGGCGATCGTATGGCAGCCGCCCGCTTTTCTGGCGATCAGACAGCATAAAAGGTTCACTTCGTCGGAACCGGTCACCGCAATCAGCAGATGCGCATGTTCCACGCCCGCATCCTTCTGTATTGCAAAACTGACTCCGTTTCCGATAACGCCCATGACGTCATAGCTGTTCACCAGATTCTGCAGTCTCTGGTTATCGGTATCAATAACCGAAATATTATGCCCTTCCGAGCCCAACTGTTCCGCCAATGCGGCTCCTACATTTCCACAACCAACGATAATAATCTGCATCGTTTTGTTCCTTTCTGTTCCCGTTATTTATATTTATCCGGATAATCCGTTCCCGTCTCCGTCTGCATCAGCCGCACATACTTCTCCGGCTGTTTTTCCATTTTGAGCATCGTATCGAATGCCATCAAAAGCATTTTATCTGCGTTGTTCTTCATGTCGTCGTGGCCCCGGTCCATCCCGGCTTTGAAATGATCCATCTGCCAGACCATAATATCGATGACCGTATAGCCTGAAATCCGGTATTCGCACAGGAAATCCCGATTCTCCAGATAGTGGACGAACTCCCGGTAAACAGGCGCCGATTCCGTCAGCGCGCTCCAGAACTGTTCGAGAAAAGCCCGGTCCTCTCCCGCATAAAAACACAGTGCTTCCGCCCACGCTCTGGCGGCTTCTTTTAAACTTCCATCCATTTTTTCCCTTTTCCTTTCACCTCAGTATAACATTCCAGGTTCTTTTTTTGAATCCTTTTCCATATAAATAAATGAACGAACAGGCTGGCCGGCAGTCCGCCCGGACGGCTGGCAGAAGGATTTATCATGCTGCAGATCATACAGGAAGCGAACGACTTTATCTGGGGTTTTCCCCTCCTCATCGTACTGATGGGCACGCATCTTTATTTCACCTGTAAGCTTCATATGCCGCAGCGCAGGATTTTCCACGCCATCCGGCTCTCCCTCGGCATGGAAGATACCGGGGACAACAATTTATCGCCCTTTTCCGCGCTCGCCACCACGCTTGCCGCCACCCTCGGCACCGGCAATATCATCGGCGTTTCGACCGCCGTTGCGCTCGGCGGCCCCGGTGCGGTCTTCTGGTGCTGGATCACCGGCATTCTCGGAATGGCGACTGCCTATGCCGAATGTTATCTGAGCGTCCTGTTCCGCAGCCGCCGGAAAGACGGAACCTATGTCGGCGGACCGATGTATGTCCTCCGAAATGGCTTACATAATAAATTATTGGGCGCAGCCTATGCGCTCTGTACCTTAATCGCCGCTTTCGGCGCAGGCTGTACAACGCAGGCAAATTCCGCCGCACAGGCGGTCTCACAATCCTTTTCCTTATCGCCGCATCTCATCGGCATTCTGCTCGCCGCCGTGACCGGAACCGTCATTCTCGGCGGCGTCAAAGCGATCGGAAATCTCTGTGAACGTATTATACCGGCTATCGGCTTTATCTATTTACTCGGCTGCTTTCTGCTGCTTGCGCTTTATCACGAGCAGGTAATCGACGCCTGCCTTTTTATCCTGGAAAACGCTTTTTCCGTTTCCTCCGTTGCAGGCGGTTTCGCCGGTTCCGCCATTCAGCAGTCTCTGCGCTATGGCATCGCAAGGGGCCTTTTCACCAACGAAGCCGGCATTGGCACCTCCGCCATCGCCGCCGCGGCTTCCGGCACAGATGATCCGAAACGTCAGGCTTATGTCTCTATGACCGCCGTTTTCTGGGATACGGTCGTCATGTGCCTTGTTACGGGCATCGTTATTGTTGCCAACATGCTGTACGACCCGGCTTCCGTACAGGGCGTTCCCGCCACCGGGCTGACCGCCGCGGCCTTTTCCCATCTGCCTTATGTCGGAGACGCTTTTTTGACGGTTTCTTTAACGTCCTTTGCCGTCACCACTCTGATCGGCTGGTCCTATTTCGGGGAAAAGGCAACGGAATACCTTGTCGGAAACAAAGGTATCCCGTATTATAAACTGCTTTATATTCTGATGATCTACCTCGGAGCCATTATTCCGATGAACCTCGTCTGGGAATGCACCGACCTGATCAACGGGCTCATGGCCATCCCGAACATTCTGGCGCTCTTTCTCCTGCGGCGTTATATCAGACCTTAAAGCCGTTCGAAATCGCCTGGAGAGAACGGCTGCTGCGCTCCAGGATCGCCATCTGCCGCAGAATCTCTTCGGAGCTGACGTTCGTATGCCGCATGGCGGCCGCCACGTCGCCGATATCGTGTACCATGACCGCGTTTACGTCTGTGACAGTCTGCAGAGAGGCCAGCATTTCTTCGATAGAAGCGCTCATTTCCTGCGCGGAAGCGCCCAGCTCGCCTGCCACGCCGTCATAGAAATCAGCATCCTCTTTATACTGCTTCGCCGTATCCAGCATCGTATGATAATCCCGGATCACACGCTCCTGCATAAAGTCCAGAAGCGTGCCGGAGCTTTCTTTCAGCGCCATGACCGAATCGACTACTCCATTGATGACCGACTGGATATTATCGACCGTCTTGCGGGAATCCTCCGCCAGTTTTCTGACTTCTTCCGCCACGACCGCGAAGCCTCTCCCGGCTTCTCCCGCTCTCGCCGCCTCGATGGATGCGTTAAGCGCGATGAGATTCGTCTGCGATGCAATGCTCAGGATTTCCTGGGAAAGCGTCTTGATGACCTCTATCTTCTCCACTTCTATCAGCGCCGCTTCTAACTCCTTTTCCACCTTACGGTAAATCAGGCTGGCCTGGTTCCTTGCCTCTGTCGTAGACTGCAGCAGTCCTTCCGCGCGGGTACTGATCTCTCCGGAAGCGTCTGCCGCCTCGGCCGCCTTATTGGAAACGCCGTCTACGACGACGCCGATTTCCGAGCTCGCCTGACTGATGGCGGACGTCACCTCGGAAACTTCCTTCGCCTTCTGCGTAACAGCTTCCACGAGCTGATCCATCTCGTCCAGCCCGTTGTTCAGATCCGCCATATTACTATATGCTTCCGACGCGATATTTTCAAGGCTTGCCGTTTCTTCCTTGATGCCCAGAATCGATTCCCGAATCTGTTTTCGAACCGATTTCGTCGCGTGCTCGATTTCCTCCAGCTCGTCTTTAAATCCTTCGCCGACCCTGTGTTTTTTGCGTCCCTGCTCTTCCGCTTCCTCTCTGAAATCGCCGCTCGCGAACTGTTTTAAATCCGCAATAGGCGAAAGCAGCCTGTTCGCGGCAAACGTTACGCTGCCGATGATCAGGAACGTCCCGACGGCACAGATCAGCGCCGAAGCGAACACTAAAATCTGCAGTTCGCCGGAAATGGCCGTCTTTGGTATGACGACTCCCACCGCCCAGTCGCAGTCCTGCATGGATGCGATGGCGAAATATTTCTCTTCTCCATCATAATCTTTGCTTAAAACGATTCCCTTTCCCTGCGCGATCATCGCGGCGACTCCGGACAGCGCGCCATCCGCCACATCTGTAATCGCGACCGACGCATTCTCCGTCGGCAGAAATTCTTCATTCCGATGCGCCACAAAACAGCCCGAACTGTCTACGATAAATCCATACCCGCCCTGCTCCTTGTTCAGCGCATCCAGTACGCCGACCAGCTCTTCGATCGTAATATCCGCGCCGCTCACGCCGGCCAGTTCATCGGCCTCATTATACATGGGCGCCGCTATCGTCACGACAATTTTTCCCGTAAAAGCGTCCACATAAGGATCCGTCACCACGACCTTTCCCGCTTCTTTCGCCTGCCTGTACCAGCCGCGTTCACAGCAGTCGTAATCGCTCCCCACCTCCGAATTGACGATCAGCATCGTGTGATCCTCGAATCCGTAATAGGCGTCCATAATAACGCCTTCAGACGATGCAAGCCTCGTCGTGAGATAATTCTTCATTTCTTCATAGGATTCCTGCTGCATTCTCAGCTCATAGGTATTAACATTCTCCCGGACCCACGCGATCTGCCCGGCAAGCCAGCCGTTCATCTCCTCCGCCGCTTCCTGCGCCCTCTCGGACTGCAGCTCCTGTACTTTTCTGTTCACAACGCCGTTCGCGATGAAATAGCTTCCGATCGAACCGCTTAACAGTATGACGACCGCTACCGCCGATATCGTCGCGATCAGCTTCCCTTTTATCGTTTTCATGTACCTCTCCCCCCATACAATACTTCCGCCGGATTCTATTATACACTTTTTCCGGACCCTCGTCTACATTTTCATTGCATCTGAAAGTTCGCCGTGATAAAATCGAAAACAAGAATGGAGGCTTTTTATGTCAGAATATTATTTAAGCTGTTGTTCCACAGCCGATTTATCCAGAGAACGCTTTCACGAAAGAGATATTCATTATATCTGTTTTCATTTTGAACTGGCCGGAAAAGACTATCTCGATGACCTGGGGCAGTCCGTCCCGCCGGAAACGCTGTATCGCAGAATGTCCGAGGGCGCCGATACGAAAACGTCCCAGATCACGATCGGCGAATACGAAGAATATTTTGAAAAAATGCTGCAAAGCGGCAGGGATATCCTGCACCTCACCCTTTCCAGCGGCATTTCGGGAACCTATAATTCCGCCTGCGTCGCAGGGGATATGCTGATGGAGAAATACCCTGGCCGCAAAATTTATGTCGTCGATTCCCTCGCCGCCTCCAGCGGATACGGCCTGCTCATGGAAACCCTCGCGGACATGCGGGATTCCGGCATGGATCTGGAAGCGCTGCACGAATGGATCAATGAAAACCGGCTCCGTTTACAGCACTGGTTCTTTTCCACCGACCTGACCTTCTACATCAGGGGCGGCCGAATCTCCAGAACAAGCGGCTTTATCGGGACCGTACTCAGCATCTGCCCCCTTTTGAATGTGGATTTTGAAGGCCGTCTCATACCGCGGGAGAAAATCAGGACTAAGAAAAAAGTCATCGAGCGCATTGTGGAGCAGATGGAAGCAAACGCGCAGGACGGTACGGAATATACGGGCAAATGCTTCATCAGCCAGTCTGCCTGCATAGAGGATGCGCAGGCGGTCGCCGCGCTCATCGAAAAACGTTTCCCGAAACTGCATGGACAAGTGGAAATTTACCCGATCGGCGCCACCATCGGCAGCCATACCGGGCCCGGCACCGTCGCTTTGTTCTTCTGGGGGAAAAAGAGAGTGAATTAGAGAAATGGGGCGTTATGCGCCCCATTTTCTGGCCAGTTTCCGCCGTACGACGATGAAGCAGCATACATGCGCCAGGAAAGTCAGAAGCCAGCTCGCCGGATACGTCAGATACAGCGACGTCACCGTATGGAACTGCTCCATTCGGAAAAAAGTAAAGATCCAGAAAATCCGCAGGCCGCAGGCGCCGATCAGCGATACGATCATCGGCATGACCGCATATCCCAGGCCCCGCAGAGCCCCCACCATAACATCCATCATCCCGCAGAAGGCATAGTATCTGCATATGATCTCCATTCTCCGCATACCCGCCTCCATGACCGCCGGGCTCGACGTATACATGCGCAGCAGCGGATAGCCGAAGAACACCGCCAGATTTCCGAATATCACACCCGCCGCGATAACGCACAGCTGCGCCGCATACAGGATCTTATTGACCCTCTCGTACTTCGCAGCCCCCACGTTCTGGCTCGTAAAGGAGATCGCCGCCTGATGGAAGGCGTTCATCGTAACGTAAACGAATCCTTCGATGTTGGCTCCCGCCGAATTGCCCGCAACGGTCACGGCGCCGAAGGAATTGACCGACGACTGAATGATAACGTTCGAGAAGGAAAAAAGGATTCCCTGAAAGCTGGCCGGAAGCCCTATCTGCAAAATCCTTCTGAACTTATCGCCGTTCACGCGCAGCGCGGAAAGCTCCAGATGGATGCTCCCCCGCTCTTTTATCATACAGCGGACGATAAGCGCCGCCGAAATACACTGGGAAACCGCCGTCGCCGCCGCGACGCCCGCTACGTCCATCTTGAATACGACGACGAACAGAAGATTCAGCAGCACGTTGATAACGCCCGCAATCGTCAGATAATATAACGGCCTCCTGGTATCCCCGATTGCCCGTAAAATGGCGCTTCCGAAGTTATAGAGCATCATCGCCGTCATCCCCAGAAAATAAATCCGCAGATAAAGCGCCGCCAGAGGGAGCACGTCCTCCGGCGTATTCATCCACAGCAGAATCCGCTTTGCCCCTATCAGGCCAATAACCGTCAGCAAAACGCCGCTGTACAGGCTGAGCGTCATCGCCGTTTGCACCGTCTCCGACAGATCCTTCTGGTTCTTCGCCCCGAAAAAACGCGCGACCAGCACGTTGGCGCCCACCGACAGCCCCATAAAAAGATTCGTCAGAAGATTGATCAAAGACGAGGTCGAACCTACCGCGGCGAGCGAATTGTCGCCTGCAAATCTCCCCACGACGATGATATCCGCCGCATTGAAAAGCAGCTGCAGCAGGCTGGAACACATTAACGGCAGCGTAAATAAAAGAATCTTCCCCAATATGGAGCCGCTGCACATATCCATTTCATACTTAGCGCCGCCAGGTCCGGCATTTTTTCTTTCTGTTCTCATTTCCATAAATTAAACCCACGATTTCCGCAGGCTTCCTTTCCATCTTTCTTTCTGCTCTTCATACTGTTCATTCAGCCAGTCCGCGGCCTGCTCTACGCCTTCCTCGGTGAGGGGCACATCGAACGACTGCTTTTCTTCCTCCGGCGTCCTGTGAATTCCATAGGGCTCCGGCCAGATCGTCACCCGGATCAGGTCGTTTTCCTCCCCTTTAACCCGCTTCAGCATATACCGCATTCCCTCCATGCTTCCAGAATATTCTTCTTTCTTAATATAATTGAGCGGATGAAAATTTTTTTTATCTATCATGTGAATAACTCTGCCCTTCTTTCAACCTGTTCCGTGATTTTTATAAAACAGGGGTTGCTTTTTCATTTCAAATCGGCTATAATGATAAATGCTTTCGGGATGTGGCTCAGGTGGTAGAGCGCTACTTTAGGGAAGTAGAGGTCGCAAGTTCAAGTCTTGTCATTCCGATTCGCATAAAAAGCAGCCGTATAAGATGGCTGCTTTTCTATTGATTTACCTTTTTAAACCGGCCGGCGGCGCATACCCTCACGGATAACGGAAGACTGATTTCCGCGGCATACCCTATTGGGCTATTGCAAAATCTTCCATCCGGGCCTGGCAGTTCCGATCCATGAACATCTCAAAATCCGTCCTTGGAACAGGCCTCGAAAAATAATAGCCCTGCTGCAGCTCACAGCCTATCTGCGAAAGATAGTCGCTCTGTTCCGGCGTCTCCACGCCCTCGCACAACGATGTGATGCGCAGCTTCCGCGCCATATCGACGATGCAGGAAATAATGATCTTATCGTTCTCTTTCAGGCGGTTTTCATCTTTCTCATCCCGCAAAAAGACTTTATCCAGCTTGATAATATCGATGGGCAGCCTGCTCAGCAGATTCAGGGAGGAATAACCGGAACCGAAATCATCCATCGATACCTTTGTCCCCATCTCATGAAACCCTTCAATCAATTCCAGCGCTTTCCCTGTATTATCGATATAAATGCTTTCCGTCAGCTCAAACTCTATCAGATCCGGCTGAATCCGGTACTCTTTAAACAGCGAACGCACATATGGCAAGATTTCCATTTTATTCAAATGCTCTCTGGAGACGTTGACCGAAATCGGCACGACAGGTTTCCTCTCCCGCATACGCCCGGCAATGAATTTGAACACTTCCCGGTATACAAAATAATCCAGTTCTACGATCTGTCCACTCCGCTCGATGAGCGGGATAAACTCGTCCGGATAAATAAAATGGCCGTCCGGTTTCTGCCAGCGGACCAGCGCCTCAGCGCCCTCCATCCGGAAAGAGCCCGTTTTTATTTTCGGCTGGTAATAAACCTTTAATTCCCCGTTCTCGATCGCCCCGGACAGAGAAGAGGTTATCTCCACCTCTTTTTTAATTCCTTCGACCATTCTGCTGTCAAACATCACACAACAGTCGTCTTTCATTCCCTTTGCCATTTTCCTCGCCAGATTAGCGTTGGAAACCGCTGTCGCAGCATCCGGATGGCGGTCGTCCCTGCCGATAAAACTGATGCCCGTACAGAATTTCAGCCTCGCGGCTGAATATTCCTCCCGGAACTTTTCCTCCATTTTCCGATTGCACTGACAGATGAATCTGTAAAAATCATCGTCAGAGATATGGTTTTCCAGCCGGACCGCCAAAATGATATTATCCGAGACCACTCTCGCCGCGCACAGCATATGGGGATTATCCTCCGTTACCTGACGGGCGAATTCCTTCAACAGCATATCGCCCTTCTGATAACCGAAGGTATCATTGATATACTTGAAATATCTGATGTCAGTATAGGTAATCGCTATCCTGTAATCCTTTATTTTCTTAATTTCCGAATCCAGTTTCCTTAAAAATGTTTCATACCGGTCCAATCCTGTCAGGATATCTTTTGCTTCCTCCATACTTTATACCCCTGCCGCATCATAATCATGCTCTTAACTCCCTCACAAAAGCCTCGTCATAATCCGGATATTTCTTCTTTAAGGAGACCAGATGTCCACCCCTGTCCATAAAACAATGTTCACTGTTCCCGGTCATCCTTACTTCCCCGCTCTCCTTATCCGTAACACAATAGGACAAAGAAAGTTTCACGCCATTGTACTTCTCGATTTTTACAGAAATCAATATGGTATCACCGAAACGCACCATCGACCTGTACTGACAGGAAACGCTCACCACCGGGCTGATAATACCGTCCTCTTCCATCTTCCGGTAATCGATGCCGGCCCGCCGCATCCACCAGATTCTGGCCGACTCCATCCATCTGACATAATTGGAATGATGGATGATTCCCATTTGATCGGTCTCATAATACTGCGCCTGATGCTCATAAGCGGTCATTGACATACGTTTCCTTTCCTGCCGTATTAACTTCAACTACTAGCCTACCCTTCCCAAATAGAAATGTCAAGGGCAATTTCCGGCAATATTCCTGTCAATTTCCCAATATTTTACGCCAATATTTCCAAAAGATATTCCCATACCCTCTTTACGGAAGAAATGCTGAGAACCTCTTCTGCCGTATGAATCCCCTTCATGTCGGGACCACAGGAAATACAATCGAGGCCCTGCAGTTTTCCGGCGAACAGGCCGCATTCGAGACCGGCGTGAATCGCCTGTACCTGCGGCTTTTCCCCATACATCCTCTCGTAGACGCTTATCATCTTATCCCGCAGCGGCGAATCCTTCCGGTAAGCCCAGCCCGGATAATCGCCCCGCAGCTCCATCGAAGCGCCCGCCAGATATGAAACCGCGGCCATTTTTCTGCACACCGCCTCTTTTCCGCTCTCCAGAGAGCTCCTTACCGCATAGGACAGCCGGAGGCAGTCCGCCGTAAGCTCCATAATGCCGAGATTCAGCGAGGTTTCCACCAGCCCTTCCACATCGGCGCTCATCGCCTGTATGCCGTTCGGCATTGCCAGTAAAAAACGCACGGCTTTTTCCATATCCGCCGCCTGTAAACAGTCCGCGTCCAGCTCTCCTTCTTCCTCCGCCACGACCCGGACACCGGGATCCTTGACGGAAAACTCCTGCCGGAACTTCTCTTCCATGCCGCGTAAAGCCGCCAGCGCAGTTTCTTTCTCTTCTTCTTTCAGCATAACGCGGGCATCCGCCTGCCGCGGAATCGCATTGTCCGCAAGCCCGCCCTTCATGGAAAGCAGGGAAGCCGAGGTTTCGCGCACAAGCGCATCCAGCGCGCGCCCCATCAGACAATTGGCATTGCCGCCCTCTTTGACGATCTCCGCGCCGGAATGTCCGCCCTGTAAGCCCGCCACCTGTATATGCAGCACGCTTCCGCTTCTTTTTTCCCAGACGACCGGCAGCCTGCAGTCCGCCCGCAGCCCGCCCGCGCAGCTTGCCAGCAGAACACCTTCTTCCTCGTTGTCCAGATTTAGCATCCTGCGCCCTCTTAACATGGACAGGTCGATTTCCCTGGCTCCATCCATACCGGCTTCTTCCCCTACGGTCAGAACGGCCTCCAGCCGCGGGTGTGAAATCTCCCTGGAATCCAGCAGCGCCAGAATATAGGCGGCCGCAATCCCGTCATCGCCGCCGAGGCTCGTCCCCTCCGCGGAAATCTCATCTCCGTTCACCACAAGACGCAGCGGCTCTTTTTCCATATCGATATCACAGTCCGGCTCCTTAACGGCCACCATATCCATATGCCCCTGCAGAATCAGCGTTTCCTCCGCTTCCCTGCCGGAAGCCGCTTCCTTGACGATGATAATGTTCTTCCATTCGTCCTGTATGCAGAAAAGCCCCCTCTCCTGCGCGAACTGTTTCAAATAATCGCTGACTGCCGCTTCGTTGCCGGAGCCGTGCGGTATGCTGCAGATCTTTTCAAAAAAATGAAAGACCGGCGCCGGCTCGATTCCCTCTAATACGCCCATTTCTTTATCTCCTTTTTCTGCTCTGTCCTTCCTGGAATTTTTTAAAAAATGGAGAACGGCGCTCTGCCATTCTCCATTTGTAACCTTCACCCTATTTGAGATTTGCTTTCGCAAGCTCCGCCAGTGTTTTAAAACCATCCGCATCGTTTACCGCCATTTCGGACAGCATCTTTCTGTTGATTTCCACGCCCGCATTTTTCAGTCCATACATGAATCTGCTGTAAGAAAGGCCGTTCATTCTTGCCGCCGCATTGATACGCGCGATCCACAGTCTTCTGAACTGACGCTTTCTCTCTTTTCTGCCTGCATAGGAAGACGTCAATGCTCTCATGACAGACTGCTTTGCCACTCTGTACTGTTTGGATCTTGCGCCTCTATATCCCTTTGCGAGCTTTAAAACTCTGTTGTGTTTTTTTCTGGCGTTCAAACCGCCTTTAATTCTTGCCATGTCTTTTTTCCTCCTTCAAAAACATATCTATAAACTGCGCATTTATAAATACGGTAAAATTTTCTTCATATTCTTAACGTTGGTTGCATCTGTCATAGCAGGCTTTCTAAGATTCCTCTTGTTCTTCGTGGTCTTCTTAGTCAAGATATGGCGTTTATAAGCTTTGTTTCTTTTCAGTTTACCGGTTCCGGTCACTTTAAAACGTTTTGCAGCTGACTTGCTTGTCTTCATTTTTGGCATTTCAAAATTCCTCCTGTATTTATCATTAATGAGATATCATAACGGATATCGTTTATTTTAAACTGAATAAGCTCATCGCTTCTCAGCTAAAAACATTGTCATGCTTCTGCCTTCCACCCTGGGAGCCTTCTCCATGACCGCAATGTCAGAGAGCGCTCCGGCAAAATCATCCAATATATGTTTACTGCTGTTCATATGCGTCATCTCACGCCCGCGGAAACGAAGCGTCACTTTGACTCTGTCGCCCTTTGTGATGAATTTTCTCGCAGCATTTACCTTCGTATTCAAATCGTTGGTATCGATGTTAGGGGATAACCGGATTTCCTTGATCTCAATGACCTTCTGTTTCTTCTTTGCTTCCTTCTCTTTTCTGGCCTGTTCATACCTGAACTTTCCATAATCCACAATTTTGCAGACCGGGGGCTTCGCTGCCGGCGCGATTTTCACCAGATCGACGCCTGCTTCCTCCGCGAGCCTCATCGCTTCTCTTGAGGACATAATGCCGAGCTGTTCCCCGTTTTCTCCAATCACTCTGACTTCTTTGTCTCTAATCTGTTCGTTGATGAATAAATCGCTGATAACCTTTCCCTCCTAAAAAATACATTTTCCCATATCGTGTGCGCTGAAAGAGCATTTTCTCCGAAATGCTTTACACCGCCTCATTTCCCGCACAAGAAAATCTGCTTCGCAGATTATCTTTCATCGGGCAATTTCCTGTATATATAATAGAAAAGCGGATAGCACAGCTATCCACCTTATCATACATCACAATATTTCCCTTAAACCAGGGAAATGCCCGTTTCTGACCTATGAACGCCTGCCAGCCCATTCGCCGCAGGGTGAGAGTGGATACTCTGCTTTGCCCTTATATGCTTTCACGCACGTTGATACTATACCACAGGGGGTGGAAAATGTCAAGCAGCCGACTGGAAAAAATATGAAAACCGTAACGGCTCAGCCGCCGGGCCGCTGCAGTTCTCAGTTTTCCAGCTCCAGCTCTATCGTCGCCGCGCTTGCCTCAAATTCATCCATCCGATAATATTCATCGGTCTGGGAGTATGTAACAACATAGCTTTTATCGGCATTGATCACATACGCCAGCTGCGTGATCTCTATGCCGTCCACCATATAGGTGCACAGGATACGGAAAGCCGGATGGCCGCTTATCCTGATCTTCTCGAAGCTCTGCAGATTAACATCGACTTCCATATCATAATAATTCTGAAAATTGCTCTCCATCTGCTCCACATAAGTCTCTTCGGTCATCAGCTGCATGGAAATATCCTTGTCCATCTCCGCATAATAAATCGTGGAGGCATCGATTGGATAACGTTTCGTCACATACATTCCCGGTATATCCTCCACCGCTGTAAAATCTTCCGGCAGGGCAAAGGTACATTTATCCGTAGTTCCATCATCCTCCAGAACAGACGTATCCAGCTCGTTCTCCAAAAGCAGCTGCGTCGTCAGTTCCGCCTTCGTCGCCTCGTCTATTTCAAGCGGTTCCGGCGTTTTATTTCCGTCTTCCGAACCCTTTTCTTCCGCGCCGGCTTCGTTCTCCGTACCGCCTTCCGCGCCGTTCTCCGGGGAAGCGCCTTCCGGCTGCGCTTCATCCGTAACGGCATCCCCCTGCGCAAGCGTCTCCTGCGTATCCGGCTTTGCGCCGCAGCCTGCCAGCAGCATAAACGCCAGCATACAGGCTGTCACTTTCCCAATTGTTTTTCTTTTCACAAAAACCCAGCCTCCCCTAAAAATCCCTCTATGCTTCCCTGAAGGTCGCGCACTCCGTTCCTTTACAGTCCGCCGCGCCGCAGCCTCTGATATCCACATGATCCGCATAGCATCTGTAATGATCATTATACATGCATTTTGTCGCCTCGCAGTCGATGCTGATCGTTCTGCTCGGATGGCTCAAAGAACTCGTGTAGGCGTCGCCCCTGTTCGGCGCAAAGCTCTCGCAGCAGGTGCCCCTGCTGGTATCCGCATGCTGTCCGCCTACCATGATATCGCCCTTGCAGCAATAGCATTCCCGATTATAGCAACAATTTTCCACACCACATTTTAACTCCGCCATAATAACCTCCTGATTCTTTCCCGAATTTTCCGGCGCCGCCAGACGGTGGTCCGCCTGAGATTATTATTGCCTTCCTGCGATAAATTATGCTTATTCCTGAAAAACAGAATAAAGATTGAACCAATACCGTTCCAGCATACAGCTTCCCTTTTCTTCTGTCAAAATGCCGTCCTCCGCCCAGGCTTTCCGGACATCCTCCCGGCTGTTAAAGCTTCCGAAGAACCAGACCGTTCTGCCTTCCTCAAGCCATTCCCGTATCTGTTCCGTGCTTCCGACGCTTCCCTTGTTTCCAAAAATTTCTATAACAAGCGGCTCCGGCTCTCCCATCCAGAGATAATTTTCCTGTTCCAGATAATATCCTGCAACCGCCTGCAGCTGGTCAAAATTATACAGGATAATGTCCTCTTTCGCAATATCAGAAATTACCAGTTCCGTCTCCTCCATCAGAACCGCTTTATACCGTTCTTCTCCCCAAAAGGCGCGGTAATCCCGGATTCCCACCGCCGCAAAGAGCGCCGCCGCCAGGAAAAGCGCCCGTTTAAAACGCATTCCCGGCCGCCGTTCCTCCGGTTTCTTCCCCTCCCGCGGCCCGGCCTCACAGAGCAGACCGTCCAGACACAGGATCGGGCAGAACCAGAAGCATCCCATTGCCGGAAGCATATAGCGGTAAACGAAAACCGGCCGGATGAGTATCGAGGCGATAAATCCGAACGCGGTCAGCCCGCCTAAGACCAGACAGCCGGCCAGCGCATAGAAAAACCGAAACGTCCGCCGCTCATCCGCGCCTCCGGCCTTATCTTCGCCGTCTGCTTCTTCCGTCGAAGGGCCGGCCGCCTCTCTCCCCTTCCATACCCGAAAACCGTAGCATACAAGCAGTCCGGCATAGACGCTGGACAGCACGGCCGCAAGCGTCACATTGAGCCATTCATGGGAAAAAGCCGGCTTCATGAGAAATTTCACACAGCCGCCCAGACTCCGCCATGTGAGCGGCAGAATCCAGTAATTCTCCGATACCGCCGCGACCTGTGATATGATCACGGAAAGCCATGGAACATAGGCCAAAACAGAAACAGCGGCGCAGACAAACCAGCTTTGCAGCGCCCGCCCGGCATTCTTATCCTGTCCGCCGGAGCGCTTATAGCGCACAAGGAACCACACAAAAAGATACGCGTACACCATCACCACCGCCACGCAGGCGAAATACTGCGTATACGCCGCCGCCAGCCCATAAAACGCCAGCGCGGCAAAATGGCCGTTTCCCCGGAAAGTCAAAAAATACTCCGTTCCCCGCAGGCGGAACCGCCGCACGATACGGCGTCCCGCGCCATCGCCGCATACGATTCCATAAGCGTGAAAAAAAGCCGTCGTCACAAAGAAAAGCGCCCAGCCGTACATGCGCATCTCCACCGTATAAGCGCTCATCTGCGGCATGGACAGGACGCTGAAAAAGAAAAGCCCCGCCACAAACATTCCGAACTTTTTCCGCAAAAAGAAAAGTCCATACGCCAGCAGAAAAAAATACGGCAGGACCGATACCAGTTTAATAACGATAACGCTGTCCGCAGCCGGAAAAATAAGTTTACATAAATCAAGCACCGTTTTTACGATCGCATAATAAAGCGGCGGGTGCACATCCTTTGCCGTAAAACGAATGAATTCACCATAGGAATGTTCCGCCATTCCTACGGTGAATAATTCATCATACCAGATATCGCCGCAAAAGCACAGCCGGACGCTGTTCATAAGCATCACGGCCCCGGCGCCGAGAAAAAGCCATCCGGCCGCCTCTTTACAGGATATTTTCCGTATTTGCAAATTTTTCATCTGAATAAAATCCCTGTCTGCAAAATCCTGTTTACAGAATTTCTATTTCTGCTCCTGCGGAGCCTCTTCCCTGCGAATTTCCTTTGTCCTGATCTCCCTGCATATCTGCTCGATAAAATGCTCCATCGGCTTTACGCCCTCGTCTCCCGCAAAACGGCTTCTGACAGAAACCGTACCGTTCTCCGCTTCTTCCTTTCCCACGACGAGCATATAAGGGAGCTTCGCAAGTCTCGCCTCGCGGATCTTAAAACCGATTTTCTCAGAACGGTTATCCACCGTGACATCCACGCCGTTTCCCGCCAGTTCTCTTCTGACCAGTTCCGCATATTCCTCATATTTTTCGGAAATCGGAAGGATGCGCACCTGTTCCGCGCAAAGCCATGTCGGGAATTTTCCGGCATATTTCTCGATCAGCCATGCCAGCGTTCTCTCATAACATCCGAGAGAAGTCCTGTGGATAATATAAGGCCTGATCCTGTCGCCGTTCTGGTCGATATAATACATATCGAAATTTTCCGCAATGGCGCAGTCGAGCTGGATCGTAATCATCGTATCTTCTTTTCCATAAACATTCTTCGCCTGAATATCGATCTTAGGACCGTAGAACGCCGCTTCGCCGTCCGCCTCCGTAAAGGCGACGCCCTTTTCCTTTAACACTTCGCGTATCCTGCTCTGGGTGGATTCCCAATATTCCTCGTCGCCCAGATATTTTTCCTTATTATTCGGATCCCATTTGGACAGCCGGTAAGTCACGTCATCCTGCAGTCCCAGCGTAGAAAGGCAGTAATGCGCCAGATCCAGACAATTTTTCAGCTCTTCCTGCGCCTGGTCAGGCCGGATAACGAGATGCCCCTCCGAAATCGTGAACTGGCGGACTCTCGTTAAACCATGCATTTCCCCGGAATCCTCGTTCCGAAACAGCGTAGAAGTCTCGCCGTAGCGGATCGGCAGGTCGCGATAGGAATGCTGCGTATTTTTGTAACAATAATACTGAAAAGGACAGGTCATCGGCCGGAGCGCGAACACCTCTTTATCCTTCTCCTCGTCGCCAAGCACGAACATTCCTTCCTTATAATGGTCCCAGTGCCCCGAAATCTTATATAAATCGCTCTTTGCCATCAAAGGCGTTTTCGTACGGACATACCCCCACTCTTTATCTTCCAGGTCCTCGATCCACCGCTGCAGCTTCATGACCATTCTGGTCCCCTTAGGGAGCAGCAAAGGAAGCCCCTGTCCGATGACATCGACCGTCGTGAACAGCTCCATTTCACGGCCGAGCTTGTTATGGTCGCGTTTCCTGATATCTTCCAGATGTTCCAGATAAGCCGTCAGTTCCTCTTTTTTCGGAAAAGCGGTTCCGTAAATACGCTGTAACTGCGCCCTGTTGGAATCGCCCCGCCAATACGCCATCGAAGAAGAAATCAGCTTGAACGCCCTGATGGATCTGGTGCTCATCAGATGCGGCCCTGCGCACAAATCGACGAAGCCGCCCTGATCGTAGAACGAAATCTCCGCATCCTCCGGCAGATCCCGGATCAGCTCCACTTTATAAGGCTCGCCCTTTTCCTCCATGAAACGGATCGCCTCTTCCCGCGGCATCGTGAATCGCTCTATCTTATGCCCTTCTTTGATGATCTTCTTCATCTCGGCTTCCAGTTTATCCAGGTCTTCTCTGGAAAAAGGCGCCGCATCGAAATCATAATAAAAACCCTCGTCGATCGCGGGGCCGATCGTCACCTTCGCATCCGGAAACAGCCGTTTTACCGCTTCCGCCATTACATGAGACGCCGTATGTCTGATAACGCGGAGCCCCGCTTCGTCGTTCGCCGTCAAAATATTCAGGCTGCAGTCCCTGTCGATGACTGTCCTCAAATCCTCGGTTTTTCCATCTATTTCGCCCGCACAGGCCGCTCTCGCAAGACCCTCCGAGATATCAGCCGCAATTTCATAAATGCTCATCGGCTGTGCATACTCTTTGACGGAACCGTCCTTTAACGTAATTTTCATCGATTACCATGCCCCTTTCCGCCGCGCTTCCCGCACTCCTTTTTACCGATCGTAATCTCGTCCTGAAATAATTTTCCGGAGGATGTTTTCAATTTTTTCTTCAAAACCGCCGCTGTCGCTGTCATCATTTACTCTTCCCGCCTTTCCAAAAGAACTTCTTCTATCATTTCCGCCGCCTGCGCGATGAGCCTTGCGCACGGCCTCGTCGCATAAAATTCCGCCGTACGCACCGACGGCTTCGCGCTCTCTTCCATTCCCTCCATGCCAAGAAGCTCCCGGCAGATAATCGTCCCTTCCTTTTCCCGGAACCGTCCGCTCATCTGACGCACCAACGCATAAATATGCGCTTTTGCTTCCTCGTTCTCCGGGTCGTCGTTCCCCTCTTTCAGCCCCGCAAGCATCGCCATCGCGGAAACTGCGCCGCATATTTCCCGCATACGCCCGACGCCGCCGCCCATCGCGCTCGACATCTTTAACGCCGTCTGAAAGTCCATGCCGAACAGATCCGCATAGGCCGCAAAGACCGACTGTGCGCAATTATATCCACTCTTAAAAAGGCCGGCCGCATAACCGACCCTCGATTCTCCTTTTTCCGGCTTCTTTAAATCCATATTCCTTCCTCAGAGAATGGACTCAGTAACCAAACTCCTGCGCCCAATACCATTTTCCATCTACATGATAAACCGCGATTCCGATCGACTCAAAACCGGAATATAAAATATTATCCTTATGCTCGGAAGACTCCATCCATGCCGTTACGACACTGTCCGCAGTCTGATAGCCCTTCGCTATATTTTCCCCATATATGATTTCGCTGTCCGCAGTCCACCAGGGGCTTCCATCCGGCCTCGTATGGGAAAAAGACCGGTGGATTTCCCTGGCCCTGACCTCTGCCGCCGCCGCCAGTTCATCGCTCCAGATAAGTTCCGATAACCCGATATCCGTCCTTGCCTGATTGACCTGCACGAATACCTCCCCTGCCTTCGTTGACAGACCGATTGCCGCATTCCCGGAAACGGTATTGCCCGAAACGGTATCTTCAAAAAGAAACGGCTGCTCCGGCATTGACAGATCGTCCGACGCAGAAGCAACGTATACCGCCTCTCCCGGCCTGTCCACGAACAGGCGCGCCGAAGAGGAAACGCCCTCCGCCGCATTCTCTCTGTCCGGACAGACTCCCACGGACACGCAGAACGCCGCAAACGCCAGCAGACCTGTGATTCTTTTCATTTCCAAGCGTTTCTTCCACAACATTTTTTATACTTTTTACCACTTCCACAGGGGCAGGGATCATTCGGATATACTTTAGGCGCCTTATGGATTGTAGTAGACTCCTTTTGTTCCTTGTATAAGCTTTTCCTTGTTTCCTCGTCGAAAATATCGTTCCATTCTTCCAGCCCGTACAGCCAGTCTGCGCCGGCAGCCACCATATTTTTATAAAGAAGCGCCTTCTCAAAACCGAGATTGACCCTCGTATCCTCTTCCATCTCTTCGATCGGATTGGCTTCCTTCAGACTGTCGTTGATTCCGTCCAGAAATCCCACCATCGTCATCAAATCAACATTATACTTCTCAGCCAGTTCTTTTACCGTTCCTTCTGCCACTTCGTCGGGATTCTTCAAAAGCTGTGCATAAATCTCCTTCTCCTTCTGAAAATAAGCCGACCATAATCTCTGCAGTTCCCCTTTGTCAGCTTTTTCAGAATAGGCCATACCGCGCCACTGATCTAATAATGCCATATCAATCTTCCCACCTTTATCCTGATATATTCCTGTCTGTTTATACCGCAACATCTTGTTGCTCCACAATAGTATATAACAACTTATAGAAAATGTAAATTTATAAATTCAGATTTTACAGAAATTTCATGGACACGCAAATAAAGGAAGCGACCCGGCAGGCCGCCTCCCACGCTCCGACGGGGCATGCGCTCAGCTCAGCAGCTCCATGAGTTCCTCCCGCGTAAAGCTGCCGCTTCCTGTCTCCTCTCCGCCGAACACCTGTTCCGCCAGTTCTTTCTTCTTTTCCTGAAGCTTCATGATATTATCTTCTATTGTTCCTTTTACGATCAGTTTATATACGTTGACCACATTCCGCTGACCGATTCTGTGCGCGCGGTCCGTCGCCTGATTCTGTACCGCAAGATTCCACCACGGATCGTAATGAATAACGATATCCGCCGCGGTCAGGTTCAGGCCCGTCCCTCCCGCTTTCAGGGAAATGCAGAATACCGGCGTATCGTCCTGATTGAACTGTTCCACCATCTGCAGCCGCTTTTCCTTAGGCGTACTCCCCGTCAGCAGATAATAACCGATTCCCTCTTTATCGAGCGCCGCCCGTATCAATTCCAACATAGATGTGAACTGTGAAAAGAGCAGCAATTTATGCCCGCCGTTTGCCGCATTCCGAACCAGATCCATGCACATATCCATTTTGGCAGAATTTTCCCGGTAATTCTCAAAAATCAGCGACGGATCGCAGCATAACTGGCGAAGCTTTGTCAGCTCCGCAAGGATCTGTATTTTAGAGCTTTTAAATTCTTCCTCGCTCGTTTTATCGAGTATCATCCGCATCCGCTGTACATGCGCATCATACAGCTTCTGCTGTTCGCCTTCCAGCCGGGCGTACACGGCCTCCTCCAGTTTATCGGGCAGATCCTTCAGCACGTCCTTTTTCAGCCGCCGGAGCACGAACGGCTTTATCGTCTTCTGCAGCCTGCGCATCGCGTCCTCATCCTGATTCTGTACGATGGGAAGTTCGATTTCCTCCCGGAAACGCTGATAAGCATAAAGGAATCCCGGCATCAGATAATCGAAGATGCTCCACAGCTCGCTCAACCGGTTCTCCACCGGCGTTCCGGTAAGAGCCAGTTTAAAAGCGGCCTCGATTTCCTTGACAGCTTTCGCCGCCTGCGTATTGTGATTCTTAATATACTGCGCCTCGTCGATAACCTGACAATAAAACCGGACTCCGGCATAACTGTCGATATCTCTCCGCAGCAGGTCATAGGAGGTCAGCAGGATATCCCGCTCTCCGGATTCCTGTATCGTACGTTTCCGTTCTTCCGCTGTTCCCGTCACCGCCCGCACGGACAAAACGGGGGCAAACCTCTCCAACTCGCTGCTCCAGTTAAAGACGAGAGAGGCCGGCGCCACGATAAGACAGCGTTTATTCTCGGACGGTTTTGCATCTATGAACTCGGACAGCAGAAAAGCGATGACCTGCAAAGTCTTCCCAAGCCCCATATCGTCCGCGAGAATTCCCCCAAAACCATTGTGCTTTAACGTTTTTATCCAAAGAAAGCCTTTTTTCTGATATTCCCGCATAATCTCTTCCAGACTGGCAGGGATCTCAAAGTCGTTATCTTCAACTGTCTTCATATTCCGCACCAGCTCTTTAAAATTCCTGTCCCGCACCGCGCCCGACATCTGCTGCTCCTTCAGTTCGCCGTCCAGATACAATGCCCGGTACCTGGGCAGAACGATCCTCTCCTGTCTGAGCTGTCTGTCCGTAATGCCAAGCTCGCCTTTCAGACGTGCCAGCGTTTCCAGTTCCCCGCCTGACATATCTACAAAGCTGCCGTTCTTCAGCCGGTAATACTTTTTCCTTCTGTCATATCTGGATAAGATTTCGATGAGCTGTTCCATCGGCATGTCTTCCGCGCTCATAGAAAGCTCCAGCATATCTCCTGCCAGCGATACGCCCACAGATACCCTCGGCGGATACGATACGCGGAATTTTTTCAGGGCATCCGAAACGAATACCTCTCCCAAATCCTGCATCCGCGCAAGGCCTGCTCCGAGAAGCTCATATAGTTTATCCTCATCTCCCGAAAGCGCCATCATGCCGCCCTCTTCATCATAAGCGTTAAAATAGGAAGCGACTGTCTGCCCGACCTCCATCTCTCTGAAAATATCACGGGACGATGCCTGCGCCTTATCCGCCCTTTCGCCAAAAACAGGATATTTCTCATTTCCGTAGACAGCGAACAGCTTACAGGTGATAAAATCCCTCTGCGGCGCGTCCAGGTAAATTTCAAAGGACGCCGGAGACTGCAGATAATCCGACGCGTCAAAATCTTTTTTTTCACAGATATAAAATTTCTCTAACGCGGGAAGGAGCTGGCTGCAGAAAACGGGCGCGTCCTCCTTCTGAATGAATGCCGTCCATCCGGCTTCCTGTTCCATACAGGACAGAAAATCCAGGATCGGCGCAAGATCCGTTAATTTTTCCCGATAGAGCACGCCGTCTTCCGGACTATAGAAATACTGTTCCCCGGCAAATCCCCTGCTGCCGCTGACATTCAGCTCGATGCCATTCCTGCCGCCGGTCAGCGTCAGGCGCCTTTTCGGCGCTTCCCCGACAACCTGCCACTCCCGCTCTCCTTCACCGAAAAGACTGGCCGTAAAAACCTGCTGCCCGGCGGCGGACAGAAAAGCTTCCAGTTCCCTGATATCAAGGCTCATGACCCGCACCCTCTGGTGAGAAACGCCGCCCGCAAATCCATAATAAGCATAGGTCCGATAGCGCTCTTCATTGCCCGCCGTCCAGTACAGAAGAAATTCCAGAAACCCCCGCGACTCTTCCGTAAAGGCCTCCCGCATATGCGGAAACGCCAGACTTTTTCCATAAGAATATTCCGCCATGCACATCATACGTTTTCGAAATTCAAAAACATCTTTCAGCACATACATCTTGGTCACACCAATACGGAATTCCACCGTCGCCTCATTTTCCTGCAGATTCAGACAGGGTTCCAGACGGACCCTGCCGCAGATTTCCTGATGGGATACCGGAAAAGTCCGTTCCATGAACTGTTTCATCAACAGCCCTTTGATCGACGGCGTCGTTTCCGGTCTTTCCGGCGCGGCCGGCAGATTCCTTTTTTTCCCCGAAAACCGGTCGTTTTCAAAGAGATCCGCATGCCGCATTTCATAGTCTGCAAAATGCAGCAGTACTGCCGCGCAATGTTTGCACAGGCCGTCGTAATTATAATAGGCCGGGCATTCACAGTAGCTGTCTGTCAACTCCCCCGCCCCGTTGTCATAGCCCATCTCGACCGCGTATAGATTGCGTCCGCTTCCCTTGACCTGCGCCGTAATGAACCATATACCGTTCTCCAGTTCTTCCGCATGGAAATGCCTTACTTTACCCGCTTTGCAGATCTCAACGCCCCGCGCATAAAATACGTTTCCGGCCATCGACCTGATATCCTCTTTCGTCAGCATGATCTGTATCCTCTTCTGCGTATCATGATTTTCTCTTTTCTGTTATTTCTTCCAAAATAAATCATTCCATTTAAAATTTTTTAAAAAACGATGAATAATCTTTCCGAACAGGGCAATAATGATATTAGTCAAAAGATAAGGAAATACTTATCCTCCCCTAAAAGAAAGCCTCTGGGATTGCGCCAAACGCGGTCTCAGGGGTTTTCTGTTTTTACCGGTGCATCGCGCGGCTGCCCGCCTTCCCCGTATTTCAGACTCCCTCTCCGTCAAATGCCGGGATAAAAAGCTCCTTTGCCGTATTTCCTTCCTGAATAAAAGCATTCCTGACGCCGAGCCCTATCGCATAGTCCGTCACGGCATCGTATTCCCGCTTCGTCACCCTCCTGCGGATTTCCTCACAGCCCGGCGCCGCTTTCAGTTTGTCCGGCGGCGTATACTGATTCATAAGGCTGAGATAAACGCGGTCTCCATAGGTTTCATAAACATATCGAAGCACATCCTTCGCATTCCTTTTATGTCCGGGCAGCAGCAGATGCCGGACAATGACCCCTTTTTTCATCATGCCGTTCTCATCGAAAACAGGCGGCCCCGTCAGGCTTACCATCTCCGCTAACGCCAGCTTCGCCACCGCCGGATAATCCGGCGCGGCCGAATACCGTGCCGCCAGAGCGGAATCCATATATTTAAAATCCGTCAGAAAAATATCCACGATTCCCGACAGGGCTCTGATCGCTTCCTTTTTCTCATAACCGCCCCCGTTATATACGATCGGAATATGAAGCCCCTTTTCCCTCGCCAGCCAAACGGCTTTTGCAGCGCCCGCCGCATAATGATCCGGCGTCACCAGATTGATATTTGCCGCTCCTTTTTCCTGCAGCTTTAGAAAAATTTCCGCCAGCCGCCGGACTGAGACCCGTTTTCCCTTTTTTCCCGCCGAAATCTCTCCGTTCTGGCAATAAACGCAGCGCAGATTACATCCGGAAAAGAATACGGTCCCCGAACCGCTCCTGCCGGAGATGCACGGCTCCTCCCACATATGCAGAGCCGCCCTTGCCACCATGATTTCATCATCCATAAGACAGAAACCGGTCTGCCCGTTTTCCCTGTCGGCCCCGCATTCTCTTGGACAGAGACTGCAGGGGCTGCTTTTCAATCCATTCCATTGCATGAACGCGCTTTCCCCCTGTCCCGCTTTTTACCCGTAACCGCAGAAGGCCCCGGTTCTGCGGTCATGCAGTCACGGAGCCTTCTGAAAATATCCGGCTTGTTTTTTAGGAACCGTCCGGAAAAAATCTTTAAAAGTTATTTCTGGTTCCGGTAAATTGCGAAGCAATTTTCAGGAAATGCCAAAAATTATTTTTTGACATTTCCTTACATCAGCTTACGGAACAGATTCTTCAAATCTTCTACGTTTGTGTCTTTCGGATTGCCCGGACAGCACGCATCCGCAAATGCGGACTCTGCGAGGAAATCCAGATCCTCTTCTTTCAGCGCTTCCAGTTTGGACGGAATGCCTACGTCTTCGGATAACTGGCGGACCGCCGCTACCGCCGCCTTACGGTATTCTTCCTGGGACATTCCGGCCGTATCCACGCCCATCGCCTCCGCGATATCCCTGAATTTCTCTCCGGTCGTCTCCGCATTGTATTCCATAACGATCGGCAGCATCATCGCGCATGCCACGCCATGCGGCGTATCATAAACGGCGCCCAGCGTATGCGCCATGGAATGCGCGATGCCCAGCCCTACGTTGGAAAATGCCATACCGGTCACAAACTGTCCAAGCGCCATGCCCTCGCGGCCTTCCGTCGTATTCTCTACCGCTCCTCTTAAATTCGCGGAAATCAGTCTGATCGCTTCCAGATTCAGGCAGTCAGCCAGTCTCCATGCCGCTTTCGTCGTATATCCTTCAATGGCATGCGTCAGCGCGTCCATACCTGTTGACGCGGTCAGGCCTTTCGGCATACTGGACATCATATCCGGATCCACGATAGCGATATCCGGAATATCATTTACATCGACGCATACGAATTTTCTCTTCTTCTCAACATCCGTGATAACGTAGTTGATCGTCGCTTCTGCCGCCGTACCCGCCGTCGTCGGAACCGCTATCGTGAACACGGTCTTATTTTTCGTCGGCGCAACGCCTTCCAGAGAACGCACATCTTCAAACTCAGGATTGTTAATGATAATGCCGATCGCTTTTCCGGTATCCATAGAAGAACCGCCGCCGATCGTGATCATATAGTCTGCGCCGGATGCCTTATATGCCGCCACGCCCGCTTTCACATTTTCGATCGTCGGATTCGGTTTGATATCGGAATATACTTCATATTCCATTCCCTCTGCATCCAACAGCTTCGTTACCTTCGCCGTAACCCCGAATTTTATCAGATCAGGATCCGATGCCACGAACGCCTTTTTGAACCCCTTGCTCCTGATAATCCCCGGAATTTCCTGGATTGCTCCCGCTCCATGATAAGAAATTCCATTCAGCACAAAACGATTTACCATAATAATACCCTCTCTTTCTTTTTTCGTCGTTTTCTATGATATCCTATTATAGCATTCCCCGTCCGCATACTTCAATCATTCTTTTCCAAAATATGCTTAATTATCATCGTGCTTCCTCACAGACAGCGGATATTCTCCAGCGTAATCCCCTCGCAATTCTTCAAAGAAAACTGCTGCTCGATATTCCCGCCCCGTCCGGCAATCGTAATATTGCGGAATACCACGTTCTTCGCGGCATACCCCGGCTCATCGAAGCCGTGCACGACGACTGCCGTATCATGCGACCAGGTCCGGTCTGTCTCCAGGATTTCCCCGCCGATTTCGATATTTTCAAAAACGCAGTTTTCGAAAACAGGCGGCGTCCTGGCCGGAATCCCATCATCGTTATAGCCTACGGAATGAAACATGATCCTGGCCGCCTTACAATCCCTGATATGGACATTCCGCACATAGCCGCCGCGTTTCTTTGTGCCTTTGATTTCGATGCCGCACAGGGCGCTTTTTACGTCGCAGTCCCATATCTTCACATCTTCGATGCCGCCCGATATCTCGCTCCCGATGATGATTCCATGTCCATAGGAGCTGACGCAGTCAAAGATACGGATCCCTCTGCTCGGCCTGCCGATGATATTTCCTTCCGGATTTTTACCGGATTTAACAGCGACGCAGTCATCTTCGGTAAAAAAGCTGCAGCCGAAGATCGTGCAGTTCGTAGAGGAATCCGGATCCCAGCCGTCGCCGTTCCAGACGCCCTCCGAATAAAAAGTACAGCCGTTCGTCACAACATGGTCCGAATAAATCATATGTACATTCCAGCTCGCGCCGTTTTTCAGAGTGACGCCGGAAATAACGACGTTCCGGGAATTGCTTATATGAATCAGCCTCGGCCGCACTCTGCCGGGGATTGTGTCTTTCGATTCGCATTCTTTGATCTTATCGCCCAGAGAATCCAGATATTCTTTTAACCGTTCCCGTTCCGAAATAATGACACGCTTGGCAAGCGTCACGCCGCCGCTCGCAATCGTTCCTTTTCCCCGGATGACGACATTATGGCAGTTGTACCCGCTCTCATGGTCGAGTTCCCCCATATTCAGCAGACTGCTGTAACACTTCATTTCCGTTCCTTCAAAACGGCTCCTGATTCTCGGCAGGTAATCCTCCGGCCTGTCCGTTCCCTGTAAAACGGCATCCTGTTCCAGATACAGTTCCATATCGCTGTGCAGGCGGAGCGCTCCCGTCAGAAAAACCCCCGCCGGTATATAGACCGCATCCGCCTCCGTACAGTCATCGATCGCCTGCTGAACAGCCTGCGTGTTCATTGTCTTTCCGTCTCCGACAGCCAAATAGGGCGCCTTCGTTATATCGAGCCGCCTTTTGGCCGGGTCTGTCTTTACGGTGAACGTTTCGGAAGCCGGAAAGGAGCATTCCTCCCGCCCTTCTCCGGCAGCGAGCCTGATTTCTACCGTATACTCCGTTTCCGCAGATAATCCGTCTATCGTATAGTGGGTCTTGTCCGTCGTTCCCCTCTCTTCTCCGCCGCAGAAGATCTGATAAACAGACCCCGCCGGTAAATTCTCCGGCTTATCCCAATACAAAGTAACGGCATCGTCCGTTACGATTTTCTGCATCATGCTCAGTTCTTTGATTTGTTGCCCCATAGCCGTGTTCTGTTCCCTCCTGCTTTTTCTGATGATGAATTTTCATGAAAAATTTTACGACAAAAATTTCTATAGAAAGAAGGGCGTAAGCTATCTGTTATAGACTTACGCCCGACTGCCGTCCTCTATCCGGTCATTCTCTGATTTCATCGATATCTGTAAGATTTACGCCTAAACTATTAAGCAGCGCTTTCAGATAAAGATATTTCTTTTTTAGTTTCGCATAGGTTCTTGCCGCATTTTCTTCTTTCGCAACCGCCATGTATTCCTGAATATCCTTAAATTCATCCATCGCATTTTTTATAATTTCCGCACCGTTCATACAAATCCTCCATTCCTGCCCAGCCTGCGCCATTGGACGCAGACGCAAATCATGATCGACAAACAGTTATCCGAACGAATTATAGTTAACGACATTAAAAATTGCCATTTCAGCCTTACAAAAGCCTGCTATAAGTATACCATACTCAAAATTCAGATTGCAACAGCTTTTCCACTTCTTCTTTCGACGGCATCACACGCAGAGCGCCCTTCCTCGTCGTGACGATCGAGGCCGCACAGTTCGCAAAAAGAAGCATCCTTTGCAGATCCTCTTCTTCCAGCCCCTCGATACCATGTTCCAGCAGATAATGAAGCACGCACCCGCAAAAGGTGTCTCCGGCGCCGGTGGTCTCTATCGTATCCTCTCTCAGAAAAGGCGCCGCTTCCACTATTTTTCCCTGATAACAGGCGCGGCTCCCCTGCTTCCCCATGGAGACCAGGATCAGCGGAATACGATATCTTTCGTTCAGCCATGCCGTGCCTTCCGTATAATCGTCTTTTCCGGTCAGCCACTGGATTTCATTATCAGATATTTTCAGGATATGGCAATGCTCCAGCCCGTATAACACCTGCTCCCTTGCCATATCTTCGCTCTTCCACAGGGGGAAACGCAGATTCGGATCAAAGGAAATCAGACAGCCGGCCTCCCCGGCAAGACGGACAGCCTTTTTTGTCGCCTTCCGTACGCCCTCATGGGTCATGGACAGCGTGCCGAAATGAAAGATCCGGGAATCTCTGATCAAATCCTCCGGCACCTCTTCCTCCGTCAGCATCATATCGGCCCCCGGATCCCGGTAAAAGGAAAACTCTCTGTCGCCGTCTTGCTGCGTGTGCACCATTGCCAGCGTCGTATGCACTTCTTCATCCATCGATAAATAATCGGCGCATATGCCGGCTTCCGCTACCGCGGCCTTTAGCTGTTCTCCGAAAAAATCCTTTCCGACTTTTCCGATAAATGCCGTCCTGCGGCCAAGCTTCGCAAGCATCGCGAGCACGTTGCATGGCGCACCTCCTGGATTTGCCTCGAACAGCGGATTCCCCTGTCTGCTCATGCCGTTTTCCGTAAAATCAATCAGCAGTTCTCCCAATGCCGTTACATCATATTTTTTCATGTTCCCTCTCCACCATCAAATCATATTTCACAACATCCATCGTCACCCGTCCGTCCGCAAAGAAAGAAATGCCGTCCGCCGAAAGATCCGTATAAAGCGTCGCCGACAGGACATATTCGCCATCATTCACAAAAATCTCCGCACTGAAGCTGTCCAGAATGATCCGCAGCTTAATCCGTCCGTCCCTACTGTTGACAAGCGACCGGCGCTGATGGATAATCGCCCTTCTGGATCCCGAAAACTTCCTGTCTATCTTTACGATCGATTCATAAGGCCGGAAGCTCACGGAAGTATGATATTTCTCATTCTGCGCGAAGCGTACCGCGAATTTCCTGTAAACATTCCGGTCATCCCCCGGACGCAGCACAAGCTCCATATCGATTTTTCTGCCTTTGACGCCCTCAAGCTTTATCACATCCGTAAAAGTGACGTTCTCATACGCCGTTTTCTCTCCCCGCAGCGCTTCCAGTTCCCGCACAGGCTGCTGATACAGGCGGCCGTCCTTTACGGAAAGCTCCCTCGGCAGGCTCATCTGCCCGAACCAGGGATGTTCCGCGGAATGCAGATTGCAGGTATCCCAATTCTGCATCCATCCGATCATGATACGCCTGCCATCCGGCGCAAGAACCGTCTGCGGCGCATAGAAATCGATGCCATAATCGATGGCCTGGTTCTTTTCTTCCGAAAATGTATCCGTTACGTCATCATATGTACCGGTCAGGCAGAGCGTCCCGTTGCCGTTATGGTATTCAAACCCCTGCGGCAGCATATCCTGCGGGCTGACCAGCAAAACAGCCTTACCGTCCAGCATAAAGAAATCCGGACATTCCCACATTCTGCCGAAACGCTTCCGATTCGCCGCCAGTATTTTTTCATATTCCCAGTGGATGCAGTCCTTCGAACGGTACAGAAGAATCCTTCCGTCTCCATCCTCCGTACAGTTTCCCACGACGCACCGGTAGGAGCCGTCCTCTTTCTGCCAGACTTTGGGATCCCGGAAATCGTACCTGCTTCCATCCTCCGGTAAAAGATTTCTGTCGATGACGGGATTTTCCGGACATTTTTCATAATCCATGCCGTCTCCCACGGCGGCGCACTGGGTCTGTACGGCCCGCATACTGCCGTCCGGCTGCGTTTCTCCCGCAACGCCCGTATACAGCAGCAGCTGTTTCCCGTCCGGCAGGGTAATGGCGCTTCCTGAGAAGCAGCCGTCCCTGTCATATTCCGCATCCGGCGCCAGCGCCGCCGGCAGATAGCACCAGTGCAGGAGATCGCCGCTTACCGCATGCGCCCAGTGCATCGAACCCCAATGCGAATCATACGGATAATACTGATGAAATAAATGATATTCGCCGTTATAAAAGGAGAAACCGTTCGGATCGTTCATCCAGCCCACACGGGCGGACAAATGAAAACCCGGCCTCTGTTCTTCCGCAATCTTATTTTCCATTGCCTCTTCGTATTTTCGCGCGTCACGCAGTGTCTGACTCGTCATAACAATCTCCTTTATACCCTTAAAACCAGTCCCTGTTATTCAACGCTTACTTTTCCTGAATAACGGTCATATGCCGCCTGATACACTTCGAGCAGCTTATCCATGCCGCACTTTTTGCTCAGAGTCGTCAAGTAGGTTTCCCATTCCTCGTCGGTCGGGCCGCCGTTCTTGATCCACAGACCTTCGTTTTCCGATACGGTGCTCTCAAAGTTCGCCTTATACCAGTCGATCGTGTCCAGTTCCCTTCCTGTAAATACACAGTCTACCGGATAAGTAACAGTGCTGTCAACATATGGCATCCAAAATTCATATAAGTCTGTCAGACGTTCGATTGCCCTGTCTTCCATCTTAAAGGTCGTGCTGTAATAATCGCTGAGGATCAGCTTAGGACCGTACACTTCCATCTCGCCCTTTAACTCGCCGGGGCTTTTCCCGTATTTCTCCTGACATTCTTCGTCCGTAATGCTGAGCCATACGCCGTTTTCATCCTGTTCTGTAAAATAAACGTCGATCGGGCCGTACTGTAACTGCATAACGACCTCAGGGTCATACCACATATCGAAGAATTTCAGCAGATTGGCCGGGCTTTTACATGCTTTTGTGATACAAAGGTTTCCGCTGTTGATCCCGCCGCCGGTCCTTATCGTCACATTATGCGTGCCGTCAGGTCCGTCCAGAACCGGCAGGAATACATAATCGCCCGCGTAATCCCCCATGACCTCTTCGATATACCACCAGGTCGTTACGCCCACATAACCCTGAGAACATTTGGCGATCAGCTGCGTATCCGACTGGCTGAACATCTCGATATCCATCAGGCCTTCCGCATACCAGTCATGAAAATAATTCAGCGCATCCCGGTATTTATCCGTAGTACATATGAATTCTACCGTACCGTCATCGCGCAGCACCAGATCGTTGCAGACATCGTTAGGCCAGTTTGTGAAGCCGAATCCCGCATAGAAAATGTTCTGCCCCCAGCACCACTGGTCAAAACCCGTGCTCATGGGAATCGTGCTCCCCGGCGCATTGCCGTAATAGGCCGCGCTCATATCGTTATCTTTGAAAGCCTGCAGCGCGGCATGCAGCTCATCCAGCGTAGCCGGCACCTCCAGTCCCAGTTCATCCAGCCATGCCTTGTTGATCATGGCGAACTGCGGAATGGTATAAATGCTGTAATCCTCCTCTGCGCCGATACCCGCAGTCCCCATCCGCTCGCCCGCCGGAAGGCCGTAGATATAGCCGTCATCCATCGTAATCGCGCTGCGGATATCCGGGTTTTCTTCGAGGATCCTGCACAGATTCGGCATATATTCCTCTGTCAGATAAGGCGTTAAATCGATAAACGTTCCGTCGTCCCCATAACGCGATATATCATAGTTATTGAAGCCAACGCCCAAAAATGCGTCCGGAAGCTCGCCCCCCGCGATACGGATATTGACCTGCTCTCCCAGAGAATCGCTCATGCAGTTCCAGTCGATATTGATTCCCGCCTCTTCCTGAAGTTTATTTAAGACAACATTATTGTCATAACCGTTGCTCAAAGCGCTCATGCCGCCCATAATGCTGAATTCCGTCTGTGAAGTATCCGTATTGGCAACGCCTTTTTCATGATGGGCATATTGCCCGTCCCCGCAGGCAGTTACTGACAGTACAAGACCTGCGGCCAATATACAGGACACTGCTTTTTTCCCAAATTTCTTTTTCATCATCCCGCTCCTCTCTTCCTTCTCAACCTTTCACTGCCCCTGCCATAAAGCCTTTTTCAAAATATTTCTGTACAAATGGATAAATAACCAGCATGGGCGCTGCCGCTACAATAATAGATGAGAACTTGATCATCTCTGTCAGCTTGTTCAATTCCGCATAGCCGCCGGAAATGGTGCTCGCCTGGCTTGCGCTGGCGGAGCTCTTGATCAGGATATTTCTCAGGACCAGCGGAAGCGGCGCTTTTGTCGTTCCGGGCAGATAGATCATCGCCGTGAACCAGTCATTCCAGTAAGCCACCATGCTGAATACTACCATGACCGCCATGATCGAACGGCTGAGCGGTACGACGATGCGCAGAAAGGTAGTCCATTTGGATGCACCGTCTATATCCGCCGCCTCGATCATCTCTTTTGGAATACTGTTCTCAAAGAAATTCCTTACGATGATCATGTTGCCGACCGCAACGCCGCCCGGAAGGAACAGCGCCCACATATTATTGATCAGCCCCGTCTGCTTTACGATCAGATAAGTCGGAACCAGTCCGCCGCCGAAATACATCGTTATAATAAAGAAAATACTGAAAAATTTTCTGCCGGGAAGCCCTTTGACGCTAAGAGGATAAGCGGTCAGATAAAGAATCACAACGGAAAATACCGTACCCACGACCGTATATTTGATACTGTTCCAATAACCCGTCAAAATGCTCGGATCCGCAAAAACAGCCTTATATCCTTCCAGCGTGAACTGGCTTGGCAGTAAAAATGTTTTTCCCGCGTATACGTCATATGGATTGGATACGGAAGCCACCAGCACATAGTACAGCGGATAAGCAACAATGAACAGAACAACCGCGCAAATGACCACCAGCACGATATCGCTGGATTTTTCGGAAAAACCGCTCAGTTTTCCTTTTTTTGTATTCGCTTTCATCTCACACCTCCTATATAAAACTCGTGTCTTCGGATATCTTACCGGCAATCTTATTAACTACGACTAACAGGATAATATTGACCGCCGTGTTGAACAGGCCGACCGCCGTCGAATAACTGTACTTGGCATTTTCAATACCCTGCTGATAAACATATACGGCGATTACGTCGCTCGTCGCTTTGTTCAGATCCGTCTGCAGAAGCCATACCTTTTCGAAACCGACATTCATCAGGCCGCCCGCGCTCATAATGAGATTTAATACCATGATCGATGTCAGCGCCGGCACGTCAATATGAAGGATCCTCTGGAACATGGAAGCGCCGTCCACTTTCGCCGCTTCATAAAGGGAAGTGTCCACACTGCTCAAAGTAGCCATATAAACGATGATTCCCCAGCCCGCGTCCTGCCAGATGCCGGAAGCGATATAAATCGTACGGAATGCAGAGGATTCCGTAAGGAAATCTATGGAAGTACCCGCTATCAGGTTAATCAGGCCGCCCGACGGGCTTAAAAAAATACGGATCATACCACAGATGACCATCGTAGAAATAAAGTGAGGCGCATAGAGCACCGTCTGCGTCGCCCTCTTGAACCGCTGGAACCTTAACTGATTCAGCATCAGCGCAAGGACGATCGGTATCGGGAATCCCCACAGCAGACTGTAAAAACTCAATAACAGCGTATTTTTGATCATTCTGGCGCAGGTCGGCGCACTGAAAAAACGCTCGAACCATTCCAGCCCTATCCATTCGCTTCCCCACATACCCCGGCTGGCTTTATAATCCCGAAAAGCGATCTGTATGCCATACATCGGTATGTACTTATAAATAACGGTCAATACAACGGGAACAAGGAGCATCGCGTATAACTGCCAGTTGTCTTTTAAACGCTTCTTCAGCGACTTTCCTTCTCCCAGCGCTGCCGTCCGGCTGACGGCCGCTGACTTATTGCTCTTCATATCTTCTCTCCCTCCGTCTTATAAATTTTTTACAGAATTTCCATTCATTCAATCTCACTGCCCGGAGTCGCGCGCCTCCCGTTTGTGAAACGTTATTTCTTTCTGTTGTTTATAAAATATCATTTTACTCTTTATTAGTCAACAACATTGCTATCGTTTTCTGTTGTTTTTCTTTATTTTCAGTTATTATTCACAAATTACAACCTTTCTTTTTGTGAATTCTTTCTTTCGTTTTCATGTAACGTTTCATTTTTCTTTTCATTTTTTATTTACAAACCGGAAATATCGTATTATAATAACTGTAATAAATGCCGGCGGACGCCATAATTCGATGTTGGCGCTAAACTTATTTCACCATCTTTTCATGAAATACAATACTCTTTATTCCGGCCGGTATTTATTATTTCCATGCAAAAGGAGGTATTATCATTCCAATGAAAAAAGTAAATTCCGTTCCTACCATGAAAGATGTCGCAAAAGAAGCGGGCGTCGCGCTCGGCACGGTATCCAAAGTAATCAACGGGCTGCCGGTAGGCGAGTCTTACAGGATCCGCGTAGAAGAAGCGGTCAAAAAACTGAATTATCAGGTCAACAGCTACGCGCAGGGACTGAAAGCCAGCAAGACCTATACCGTCGCTTTTCTCATTCCCAATACACGGAATCCTTTTTTTGCAATGCTCACCTATCATATGAATCTTTCTCTTCTGAAACGGAAGTACCGCATGCTCCTGTGTTCTACCGATTTTGATATCCGGCTGGAACAGGAATATATTACGATGGTCCAGCAGAATAAAGTCGATGGCATTATCGGGCTGACCTATAATCCCAATCTCATAATAGAAGAAAATACGCCGTTCGTAGCGATCGACCGTTCCATAAGCCCCCGGATCCCCTGTGTGGCATGCGACAACTTTGCCGGCGGACAGCTGGCCGCCGAAAAGCTGGCGGACCTGGGATGCAAAAATGTGGCGTTCCTGCGGATCGGCTCCTCTTTGACCAACGAACCGAACAAACGCAAGGCAGGTTTCGAAAACGGCTGTCTTTCCCGCGGCCTTTCTTATGAAATGAAGATTCTGGATGAAGGAGCCCCTCTGGAGGAATTTGAACAGTTTCTGGCGGAACACATTCAGGAAGGGAAGCTTTCCTTTGATGGGATCTTCTGCGTGACGGATAATCTTGCCTATGCTATCGTAAAAACATTGCGCAGACTGCGCCAGCGGGTCCCGGAAGACGTGCAGGTCATCGGCTTTGACGGCATCCGCCTTTTCGGCGATATGGACTATATCTGCTCCACCATCGTCCAGCCGGTCCCGGAAATCGCGGAAATGTGCGTGGAACTTCTTTTGCAGGAAAACATGCCGGTCAAGCCTCCTCTCGTCTGCCTTCCTGTCACTTATGCGTATGGTCAGACGACACTGGAAAAGGAATGAGGAATTTCTCATGAAAGAAATCAGAACGAACAGAAAAATGTCTTTGAAAAACTGGTGGTACTACTATAAATGGTATGTCATCTGCGGCGTCATCCTTTTGGGAATCGCCTGCGATCTGATCGGAAGCGCGCTGGGCCTCCGGCGCAGGAAACCGGATATCCAGATCGCATATGTCGGCAGAACAGAGCTTCCGCAGGATACGATATCCGCCCTGGAGCAGGCATTTGCTTCCATCGCGGGAGACTACAACCAGGACGGCGAAGTCATCGTCAAAGTCAACCAGTACATAGACGGCATTCAAAATTCCGATGCGGAAACGGCCTATTATGAATATGCTTCGGAAATCTCCCTGATCGGCGATATTTCCGACTGCGAAAGCTACTTTTTCCTGATGGATGATCCCGGCCATTTTCAGCGGGAATTCCAGCTGCTCGCCGCTCCTGACGGAAGCTGCCCTGTTCCGACGGATTACGACACCGCGGATAAAGCCATCGCGTGGGCGGACTGTCCCATCCTTTCCGAAATGGAACTCGGCGCTTACACGACGACGGTTTTGGGGGAAACAATATCCGGAAGCAATCAGGAGCTGCTGTCGCCGTTTTTTTTCGGAAGGCGCTGTTTCTATACTGACGCCCGGACAGACAACGCCGAAGAATGCGGCGCGCTGTGGGAACGGCTCGCTTCTGCCGTCCAATAAAATCAAATAAAAATCGGAGGGTCCTTATGAATCAGATAAAATATCTTTTTATGACGCTTTTTGTTATTCTTACATTGACCGGATGCGCTTCTTCGGCGCTTTCCTCTCCGGCCGGACCGGCGGATGCCGGTTCGGACCATGTGGATGTCGGGAATCATCTGACCGTAGACAACACTGACAGCCGCCTGACGCTCCTCAGCAATATGGATGCGCTTTCAGCCGACGGTCTCTATTATGCGTCCTGGGCGATGGGCAGTTCAGAGCCTTATGAGAACAGCGATGGGGATACGGTCGATTTATATGACGCCCAGCTCTACCTCCTGTCGGGAGAATTCAAAGACACAGAAGCCGCTCAGACCAACATGGACGCCTGGCTCGCCGCCGGAAAAGCCAATTACGATATTCTAAGCGAGGAGAATGTGACCTGCAGCGGCCAGGATTATCTGCTGATCACTTATCAATTCCCTCACGAAGAGAATCCCTATGCCCGCGGCGCATCAGCCTTTGGCGTCTTCGATAACACTGCCGTCTGTATCGAGCTGACCTGCCGCGAAAGCTTTGAAGAAGACCTGAAAGAAATCCTGACCGGTTTTCTGGAAGGATGTACTTATCATGCCGGGTAAGCGTTTCCGCTTTCCGGCCTTTTCAAACGCTCTTATTTCTCAGTGCATCCCCTCTGACGGCCCCTTCTTCCAGTGTGTCCGCCTTTGTGCCGTCCGGAGGAAAGACGGAAGGTTCTGAAAGCTTAATGCCCGTGACCGATTCCATATTTCCGATCCTGTTCGTGATCATCAGGATTTTAGAGCCGTCCGGCCGGGTAATGACCTCGGAATCGCTGCCCCCGTCCGGCCGGGAATCTTTTTCCCCGTCTGCGGGCGTCTTTTTCTGTCCCTGATTCCGGCGGATTTCTCCATCGACCCACTGCTGCAGCTCTTCCCCGGTCATCACCGTCCCAAAATCCGGATCCCCGGACGCCTTCCGGCGGGCCTGCTCCCTGTTGAAGCGCTGTGAACCGCCTGCCATTCCAATAGAATAAATGTTCATTTGATCTGCCCCCTTTTTCTGCGCATATCTCTTTACAGATAATACGAATCAGAGGGTCAAAAGGTTTCAGTTCTTCCCGATCTGATACACAGAACGGAGCGCGAACTGTTCCGCGTCTCCTTCCAGGATTTCCACCCGCTTTTCACCCGCGTTCATATCAAAGAAGTTATCCGAAAACTTCACATCCCCGTCTACGCCCTGAATCTCCACGCTTTTTGCATAAGCGGCCGCGGATATGACGAGCGTATTCCCCTCTCTGCGGCAGGATAAGGCCGGATCGCGGAAGGCAAAATGCTTGGGCGCCGTGAACAGACAGAAATTCTCCGATACCGGCACGCCGTCCACCGAAAAGGCGCAGTGCAGATAAATTTGAAGCTCGTCATAAACTGAAAAATCCAGTTTTTCGAGCCATACGCCGCTTAACGGTTCCACCGGGACTTCCTTTTCCCCGGATAACAAAATACCGCTGTCCGGCGCGCGCAGCTCCCACGTCACGATTCCTTTTACCCGCTCCATCGTCTCGTTCGCCACATGGAGCCTTGCCGACTTTTCGATCGGCGCGGGCTCGTCGATACAGTAAGGCCGCCCGTTCAGCTCGCCCTTTTCTTCGCAGGAAATCATTAACGGGGCAAAAGCTCTCTTTTCCGCGTAATGAAGCGCCTTCCATCTTCCGTAATAGTCAATGCCCGCCCAGGATGCCGCCGGCCAGATATCGTTCAGCTGCCATACGACCGTTCCCATACACCGTCCCCTGTGCCGCCTGAAATGCTCGATTCCGTAACGTATCGCATCCGCCTGCAAAAGCTGGGAAGCATAAAGAAGCTCTTCAAAGCCCGCCGGATAAAGACAGGTCGCCGAAAGATAATTCAGAATCTTACCGTTCGCTGCCTTGTTGCGCTGGTGCATCTCCATGACCCTCGAAAAGATATTCCTGTCCTCCGGCTCCGTAAAGGTTTCCACCGTTTTCAGACAGGGGAATGACTGAAAACCGAATTCCGACAGATAGCGGAAATAGTATTTCCGGTATTCCGTGAACGGCTTGCTCCCATGCCAGACATCCCAGTAATGGGCATCGCCCCTGCCCTCATCCCAGGGGTTATCGTAATTACCGCCGGAAGAAGGCGAAGAGGGCCAGTAGAAGGCCGCCGGATCTTCCTCCTTTACGATTTTGGGAATCCTGTATTCAAAAAGCTTAATATAATCATACTTCTGTTTCTCCGAGGGCTTCCATGCCCCTTCTAACGTCTGCGTCTCCATTTCATTATTGCCGCACCAGAGCCCAAGGCAGGCGTGATGCCGGATTCTCCTGATATTGTCACGGAGCTCTGCGCTGACATTCCTTTCAAAAGCCTCGTCCAGCTCATAAGAAGCGCAGGCGAACATAAAATCCTGCCACACGACGAGCCCCAGCTCGTCGCAGGCATCATAAAACCAATCGTCGGGATAATATCCGCCGCCCCATACCCTGATACAGTTATGATGGGCTGCCGCCGCGTCCTCCAGAAGCTTCCGCGTCCGTTCCTTTGTCACTCTGGACAAAAGATTGTCCTCCGGGATATAATCCGCGCCCATCGCGAATATTTTAACGCCGTTCACCTCATGCGCAAAACACGCTCCCCATTCGTCCTTATCGGTGTTCACGGTCATCGTGCGCAGTCCGATCCTCCGGCTGAAACGGTCAAGCACACGCCCGCCGCCATCCTCCAAAATAACCTCCGCCCTGTACAGAGGCTGGCCGCCGTATCCATTCGGCCACCATTTCCGCGGATTCTTTACGGTAATCCTGTCCCAGCTTTCTTTCTCACATGCCGCTCCCGCCGCGGGCAGCCGCCTCTCTCCTGCCGCTGAAGATTTTTCCGCGAGCAGCCTGCCCTCCGGGTCATACAGGGCTGTCTTTAATACGAAGCGCTCCGACTCCTCTAAAATGTCTTCTAAAATGCTCTCCGCATACGCGTCCCCAGCGCTGCTTCTGTCCAGAAATGACTCTATCGTCACATTGAATGCCAGCGTCACCTGCTCTGCGCCTTCTGTCTGTTTATTAATTTCTGCCTGCCTTTTAATTTCTGTTTCTTTTTTATTTTTTGTCTCTTCTTCGATCTCTGTTTCCTTCCATTCCCATTTCTGCATTATGTAAACCTGTTCCAGGCGTGCCTCTTTAATCTCCAAGATGGACACTTCCCGGAAAATCCCGGCGTCCGGAAGCCTCGGCCCCCAGTCCCATCCGAACATGCAATGCGCTTTCCGCAGATGCGGAAACCCCTTCATACATTCGGAAGAGCCCCCCGTATAGACTTTTTCATTCTCTTCTGCAATATATTTCGTCGGTGAATATAACCGCACGAGAAGCTCATTTTCCTCTTCCCTGGCCGCCTCCAGAATATCATATTCCCAAATGCGGTGCATATTGTCGGTATGACCGAGATAAATGTCATTTAAATAAATATCAGACAATGTGTCGATACCATCGAACCGCAGCAAAAGACCGTCCGACGCAAGCTGTTCTTTCGTCAGACCAAAAGTTGTCCGAAAGCAGAAGTCATTTTCCATCAGTTTTAACGCTTCCAGCTCGTTCATCCGATAGTACGGATCCGGCATCAATCCCTTTTTCAGGAGATTTCCGTACACGGAACCGGGAATTTCCGCATCCATCCAATCGTCCGGAATACCAAATACATTCTCACCGGAAATCTGCATCTGCCAGTTCCGATCCAATATCGTTTTTTTCATTCTTACCTCCTGGCCTTTCTCCGGGATAACCCGGCGTCTGCTTTCATTATACTGGCTGGCGCGGATTATGCAACCCGGTTTTCCGGAAAAAAATATCTTTTCTTTCTTCCGGCGGGCCGCGCCGGATCTGCGTCCTTGAAATTTTCCCCGGACGGGCATATAATAAAAGCATCATAGTAAACGACATAACAAATTGCACATCCCATTTCTTGCAAAAGCCATATACGCAGGCTTTTGCAAGGCTGAAATGGCAATTTTCAATGTCGTTAACTATAAAAAAGGAAAGGGCAGGTTCTATGAAAAACGATAAAAAAAGAACGCCAAAACAAATTGCCGCTCTTCTTTGCGTCATTATTTTAGTATTGATGTATCTCATTACGCTGATCGTCGCCTGTCTGGATTTCCCGGGCGCGGATAAGATGTTCGCGGCCTGCCTGCTGACAACCGTCGCTCTGCCGATTCTGCTCTGGCTCTTTATCTGGTTCTATGGAATGATGAAGGAAAGGCAGGCAGAAGCGGCTGAGGAACTGCCAAAGGATGGCGGGGGGAAGCGGAATGGCACCTGAGCGTACTGTTGCGGAAAATGCACGGCTGCCAAATGGACTTTAAGCCTGTTCCTATGATTGTATCTGCGGCATCTCTCCTTCAGTCCGCCGGTACATGGCTCCTGTCATCTGCGCCGCCGGCGTCCCGTTTGTTCCCGAACCGCTGTCCGAATATCCGTCAGTTCTATCATATTCATCGCGCCCCCTCCTTTCGCAGCCGTTCCAGCGCCTCTTCCATTTTTCTGTTCTCTATCCGCTCTCTGTATGCGGTTATCGTTACGCCGGCCGCAAAGCAGACGCCAAAAGAGACAAAGAACATGACCCAGGGTATCCACTGGTCGGCCGGGAACCATTCAAAGGCCAGAATAAAAGCGATGATAACGAGCAGTTCCGACAGGATCATGCCGGCAGACCGCAGGATGACGGACATATTTTTCAAGATCATATCCGTAAAAAAGAGCGACCGCAACGCTACTGTGATAACCGATGTCAGCAAAAACTGCAGCATCGTTTCGATGCCGATTCCTTCTTTTCCATGCACAAATATCGTGGAATATTCTTTCGCGTTCTCCCCGAACAGCAGGCAGAACACGGACAGTACCAGTATCGTAAACCCGAATATCATAAAGACCTGCCCGATATAATCCAAAACCGTTTTTCTCTCCTCCATTTTAACACTCCGCCTCCTTATGTTTCTCTTTACGTTCTCAGACCCAGTTTTCTTTTCAGTTCCTCCGCATACTGCCTGGAAACGACGATCTGTTCGCCATTCGTAAGCGTCACCTTAATTCTTCTGTTGATATCCGCCCGCAGAGACCTGATATATTTCAACTGAATCAGACAGGACTTGCTCGCCCGGAAAAAGCCGCAGGCTTCCAGCTGTTGTTCCAGCTCATACAATTTAAGATCGGATTCGTATACCTCTTTTTCCGTATAGATAAAAGATTTCCTGTCCACCGATTCGATATAGACCGCCTCGGAAACATCCAGGAAATACGTTTCCTCTCCTTTTCTCACCGTCAGCTGTTTATCGAGAATATGAAGCATGGCGAACAGCCTCGCCATCTCCGGCGTCAGCTTTTTACAGGAGATAACGATATGGGTATCCTCTATCTTTTCATCCACGTTGATTTCTATCTTCAACTCGCGCCTCCCCGCACCGGCTCAATGCCCCGTTCTGTCCTGAGCATAACACATGCCCCTTCCGCCGGCAAGCCGTCAGAACCTGTCCTGCCGTATTTGGAACATGAAATGACGCCATTTCCTTCTGACTGTAATCTCTGTTTCGCTCCGGGGATCCGCTGTAATGATATGATAAAACGAGGGCGTAAGCTATATAATAAACTTACGCCCCGATCTGCTTATTATTCCGTTATTCTTTGATCTTATCGATATCTGTGAGATTTACACCCGCAACATTAAGAAAACTTTTTAAATATAAATATTCTTCTTTCAGGCTTTCATATGTTTTTGTTGCATTCTCCTCTTTGGCGACAAACATATGTCTTTGTATTTTCACAAAATCATCCATCGCCTTTTGCGTTATTTCCAGGTTTGTATTCGGCATTCTCTATCCCACCTCCCGATTATGAAACGGTTATCCGACTGTGAACAGTATACCATAATCAAAGCGCAAAATCTAACCTGTATTTCTTTTATATCAGAACCATCTCTTCCCCGGCCGTAATCGGAAGCACCGCGGCCTTCTTCCCGGTCAGCTTCTCGCTCCGGCTCTCCGGCTGTGCGCCGCCGATCGAAACGAAATACCTGCCCTTTCCGACCCTGTTGACCGCCTGTCCGTCATACAATGCGAACGCGCTGACAGGAAGCTTTATCGCCACTTCCCTGCTTTCTCCCGCCTGCAGCGTCACTTTTCGAATGCCCTTTAACTGCGCGTTTGGCGTGCCCGCCCGGTCCGCCTTGACATAGACCTGAACGGTCTCCGTTCCTTCCCGGCTTCCTACATTCGTTACAATGGCCCTGACCTCGACGCCGTCCTCCTTCAGCACGGCGGATGATAAAGCCGCTTCCGTATAAACGAATTCCGTGTAGGATAAGCCGTATCCAAAAGGATACAACGCCTCCTGCTCCATATAGCGGTAGGTCCTTCCCTTCATGGAATAATCGGTAAATTCGGGCAGTTCCTCCGTCGTCCGGTAAAAGGTAACGGGCATTCTTCCTTCCGGATTCTTCTCGCCGAAGAGCACCCTCGCAATCGCCCTTCCGCCCTGCGCTCCCGGGTACCAGCCCTGCACAATGGCGGGAATGTGCTCATCCGCCCAGCCGATGGCCAGAGCGCTTCCCGAAAGAAGCACGAGCACAACAGGCTTTCCGCTGGCATAAGCGATTTCCAGAATTTCCTGCTGCCTGCCGGGCAGTTCCAGATCCGGCTTATCGCCGCTGGCATACTGATTACCCCGGTCACCTTCTTCCCCTTCCAGCCCTGCATCCAGTCCGAGGCACATGATCACGACATCGCTTGCGTCGCAGACTGCCTTTATTTCCGAATCCCTGCTCCGCCTTTTACTCAGATTGCTGAGCTTCTCCTCATACAGATGACAGCCTTCGGATACCAGTACCCTGATATCGTCTCCCACATATTCCTGAATGCCCTCCGCGACCGTAAAATAACGCGAAGCCGTTCCTTCATAATTTCCGATCAGGGCTTTCCGGTTATTGGCATTCGGGCCGATTACGCCGAGCGTTTTGACAGCGGACTTATCAAGCGGCAGCAGATGATTGTCATTTTTCAAAAGAACGACACATTTCTCCGCCGCTTTTAAATTCAATGCCTGCATTTCAGCGGAATCGACGACTGTATAAGGGATGTCATCATACGGCGTCTTCGCCTTTTCATCGAACATCCCCAATTTCATTCTTGTCATAAAAAGACGGGCCAGGGCTTCGTCCACCCTTTCTTCCGATATCATGCCTTTCTCCACAGCATCCTTGACATAAACAAAAAGATTGCCGCAGTTCAGATCACAGCCATTCCCTACCGCAAGCGCTACCGACTCTTCCGCCCCCGATGTTACGCCATGGCCGTTATGGAAATCCTTAATCGCCCAACAGTCGGAAACGACATGCCCCTGAAATCCCCATTCCTTCCGCAGAATATCCTGCAGAAGCGTTTTACTGCCGCAGCACGGCTCGCCGTTCGTACGGTTATAGGCTCCCATGACCGCTTCTACCCCTGCCTCCTGTACACAGGCCTTAAAAGCCGGAAGATAAGTCTCGTACAAGTCCTGTCTGCTCACTTCGGCATTAAACTCATGCCGCAGATCCTCCGGGCCGCTGTGCACCGCAAAATGTTTGGCGCAGGCCGCCGCCTTCAAATAATTCTCATCATGGCCCTGCAGTCCCTCTACGAACCGCACGCCGAGCCTCGCGGTCAAATAGGGATCCTCGCCGAAGGTCTCATGCCCTCTGCCCCATCGCGGATCCCGGAAAATATTCACATTGGGCGACCAGAAGGTCAGCCCCTTATAAATATCGTAATCCCCATATTTCTGCTGTACGTTATATTTTGCCCTGCCCTCTGTGGAAATAGCATCCGCTACCTCTTCAAGAAAGTCCTCGTCAAAGGTAGCCGCCAACGCGATCGCCTGCGGAAAGACGGTCGCAGTCCCCGCCCTTGCCACGCCGTGAAGCGCCTCGTTCCACCAGTTATACGCCCTGATGCCGAGCCGTTCTATAGCCGGAGCGCTGTGCACCATCTGAAAAGCCTTTTCCTCCAGCGTCATCTGTGAGATCAGACTTCGTACGCGTTCCTTCAATTCCTCATTTCCCGCCGCATTTTTTACAAGCTCCATTCCTTTTCCTCCATCAATGATAAAATTCCCTCTCCATAACGCAAAAGGTTCAATTCACGCCGAGCCGCCGGAGCTCTTCTTTCGCCTGCTCCTGATTTTGAAACAGAATCGTATGGATTCCAAACGCTTCCGCCCCCGTCAGATTCTTCCGCGTATCGTCCAGAAAAACGCATTCCTCCGGCACGAGCCGATACCGGTCGATCAACAGCCGGTATATTTCCGGCATCGGCTTGATGACCTTTTCCTGACAGGAAAGGATACCGCCGTCCATATAAGGCAGAAAGTCCAGTGATTTGGCGCATTCCCTTGCCGCTTTCCCGGAAAAATTGGATAAATAGAGCGTCCGGTATCCTTTTTGTTTCAGCTCCTGGATCCACGGAATCGCATAATCGTTCCGCGCTACCATCCCTTCCACATCGGCAAGGCACCGGCGGATATCCGCCTCCATTTCCGGGTCGTTATCGATGAACCTCCGTAAGACCTCTTCATCGGTCAGCGCCCCCCTGTCATATTCGTTCCATGCATCGCTTTTTACGGTAGCCTTTGCCAGACGCTCCAGCCGCTCACCCGCATAGCCAAACCGCCTGTAATGTTCCTCCCAGGTGAAATCCGCAAGCACATTTCCGATATCGAAAATAATGGTACTGATCATTTTAACCCTCCATGTCAGAGCAGTTTACTGCGATGACATCGCGCCGGGAATTTCAGATTCCCGGCTGCGCCCATGGCATATCCCCGGCTCTGACTCAAATTGCCAGTTGAAAAATAAGCTATCAAGCTTATTTTTTAACTTATGTCCTCCGCCTTTCTTTTTATCGTTCTTCCCGCCGTCCGGAAAACAGCCGCAGCAGATTTTCTGCCGCCGCGGACATCGGATTCTTCTTATCCGTTACGACGCAGAAATGCCTTTTGGGGATAATCTTATTAAAACGGAGTTCGAACAATTGCCCCGTTTCCAGATATTCCCGCGCGAAATCCCTGACGACACAGCCGACGCCGAGATTGCGCAGCGCGAACTGTACGATCATCCCGCTGGTCGCCAGCTCAAATTCCGGATGAATTTCCACATGGTTCTCCCTGAGAAACTTTTCCATATTAGATCCTGTGCTCGTAACGCCCTCTAAAAAAATGAGCGGCATTCGTTCAAGCTCCTGAAAATCCAGCATTTTATTTTTATACTGGATGAATTTTCTCCCTGCTACGAAAATATCCTCTATCTCCCGCACGGCCTCCGCTTCCAGAGACGGCGCCTTCTCAAACGGCGTACTGACAACGCCGAAGTCGAGCTTCCCTTCCTGCAGATTCCTCAATGTTTCCGGCGTTGGCGCATTCGTCACCACGACCCGGATTCCGGGATATTGTTCGTGAAATTGTTCCAGAAAAGGAAGCAGATAGAATTGCAGCGTCATATCGCTGGCGCCGATATGAATTTCTCCCAAATCCAGATTTAACATTTGTTTCAGCTTTTCCTCCCCCAGCTGAAACTGCTCATATCCCCTAGCGACATAATGATAGAGCAGTTCCCCTTCCTTCGTCAGCTTCACCCCTCTCGGCACCCTGATAAAAAGCTTCGCGCCAAGCGCCGCTTCCAGCTGTCTGACAGACTGGCTGACCGCCGGCTGGGAAATCGCGAGTTCTTCCGCGGCCGCCGTTAAGCTGCCGTTCTTTGCGATATGATAAAAAACCCTGTAATATTCTAAATTATTTATCATAGACTCCGCCCGGTCTCCCTCTTTTGAACGAACATCCCCGGAAATCCTTCCGGGGATGTATACAAATTGTATCGACACAATTTTTATTCTGACGGAAATCTCCCGCCCGCTTAATTCTTCGCCGGAATGACTGCACCACCGAAATTGTCCGTAATGAACTGTTTGATTTCATCGGACTGTAAGATTTCTACCATCTTTTTAATCGCTTCGTTGTCCTTATTCGCTTCCGTTACCGTAATGATATTCGCATACTCGGAATCCTCGCCTTCCCGCATCAGATAGGAAGCCGTATCGATATTCGCCTCCAGCGCTCTGTTGACATTGACAAAATAAGCGTCAAAGTCCGCTGAGGAAGGAATGATATTCGCCTGATCCATCTCCACGATTTCGATCGGGATCAGATACTCGTCGATTTTCTGGATGGAAGCATCGATTGCCGTCATTTCCGGATCCAGCTTGATAAAGCCTTCTGCTTCCAATACCTTCAAAGCTCTGTATTCATTGGAAGAATCGTTGGGAATCGCGATTACCGCTTCCTCCGGAAGCTCTTCTTTCGCCGCATACTTATCGGAGAAGCAGGCATAAGGCTCTACATGGATACCGCCCATACTGTATAAATCCGCACCCATTTCTTCCTCGATGCTCTCCATTGCCGGAACATGCATGAAATATGCAAAATCGATTTCTCCATCGACCAGCATATCGTTCCAGGTAGCATCCCATGTTGTCGATACGATGTCGAGCTCAATTCCTTCCGCCGCCAGCAGATCCGCCGCCGCATTCAGGATTTCGCTGTGCGGCGTCAAGTCGCAGACCGCTTTCAGCACGACCGTTTCCCCGGAAGCGCCGTTCTCCGCATCCGCCGCGCTGTCTGCGGCATCCGCATTCCCCGTATCCGCGGTATCGGCATCTCCCGTGTTATCCGCCGCCGTATCCGCGGTGTCTGCCGCGTTGTCCGTTCCGCTTTCCGCTGTGTCCGCCTGGCTTCCGCATCCTGCCAGCAGGGCGGACGCTGTCACAGCGGTCATCAACAAGACTGCAAGTTTCCTTTTCATAATTTTCTCCTCTTTTCTAAATATATTCATTTAACCGGCTTTCGCCGTCTTAAATGTCACCTTTAAATTAAATGACGCTTCTTTAAAATCAGCTTGGATATCGTGTCTCCCACGAGCTGCACTACCTGTACAATAACGATCAACACGACGATCGTCGCGAATAACAGATCGTGCTGATATCTCGTGTAGCCGTATGTAACCGCGATATAACCGATACCGCCCGCACCGAAGCTTCCGGCAAGCGCCGTCATGGAGATCACGATAACGACCGCATTCGTAAAAGCCCGGATCAGAGACGGCAGCGTTTCGGGAACCATAATCGTGAACAGAATCCGGAAATTGCCGCTCCCCATCGCCTTGGCCGCTTCGACCTTTCCTTTATCGAGCTCTAACAGACTGCTCTCCACCAGCCTCGCAAAAAGCGGTACGCAGCTCGCTACAAGCGAAATGATACAGGCATTGGAGCCGTATGATTTACCGACTAACGCCCTTGCTACCGGCAGCATAACGATAATGATAATGACCTGCGGCAGGGAACGGAAACAGTTGATGACAGCGCCAAGGACCGTATGCACAATCTTACAGGGCATCAACCCTTCCCTGCTCGTCATGACCAGTACCAGACCGAGCAGAACACCGAACACGAGAACAAAAACGGAAGAAACGCCTACCATATACATCGTCTCGCTGATGGCCGGAAACACCTGATCCCATACTTCCGCGCTGAAAGAATGCCTCAGTACTTCCCAAAAAGAATATTTATACAGACTCATTCCGCATCCTCCTGCCAGTAATCACTTCTGAATTTGTTGTAAACGCCGATAAAGTTCCTTGCGGTAGCACATTCGGGATTCTGAAAAATATCGCGAACCGGCCCTTTCTCCAGGATTTTTCCACCCTCCATGACCGCCATTCTATGACAGGTGTACTTGATGACCTCCAATTCATGGGTGATCAGAATAATCGTCAGCCCCAGTTTCTTATTGATTTCCTTGAGCAGATCCAATACGGAAAGCGTCGTCTGCGGGTCAAGCGCGCTCGTCGCCTCGTCCGACAAAAGCACATCCGGCTGATTCGCCAGCGCCCTCGCGATACCGACTCTCTGCTTCTGGCCGCCGGAAAGCTCTCCCGGATAAGCGCTCTTTTTTTCTGTCAGACCGACCAGCGAAAGCATCTCATCCACCCTCGCGTCGGCTTCTTTGGAAGAAGTGCCGGTCAATTTCAGCGGATACGCGATATTCTGCGCGACCGTCATGGAATCAAAAAGATTGAACTGCTGAAAGATCATGCCGATCTTCCGTCTCTGCGCATTCAGCTGCGCCTTGCCGAGCGCGGTAATCTCCTGATCGCCGATCCTGACGCTCCCGCTGTCCGGTTCCTCCAGCCGGTTGATACACCGGACCAGCGTAGATTTTCCGGCGCCGCTGAAACCCACGATACCATAAATTTCTCCCTTTTCCACCGAAAGGTCGATACCCTTTAATACCTCGATATCCTGCTTTTTCGTATGGAACGTCTTATACAACTGTTTTACTTCGATGAATTTTTCTTCCATGCAAGTCCCCATTCTGCCTCAGCCCGCCGCATCCGTTAAGAAAGCGGAAACGCCGCACAGCCCGGATCTCGTTATCAAATCCTTCGCCCGGCTCTGATCCGCCTCGTTAATATGTACCGTAAAAATATTATCCCCGCAGAAGGCCCTCTTCCGCAGTCTGTCCCAAAACCTGTCCTTCTGCCATTTTATACAGAAAGAAATGCCGTTCTTCAAAAGAAGCTTTTCGAGCTTTTCTTTTTCGTCCACGCCATATACTTTGCAAAAAGGTATCTCATGGCTGAAAAAAACGCTGTTAAATGCCATTGCCGCCATCATGCCACCCCCAATAATCCTATGAGCCCTCTCTCAACTCCTTTCTAAATTATATACTATATGCTGTATAATTGGCAAGAAAATTTCCATATTCTGTACTCTTCTGCACTTCCTTAATATAAAAACCGTGCAAATCAGTCATGATATTAATTTCAGTATATTTTTGAGCCCTTCCGCCACACCATCCTCGTCATGATGCCCTGTGATAAAATCAGCGGCCTTCCTGCAGGCTTCCGAAGCATTCGCCATCGCGATGCCGCATCCGGCATAGCGTATCATATCGATATCGTTATCCGCATCTCCGAAAGCCGCCGTCTCTTCCCTCTGCAGGCCGAGCAGCTCCGCAAAAAAAGCAAGGCCCGCTTTTTTCCCGGCATTTTTATCGGCGACTTCTACCAGGTTTCGGATAGATGATGTTATGTAAACTTCATCCGTCGCATCCGCGACCGCAGACCAGACCTTTCGCTGTTGTTCCTCATCCCGCACGATCATATCCATGCTGTCCAGACGGCGCCTGTTCTCATAGATGAACCGGACGATATCATCCACGCCGCGCCTTGTCGTCCTCACATAGGAAACGGCCTGCGGCGTAACGCCGAACGCTTCCGGATCCTCCAGAAAATCTTTTCCCGCATAGGCGGCTCCGCCGATAAAAGCCTCATAGGTCACACCCGCCTTTTCGGTCGCGCTCATGATCGCATCCGCGGCCTTTTCCGAAAGCCGGTATCGTTTCAGACATTTTCCGGTGGGCACATGATACATGGCGGCGCCATTTAGCGTAATCGCATATTCCACGCCGGGCAGCTCCACCATATCCCGCGGCAGCGTATCGAAAGCGCGCCCGCTGGCAATGATCACATGAACGCCTGCGGCGATGATCTCCGCAAGCGCCTTTCTGTTCCCGGCCGACAGGCGGCCCTCCTTATTCAAAACAGTTCTGTCCAGATCCAGTGCGACGCATCGTACTGCTGCGCCTTCCCGCATGTTCTTTTCTATCATAATTTTCCCTTGTCCTTTTATTAATATCCAAACACTTCTGCGGCCTTTTTCATCTTCTCGATAACGCCCACTGCAAACGGGCAATTCCTCTCACAGCTCCCGCAGGCGATACATTCCGAGGCATGGTGCGCCAACGCCTTATAATGGTCTGCGGCCGTTTCCGGGACTTCGCCCTGCGCCAGCGCCAGATTCAGATATTTATTCACATCCGCTACATCGATGCCGACCGGACAGGGGGCGCAATGCCCGCAGTACATGCAATTTCCCTTTAACTGGAACTTCTCTATTCTGGAAAGGACCGTGGAATAATCCCTGTCCTCTCTCGAAACATCATAATAGCGCAGCAGCTTTTCCATCTCTTCGATCGAATGGCACCCCGCCATGACCGCCACGACGCCCGGCCTCGTCAGACAGTAATCGATGCACTGATACTCATTAAAAGCTACGCCGAAAGGAGAATATTCCTCATGAAGCATATCGCCGCCGCCAAACGCCTTCATCACATCGATCGCGACGCCCTCCCGCGCGCACAATTCATATAACGCCTTCCGCTCCGGGTCGATACCCTCGCTGCCGTTCTTATAATTCTCCGGATTCCACAGCTCCTCGCAGTCCTCTGTCGGCGGCTGCATATCATAGGCAGCGTTGACGGAGAACATCAGGACATCGAGCAGTCCCGTTTCCACGGCCTTCCGCGCTATCACCGGATTGTGGGAGCTCATACCGAGACAGCGGATCTTCCCTTCCGCCTTTAATTTTTTACAGTATTCGATAAATTCGCTGTGAAATACCTTCTCGTAATCCTCCGCTCCGTCCACATAGTGAATCATGCCGATATCCAGATAATCCGTTCCGATCCTCTGAAGCTGGTCCTCAAAAGCGCTCTTTGTTTTCTCCACATCTCTTGTCCTTAAATACTGCCCGTTTTCCCATGCTGAGCCGATATGCCCCTGCAGAACAAGCGCTTCCCGCCGTCCGGCCAGCGCCGCCCCCAGATTATCCCGGAAAACGGGGTTCGGCGTATACATATCGATAAAGTTAATGCCGAGCGCAAGCGCCCTGTCGATCATCGCCCGAAAATCCTCCGGGCTCTTATCCATAAACCCTTCGCAGCCCAACGCGATTTCGCTCACCTTCAAGCCGCCGCATCGTCTGATTTCCCTGTACTTCATAAACTGCCTCCTCCTTTTTCCGGTCTGTAAATGAATCCTGTCCGTTCTTATTATACCCTGTTTTCCTGTTTCCGCAAGTAGAAAGACGCCGATTCCACGGAAATCTGCTTTCCGGCCGGCGCCAGCCGGATACGCCAAAAAAGGCCCTTCCGCCATTTTTCCCGGCGGACAGGCCTTCTGGAATTACTGCTGCACGACAGCTTGCCTTGGAAATTTTATTTTTAAAATTTTTATAAGATTCCGCATTCCGACGCCGCGCGATAATAGACCGCCAGCGGAATCATGCTCTGGGCGAAGTTCTTGCTGCTGGCATTTCCGACGATGACCGCATCCTGCACATTCTTTTTGGAGCCGACGGCTCCCGGCACAGGATCGGCTATCGCCTTTTTAAACGTATGGAGTCCGGGCTTCAGATATTCCGCATCGCCCGACAGCTCGTAAGCGATTGTCAAAGCCTCCAGTAACAGCGTATTATAGCCGGGCCTGTTAAGGCTTGGAAGCTCTTTGTAATAGAAAACGCCCCATTTTTCCACATAACAGTTCCCGATCAGGTCATCCACCGCCCGAAGCATCATCGCCTTCAGCGACGGATCCGGGAATTCCCGGTAATAGCGCATAACGCTGCCGATGGCTACGGAAATCATAAAGCCTACGCGGATGACCGTGTTGTCGGTATAGGGCGCCAGCCAGTTGCCGTACCGTTCTTCCCAGATTCTGAAATCCTGTAATATGCGGCCGCATTCCGGCAGCCATTTTTTATTCCGCGTTTCCACATAAAGCGCCGTCAGCGTGCGGAGAGCCCATCCTGTCTCCCGCGCGTTCGCTTCTCCTACTTTAGTATACACAGGGCTTTTCAAAAGCGAAAGCACATTTTCACCGATGCCGAGCGCGGTCTCCAGCCCTCTCTCGTCCCCGGTAAAATGATAATAGTCTAAAAGCCCTTCCACCCACTCATGGGAACAGACCATCGTTCCGTCGATACAGTGGCCGCCCGTATGCTCCCACTGTCCGCCGATATAACGGGACTCCGTATGATAATGGCACACATCTACGTCCATCCAGTGGCTGCAGGACGCGATATTATAATCCAAAAACCTTCTGATGCCCGTACGGACATATAAAAGGGCGCAGGCATGCGGATAATCATACTCGTTATTGCACCAGACCAGACTGCCTCCTCCGCGCCCCTGATCCGTATATCCCGCGTCATAGGAATCGCCGAAATTCAACATGCCATAGGCGCGGCAGTGTCCGTCCGCCCTTCCCGCCAGACACCGCTCTACATCCATATCCCATTTTTCCGCGAACACATCCGGCCATACGCCGGAAGCCTTATGTACCTCCGGCAGCAGATAAGGCCTGTCGGGCATTTGATAGATCAGGCTGCGATTGTCGATTTCTACCAGGCTCTCCGCCGCGTCATGAAAATGCAGTAAAAATTTCTGCTCCCGCGACATCCCCATCTGCATGACGACCTTTTCCACATTTTCCGGCACCAGCATGACAGACAGGCCGCTCCGGTCCGCCTGTACCGCCTTGGGATAATTCTGCTGCGCCTGAAAAATGGTAGCGCATACGCCGCCCGAAGCATCCGTGCAGTCCGCAAAAAAGGTCCCGTAAAATACCTCCGGCAGATGCTCGTTCGCCTCATACATCAGCCAGTCGGCATCTACGACCCTGTTCACAGCCGTGCCGTCCCTGCCCAGATAAAAGTCCGTCCTGTAATTGGAACTGCCGGCGCAGGTACGCACATTCTCCACTGGCGTCCGCTCCGCCGCCTTCTCCACGTCCTCCGTCCCCCTGATATGGAACAGGGGGCCTTCTCCGAAATCCTGCGCATCCACGAGGTCTCCGCATCCGGTGGAATCCGGTTTTTCCTCCGCCGGCACAGAAACGCCTTCTGCAGGAACAGGCCCCTCCGCCGTCCGCAGCAGCCGGAACGCCAGCGAAGCCACATGAAGCGGCCGTTCCGTCGTGTTGATGAGCCGGTAAGAAACCTCCACCCAAGGCTTACCCGCCCATGCGGTCAGCTTTAATTCAAAATCGATCTTCGGCCCGCTTTCCTCCCCTTCCCGCACATGACTGCCAGCAGCCTTCAAAACGGCACAGACCGGCCCCTGCTCCACGGCCCGCCATCTGCCGATCCGCATCCGATACCGCCGCCCTTCCCCATCCTTTAAGAACGGGCCAGGGAACTGCTCCCGGCCATAGACGCTCCAAGGGGTTTCCAGCCGTGCAAAAAGGTTCCGGCTGTCGTTTTCCACCCGAAAAGAAAAACGGCGCCCCTTCCCTTCTCCTTTTCCCTCGCAGACGGTCGATACCGTCAGTCCCGCTTCGTCCGCGCAGACCTCCACCGGAGAAATACCGCCAGGCCACACTTCCCTGCCGTCCCGCGCTGTCCGCTCCGCTCCGTGCATCTTTGGCCGTCCTTCGTGCAGACCGCATCGGGCCCCGTGCAGATCGCACTGCAGCACAGAGCCTCTGTTTCCCGGCAGATCCGCCAGAAAACGCAGGAACAAAAAGCGTACGGAACCGTCTTTATGCCGGGAAGTCACTTTCGTTTGGAGCGGCAGGCGCTTTCCCTCCTGATACACGCATACGTCATCCGCTTCCAAAAGCTCTCCCTCCCGCACGGGCATACCAATATAGCAGGGCTCCGCCGCTCTGTCGTACCGATACAATTTATCAAAAAAAATATCCACCATCCGAAACACCTCTCCTGTCTGTTGAGCGCAATGTTTATAGTTATCCGTCTGCCTGTTATTTTACCATAGTTTCATGCATCCGTACATTCCCTGAATTTATACAAATTGCATATTCCATCTCTTACAAAAGCCATATACGCAAACTTTTGTAAGGCTGGAAGGCAATTTTTAATGTCGTTAACTATAGTTTGTATGGTATAATACAATCGTTGCAGAAAACAGGCGCGCAGTGCGCGCGTCTGCGGGTCAAAACGCTCATTACCAGGAAAGACGCAGGAATCAGAAATGACCAAAGAGAAAACACAGAAAATCTTAGATACGCTGGACAGGGCATACGGCACCACCAAAGAAGGCTTCCTCCATGCCGCAGACTGGCAGCTTCTGACAGCGATCATGCTGAGCGCCCAGAGCACCGACAAACAGGTGGATGAAACGCTGCCCGGCCTATGGAAAAAGTTCCCCGATATAGAGTCTATCGTGCAGGCTCCAGCAGAAGAAATCGAAAATGCGATCAAAAGCATCGGCCTGTATAAGGTAAAGGCCCGGAATATCAGGAAATGCTGTGAAAAACTCCAGCGCGAATACGGCAAAAAGGTTCCCACGACGATCGAAGAACTGGTAGAGCTTCCCGGCGTAGGCCGTAAAACGGCGACTCTCTTTCTCGCAGACGCCTACGGAATTCCCGGTGTGACGGTAGATACCCATGTGTTTCGCATCTCCCGGAGAATCGGCTGGGCCGCCGGAAATAATCCGGTCCAGGTGGAAAAGGAATTGATGAAAGCCCTCCCAAAGGAACACTGGAACCGGATCAATTTCCAGCTCATTTATCATGGCAGAAGCGTCTGCACGGCCAGAAAAGCCAGGTGCGATAACTGCATTTTAAAAGACTGGTGCGATCATCTTTTATAAAACGCTTCCAGCGCCTTTTTGATGTAGGCCGTCGCGCCTTCTCCATAAATGCTGTCCTGCACAGCCTGCATTTTTTCATTTTCCTGATAAGCCATTGCAAGCTCCAGCACCATTTTGGAAGCATCCGGCAATTGGAACATCTGTTTTATCACAAAATCATATTCGCCGACCAGACTTCTTACTTCAAAGGAATCTACGTCTTTTCCCCTGTTATCGGCGAGCTTTTGCAGGACCGCAGTAATGCGGTTCTGGTATGCAGGCTGGATATCGGCATTTCCCGGATGCCTGGATGCGTTCATCGCCGCTTCTTTGCCGCCGTACCATTCCACCACTTTTTCAAAATTTTTCTGCACTTCCATGGTAGACGCCTTTTTGAGGAAGCTTTTTTTCCATTCCTCCATACTACCGTACTGTTCAATAAAAATCTCTTTCTGCGCGTCCGACATATTTCCGGCCATCGCATGATACATATCCTCGATCTCGCTTTTGTTAAAAATCTCAAACGCCATTTTACCGTCTCCTTTCATAATATCATCGATCTCTGCAATCAAACGCTCTATGCGCTCTTTTTTCGCTGCCAGCATTTCCCTCTGCATCTGCAGGATCTGATTTCTGTCAAGAGCAGGATTTTCCATAACGGCTTTGATTTCTTTCAGCGGAATGTCAAACTCACGGAAAAACAAAATCTGTTGTAATGTTTCCAAAGCCTTATCATCATAAAGCCGGTATCCCGCTTCACTTTTCTCCGTCGGCGTAAATAACCCGATTTCGTCGTAATAGTGCAGCGTACGCGCGCTGATACCCGTCAGTTTCGATATTTCCTTTACCGTCATCATCTCTTCTGGCCTCCCTGTTCCTGATAGGACTACTATAATCTATGACGTTCCGTGAAGGTCAATCAGTTTTTGAGATTTTTTCATTTTTTTGAATGCTATCGGATGCTCCAGCTCCCTTTTTACCCGATCCTTCATATACCAGCCGTTCTTCGTTTACCACTTTCCAATTACAATCTGCTGTATCCGACTGTTCTTTTGTTTCCAGCATTTCCGCCCCTGCGTGCTGCCGTGACAGCCGCACCAACTTTGTGTTGGAGCAGATTGTCGCTTTTGTTCATATCTGTCACCACAGATGCCTGTTCCAAAAATGCCTGCATATTCGCAGAAATATTTGCCGTATAGACCGGCGAACCAAGAATAATATCGTCTGCCTGTATCATCTTTTCAAAAATTTCCTGAAACATATCCTTTTTATGCACACAGTTTTTTCTTCCGCCACAAGCCCGGCAAGCCTTACATGGTTCAATAATTTTGCCGGAAAGCTGTACCATTTCCGTTTCAATTCCTGCTTTATTTCCGCCCAGAAGATACCAGCCCTGCACCACAATCCCAAGACTTTGAATGTATGGGATTACATCATTTTCCTGATAATATGGGTGTATTTCATTCTG
>JAMPFK010000001.1:0-147087 GCA_023664485.1 Bacteroides fragilis | reverse complement strand
GCATTACTGTTCATTTGTCAAGGTGCACGCATTCCTGTGGAAATGCGCCCGTACCATGTAATGGTCCAATGGAAAATTTACCATACTGCAAATCCTGTTGTGTAAATTTCCTACGGAGAAGGAGGGATTTGAACCCTCGCGCCGCTATTAACGACCTGCACCCTTTCCAGGGGTGTCCCTTCAGCCATCTTGGGTACTTCTCCACATAAAGCTGATTTCTGAAAAATATTCGGTGGAGAAGGTATCTCCAGCGGAGAGGGTGGGATTCGAACCCACGCGCCCTTGCGGACAAACGGTTTTCAAGACCGCCTCGTTATGACCACTTCGATACCTCTCCATGTTCGCATGCGCGGCATCTCCCGGCCAGCGCAAAAATTATTCTATCAAAAAAGAATAATCGTGTCAACAGCTTTTTCCAGAAAATTTCCCGAAATTTTTCCGGACTTTTTTCAGATACCTGTTATTCCAAAAAAGAACGCGCAATATGCAGATCTTCCGGCGTCGTTATTTTAATATTCCCGTAAGAACCTTCCACCAATTTTACGGGATGGTTCAGCAGCGTTTCGACGACCATTGCATCGTCGGTGATACGGATTCCCCGCGTTTTCAGCTCTGCTTCTTTCAGCAGAAGCTTATCATAGGCTTCCTTTGCCAGCGCGATCGTAAAGACCTGCGGCGTCTGCACCTGCCAGACCGTTTCCCGGTTCGGCGTTTCTTTTGCAAAGCAGTCTTTGTCCACGATTTTAATCGTATCCTTCACGGGCATTCCGACAACGCAGGCATGGTATTTCCGGACTGCCTCATAAGAGCGTCTCAGTATTTCCCCGGTCACAAAGGGACGCGCGCCGTCATGAATAAAAACATAACCTTCCCCGGCGACCGCTTTCAGACCGTTTGCAACGGAATGGTAACGCTCTTTTCCGCCCTCCACGATTTGCTTCACCTTGGAAAAATGATATTTCTCCGCGATCTCTCTCCGGCAATACTCTGTCTCTCCCTGTCCGACGACCAGCACGATTTCATCGATGAAACTGTCCTGAAACGTCCGCAGCGCATAATAAATGACCGGTCTGCCCTGCAGCAGAAGATACTGTTTCCGCACATCGCTGCGCATCCTTTTCCCAGCTCCTGCCGCCAGCACCACAGCCACTGTCTTCTTTCCCATATTTCTCCCATCTGTCTGCTTCAGCGGACACTCAAATCACCCATTGAAAGAATTCTTCTTTCCATTTTCCCGTCACGCCGTCCCCGATGGCGCAGCTTCTTCTTACGCCAATACAAGATTCGGCGCCGCATTCAAATCATAGCCATGCCGCACGCCCTTTTGGTACTCATAATAAGCCGCCGCACCTATCATCGCCGCATTATCCGTACAATAAACGGGGGAAGGGCAGTAAAAATCTATCTTCCGCGCGCTGCATTCCCTGATAAACGCTTCGCGCAGCGAGGTATTCGAAGCAACGCCGCCAGCGATCGCAAATTTATCCAGGCCGTATTCTTTTACCGCCTGCATGGAATGTTCTACCAGCACATCGACCACCGCTTTCTGGAAAGAAGCGGCCACATCTGCCTGACAAACAGGAATTCCCTTCATTTCGCAGGAATTCAGGTAGTTCAGAACGGCGGACTTTAAGCCGCTGAAGCTGAAATCATACGCCGCATCTGCTACTTTTGCACGGGGAAAAGGGATGGCATCCGCATTGCCTTCTCTGGAAACCTTATCGATCCTGGGGCCTCCGGGATAGCCTAAGCCGATCGCCCTCGCCACTTTGTCAAAAGCCTCTCCCGCCGCATCATCCCGCGTTCTTCCGAGAATTTCATATTCTCCGTAATCCTTCACGACGACCAGATGGGAATGCCCGCCGGATACGACCAGGCAGATAAAAGGCGGTTCCAGTCCCTTATTTTCAATATAATTGGCGTTGATATGGCCCTCGATATGATGAACGCCGATCAATGGGATCCCCGATGCGAAGCTGATCGCTTTAGCCGTGGAAACGCCTACTAACAGGGCGCCTACCAGTCCTGGGCCATAAGTAACCGCGATCGCATCCATATCCCGCAAAATCATACCGGCTTCTTTTAATGCTTCTTCTATGACCTGATTGATTTTCTCAATGTGTTTTCTGGACGCGATCTCCGGCACAACGCCGCCATAGACCGTATGAAGGGCGATCTGCGAAGAGATGATATTGGACAGGATTTCCCTTCCGTTCTTCACAACGGCCGCCGCCGTCTCGTCGCAGGAGCTTTCCACCGCCAGAATCAGCACATCTTCTTTTTCCTTCCTGTTCATAGCCATGTCCTTTCCTCAACATGCGGTATTTGCGCCGGACGCCGCAGACATCCGCACAAACCAACAGCCGAAAGAATTCATTCTTTCAGCCTATTCGTCTAAATCCCAGCCGAGAATCTTCCAATGTTTATCCTCGTCTTGGCGCAGAATGAACACGAGCCTGCTCTGTACGATATTCGTTCCCTGCCGGATGCTGTATGTACAATACATTTTCGCACAGGAACTTCCATCTTCGGAAAAGAAATCGACATCCGTACTGGCAGGTAACTGACAGGAAGAAATCGATCGGTCATTCGACTTCATATCTATAATATCGCTCCGCAGGTCTTCCATATACTGTTCCTGCGGCTTATTGGCAATCAACTCCCCGTCATAGATCCCCTGAATCTTGACCGCCAGCTGCTCCAGCTCCTCATCCGTATACTTTTCATTATAAAAACACATGGAAATCTCATTAAAATATTTTATGACCTCTTTCGGTGTAGGCGGATAATTCTTCTCAAGGTCCCGCATCAGCACCGCTTGTACCTGGGTGGACTCCACAACCTCTTCCTCCGGTTTCCGCGTCTTATTGGACAGATAAAAATAATAGCCGACAACAAGTGCCGCCAGCACGATTCCTATGACAATAATTTTGATCCCGCCGGATTTCTTCATATCGAATCCCCCTCCCTTTAGTCGTCTCCATATTGTAAGTCTACACTCTTTCCATCTTTTCCCGCAATAGCATTGGGGAAAATTTTCCGTACTTCTTCCATATAAATCTCCGCTCTTGTGAGCGACGGGCTGTAATGTGTCAGCCACAGTTCCCCGACCTGCGCCTTTTTGGCCATTTCAGCCGCTTCGTAAAAAGTCATATGTTTATATTCTTTCGCTTTCTGCTTCTTTTCAGGCTCACCATACATTCCTTCGCAAATGAACAAATCGGCGCCTGCCGCATTTCTGACAATGCTGTCGGTCGGCCTCGTGTCCGTACAATAAGTGAGCTTAATCCCTTTTCTCGGAGCGCCGAGCACCATATCGGGCGTCCAGACACCCTGTTCCGTCTCAATGGTCTCTCCTTTTTGCAGACGGTTCCAATACCGCCTGTCGATACCGTGGGCCTGCGCCTTTTCCACATCGAACTTCCCGATCCTGTCCACTACGATATTATATCCGTAACAGACGACATTGTGACAGACTTTGAAAGCTTCTATCCGAAAACCGGGAAACTGCAATGTCTGCTCCGCCTCTGTCAATTCCAGGCACTGAATGGAAAAAGGCAGCTCCGGCGCGATAATGCGCAGCGCGGATACCACCCTGGCCAGCCCTTTCGGGCCAACGAGAAGAAGCGGCTCTGTCCGCTCCGCATTGCCCATTGTCAACAGCATTCCCGGCAGTCCGCTGATATGGTCTGCATGAAAGTGTGTGAAGCAGATGACATCGATCGGTTTCGGGCTCCACCCTTTTTCCTTCATGGCAATCTGCGTACCTTCTCCGCAGTCTATCAATATACTCGTTCCATTATATCTTGCCATCAGGGAGGTCAGCCATCTGTACGGCAGCGGCATCATACCTCCCGTTCCAAGCAAACAAACATCTAACATATACGCTCCTGTCCCCGGACAGGCTTACAGTAATTCCGTTCTTTCCCCGCTTTCTACCGGGATCCGGAATTTCGCAATCATCTTGTTATAGCACTCTTCACATAAATCAAAGCATTGTATCTCGCCGTCTTTTTCGCTGAAATAGCCGAAAGCATGCGAAACGTGGATACATTCATCCTTTAAAATGCCATTTTCCACCCGTAATTCTTTTTTACAGCAATTGCAGATAACTGAAGCAAGTCCGGCGTCATTTTCCCTGTTTTTGCCAAAATTTTCCAATAAATCCTGACGATCCATAAATTGTTCAAGATAAGTTCTCATATTACCCTCCTGTGCTTACATAAACAACATCTTCCGTTTCCTATTATAACAATCTGTCCTATGCAAAAACAGTGGTAAATATTCGGTCCGTTTCCTATCTCTTCCACATGATCACGGCGTCTTCCACCGGTTTCTCATAAAAATCCGGCCGGATTCCTTCGGAAAGAAATCCCAGCTTTTCATATACATGAATGGCCGCAGCATTGCTCACCCGCACCTCCAGTGTAAAAGCGTCCAGCCCGTTCCGCGCGCCTTCCGTCATAAGGTGCTGCAGCATTTTTGTACCGATTCCCCGATTCCTCGCCTCTTTTGCTACGACAACATTGGTGATGTTTCCTTCTCCCGCTATCATCAGCACGCCGCAGCCGCCTGCCACCTTACCGTCCAGCTCCGCTACATAATAGGCCGCGTCTTTCTTTTCGATCATTTCCAGAAAAGCGTCCCGCGACCAGGGCATGGAAAAGGTTTCTTCTTCCAGCCTGCTGATGATCTCGACATCCGCCCGTTCCATCGGCCTGATATGTATCATATTTCCTCACCTTTCCGCTGACGCTCCGCCTGCGGCAGACGCAGATATTCCGGCACAAATTCCGCGCCGCCCACCACCCTGCCCTGCGCGTAACAGAGGCTTCCGAGCGCGCCGATACTGGCGGCCCGCTGCCTGTTCATATGCGCCGGGGCCAGCGTATAAGGCGTCTGCATTATCTCTTTCATGCGCTCCCTGAAAACGGGTACCCCGTCCCCCAGAAAAATCACTTCTCTGCCAAGCGCATTCAATTCCCGCGCAAGCTCGTCAAAAGCGACGGCGCACTGTCGTTTTATAATAGCAAGACGATATCCGTCTTTTTCAGGAAGGAATTCATAAATTCCCGTATAGACCTGACTGCGTCTGGCATCCATAATCGGACAGACGGCTTTGTCCGTACCATAGAGGTTATAAGCCAGCCCGTCTAACGTCGGTACCGCAACAATCGGTTTTCCCATCGCGAGGGAAAGTCCCTTCGCTGTCGCGGAACCGATCCGCAGGCCGGTAAAGGAACCGGGCCCGGAAGCGACCGCAATCGCATCCACCTCCTGCAGATCGAGCTCTATCATATTCCGAACCTCATCCAGCATGGGCAGCAATGTCTGGGAGTGCGTTTTCTTATATTGGATCGTATATTCCGCAATCAGTATATCGTCTTCCACGACCGCCACAGAAGCCACCAGGCCGGAACTGTCTAACGCTATCAGTTTCATCTCTGTTTCCTTTCTATCCGAATTGTCCGGTAATCAAAACCGGACGGTAAGTCTTTTTCAATCGCGATTCGGATATAGTTCTCCGGGAAAAGCTCTTCAATCAAATCGCCCCATTCGACCAGACAGATCCCTTCCCCATAAAAACAATCTTCATAACCGATTTCTTCCATCTCTTCGGCATCCCCGATCCGGTACACATCAAAATGATAAAAAGGAAGCCTTCCCGTCTCATAAATCTGAAGAATCGTAAACGTCGGGCTGTTTACAGGCTCCGTGACTCCAAGGCCTGCCGCTACGCCCTGTGTAAAAACGGTTTTTCCAACGCCCAGGTCGCCAGTCAGGGAATATACCTGTCCCGGCCCGGCATTTTCTCCTATCTTTTTTCCAAGCGCAAACGTTTCCTCCGCGCTGTGTGTCTCTATCGTCCATTCCATTTCCAATGCCCGCCTTCGTGTGTTTTCCAGGTAAGAAAAATTTGCTTTGTAAATTGTAGAACTTCCTGGCGAAACAGCTCTTGCTGCGCGCAAATATGCTGAAAGCAGTCAGGAGTTTTTCCCGCGCTAACTCCTGATCTTTACCTTTTCAGGCAGCATGTGCGTGGAAATCATTTCAATGATTTTATATTTGTTCTCGCCGATATCCTTTTTGGGAAAAATACAGGCATTCACTCTGGAAGTATAAACGACAATACTTCTCCCTGTAGAAACAGCCTTATACATGTCTTCCCATTTCTGGCTGTCCACTGCGTCGCCCTGCGATACCTCGATGCCTTCTTCCGTCAGTTTATAGTGCAGAGGCTTTTTAAAAGCCGGATTTTTCAACATCTGCTGTCTGGATCGGAGAAAAAGGCTCCACGGCTGATAGGCGAGCGCAATCAGCCCGGCCAGCAGATAGATGATTTTTCTGTCGGAACAAAAGACGACCAGCAGCAGCGCGCCCACCGCCGTTCCCATCAGGCCGGCAAAACTGCTGTAGGTATGATGCAGCATATAATCATACAAAATGCCCGCTTCTATTTTCACATCAAATTCAACTTCCATATCCAATGCCTTTCTCTCAACCTGCGAGCCCAAACCGGCGTCTGCAGCGTTCTGACGTACATCCAGGAAAAGCACCTACATTGCAGGTGCTTTCTCTACATAGGAACTTCTTCCATTTCTTTATTATCATTATACTGAAATTCTGATAAAGTGCAAGACCTATTCGTGCCGCAGCGCTTCGATCGGGCTCAACTTTGCCGCTTTTCTGGCCGGATAAATTCCGAAGAACAGGCCGACCGCAGAAGAAAAGAGGGTTGCTCCGATCACGGTGGATATCTGTGTTTTCGGGGTAATATTGAGGAAAGAGCATACTGCATTGCCGCCGAGTATCCCCAACAGGATGCCAATGATTCCGCCGAGCATCGTGATGATAGCCGCCTCCGCCAGGAATTGGAGCAGAATGGAACCTGTCCGTGCGCCCAGCGATTTACGAATACCAATTTCCCGCGTACGTTCCGTCACCGACACGAGCATGATGTTCATAACGCCGATACCGCCGACCAGCAGGGAAATTGCCGCGACGAGGGAAACGAACATCGTTAAGATCCCTAAAATACTGTCGGTCTCCGCTGACATATCCGAAATACTGTTGACGATGATCTGGTTCTCACCCCATACGGCATATTTGCCTTCCAGCAGTTTAACAGTATTCTGCGCTACCTCCGTACAATATTTTGTATCATCCGCAAAAATGATAATATCGCTGTATTCTTCAATATAAAAATAGAAATCGTTTCCCATCAGGGTAACCGGCACTTCAATCTCAATCCTGTCTCCCGGACCGGTATTGACAAAGCTCGTCGCATTGTCCTCGCGAATCCCGATAATCGTCAGTTCCTGCGTAATACCGTATAAAGTCACTTCAAACGTCATTCCAATGACATCCGTTGTGCCATACAGGTTGACCGCGCTGCTTTCCGGAATGACACATACCCGGCTGCCGCTGTCCGCTTCCTCCCTGGAAAAATATCTTCCTTTAATGACTTTTCCGCCGCTGCCTGAATAGTATTCCAGCCCTTCGGTTCCGCCCATCATCCTTGCCTCAAAGTTGCCTTTAGGGCCTTCCGCAGAGCCCCAGCCGCCGAGCACCGGGGTAACGCCCTTTACATGAGCTACTCTGTCCTGAATCAAATCGAAATCATCCTGGGAAAAACGCATCGTCGTCGTTTCCAGCGTAGTATCCAGATACAGCTCAATCATACCGCTTCCGATGCTCTCCAGTTCGTCGTTGATCTGTCCGCGGACGCCGTTGCCGATCGCCATGACCATGATGACCGAAGAAATACCGATAACAATGCCCAGCATAGTCAAAACAGAGCGGCCTTTATTGCTTTTGATATTCATCAGGGCAATTTTAATATATTCCCATATCTGTGCCATCTGTTCACTCCTCTATCGCCGTAACCGCCATACCTTCTTCCAGACCCGTTATCACATTGCCAACGATCTGATCCCCCTCGTTCAGGCCTTCCGTAATCTCGCAGAGCGTATTGGAAGAAATTCCTGTCGTAATGCGTTTCTTCATCAAAATACCATTCTCGACTGTATAAACAAAGCTGCCTTCCTGGTCGCTGTTAATGACTTCTATCGGTACGACCAACGCCTGCTCGGCCACATCCGTATGCACCGCCACTTTGGCTTCCACACCGAGGAAGATACCGGAATCCGGGTTCTCTATCCCGATATCCACACCGACGACCGCCGCGCCGCTGTTATTGATCGTCGCCATACCGTTTACCTTAGCTACCCTGCCCTGATATACATTTCCGGCAATCGTGACATCTGCTTCCTGTCCTGCTGCGATCTTCTGCAGATCATATTTGGATACGGAAATCTCCACTTTCACCTTTTCCGTGCTTTCGAGCGTGACCATCTGTGCGCCGACCGTCGGCGTACTGCCTTCCACGGCGCTCATTTCCGTGATAACGCCGTCAAAATCCGCCAGAACGCCGCCTTCCACTTTTTCAATGGAGGCCAGAGTCTCTTCCGCATTGATCCTTTCTATCTGCGTGTCCGCGACCAGCTTGCTCTTGCTGCCGCTGTTGAGCGAGCCGCTTTCAGATGAACTCTTCTGCGACTTCATTTCGCTCCGGTATTCTTTATAGGCGGCAATCTTTTCTTCATATTCCTTTACTTCCTTCTGCCACATTTCGATTTCTTCGTTGTGCTGCTGCTCATATGTATTCAGCTGAACCAGCTTCTGAAGATTCATATATTCTTCCGACCCCGGATCATTCTGCCAGTCCAGAAGGGAAATCTGGAGCAGGGCGCCTTCCAGCGCAAGAGAATCCTGCTTGTCGGTGATTCGCTGGTTCAGCTCCTTGACATAGTTCTCGCTGTCCTCGATCTGCCGGTCCAGCACATCAAGATTGATATTGGCTTCTCCCAGCTCGCTGATATATTGATTATTTTTAATCACAGAGCTTTCGTATTCGCCCTCATTGGACTGCATTTTCAGCTCCGCAAGCAGCTTTTCATCCGCCAGCGCTTCTTCGTCATAGGCATACAGCTTCTGCCCTTTTTTCACCTTATCGCCGGCAGCCGCGTCCACCGCGCCGACCCTGACGGCCAGCGGTGCAAAATAGGTCTTGCTTTCCTCCGTCTTGACCGTACCGCTCGTGCTGACGATCTGCTCCACATCGCCCCGCGTTACCGGCATCGTATAGACGGTCGGCAAAGCGTTCCCTGCATTAATTGAGTTCCTTACCATAAAGAGAACGATAAGCGCGGCTGCCGCACCGAAAATACTCCGCCTGATGATTTTTTTCTTTTTTGCCTTATCCATCGGCACCTTTTCTTTTTTCTCTTTCTTTTCCTTCATTTTAATAACCCTGCTCCTTTCTCCCCTTTACGATTCTTCTATGATTTCTCCCGGCTCTCTTCCGGAATCCCGTACGATCTGGCCGTCGATGATCTTGATGATCCGCTTTGCCTGTTTTGCGATTTCGTTATCATGGGTAATCAAAATAACGGTCCTTCCTTCCTCATGAAGGCTTTTCAATATCTCCATGATTTCCCTGCTTGAACCGGAATCCAGATTACCGGTAGGCTCGTCGGCAAGAATAATCGGCGGCGCCTGCGCGATCGCTCTGGCAATCGCCACACGCTGCTGCTGCCCGCCGGACATTTCGGAAGGCTTATGCGTTTTCCTTTGGCCGAGCCCTACCTTATTCAGGGCCGTATCGGCGAGCCGCAGCCGTTCCCGCTTTCCAACGCCCCTGTAGATAAGCGGCAGTTCTACGTTCTCAAGCGCCGTCAGACCGGCAATCAGATTGAATCCCTGAAAAATGAACCCAATTTCCCTGTTCCGCACATCCGACAATTCGTTGTCGCTCATATGGGACACATCCTGTCCATGCAGATAGTAGCTTCCGCTGGTCGGCACATCCAGACATCCAAGCATATTCATCAACGTGGATTTCCCCGACCCCGACTGCCCGATGATCGCCACGAACTCGTTCTCATCAATCGTCAGGCTGACATGGTTCAATGCCTTTACCTCATTTTCACCAGGATTATATATCTTACAGATATCCTGTATTTCCACTAAAGCGCCCATGACTCCCCTTTCTCCTTTTCTCCCTTTTATTGCTTTTCTTCCTTTTATTCCCCGCTGGCAGGAGGATAAAGGCTCCTGTGCAGGTCTGGAAATTCTCATTGCTTTATTATACTATATATAACGTTTCAGACCATTAAATATCTTCAAACAATTTCTTAATTTTTTTGGAAATCTTTTGAAAGATTTCCTGCCGATTCCCGTTTCTTCTTCCGGGCCTGAGATAAACTATAACGGCATATTCTTAATATCATTCATATAAAAGCTTAAATTAACCTTAAAAAATGACTATGCGTTTCCACATAGCCATTTTTAAGATTTATTGGTATTTCTCCTGTTGCCTCCTCATAATCCTGCTCTTTCTCAAAATACAACCTGCTTCCTGGGCGCGGCCTCCTTCAAGATCGGGCTGAGCTGTTTATATACCAGCAGCGTAATGATCGATACGCTGGCGCCTTTGATGAGATTAAGCGGTGCTACCGCAAAACATACAAAACTCGTAATGCCGGTAATTGCTCCGTTGACCGCCGTCCCCATGCCGATCAGCGCTTCCATCGGCAAACCATACAGCAGCGCAAACTCAGGAAGCAGATAAACCGCATTAAAAGCGGTCCCAAAGACCGTCATGCAGAGCGTGCCTGCAATACAGCTTATAATCGCTGTCTTTTTTGTCTTGTTGAACAGATAGATCATCGATGCCGGGAGCAGAAAACTGCAGCCTACCGCAAAATTCGCAAGTTCGCCCACGAACGCCGTACTCGTCGATTTGAACAACAGTTTCAATACAATTTTACAAAATTCCACCATCACGCCTGCAACAGGGCCAAACGCAAAAGCCGCTATCAGGGCCGGCAGCTCGCTGAAATCCAGCTTGTAAAAGCCCGGCGCAAAGGGCATCGGTATTTCAAACAGCATTAAAACCGCGGCAATCGCCGAAAACATGCCGATCATGGCAATTTTTCTCGTGCTTAAAATCCGCCCCGTCATTTTGGCCCGTTTCGCGGCATACTTCTCCGCCGCATAAGCCGCAAGGAACAGTCCGATGACGACTGCAAGGAATTGCAGCAAAAAAATAACGTTTTCCTGAATACTTTGTAATAATCCGCTCATTTTCTTTTCCTCCGCTTTTACTGAATTTTTTGCAATACAAAGACCCCGAATCGACTTTCGGGGCCTTTGCGCACACTTTTTATGGAAAACACATACTATTTGATATTATCGAATAAATCACAATACCAGACAGGATATGCAGCCGCATACAAAATGTCACTTCTTCTTTCATCCAGACTTTACTGTTGGTTACGGATTCTGACCGTATCGGCCGGGCGGATGCAGTCCGCATCACCGCCGGGTCGTGGACTTATCCTGTCGTCCGTATATACAACCTCTTGTATCACGCATCCACAGGCATCACCACCAGTAGGGAATTTCACCCTGCCCCGAAGAACTTATCTTTATATACATGTGATAGAATACCACGGAACTTCCGGAAAATCAAGGGGTTCCGGGAAACTTCCACGGAAATCAATTTTCAGTTGTCATTCAGGCCCGGTAATCGATCCCGGAAATCCTTTGCACCCTCTTTCTACTCCTTCCCCTTTCCAATCTTCATCGTCAGCCCGATCCGCTTCTTCGCCACATCGACGGTAAGTACCTGCACATCGACGATATCTCCGACGCTGACCGCTTCTAACGGATGCCTGATAAATTTATCCGTCATCTGGGAAACATGCACCAAACCGTCCTGATGTACGCCGATATCCACGAAAGCGCCGAAGTCAATGACATTACGGACCGTTCCTTTTAAGATCATGCCCGGTTTTAAATCCTTCATATCCAACACATCGCTCCGCAAGATCGGCGCGGGCATATCGTCGCGCGGATCTCTCGCCGGTTTTTCCAATTCCTTCAAAATATCTGTCAGGGTAATTTCGCCGATACCGAGTTCCTCCGCCAGCTTCTTTTTATCCCTGATTTTCCGTTCCAGACTGCTGACTGTCACTTCCGTTTTCGCTGCGGCGCCGGAAGCTTCTTTTCCTCTTGCCGCTTTCCGGCCATTCTCCAGTACGACGCCTTCCATAGCCGCCGCAAGCGCCTTGCCCATCGCCGTGCCTGTATTCCTGATAACGATTTCTTTCTGTTTTTTCACCGGCTTTTCTTTTACCGCCGCAGCTTTTCTGCCCGCCGCCTTCTCTGCCGCCGCTTTTTTCTGCGCCTCTTTGACATCGGCCATCGTCAGGCCCATCTTATCCAAAAGCTTTTCCGCCGCCTCATAGGATTCCGGATGAACGCTCGTCGCATCGAGCGGGTTATCGCCGTCCGTGATCCGCATAAAGCCCGCGCACTGTTCAAAGGCCTTCGGCCCCAGCTTCGCCACCTTCAAAAGCTGTTTCCGGTTGGTAAAACGGCCGTTGTTCTCTCTGTAATCCACAATATTTCTGGCGATGACTTTCGTTACGCCGGAAACATATTCCAAAAGCGAGGCGGAAGCCGTGTTCAGATCGACGCCTACTTTATTGACGCTGTCCTCCACCACGCCGTTCAGGGCTTCGCTCAGTTTTTTCTGGTTCATATCGTGTTGATACTGGCCGACACCGATGGATTTCGGGTCGATCTTAACGAGTTCCGCCAACGGATCCTGCAGCCTTCTCGCGATGGATGCGGCACTTCTCTGGCCCACATCAAAATTCGGGAATTCCTCGGTCGCCAGCTTGCTCGCCGAATAAACGGAAGCGCCGGCTTCGTTGACGATGACGTACTGCACCGGGGTATCCAGTTCCTTCAGCAGCTCTACAATGACCTGCTCCGATTCCCTGGAAGCGGTGCCGTTGCCGACGGAAATCAGGGATACATGATATTTTCTGATCAGTCTCTTAAGTTCCGCTTTGGCTTCCGCCACTTTATTCTGCGGCGCGGTCGGATAAATGACCTTCGTATCCAGTACCTTCCCCGTCGCATCCACAACCGCCAGCTTACAGCCGGTCCGAAAAGCCGGATCCCAGCCGAGCACTACTTTTCCCGCAATCGGGGGCTGCAATAAAAGCTGTTCGAGATTTTTGCCAAATACGGCAATCGCGCCATCCTCCGCTTTTTCCGTCAGGTCGTTGCGAATCTCCCGTTCAATCGCCGGCGCAATTAATCTGACATAACTGTCGGATATTACCTCTTCCAGGATCGGCGTTGTGACAGCATTGTCACTTTTTATCACTTTTTTCCGCAGGTATTGTAATATACGCTCCTCCGGCGCCGCTATTTTCACGGCAAGGAATTTTTCGCTTTCTCCTCTGTTGAGCGCCAGAATACGGTGCCCCGCCGCTTTTTTCACAGGCTCCTCATAGGCGTAATACATCTCGTATACGCTCCCGGCCTTTTCGTCTCTGGCCGTGCTGATGATCTTTCCTTCTTCCATCGTAATATCCCGGATATAGATACGATAATCCGCTTCATCTGAAATCATTTCCGCGATAATATCCTTCGCGCCCTGAACCGCTTCCCCGACTGTCTTTACCGACTTCGCGGCGTCCTCATCTTCATGCAGATATCTGGCCGCTTCTTCCTCGATGGGCGCTTCCGCGTTCTGCGCCAGAATATACTCCGCAAGGCCGTCCAGTCCCTTTTCCTTCGCAACGCTCGCCCGCGTCTTTCTTTTCGGGCGGTACGGGCGGTATAAATCGTCCACGACCACCATCGTTTCGGCCGCGGCGATTCTTTCTTTTAACTCATCCGTCAGTTTACCCTGTTCCTCGATGCTTTTTAATACCTGCTCCTTTTTCTCTTCCAGATTGCGCAGATAGGTCAGCCTCTCGTACAAATTCCGCAGCGCCTCGTCGTTCAAAGAGCCGGTTGCCTCTTTCCGGTATCTGGAGATAAAAGGAATCGTGTTCCCCTCATCTATCAATTTGACGGCAGCTTCCACCTGCCATTTTTCTACTTTTAATTCTTCCTTTAACTTTACGATAATGTCCATTTCCTAACCGTTCCTTTCCAGTATTGCAGCCGCAGCATTGTAATGATTCAGCCTCCGGACAGGATGGCGGCCGAACCGTTATCCAATCCCTGCCAGCCATTTCATTATACTTGATTTTTTCAAATGACGCCACTCTAAAATGATAAGATTTCTATTACAGACTTTATGGCTGAAAAAGGATTTAAGGAACTGTACGCGCGTTTGTATCATCTTTGAACCGCATCCGGTCACTTTTCCCGATATTTCTTTTCAATAACGGTGACATAGACGACCATGGCCGCGATCGCTTCCGCCATGATTCCCAATATGGACAGAATGATACAGGGCGTGTTCTGTCCTTTCAAAAGCGGGATGCCGAGCAGCGCGAAAACGACGCCGAATACGCACCATAATTTACCGACCGCCCTGTTATATGCTTTCACGTCTTTTACGGCAAAGGTCTCCGCATTGGCCCAGAAACCGAACGGAACGGCCTTCTTTGTAAAAAAGGCGTGGATTCCACGGCTGAGAAAAAGAATACCGACGAACAGCCAGATCAAAAAAGCGAACATTATGATCCCTCCTGAAAAGATTTCCCTTACTTTTTCCGAAATTTTCATTGGTTCTCTTACCGCATATAGAGCCCCGCAAGCTTCCTGTTTTCATCAAAAGTAATGGTATAAACGACGCTGACATTTTCATAAATGACGTCTACCTGCGCGACGGCCATCAGCTTTCCTTTCTGTTTTATGCCGCCTGTATATATGCTGCCGATCGATTGCCTTTTCCCCCAGTCCGCGCTGATGCCGTCTTTTACGCCGCCGATCGTCCCGCTGTTCATGGCCTCCTGTATCTCCTCGATCGACATTGCGTAAAGCGACTCATAATCCTCTTTATCCAGCAGCTCAATGACCTCTTTTGCCGCCTCTGTAATTTTTTCCCGCGCAAACCGTTCATCGCCGCTTATATCCGCCGTTTTCGGAATATACCACCATACATACATGCACAAAAGCAGTAATACCAACACGATCGAACCTGTATTTTCCCAGAACTTCCGCCTCTTATAGGCCTTTTTATCCGCTTTCGATAAATTCTGCTCAAAGGCTTCCGCGATTTCAGCGGCCGTCCCCATGCTTTCCATAATCTGCTCCATCGTCTCTCCCGCTTCTCTGCGCATGGCGATATCCGACAACAGCTGATTTTTGATTTCCTTCTTTTTTGCCCCGACGCATTTTATTTTCCTGACAATACTGTTCACATATTTTTCCGTTTCCATTTCCCTGTCCTCTCTTAACATTTATAATAGGAAGCTTCCTTCCCTTTCCATCAGTTCATCCACGCTGTCCGCTATCCGGCGCCATACCCGATACATCTCTTCCAGCGCCCGGCGGCCCTTATCTGTCATCAGATAATATTTTCTTGGCTGCTGCCTGTTCTCCGCTTCAGACCATCTGCTTTCTATCAGCCCTTCCTCCTCCAGCCGATACAGAATCGGATAAAGCGTTCCTTCTTTCAGGCAAAAAATGTCGCCGCCCTTTTTCCTGATTTCTGCGATCAGCTGGTAGCCATACTTCTTTTCATCCAGAAGGAGACGCAGCACCAGCATATCCAAAACGCCCTTTTTCATCTGCCGCTCATACTTCTCCTGCATATTTGCCAAATTCTTCCTCCCATCATTCCTTTACGCCTCTGTATTATTTATTATTTAGTATTACTAAATACATAGTAATACGGTAATATACCATTGTCAAGACATACTTGAATTTTCAGTTATTATTCAGACGCGGCATCGTCAGAACAGACATAAATCCCGCAAAGACCCTTGAAAAACGCCGGCAGTTAGTAAAAAAGACGCGGCGCGGCTTTTGAACTCAGTACCGCTGCCGGTTTTCGCGGAGCGGAAGCGTGTCTCCGTAGGAACGATACGCTGCCCGGCCCGGAGGCTGCAATGTTACTAATTTTCAGATAAACTTTTCATTTATCTGTTATTTTCCATTTATTTATGGTATAATAACTCTCATATCAGGAGGAATACCTATGGACTTTCAGGAAAACAGACAGACGGAGATTCCGGCGCAGGAACAGGCCGTAAATCAGGACGCCGCTCCCGTATCACAGCAGGCTTCTAATGAAGTTCCCGCAGACAATGCACAATCCGCTGAAAATAGAAATGGACCGTCTTATCAAAACGGGCAGCCACAGGAAGCCGGCAGCGGCCCCTCTTATCCAAATGGCCAGCCGTCTGGAAATAACAACAGTTCTCCCTATCCGGGCGGACAGCCATATCAGAACCGGCCGCCTTATGGAAACGGCACACCATATCCGGCTCCGCAGCAGCCCTGCGGCAGTCAGGCCGGCGCGCCCAATCAGAACCATAACGCCTGTCGCAGCAATACGCCATATGGAAACCAGTATCCGAATGGAAGCAATTATCCGAACGGAAACCAGTATCCGAATGGAAGCAATTATCCGAACGGAAACCAGTATCCGAACGGAAACAGCTATCCAAATCAAAACGGTTATCCGGGCGGTTACAATCCGAACGGCTATCGGCCGAATAATGGATACAATAACAATTATCCATACTACAATCGGAACTCTTACCAGATTCCCGCTGCGGAACCGGGCAGCAGTCTGGCCAATGCCGCTATGATCTGCGGCATTCTTTCCATGGTTTCCTGCCTGACCTTTACGGTCTATCCGGCTTTCATGCTCGGCAGCGTCGCAATTATCCTCGCATTGCTTTCCAGGGGCCGCCGGAGCAGTCTGTTCAGCAAAGCAAAGACCGGTATTATATGCGCCGCAGTCGGTCTGGTCCTCAATGCGGTCATCCTTACCTCCAGCATAACCTATGTTTTTACAAATCCGGAGGGAAGGGCAGAGTTTAACCGGACATGGGAAAAAATCTACGGCATGCCTTTTGACGATATGATAGACGATATGATGGAAAATAATAGTTTTTAAACTGATGGAAAGGGAGTAGTTTATATGTTGAAGGGAATTAATACTTTTGCAGAACCCGCCGCTTATCAGATTATCCGGAATCCCGGCGAATCAACGGAGAAACAGGCCGGACGCAAGTCCTCTCCTGCGGAATGCGAGACTTGTAAGAACCGGAAATATCAGGATGGATCCGACGAAATGGTATCCTTTAAGGCGGCGGCTCATATTTCGCCGAACGCCGCCGCTTCCAGGGTCAGAAGCCACGAACAGGAGCATGTTTCGAACGCTTATAAAGAAGCGGAGCAGAACAACGGCAAGGTTGTATCCTGTAACGTTGCCATTCACACCGCAGTCTGCCCGGAATGCGGGCGCACTTATGTATCGGGTGGTACGACTGCCACGCAGATAAAATATTTTAATGAGGAGAACCCTTACCAAAAAGAAATGAAATCCTCGGATGCCGCCAATAAGTATCTTGGGATGAATGTAGATCTTGCCTGTTAAGGAAGGACTGGAATTTACTTATGAACAATTATAAATCTTCAGCAGAGTTAAAAGCGCTCGCAAAGGAGCATATGTTCGGCAAATATGGAACGGCTATCGGCGCCAGCGTACTCGCTTCGATGATCACCGGATTTTTATCGCTTTTTTGCACGATGTTTTTGAATGTTTCAACAGGTATCGGCGTGATCCTGAATTTTCTGGTCTCTTTTGTTATCTCCGTCCTGACAGGTCTGTTCACGTCCGGATCGAGTTATCTGTATCTGAAAATTTCCTGCGGCAGGCCGATAGCAGTCAGCGATATTTTTTATGGCTTTAAGCTTTTTCCAAATAAAGCGCTTTTCATCCAGTTATATCGTTCCATCTGGATTTATCTTGGCATGCTGCCCATGACGGCCTTTTCTTTTCTGCTGAGACAGAATCCTCAGAGTGCCGTGCTGATGCTGCTTTACTCTCTGTCGTTCCTGTTATATGGCGTCGTATGGGTCATGGTTTCTCTGATTTATTCGCAGGTCTTTTTCCTGCTTCATGACTTCCCGAATTATTCGGTAAAAGAGCTGTTAGTTATGAGCCGGAAGCTGATGAAGGGAAGCAAGGGCAGATTTTTCTATATGATGGCCGGTTTTATCCCGCTGATGCTTCTTTGCACATTGTCCTGCGGCATCGCTTATCTCTGGCTGGCGCCCTATATCAACACATCCTGTTCAGAGTTTTTCCTGGATCTGATCCAGAACAGACAGCAGGCACAAAAAGCGTCGGAATTTTAATTCCCGACGCTTTTCCATTTCAGATACGCATTGATGAACGGATCCAATCCCCCGTCCATTACCGCATCCACATTTCCTGATTCTTCATTCGTTCTATGGTCTTTTACCATCGTATAAGGCTGCATGACATAAGAGCGAATCTGGTTTCCCCAGCCGATTTCTTTCACATCGCCCCGGATATCCGAAAGCTTTTCCGCATTTTCCTCCTGTTTCAGCATATACAGCTTAGCTTTCAGCATCTGCATCGCCTTATCCTTGTTCATATGCTGGCTCCGCTCATTCTGGCAGGTCACGACGATGCCGGTCGGAAAATGAGTGATCCGAATCGCCGAAGAAGTCTTATTGATATGCTGACCGCCGGCCCCGCTGCTTCGATAGGTATCTATTCTGATATCTTCGTCCCGAATCTCCACATCTACATCCTCTTCGATGTCCGGCATGACATCCAATGATACGAAAGAGGTCTGCCTTTTTCCCTGTGCGTTAAAAGGAGAAATGCGCACGAGCCTGTGCACTCCTTTTTCAGATTTCAGATAACCGTAAGCGTTCTCGCCGTTGATCTGGAACGTGACGGACTTGATTCCCGCTTCATCGCCGTCCAGATAATCGAGCACTTCCAGCGAAAAGCCTTTCCGTTCCGCCCATCTCGTATACATCCGGTACAGCATACTGCACCAGTCGCAGCTCTCCGTTCCGCCAGCCCCTGCATTTAACCGCAGAATGGCGTTATTCCTGTCGTATTCGCCGGAAAGCAGCGTATTCACTCTGATCTCTTCAAACGTTTTCTTAAATGTTTCCAGTTCCTCGCGGATATCCGGGACAATTGCCGGATCATTGTCCTCATACCCCATCTCGATCAGCGTTAAGATATCCTCATACTGGCTTTCCAATCCCCTGACCGTCTCTACGGTATCTTTCAGGTTCCTGGCCTCCCGCATCTTCTGGTTGGATTTCTCCGGGTCATCCCAGAAGCCGGGCTCCTGCATTTCCATTTCCAGTTCCTCGATCCGCTTTTCCTTATTCGCTAAGTCAAAGTGAATCCCTCACTTCCGCTAATGGACTTTCATAACCCTGAAGCTCGAACTTCATATTATCTAACTCTACCAATAACGTCACCTTCTTTCATAATATATACTCATTCTTTCAGGCAAAATTCAGGAATCTCAGGCTGTGTTCTTTACAGCCTTAGAATTTATTTTTGCCTTCCGCAGCACTGTTTATACTTTTTGCCGGAACCGCACGGACACGGATCGTTTGGATATACCTTCGCTTCCATCCGTTTCACCGGCCCCCTGGGGGCGGAATCGTCTTTATTCGTTCCCATTACCCTGGCTACCTGCTCCCGTTCTACCTTCTGCTCAATGCGGACATGGAACAGTGCGCGCACGGTCTCTTCTTTGATATTCTGCGTCATCTCATCGAACATTTCATAACCGTTCAGTTTGTATTCCACGAGCGGATCCCTCTGTCCATAAGCCTGCAGGCCGACTCCCTGGCGCAGCTGGTCCATATCGTCGATATGGTCCATCCATTTTCTGTCGATTGCTTTTAATAAAATGACACGCTCGATTTCTCGAATCGCTTCCGGTTCGGGAAATTCCGCTTCCTTACTCTCATAGAGTTTGACCGCTTCTTCCTTTAACTGCTGTTTTAAGCTGTTCTTCCTGGGTTTTAACACCCGTTCCGCCGTGACTGGCTGAAGCGGAATGGTCGGAAGCAAAAGCGTATTTAATTCGTTAAAATCCCATTCCTCAAAGTCGCTGTCATCGCCGATGCAGATATCAATGGAATTTTCCACGATATCGGTGATCATCTTGTAAATGGCATCCCTCATGCTCTCGCCGTTCAGGACCCGTCTCCTTTCCTCATAAATGATCTCACGCTGCTCGTTCATGACCTGATCGTATTCCAGCAGATTTTTTCTGATACCGAAGTTATTATTCTCGATTTTCTTCTGCGCAGTCTCGATCGCCTTTGTCAACGCTTTATGCTCAATCTCCTGTCCCTCCGGGATACCCAGCGCGTTGAACATGCTGATCATTCTTTCGGAGCCAAAAAGCCGCATCAGATCGTCTTCCAGCGAAATATAAAATTTGGATTCGCCGGGATCACCCTGTCTGCCGGAACGGCCGCGCAGCTGGTTATCGATACGCCTTGACTCATGGCGCTCCGTGCCGATGATCTTCAGGCCGCCCGCCGCTTTCGCTTCCTCATCCAGCTTAATATCCGTACCACGCCCGGCCATATTGGTCGCGATCGTAACGGCGCCGTGGATACCCGCATCCGCTACGATTTCCGCTTCCAGCTCATGGAATTTGGCGTTCAGGACTTTATGCTCGACGCCTCTCTTTTTCAAAAGAGCGCTCAGTTCTTCCGAAGCCTCGATCGTAATCGTACCCACCAGTACTGGCTGGTCTTTGCTATGCGCCTCAACGATAGAATCCAAAATAGCGTTCAGCTTTTCCCGTCTCGTCTTATACACCGCATCCTGTCTGTCAATTCTCGCAATCGGCCTGTTCGTCGGAATCTCCACAACGTCCATGCCGTAAATATCGCGGAACTCTTTTTCCTCCGTTAAAGCAGTACCCGTCATGCCCGCTTTCTTCTCAAATTTATTAAAGAAATTCTGGAATGTGATCGTCGCCAGCGTCTTGCTTTCTCTCTTGACCTTAACGTGCTCTTTCGCTTCGATTGCCTGATGCAGGCCGTCCGAATAACGCCTGCCCGGCATGATACGTCCCGTAAATTCGTCTACGATTAAAACCTGTTCGTCTTTTACCACATAATCCTGATCGCGGAACATCAGATTGTGCGCGCGGAGCGCAAGGATAATATTGTGCTGTATATCGAGGTTTTCCGGATCGGCCAGATTTTCTATCTGGAAAAAGCGTTCGACCCTGGAAACGCCCTGTGCGGTCAGGTTGACCACTTTATCTTTCTCGTTGACAATAAAGTCCCCGGTCTCTTCCCGTTCAACGCCCATAATAGCATCCATTTTAGAGAGGGCTTCCATATCTTCGCCGCGCGTCAGCTGCCTTGCAAGGATATCGCAGGCTTCATACAGCTTAGTAGATTTTCCGCTCTGTCCCGAAATGATGAGCGGCGTCCGCGCCTCGTCGATCAAAACGGAATCGACCTCATCGATAATGGCGTAGTGCAGATCCCGTAAGACGAGCTGTTCTTTATATATAACCATATTGTCGCGCAGATAATCAAAACCGAGTTCATTATTCGTCACATAGGTGATATCACATTTATAGGCTTCCCGCCGTTCGTCGGATTTCATGCTGTTCAGGACAACGCCGACTTTCAATCCCAGAAACTCATGGACCTGGCCCATCCATTCGGCATCACGTTTGGCAAGGTAGTCGTTGACGGTAACAACGTGCACGCCTTTTCCTTCGAGCGCATTCAGATAAGCCGGCAGAAGACAGGTCTGCGTTTTTCCTTCGCCGGTCTTCATCTCCGCGATACGGCCCTGATGAAGGATAATACCGCCGATCAGCTGTACCCGGTAATGTTCCGTTTTTAAGATGCGCCTTGCCGCTTCCCGGACTACCGCATAGGCTTCCGGAAGCAGATCGTCCAATGTCTCGCCATCCCGCAGTCTTTTCTTAAATTCCCCGGTCTTGTCCCGGAGCTGCTCGTCGCTAAGCGCCATCATGGAATCGCGGAGAGATTCGATTTTATTCACAAGACCGTCTATCCGCCTGATCTCTCTTTCGCTGTGCGTTCCAAAAACTTTCTGTACTACGTTCATGTCTGCTCCCATCCGCCCGCCAATACAGGCGCGCCAATTCGTTACAGTCCGCTGAAATGTAACATTATTTTCCCTGTAGAAAATAACAAATCTTATTGTAGCAGATTTCATTGGGAAATTCAACCTTTGGGCTGAAAATGAACCACGATATCCCTGATAAGCAGATCATTCTTTTATCCAGATTGTAATGCTTTTTCGAAGTGCAACTCGCCCATACCTTGCCATCTGCTGACTGCTGTTTCCCTTCTGTTGTTTCAATGAATATATTTTTTTTATTTTAAATCCAAATTGTTCTGCAAATGATGAACTTAAAAAATCCACAGGAATTACTTCCCCGCCATATCGGACATTATCATTCACAAAAGCTACCATTGCTCCTGATTTACATACTCTGTAAAGCTCAGCATAAATAAAGGCCAGCTCTGTAAAATATCCCTCAACCATACGAATAACACCATTATTATTAAGATCCCCATTCTCCTTTCGCTCTTTCAGCGCAAACATTATCTCTTTAAAAGCCGCATTCTTTTTAATCGTACTATAAATAGCATCAAATCGAGCTCGTTGATTAATATTCTCATAGTATCTTTTTAGCTCTTTTATTTTAGAATGACTTTCAACCGTACACGACAACAAACTTTGCCGCATATCCTTTATTTCTTGTTCTCCAAGTCCAAGATAAACCAATTCCAAAGCATATGTCCTTGTATAATCGTATCGGTTACAATAAGGCGGGGATGTTATGACTCCTGTCAGAAAATTTTCTTCTAATTCAGGCAGCTTATATAACACACTAGCCGGTATAAATTCAATTTTAGCATTCTGATTATCATTACCGCCATTTTGCACAGTTTCAATATCAAAAAGAACACGGTGTAATTCTCCAAGAATCGTTTCCTTAGAATCCAGAATCACATTCCTGACATACTTTGAAGGCAAAAGCTTCTGTCCTTTTTCCGCCCTGAGCTTATTTGCATCTATTACCTTTTTTGCTCTGCAATCCCATCCAAGATATTGTCCTACTTTTGACGTATAGCTGCATTTTTCTAAAGAATTTATAATACAAAGAGTTAAAAGATTTTTAGCATCCTCGGAATATTGGGAATGATCCCGCCACGCAGCAATGTAATGAAGAAACTTTTCATTTTTTTCGGGATACGCATACTTTGTAATTGTAATATAAGGAGTACATTCGCTATAATGCGGAGGAATGCTTAATGCTTCAACATCTCTGATAAGAGCTCTAATCTCATTTATATCATATTTCCATATAGCCGACTTCGCCTTTATAGAAACGGAAGAAATAGGCATAATATCATAACCTATACTATTAATCCCTCTCATCTGACAAACTAAGGCTGTGGTGCCTGAACCCATAAAAGGATCCATTATCCAATCTCCCGGCTTAGCTCCCATTTCATCAAGAAGTATATTCACAAGATTAGCGGAAAACCCTTCTTTATACTTCAGCCAGCTATGTAAAACCTCTTTTTTGCTCAATTGATAGCTGACGTTCTGTCGATTGAATTTATCTGTTATACAAAGTAATCTTGAATATCTTTCCTCAATTTCTTTCCGTGCTTCATCAGGGCAAAGACCGCCAGCGGAAAAATTGTCTACCAAAAAATTATTAATTGGTATTTTTATAAATGAAAGTTGTTCATATGTTTGTTGTTCCATGCCTTACCTCAAATTCTGAGTAACCAATTACAATACTCCACAAGCTGGTTATTATTTGTTAAATTAGCAGCATTTGTCATCGCTCCTGTTTGCAGCTGTTTAAAGATTTCGTCTGCCATAGCATTTGCTATCGCTGCTCCCACAAATGATGTTTGAACAGTATATCCCGCATTTGCAAAACCTGTTCTAATTCTTTCAAGAGCAGTATTTGCTGTTTTCCAGTGCTCATCAGCCCCCGCTGGATCAATTCCGCCTTTAAGTTCTCCAAGCATTATTACCCTATCCGCATTCTGAACGATTTTACCTCTGTTATAGGTTTCTGTTGTTCCTTCAAATAAACAAATATCCACATTTTTCTTTACAGTTGGAATCGTAAGATTGAACGCCAAAATCCTATCTCCATGATCGCAATTCCAGTAAATTGCTTTTATAATTCTTTCGATACCGCTATCATTCTCACTCTTATGTGCCCATATATTTTCTTTTGACATCCAATCATAAACTATTCCCTGAACATTCATACAGGAAAGTATAGTACGAATAAATTTTTCCTGTCCCAATGCTCCAATACGATTCCTCATTATTCCACCGACAGCATCACCCTTTATTAACAGATATCTATAAATCGCTTCATCAATATAATTCTCTCCTGCAGGTTTTAGAAATTTCTCTATTAATTCCTTAATTGCCGCTGTTTGGTCTTTTCTATCTAAATACTGCATCGATTTATCTGATAATCCCGATGCGGTAAGCAAAAAAGGACGGATAGACACATTTTCAAGAAAATCATCCGGCCCTTCTGTATTGGCTACCATAGCTTTAAATGTCAACGCATTTTTGACATATGGATCACTGATTACATTCTTTTCTAACGCAATATTTAAAAAGCCAGCACGCGTTTGTTCATGTGTTGTAACTAAATCTTTTGATTCTGTAATAAAACAATTAAATCTTTCATGTTTCTTTTGTGCTATACCCATATCTTTTCTTTTACCTCAATAAATATATTTCTTATTACTTCCAGCTTAAAAATTATATCACACTACTCATCAACATTCATCCATATTTTAATATAAATGAAATACTTTTTTCTTATGTCCTGGAAAATCCCACCACATTTAGCGTTTGCTTTTTGCCCCCAAAAGTGTTACTATTTTATACGATAAAAATGTTGGGTGGATTGCATGAAGATTACTTGATTCAATCCGGAATGGAGGAGAAATGAGCAAAAGTTTTGACGACCTTTTATCGAAGGTATCCGAATGCAGCGTCAAAAAAGTAGCCGTTGCAGTCGCACAGGACAGCGCCGTACTTGAGGCGGTAAAGGCTGCCAAAGAGCGCAATATCGCAGAGGCGATTCTTGTCGGTGACGAAGACAGGATCAGGGAAGTAGCCGCTTCCGAAAATATGGATCTGAGCGGGTTTGAAATTATTGATGAAAAGGACAACTATACGGCGGCCTTGAAGGCTGTAGAGCTGGTGCATACCGGCAAAGCCGATATGTATATGAAGGGCCTCATCGATACGAAATCCTTTTTAAAAAGCGTACTGGACAAGGAAGTCGGTCTGCGGACAGGCAGGACTTTATCCCATGTATGCGTATTTGAAATCGAAGGCATCGACCATCTTTTATTCCTGTCGGACGTTGCCTTTATGACCTATCCGACTCTGGAGGAAAAAGTACATATCGTCGAGAATACCGTTGAGGTCTGTCATGCCTGCGGCATTCCGAATCCCAAGGTAGCGCCGCTCGCGGCGGTCGAGGTCGTGAATCCGAAAATGCCCGTCACCGTAGATGCGGCAGAACTCACGAAAATGTGCGAAGAAGGAAAAATCACCGGCTGCGTTATCGACGGCCCGCTTTCCCTGGACCTTGCCATCGATCCGGAAGCTGCAAAGCACAAGGGTGCAGAAGACCGGAAAATCGTCGGCGATGCGGACATCCTTCTTTTCCCGGATATCCATGCCGGCAATCTCGTATACAAATGTCTGGTACATACGGCAAAAGTCAAGAATGGAAATATCCTGACCGGAACGAAAGCGCCCGTCATCCTGACTTCCCGCTCCGATGATTTTGAAACAAAAGTCAACTCCATCGCGCTCGGCGCCGTTGTCGCGGAGAGTATGCAGAAAAAGGGCTGAATCAGGACAGAGATTGCAGCGAGGAAACAACAAATAAATGAAAAGAAATAAATCAATCAGGAAAGGCGGATCAAAGTATGGCTGTTAAAAGTTTAATTATCAATCCCGGCTCCACTTCTACCAAAATCGGCGTTTTTGAAGACGAAACGCTGTTATTTGAAGAAACCCTGCGCCATTCGACGGAAGAAATCGCAAGATACGCTTCCATCGTAGACCAGAAGGATTTTCGGAAGGATATCATCGTCAATCTGTTAAAAGAAAAAGAGTTCGACATCAACTCCTTAAATATGGTAGTCGGCCGCGGCGGTATGTTAAAACCGATTCCGGGCGGAACCTACGAGGTGAGCGATGAACTGCTGGCAGATTTGAAAATCGGCGTACAGGGTCAGCACGCATCCAACCTGGGCGGCATTCTGGCAAAGGAAATCGCGGATTCTATCGGCGTTCCTTCCTATATCGTAGATCCCGTCGTTGTCGATGAGCTCGACGCCGTTTCCAGATATTCCGGCGTGCCCGAACTGCCGAGAACGAGTGTTTTCCATGCGCTGAACCAGAAAGCAGTCGCAAAGCGCTATGCCAAAGAGATTGGAAAAGCGTACGATTCCCTGAATCTGGTCGTTGTCCATATGGGCGGCGGCGTTTCCGTCGGTGCACATAGACAGGGCCGGGTCGTTGACGTATTCAACGCACTGGACGGCGACGGCGCCTTTTCCCCGGAAAGAGCGGGAGCCGTTCAGAGCGGCGCGCTGATCAGACTCTGTTTCTCCGGCAGGTACAGCGAGAAGGAAGTGTATAAAATGTTCGTCGGCAACGGCGGCTTCAACGCTTACTGCGGAACGAACGATATGCGCGACGTGGAAAAGATGGTACAGAACGGCGATACAAAAGCCGCAGAAGTACGCGAAGCATTTATTACCCAGGTCGCAAAGGATATCGGCTCTATGGCCTGCGTCCTGAAAGGCAAAGTAGACCAGATCATCGTGACCGGCGGCATCGCTTATGACAAAGTCGTCGTTGCGGGCTTAAAGGAAAAAGCGGGATGGATCGCGCCCATGACGATATATCCCGGCGAAGATGAACTGCTCGCACTCGTTCAGGGCGGTCTGCGCGTATTAAATGGAGAAGAAAAAGCTATGGTATATTGATCCATATATCACCAAAAGGCCGGCATACAATGTGCCGGCCGGTTTTTATTTCCAAATCAGTACTTTTTTCCTGCAGAACGCAAATCCATACTTTCTGATTCGATCCTCCGGAATCCCTTTTGCCGTCTTCCCCCTTCTTTCCTCTAGCGCGGTATCACGACGGACTGAAAAGTCAGGAACATCGTCAGACCGATCATCAGCGCCCACAAAATGATGCCGCCGATTTTAAGCATCCGTTTTCTTTTATGTTTTCTCTCTCCTCTGATATACATCTCCGTGTACATATGCCGCGTATCCTTTCTGCCAGAATTTATATCTGTTGTCATTATTTTCCGCAGTTTTTATAAAAACATTCTCTTTCCGGAAATTTATGCCGTACCAAAAAGAAGCTTCAGGGCAGTCCTGCCGCCCTGAAGCTTCTCTTATCGACGTCTGTTTTTATGAAAAATTTTAATGGTGGAACAAACGGATTCCGGTAAAGCACATCGCCATTCCGTATTTATCGCAGGTCTCGATGACGTTGCCGTCCCGAACGGAACCGCCCGGCTGCGCCACATATTTAACGCCGCTCCGATAAGCCCGCTCAATATTATCGCCGAACGGGAAAAAGGCGTCGGAACCGAGCGCGACATCGCACATCTGGTCAAGCCATGCGCGTTTTTCTTCTCTCGTAAATCTTTCGGGCTTTGCCTTGAAGATTTTCTGCCATGCGCCCTCGGATAATACGTCCATATCGTCATCCCCGATATATAAATCGATAGCGTTATCCCTGTCGGCACGTCCGATACCGTCTGCGAACTGCAGGCCAAGCACCCTGGGCGACTGGCGTAAGAACCAGTTATCCGCCTTGGAGCCCGCCAGTCTGGTACAGTGGATTCTGGACTGCTGCCCCGCGCCGATACCGATCGCCTGTCCTCCTTTGACATAGCAGACCGAATTGGACTGGGTATATTTCAGGGTAATCATGGCAATCGCGAGGTCAATCTTTGCCTGTTTCGGAAGCTCCTGATTCTTCGTGACTACCTTTCCAAAAAAGCCGTCGTCGATCTTTAATTCATTCCGCCCCTGCTCGAAGCTGATGCCGAATACCTGTTTTATCTCGATGGGCGCCGGCTCGTAGGCCGGATCGATTTCGATCACATTATAATTCCCTTTTTTCTTGGCCTTTAAAATCTCCAGCGCTTCCGGTTCGTATCCCGGCGCGATAATGCCGTCGGAAACTTCCCTTTTGATGATTTTGGCGGTCGCCGCGTCGCATACATCCGACAGGGAGATAAAATCGCCGAAAGAAGACATTCTGTCCGCCCCGCGCGCTCTCGCATAGGCATTGGCAAGCGGCGTAAATTCCATTTCCATATCATCCACCCAGTAGATTTTCCTTTCCACATCTGTCAGCGGAAGTCCTACCGCCGCTCCCGCAGGGGAAACGTGTTTAAAAGAAGCCGCCGCCGGCAGTCCTGCCGCCTGTTTCAGTTCTTTAACGAGCTGCCAGCCGTTGAAAGCATCCAGAAAGTTAATATATCCCGGTCTGCCGTTCAGCACCCTGATGGGTAGCTCGCCGCCGTCCTGCATAAAAATTCTCGACGGCTTCTGATTCGGATTACAGCCATATTTCAATTCTAATTCATTCATGCTGAAACCTGTTCCTTTCCCAACCGGCTGAAAATTTTTAACTTTCAGCCGGTTATGCATTTTTGTTGACGATGCGGCTCTCATACTTTCCTGCCTCGATTTCGATATAGCGTACGAAAAGGGAAACCTTATTTTCTTCATTCAGATTTTCCCATATCATCTGCGTAAAACTGTCGAGGCCGCCGCTGATTCCGACGAGCGCCGGCTCGCCCTCAAAGGCCGGCAGCGGATTGCCGTCACCCATATAGGTATGAATAAAATGCCCTTCTCCTGCCGCCGGATTTTCATAGGTAAAGGTATACCGGCAGCAGGACGCCGGGTCGCCGTTATTGCTCTTTAAAATGGACATCGCATAATGATATCCTCCGTTTTCAAGGTGCATGATACCGGAAATGCGGGGCGTATAGTTGGGCGCATCCGGCTCAAAAGTCCTCGTCCTGAGCGCCTGTTCAAAGGTCTGCTGTTTCTCCATCAGCTCATAAATCGTATCGGTCTGGTCTCCGTTCGTCACGATCGTCTTATTCCCCAGGACTCTGACCGGGGCATAAATAACGAGGCTCGGATCTTCCAGTTTAGCCGGGTCATAAGCCTGCGTCCGAATGCCCTCTCCCTCCGTTACAAAAATACGGTTCCTGCTGTTCACACTCCTGCCCATAATGAAATAGGCTGTCACCGCATATTTCCCATCCTCAGATTTCCCTATCACAATTCCTCTTCCTGGATAACTGTTAGCCGTAAGCTCCTTCGCCAGTGAAATTTTCTCCATAAACAATCTCCTGTCTGCTCTCTGTTTTTTCAGGTTATTCCAATTCTCCCGGTGCGGGTTATAAAACTTCTTTCCGCCTCTTTATTCGTCCACGCTGTAATTCGGCGCCTCTTTCGTAATATGGATATCATGCGGATGGCTTTCCTTTAAGGATGCCGCCGAGATCTTAATGAATCTGCCGTTCTGTTTCAATTCTTCGATCGTTTTTGTCCCGCAGTATCCCATACCGGAACGGATGCCGCCAATCAGCTGGAATACCGTATCTTCTACGGTTCCCTTATAGGCAACGCGCCCCTCCACGCCTTCCGGAACGAGCTTTCTCGCGTCCGACTGGAAATAACGGTCCTTGCTCCCGTTCTCCATCGCCGCAATGGAACCCATGCCGCGGTATACTTTATATTTTCTTCCCTGATATAATTCGAAGGTTCCCGGACTCTCGTCACAGCCTGCAAAAATACTTCCCATCATGCAGACGTTTCCGCCCGCGGCAATCGCCTTGGTCATATCGCCCGAATACTTGATGCCGCCGTCCGCAATGACCGGAATGCCATATTCCTTAGCGGCCTCGTAGGCATTCATGATCGCCGTGATCTGCGGCACGCCGATTCCCGCTACGACACGGGTGGTACAGATAGAGCCCGGTCCGATGCCGACCTTGACCGCATCCGCCCCGGCTTCGATCAGCGCCCTGGCGCCTTCTCCCGTCGCCACGTTACCCGCGATGACCTGAATATCGGGATATTTTTCTTTGATCATCCGCACACAGCGAAGTACATTTTCGGAGTGCCCATGGGCGGAATCCAATACGATGACGTCCACCTTCGCATCGATCAGCGCGCCGACCCTGTCCAGTACGTTCGCCGTAATACCGACGCCCGCGCCGCACAGCAGCCTGCCCTGCCCGTCCTTTGCCGCCAGCGGATATTTGATTGTCTTTTCGATATCTTTGATGGTGATCAGACCGACCAGATTATAGTCGTCATCGACGATGGGAAGCTTTTCCTTCCGTGCCTGTGCCAGTATCTGCTTCGCATCGTCCAGCGTGATGCCTTCCCTTGCGGTAATCAGGCCTTCCGAAGTCATGGACTCTTTGATCTTCTTTGTAAAATCCGTTTCAAATTTCAGGTCGCGGTTAGTAATGATGCCTACCAGTTTCCTGCCCTCTGTAATCGGCACGCCGGAAATTCTGAATTTCGCCATCAGCGCATCCGCGTCGCTCAGCGTATGTTCAGGAGTCAGGGAAAAGGGATCCGTAATAACGCCGTTTTCAGAACGTTTCACCTTATCAACTTCTTCTGCCTGCGCCTCGATCGACATATTTTTATGTATAATGCCAATCCCACCCTGTCTGGCCATCGCGATTGCCATCCGGTGCTCAGTCACCGTATCCATGCCGGCACTCATCATAGGAATATTCAGCTTAATCTTCTTTGTAAGCCACGTTGTCAAGTCTACCTGATTCGGAATCACCTGTGAATAACTCGGTACTAAGAGCACATCATCAAAAGTAATGCCTTCGCCAATAATCTGACCCATTTTCTCTCCTCCTGCTTTTATTGTAATTATTTTTTTTGTATATAAAAGTACTGCCAGCCCGAAAACTGACAGTATACTTTTCCACTAGTCCGTAAATACTTTACGCGGCGCAATCGTCTGAATCGCTTTCACCATTTCAGGGCTCGGCTCCCAGAGCACTTTCAGATTGCCCTCGTAGACCATCATATATTTTTTATTTTCATCCGTTCTGGAACTGTAATCGACCGTTTTCATCTCGCGGTTCCTGAATCCATCCAGATGATAGGATTTTACAGGCGCCAGGATTTCCATCCGCTGTATATCATAGGTAACGATTCGTTTCCGCCTGCTCTTCGCCATGACCTTGTCGATGCTGATCTCCTTATCCAGATAAAGATATTCATACTCCAGATCCGCATTCATATAAGCAAAGTACGCGCCGACTCCTGTTGCAATCGCAACCAGAAAGCCCGGAGTAAATACCATGCCGATCAAAATGAAGCACACGGTAAGCATGATGAGCAGCGTTTTCAGAAAACGCATTGCAAAGGTTGATTTCCTCGCCACAAGACATTCTACATAAGTTTCACTGACCATTTGTATTTTAGCTCCTTTTGTTGGTATATGAGATATCATATAACAATTTAAGGGAAGTTGCAAGCGTTACAATTTTTTATTCTTTTTTCAGAAAAAATACATTTTTCCCACATTGACATCATTTTCCGAAAAAAGTATGATATTCTCTATAGAAATTTTTTGAAAAGGAGCACGGTTCGCTATGTCATCTCAATCCTCTTTATATGGAGAAATCAGGGAACAGCATCAGAAAACAAAGGATATGAGCCTGAAAGGCAAGCTGGATTATTTCTGGTATTATTATAAGATACACACCTTTGTTGTTATCGCCGTCATCGCCCTTGCCGGCACGTTCATTTACCAGCTCGTCACGAGTAAAGACGCCGCTTTCTATTCCATTCTCATCAGCTCGGATACGTCTATCGTAGACGCGCAGGAATGGGACGCGGAATTTGCGGAGTATGCGGGCATCGACACGGAAGAATACAACGTCATTTTCGATACTTCTTTCGTTTTTACCAGCAACAGCTTTACCGACTACACCATGTCCAGCATGGAGAAGCTGGTCGCCATGGCTTCCGCCGGCATGATCGATGTCGTCATCGCGGATACCGCCACCTTTGAAAAGCTGGCGCGGAGCGAATTTTATACCGACTTAACGGCCATACTGCCGCCGGAAACGCTGGAAAAATTCAAAGACTGTCTGTATTATACGGATGCGGCGGATTTCGATACCGGAGACATCGATACCCTCCAGTCTCTGGACGAGCTGCCCAATCCCGATGAATATACCATCGACCACAAAGATGCTTCTTCGATGGACAAGCCGGTCCTCGTAGGCATCTGTCTTCCGGAGGGAAGCAGGATCGTCGATTCCGGCTGTTACGACTATTTGAAGATAAATAACGTAACCTATCAGGGGTATCCGTCGGAGGCGGTCCTCGGAATTCCCGCCACCACCGAACACCTCGATACGATCCTGCAGTTTCTCGATTTTCTGATGGCCGGATAACCGAATGATTCGACCAAATGAATCGAATATCTTATATGGCCGGAAGTCAGACGTTATATTCAGAAAGTTTCTTTCGCAGCGCCTGATTGACCGACGCCGGATCCGCTTTGCCCTTCATGGTTTTCATCGTCTGGCCGACGAGAAAGCCGAGGGCTTTTTCTTTGCCGCCCCGGTAGTCCGCGACAGACTGCGGATTGGCGGCGATGACTTCTTCGACCGCTTTAAAAAGCGCTCCCTCGTCATGAACCGTTTTCAGGCCTTTTTCCTCCACATACCGCTCCGGTTCGATATCCTGTTCGAACATGACTTCAAAGACTTCTTTCGCCACCGAGCCGTTCACGGCCCTGCTATCGACTAACGCGATCAGCTTCGCAAGATTTTCCGGGGAAAAGCGCAAATCCTCCGCGTCCATTTCTTTTTCCTTCATCAGGCGCATCGTTTCCCCCATAAGCCAGTTCGATACCTTTTTCGGCTGTCCACAGAGGGCGACCGTCTCTTCAAACAGATCCGCCATGCGTTTTGTACCCGTAATGATCTCGATATCGTAATCGGGAATTCCGTATTCTTCTTTATAACGCGCCATTTTGGCCGTGCGAAACTCCGGCTGTCTGCTTTTCAGATCCTCTAACATCTCGTCTGTCACAACGACGGGCGTCAGGTCGGGATCCGGGAAATATCGGTAATCCTGCGCATCTTCCTTGCTCCGCATCGCATAGGATTCTCCCTTCGTATCATCCCATCTTCTCGTCTCCTGAACGACTTTCTTTCCCTCTTCAATCAAATCTATCTGACGCTCCCGTTCTCCTTCAATGGCCCTCATAATGGCCTTAAAAGAGTTCAGGTTCTTCATCTCCGTTCTCGTGCCGAAAGCCTCCGTCCCTTTTTCGCGGACGGAAAGATTCACATCGGCCCGCATGGAACCCTCCTGCAGCTTACAGTCGGAAGCGCCCAGATATTGAATGATGAGACGCAGCTTTTCCAGATAGGCGATGACTTCTTCCGCGCTCCGCATATCCGGCTCGGAAACGATTTCGATGAGCGGAACGCCGGAGCGGTTATAATCCACCAAAGAACAGTCCTCCCATTCGTCGTGAAGGAGTTTTCCCGCATCTTCCTCCATATGGATTTCATGTATCCCTATGATTTTTTTCCCGCCTTCATCCGTCTCGATCTCCACGCCGCCGTTTCTGCAGATTGGCAGATACAGCTGAGAAATCTGATAGTTCTGCGGGTTATCGGGGTAAAAATAATTTTTTCTGTCGAACTTGCCATATCTTGTAATCTCGCAGTCCGTCGCGATACCCACCGAAATCGCATATTCCAGAACCTGTTTGTTCAATACCGGAAGCGAGCCCGGCATACCGGTGCAGACCGGGCATGTATGGGTATTGGGGGCTCCGCCGAAGGCCGTGGAACAGCCGCAGAATATTTTTGTTTTCGCGGCAAGCTCCACATGGACTTCCAGACCGATGACAGTTTCATATTCTTTTGCCATATCAGCGTGCCTCCTTTCCTGCCGTGGGAAAAGATCCTCTTGCCTTTTCATATGTGTAAGCCGTCCGCAGTAATTTCTTTTCCTGAAAACAATCCCCTATGAGCTGTAAACCCACAGGAAGCCCGGCGCTGTCCAGCCCGCAGGGAATACTAATGCCCGGAAGCCCCGCCAGATTGACGGCAATCGTATAAATGTCTCCAAGATACATTTTAATCGGATCCGCGAGGCTTGCGCCCAGCCTGGGCGCCGTCGTCGGCGCCGCCGGTCCGAGGATCACATCATATTTTGCAAAAGCATCGTCAAAAGCTTTCTTAATCAGCGCCTTTACTTTCAGCGCCTTGAGATAATAGGCGTCATAGTAGCCGGAGCTCAGTACGAAGGAACCGAGCATGATCCGCCTTTTCACCTCTTCTCCGAATCCCTCGGAACGGGTCTTTTTATACATATGATGAAGCCCTTCGTAGTCCGCCGTCCGGTAACCATATTTAATGCCGTCGAAACGCTCCAGATTAGAGCTCGCTTCCGCCGCCGCAATCGTATAATAGGCAGGAATCGCATAATCGACCAGGCTCAGGTCAAACTCTTCCACTATGGCGCCTTTTTCTTTCAATAATTCTGCCGCTTCCAGCACCGCTTTTTTCACTTCTTCGTTCAGCCCTTCTCCGAAATAGTCTCTCGGAATGCCGATTCTCATGCCTTTCACATCTTCTGTCAGGGCCGCCGTAAAATCCGTATCCTGCCTGTCGATCGAGGTAGAATCCTTTTCATCATGGGAGGCCGCCGCTTCCAGCACCGCCGCGCAGTCCGTCACATCCTTTGCGAGCGGTCCGATCTGGTCGAGGGAAGAGCCGTAGGCGATCAGCCCATAACGCGATATGGTCCCATAGGTCGGTTTCATGCCGACCACGCCGCAAAAAGAAGCCGGCTGTCTGATCGAGCCGCCCGTATCGGAGCCGAGCGCGCAGAAGCACTCGCCCGCCGCCACGGCCGCCGCCGAGCCGCCGGAAGAACCGCCGGGCACATGATCCGGATTCCAGGGGTTCCTCGTCTTACCAAAAGCCGATGTTTCCGTCGTAGAGCCCATCGCAAATTCATCCATATTGGTTTTTCCGAGTATGACTGCTCCCGCCTTCTGCAGATTCAGAACCGCCTCCGCAGAATACGTCGGCACAAAATTTTCCAGTATTTTCGACGCGCAGGTCGTCAGCATCCCCGCGGTACACAGGTTATCTTTGACCGCCAGCGGCACTCCCGCCAGCGGGCCGTTCAATTCTCCTTTTTCGATCCGGGCCTGCACCGCTTCGGCCTGGGAGATCGCGGCCTCTTTATCCAGCGTAATATAACAGTGATAAAGATCCTCCTTTTCCGCTATCCGCTCAAACGATACCTGCGCCGCCTCCACCGCGGTCGTCTTTCCTTCCCTAATCGCCGCGGAAAGCTCCGCCGCGGTCATATCCAGTAAATTCATTTATCGTCCTGCCTTTCTCTTCCTTTTACAATATCCTGCGTTTCGCAAATCGCAGCATTTCTCACACTATCCGCGGAACCACGAACATTCCATCCTTCTGTTCCGGCGCATTTGCGAGTAATTGTTCTCTTATGTCAGAGTTTGTCACAATATCTTCACGGAATACGTTCTGTACCGGAAAAATGTGAGACATCGGTTCCACCCCCTCCGTATCCAGTTCGCCCAGTTTATCGATATAATCGAGCATTCTCCCCATATCCTTTTTCGCCTGCTCCCGTTCTTCTTCCGAAAGCTCCAGCTTCGCCAGAATGCTTACATATTCAATCATTTCATCATCGATGATATTTGCCATAGAAGCGTTTTCCTTTCTTTCAAGACTATCGTATCTTAATATGCACTTCCCGCAGCTGCTGCTCCGTCACATCGCACGGCGCGCCGCATAGAAAATCCTGTGCCGTACCGCTCATAGGGAAAGCGATGACCTCCCGGATATTTTCTTCTCCGCGAAGCAGCATGATCATACGGTCTATGCCCGGCGCCATTCCCGCATGCGGCGGCGCTCCGAACTGAAAAGCGTTGTAGAGGGCCCCGAATTTTTTCTGCAGAGTCTCTTTATCATAGCCGGCGATTTCAAAGGCTTTTTCCATAATTTCCATATCATGATTCCGGACGGCTCCCGAAGAAAGCTCTATGCCGTTGCAGACGATATCGTACTGATAAGCCAGAATATCTAACGGGTCTTTTGTCAATAAAGCTTCCAGCCCTCCCTGCGGCATGGAAAATGGATTGTGGGTAAATCCGATCTGTTTCGTATCCGCATCCTGCTCGAACATCGGGAAATCATTGACATAGCAGAAACGGTACGCGCCCTTCTCGATAAGTTCCAGCTTTTCTCCCAGTTCCATGCGGATCTGTCCCGCATAATACGCCGCCTTTTCCTCTTTATCCGCAATAAAGAAAATCGTATCGCCCGCAGAAAGCCCGGCCAGTTTTGCAAGCTCTTTTTTCAGCTCTCCGGGGATGAATTTATCGATCGGCCCTTTATAGGCCAGCTCTTCGTCCACCTCCAGATATCCTAAGCCGCCCATTCCCATATCCGTCGCAAATTTCAGCAGCTTTTCATGAAATCCTTTGGACATTTCCGCATGGACCCGGATTGCCCGGACTGTCCTTTTATGGAAAGGTTTAAACTCGCACCTCTGGAAAAATTCCGTCAGATCCAGGATACGGAGCGGGTTCCGCAGATCCGGTTTATCCGTACCAAACTCCAGCATCGCCTGCCGATAGCTGATGACCGGATAGGGCGCTTTTGTCACCGCACAGCCTTCCGGCGCGAACTTTTCAAAAGCGGCGGACAGCACTTCTTCTCCGATCCGGAAGACATCCTCCTGCGTTGCGAAGCTCATTTCAAAGTCCAGCTGATAGAATTCGCCCGGCGAGCGGTCCGCACGCGCGTCCTCATCCCGGAAGCAGGGCGCGATCTGGAAATACTTATCGAAACCGGATACCATCAAAAGCTGTTTATACTGCTGCGGCGCCTGCGGCAGCGCATAGAACTTTCCCTTATATTTCCTGGAGGGCACGATATAATCTCTCGCCCCTTCCGGAGACGACGCGGACAAAATCGGCGTCTGGATTTCCAGAAATCCCAGCTCTGTCATTTTCTCCCGCAAAAACGCGATGACTTTGGAGCGGAAAATAATGTTATCTTTTACCTTCTGGTTCCGCAGGTCCAGATAACGGTATTTCAGCCGCACCTCTTCCCGCGTTTCCTTCGAGGTCATCACCTCAAAAGGAAGCTGCTTATATACTTTTCCAAGAACTTCTACCTTATGCGCTTCCAACTCGATCGTTCCTGTCGGGATCCGGGGATTATAAGTCTCCTCATCCCTTTTTTCCACAAGCCCCTCGATGGAAACGCACATCTCTCTGGACAGGCCGCACAGGAGGGACGTATCCCGCATCACGACCTGAAGAACGCCGTACATATCCCGTAAATCCACGAAGGAAACGCCGCCGTGGTCGCGGATATTTTCCACCCATCCGGCGACCTTTAATTCCCGGCCGATATCCGGCTCCCCGATCTGCTGTAAAGTGACTTCTCTGTAAATGTTCCCTGTTTTTCTCATTGTTTCCATATCTTCCCTCATTTCCGCGCTTCTTCCGCGCATTTCAAATCTGCCTTCCGGGACTTTTTCATGAATATGCTCACAAAAAAATCCCGGAATACATTTTCTGCATTCCGGGACGGATATTTTTCTTTTTCCAGATAAATGCCCAACGGCATTATCTGTACATACCCGCGGTACCACCCGCATTGGCAGGCCGCCATCTCTGACAAGATGTTCTACCGCCCTGCCCGCTCTTACACTTAACGCGTGCGACGTATTACCCTGGCGCCGGCTCCGGCGTTCAGATAATCTGCTCCGGAGTGTTCCCAGTCCTTACTTCCCGCAAACAGCGCTCTCAGTCGGTGACGCCGTATTCCTGTCGTTTTCCGTAAAGCGAGTCTCCTTCAACGCATTTATCATATCATAGTTAGGGTATACCACAAGCGCTGAAAAAATGCAACCATTGTATGAAAAAAAATACAATGTCTGCGTTCGAGGCCCGATATATTCCGCGCCGCCAGGGCCGAAACCTCTACTCTTCTCCGTTCTGCTCCAGCCTCCTGACAAGATAACAGAACTCGTCTTTATACTCGTCCGATTTGGTATCGATATTCTTCAGCCTTTCGATGACCGTCCGCATATCGGCATTCCCTTTATAAGCGCTGTCCGTTACGACCAGCCCAAATTCCGCGACCGCCATCGCAAACTGCATATCCTGACCGGGCGTTTCCCGATAAAACGCTTTATCGACAGGATAAGACTGTAAAAGGCTCTTCTCCGTTCCCGGCTTTTTATAACGAATATTGACCGTAAACCATTCTTCGTCGGGCAGTTCCTTCTTTTTTCCATACTTCAAAGAAGTCCCCGCACAGGTCGATGCAGCGTCCGTCGTCACGATTTCATACAGGACCGTTACCGTATGGCCTGCACCGACTTCTCCGGCGTCCTTCCTGTCATCCGTAAAATCCTGCTCTGCGAGCTGTCTGTTATCGTAACCGATCAGGCGGTAGCCGGCTGTCACCGCCGGATTGAATTCGACCTGAAACTTCACATCCTCCGCGACCGTTATGAGCGTCGCCCCCATCTCTTCCACCAGGACTTTCTTCGCTTCCGTCAGAGAATCGATATACGCGTAATTACCGTTGCCCTTATCGGCGAGCGTTTCCATCTTGTTATCTTTTATATTTCCGGTTCCAAAACCGAGCACAGACAGATAAACGCCGGATTCCTTTTCTTTGCTGATCAGCTTCTCCAGTTCCTCCTCCGTCGTCAGCCCTACGTTCAAATCTCCGTCGGTCGCCAAAATGACCCTGTTATTCCCGCCCTTGATAAAATATTTCTCCGCGATCCGATAAGCCGTCGCGATACCATCGCTTCCGGCTGTGGAACCGGCCGCTTCCAGACCGTTGACCGCATCCAGGATTTTTTCCTGTTCCAGGCCGTTTGCGCCTTCCAATACGACCCGGTCTTCTCCCGCATATACGACAACCGAGACGGTATCCTTTTTCGTCAGATTCTCCGTCAGCATGGCAAAGGATTTCTGTAACAGAGGCAGCTTGTCGTCGCTGTACATGGAGCCGGAAACGTCCAGCAAAAAGACGAGATTGGACGCCGGCGCCTCTGAAAAGTCGACATCCATCGTTTTCAGTCCGATCATGGCGATTTTACTGTTCGGATTCCAGGGACAGTCCGCAAGCTGTATCGTAACGCCGAAGGGCTCTCCTTTTTTCGGGCGGATATAATCGTATTGGAAATAATTGAGCAGCTCTTCAATTCTGACAGAACCGTCAGGTATATCTTCCAGACGGCAGCCGTCCTCTATCATTCTGCGCAGATTACTATAAGAAGCCGTATCTACATCCGCGGAAAAGGTGGAAAGCGGCGAAACAGCCGCCGCCGTAAATCCCGATTCATCCACAGCATGATACTCTTCCGCGTTCGGCGCTCCATAAACAGCATAACCGTAACCTCTGTCATCATAGCCAATGCAGTCCGCGGCCGCCTCGCTCTTTGCTTCGCTGTAAAGCCCGTCTGAACGTTCCGCTTCCTTCTCATTCGAGGGCGCAGCCGCCTCTGTCTCTGTTTCATTCACAGCGCTGTCTGCAGCGCTATCCTCCTCCACGGCATTTCCCGCGGCCGCCGTCTCTCCGGCATCCTCCATGCCCGTTACAGCGCCCGCCATATCCGTATCATAAGACGTATCATAGGATGACGTGCTGTTCTTTTCCGTTCCCCCAGCGCCGCATCCCGTCATCGTGCCGGCCGCCAGCGCAATCGCGAGCAGCACCGGCAGGCTCCTTTTCCGAAAAAATAATCTGTGCAGACTTCTCATAATACTTTCCTCCCTTGTCCGTATGTTTTTGCCTGATATCATACATACGGATACGGCCCGGAAAATTTATGGGTTTTTTGCGATTTTTTATTTCTGTTCTGTATCGTCATCCAAATCCCTGATTTTAACCGCCGGAACTCCTCCCGCAATACAGCCGCCTGGGATATCTGCGGAAGTCAATTCCCCGTTAGGAACCGTCTGGAAATAACTTTTTAAAAGTTATTTCTGGTTCCGGTAAATCGCGAAGCAATTTTCAGGAAATGTCAAAAATAATTTTTGACATTTCCTCAGGCTGTCCTTCACGCTTTTCTCTTCCGTTTCCCCGCATAATCTTCGGAAACGATCTGGAATACGCACACTGCATCTGCCTGCGCTTCCGTAAATTCTATCGTCTTTCCCGTCTGCTGTGCGAACATCTTCTGCAGGGCGTGCCGCTTTTTTCCCGGGTCTCCTGTGAACGACACGGTTCCGTTCCCTATGACGCTGGAATAATAATATCCGGAACCACAGGGCGTTTCCGCGCATAACAGTTCTCCTTCCTGAAAAATGGTAAAACATACTTTTGGACTACGTTTTAGAATTTCCAGTTTTCTTCCTTCCCTGGCACAGTGAAAATACAAAACCAGACGATCGTCTTCCAGCTCATAGCCATAACTTAACGGCACCACATAAGGCAGATCGCCGTCCAGCATGGCGACGCAGGCCGTTTTGCAGCTATCCAGTATCTTCCTGATTTCGTTCGTTTCAGTCACTTCTCTGTCTTTTCTCCGCATCGTCTTTCTCCTCCCCCGCCGCCAGAACAACAAACCGTCCATCTTCCGCGTCATAACGTAAAGTCACCCGATATGTTTCCTGTTCTTCCAGCGCCCTTTCATCCCGCAGTCCGCGGGGAGTATCGTATTCCGTATCGTCGCCGCATACGAGCGCTATCTGTGTTTCGCGCTCCAATACAGCATCCGCATCCGCCTGCAGAATGACCGCCTGATAAAAGGCTTCCCCGCCTGTCGTTTCCACTTTCTGAATCTGTACTACCGCTTCTTTCAGGATCTGTCCGTCCACAAGGTCATCTCCAATGGCTTTTTCTTCTTCATCTTTCTGAATCTCCGCATTTTCCACTGTCTTATCCGATGACGCTTCCGCACTGTTCTCCGCCCCCGCGTCCCTGTCTGCAGATGAAGCTGTATCTTCCGCTGCCGCAGACATTTCATCTGTCGATTCCGCCACAGGCATTTCTTCCGCCGCCGGCATTTCAGCCACGGACGCTGCCATATCATAACCGCCTGCATCAGCCGCTCCCGCCATGCCTTCTGCGCTTTCTTCCGGCACGGTGCTGTCGAAGGCAGTCTCTTCTGCCGCGGCGCCGGACGCCGTGTCCTTTCCGCCGCTTTTGTTTCCGATGAATAATGCAAAAGCCGGAAAAACAATGATAACGCACAGGCAGGCCGCTATCAGCGTTCCCCATTTTCTCCATGCAAACCGTCTCCGCACATCGCTCTTTCCATTATCGTGTATCTCTGTCTGTTCCGGTGCGGGCGCCGCGCTTTTCTTTTCGGACAGGCCGGCTTCTATCCGGTTCCACAAATCCGGTATTTCACTTTGTTTCAATGCCCTGAATTCCTGCTCAAAATCCCGTTCCATAACCGCACCTCCTTAATTTTTTCACCGCGTTCTGATACCGCCAGGTCACGGTGCCGAGCGAAAGCCTGAGCGTTTCCGCAATCTCCTGAAAAGTCATATCGCCCAGAATTTTCATATTCATGATCTGCTTTTCATTCTCTTTCAACCCGGCCAGGGCTTCCGTGATCGTCATATCCGCGAGCACTTCCCGCTCCACCGGGCTGTCCATCTCCGCATAGCTTCCGAAAGCCGCCTCTGTCCCTGGCTCTTCCGAAAACTCCCTGACCTCTTCTTTCCCATATTTTCTCAGATAATCGATCGCCATATTCCTCGCGATCGTCGTTATCCAGGTTTTGTGCCCTCTTCCGCTCTGAAACGTATCCGCCTTATCCCACAATCTGATAAAAAAATCGCTCGTTACATCTTCCGCGTTTTCCCTGCTTTTCAGGATATCTTTTACAATCGCGTAAATGAGCCCGATGTATTCTTCATAAATTTCCTGAAGGCCCTGCCTGTCCCCGGACCGTATTTTCTGCATAGCGGTCTCAAACTGCGTATCTGTCATATGTATTACCATTCCCTTCGCTCATTCTCCACGAACCGTTCATCCTGTCTGCGGCCATATGGCGCAGGCTGTTAAAGCTGAAAAACGCAGACAGACCGTCTGCGTTTTACAAGCGCCAAGCCCTGTATAAAAGGCTGTTTCCGCATTTTCTGATATGATGAAAACCGCTTCTGTCTGCGGCCGTTATAACTTTTTCAGCCGCTCGACCGCCTCGACCGTATTTTCATAGCTCCCGAACGCCGTCAGGCGGAAATAAGTCTCTCCGCTCGGCCCGAAGCCGGAACCGGGAGTTCCTACCACATTCGCATTTTCTAACAGATAGTCGAAAAATTCCCAGCTCGTCATGCCGTTCGGCGCTTTTAACCAGATATAAGGGGCGTTCACGCCGCCGGAAACCGTATAACCGGCATCTTTCAAGCCGTTCAGGATATAAGCCGCATTCTTCATATAATAAGCGACCAGCTCTTTCGTCTCCTTTTGGCCGGCCTCGCCATAGACCGCTTCCCCGGCACGCTGGATGATATAAGGCGCGCCGTTATACTTGGTTCCATGGCGTCTCGCCCAGAGCGCATGGAGCGATACATCCCCGATCTTTAACTCCTTTGGAATGACCGTAAAGCCGAGCCGGACTCCCGTAAACCCTGCATTTTTGGAAAAAGAACGAAGCTCGATCGCGCAGGTCTGCGCGCCGTCGCACTCATAAATCGTATGCGGTACATCTTCCTGTGAAATATATGCTTCGTACGCCGCATCATAAATGATAACGGAACCGTTCTTATTCGCATAATCGACCCATTCCTGCAGCTGCGCCTTCGTTATGGCCGAACCCGTCGGATTGTTCGGGAAGCACAGATAGATCAGATCCGGCACTTCTTCCGGCAGTTCCGGTGCAAAATCGTTTTCCGCCGTACAGGGCATGTAAACCACATCGCTCCAGTTGCCCGAAGCGGCGTCATAAGTGCCCGTCCTGCCCGCCATAACATTGGTATCCACATAAACGGGGTATACCGGATCGCAGACCGCGATTTTATTATCGATACTGAAAATCTCCTGAATATTGCCGGAATCACATTTTGCGCCATCGGAAATAAAAATCTCATCGGCCTCTATCCGGCATCCTCTCGCCTTATAATCGTTATCCGCAATCGCGGTACGCAGAAATTCATATCCCAGATCCGGCGCATAACCGCGGAAAGTACGCGCATCCGCCATTTCATCCACCGCTTTATGCAGCGCGCCGATGACCGCCGGGGAAAGCGGCTGCGTCACATCGCCGATTCCCAGACGGATAATCTTTTTATCCGGGTTCGCCGCCGTATATGCGCTGACCTTCTTTGCGATCGTTGAAAAAAGATAACTGCCGGGCAGTTTCAGATAATTGTCATTTACCTTTACCATATTCTTTTCATTCCTTTCCTGTCATGCCTGTTCTTCTAACCAGTATATTCTCCCTCGAAGACCGTCGCGGCCGGTCCTGTCATGTAGACCAGATTTTTCTCTCTGTCCCACGCGATTTCGATCTCTCCACCTAATAGTTTAACAGTAACCGTCTCATCCGTCAAACCATTTAAAATACAGGCAACGACCGTCGCACAGCATCCCGTTCCGCAGGCAAGCGTTTCGCCGGTCCCCCGCTCCCACACGCGCATCTGCACATGGCTCCTGTCTGTGATTTTTACAAATTCCGTATTGGTCCGCCTGGGGAAGCGTTCATGATTCTCAAAATGAGGGCCGATTTTTTCGATATCCAGATGTTCCACATCCTCCATGAAAATGACCGCATGGGGATTTCCCATTGACACACATGTCATTTTATATTCTTTTCCCTGTACCAGAATCGGCTCGTCTATGATCTTTTCTTTTCCGTCCTCAGCCGTCACGGGAATTTGGGCGGCGCTTAACATTGGCGCTCCCATATTGACCCGGACCGTATCCACTTTGCCGTCTTTCAGAAAAAGCTCCAGATATTTCACCTGCCCGCAGCTGACAATGCTGATATCCGTTCTGTCCGTCAAGCCGTTATCGTACACATATTTTGCCACACAGCGGATGCCGTTCCCGCACATCTCCGCCCTGCTGCCATCGGCGTTATACATTTCCATCTCGAAATCCGCCGTTTCGGAAGGATTGATAAAAATAACCCCGTCCCCTCCGACTCCAAAATGTCTGTCGCTGATCTTTCGCACCAGTTCCGGCTTATCCTCCTGCGCGATCCGCTCCACAGCGCCATTGATATAAATATAATCGTTCCCGCATCCATGCATTTTCGTAAATTTCATTTCTAACCCCGCCTTTCTTCCGGTCTGCAGATTTTCATCTTTTGTTTACTATAATATAAATCGAGGCACACATAAAGCACAGTAAATGCAGTTTACTGTGCTAAAAGTGCTTTTCCCTAATGAAACATCGCCAGCACCATCTGCGCCGTCTCCACCATATTCGTGCCGCTGTCCATGCTGCACTTCTGGAGATAGCGGTGCGCCTCCTCCTCGGTCATATTATTGCGGAACATCAAAAGCTCCTTGGCCTCTTTGATGAGCGCCGTTTCCCCGGCGTTCCTCTCTCCTGGTTTCCGTTTTGCCTTTCTCCGCCTCCGTATCATCGTGTGGCTTATCATGGAGACCGTATCGACCAGGTCATGTACCTTAAAGGGCATGGAGAGACAAACGATATCATTATCCAGACATTCGTTCATCGCGCGCTGGGAGGCCATGAGCAGCATGTCGAATCCATCCGGCAGGCAGGCGTGCAATTCCGAATACATCATATCGTTCAGCTTGTATCCGCATATAACGATTCCGTCGTTCCAGCCGTCGATCTGGCTCAGGACCTGCGCCCCTGCCGTACACACGCCCGTCACCTGAAATCCGTTTTTGAGCAGGATGCTCCGGATGCTCCTGGCGTCATCTATTTTGGGTAAAGCTATTATTATATTGATCACACGTTCACCCCCTTATGCCGGACTGACCAGACGCATCAAAAATTATTCAAATACTCCTTAATTTCCCAATCCGTCACCTGTGAACGATAGCGATGCCATTCTTCTTTTTTGCCGTCGATATATTTGCTATAGGTATGCGTCCCCAACACCTCTTTGATGAGCGCATCTTCTTCCATCGCACAGACCGCCTCGATCAGCGTTCCCGGAATTGCCTCTATCCCGGAAGCGGCTTTCTGTTCGCCGCTCATCTCAAAAATATTGCAGTCCACGCTCTCCGGCGGCATGATTTTGTTCACAATGCCGTCGAGACCCGCGCGCAGGCAGACGGCCAGCGCCAGATACGGATTGGCCGACGGATCCGGGCACCGCAGTTCGATCCTCGTTCCGACGCCGTGGGTCGCCGGGATCCGGATCAGCGGGCTCCGGTTGGTCGCGCTCCACGCGATATAAACCGGCGCTTCAAAGCCCGGCACGAGCCTTTTATAGGAATTGACGAGCGGATTGGTAATCGCCGTCATGCCCTTCATATGCTTCATGATGCCTCCGATAAAATAATACGCCTCTCTGCTCAGCCCGAATTTATCCTTTTCATCCGCAAAAATATTCCGGCCGTCCTTCGACAGCGACATATTGATATGCATCCCGGAACCGTTTACTCCATATTTGGGCTTGGGCATAAAGGTCGCATGAAGGCCGTGCCGTTTGGCGATCGTCTTGACCGCGAGCTTAAAGGTCATGATATTATCCGCCGTAGCGAGCGCCTCATCGTACCGGATATCGATTTCATGCTGTGCGGGCGCCACCTCGTGATGAGACGCCTCGATAACAAATCCCATTTCCTCTAACGTCAAGACCATATCCCTTCTTGCGTTCTCTCCGAAATCCACCGGCCCTAAATCGAAATACCCGGCCTGCTCATGGGTGATGGTGGTCGGCATGGCGTTCTCATCCGTATTGAACAGGAAAAATTCGCATTCAGGCCCCACCTCGAAGATATAGCCCATATCGGCGGCTTCCTTAATCGCCCTTTTCAGGATATAGCGCGGATCTCCCTCAAAAGGCTCCCCGTTCGGGCGGTAAACATCGCAGATCAGCCTCGCTACCTTGCCCTGCTGCGGCCTCCACGGAAAAATCTCAAAGGTATTATAATCCGGGTTCAGATACATATCGGACTCTTCGATCCGCGCAAAGCCTTCTATGGAAGAGCCGTCGAACATACACTCGTTATCCAGCGCCTTCTCCAGCTGGCTCACCGTAATCGCCACATTTTTCAGATTTCCGAAAATATCCGTGAACTGGAGACGGATAAACTCCACATCCTCCTCCTGCACCAGCCGGAGAATATCCTGCTTCGTATAATTCTTTCCCATTTCTGTCCTTCCTTTCCACTCCTATTTCAAACTTCCGCCTTTTATTCCGTTCTGTATACCAAAAAAGGCATTCTTATCCTCTTCCATAAGAACGCCTTTGTCCTGTATCAGAATAACACTTCAAAAACTGCTTTGTCAACATGCCTTCACGGAAATCAATTTTCAGTTATCATTAGTTTATCAACCGTCTGAACAGACATAAATCCCTTGTCGGCACGCTTTCGCTCCGCGAAAAAGCGCAACGGCACTAAGTTCAAAAGCCGCAATGCGTCTTTTTCACTAACTGCCGGCGTTTTTCAAGGGCCTTCGCGGGATTTATGTCTGTTCTGACAGTGAAAAATGAATAATAACTGGAAATTATGACGCAGTCAGATGACAGGAACTTACCCCCATTCGACGCAGCTGTCCGCTCTCAGCGCACCAGCCCCCGTATCGCTTCCATTCCGATTTCCTGTCCGGGTTCAAACTCCGTCGAATCCAGATACCTGTATATCGAATATAACAACGCCCGCGCTTCCGGATACTGCTGCAGATTCTGCAGGTTCAGCGTAGAAAAGAGCAGCTTTCCATTCCCGCAGCGGCACTCGAACAGCTTCGCCATCGGGCGCAGAAAAGCATAGCTGTCCATCTCCGCGATAATCGCGTCATAGCGTTCCGGCAGAATGACCGCGCGCTGTCCGGCCATCGGCCACCACTGCCAGCTGCTGTAAAACTCTGTCGGAAAATCCCGGAAAATGGGATGTTCCGCGTCGATGAGCTGTCCCATGCCGCCTTCCTGATTCGGGAAGGTTCCCACCGACCAGAAATCCGTCGAGAACTGCGCCTGAATGGAATGCGGCAGCGCTTCCTTCGTAGAAGGCGGCGTCAGGTATACCGTTCCTCCGGCCTGCAGGACGGATGCCGCCTCTTCGTCCATATGCTCCGTCTCCAGTATCCCTTCCGGACAGACCGGACAGACCGGCGGATACACCCATAGCGGATAACGATTCGATATCCCGCAGAGGGATACGGTCAGCTGCAGCCGCGCCGGCCTGTCGATTCTTTTTAATGAAAATTCCAGACTGCCCGCCCGCGTCAGCTTTCCCGGCGGACAGACGATTTCTTCTTCTGAACGGATTTCCTCCAGGAAAGACCGCTCATGCGCTTCTTCCCGCTCTCTGCCGCGCATTCCGCCGCCAGGCGCTTCCCGTAATTCGCAGCGCAGACGTCCCGTCAGCGTTTCTTTTCCGAAATTGGCAACTTTCACTTCCGCGCGGAGCGGTTCCGTATTTTCATAGGTATATTTCGGTAACAGGACGAGCGGCAGCCTGTCCGTAAAAAATTCCCGAAATGCCGCCGGATCCGCAAAAGCGTAAGGCTTCGGCTCCAAATGGGAATTGAGCATTCCCACGAGCGCCGTTCCCTGCCCCGGAAAATCCTGCAGGCCGAGCAGGGAAATACCGGAAAGCTGTTCCGTGCGCATGGCCGCCTCGATTTCTTCCCGGTAGCAGAGGCGGGAAAGCTCGCCGGAAGCCTCCACATAGCGCCGCCAGTCCGCCTCCATGCCCCGTTCCTTTACCTTCCGCCGGATCATCCGGAGATTCGCCGGGTCGGAAATCCCCTGAAATTCCGCAAGCTCCGCAAAATCGGGCAGGATTTCAAACTGGCCTGCCTCGAAGCTGAATACCGGGCCGGCATAGGTCTCTCGCAGCGCTTCCATCGTCCCGTCGAAACTGGTTGCCGCATTCGGATAGCTGTGATTGAGATACCCTTTCATATCGGCAAAAGTTCCCCGCAGTTCCTTATCATAAAAAGAAGAAGAAGTATAAAAATCACTTTCTTTATCGCAGCCGGTCTCTCCATAATGCACATTGGAGCCGTTGGCATACAGCCTCGTGCCGTCCGTTGCGCGCGCCATCGCAAGGAGGGCGTCCATCCGTTCATGCCCTTTCGGGAGCGCATGCAGTTCGTTGCCGAGCGTCAGCATCACGAAAGAAGGGTGGTTCGCCAGCATCCGCAGGATACCCGCTAACTCCGCCCGGTAATAGGCATAGCTTTCCTCCGATTCAAAAGCGTCCCTGGGATTCCAGTGGGACAGCTCCGGCTGCATCATCATGCCAAGCTCGTCTGCCGCCGTAAAAGCCGCTTCCGGCGGGCAATGAGAATGAAACCGCATACAGTTTATTCCGTAAGAACGGTACATCCGCAAAATATCCTTCCACGCTTCCGCCGTCATGGGCGGATAACCGGTCTCCGGAAAGACCGCGCAGTTCGCCTCGCCCCTCAGGAAAAAACGCCGGCCGTTCAGCGTAAGCCTTCCGGCCCCGTCCGCGCCGAAATCCCTTACGCCAAACACCGCCGTACCGGAAGCCCCGTTCGACAGGGTCACGGACAACTCGTATAAATTGCCCTCCCCCTCGTCCCACCGCTTCACGCCTTCTTTTAACGGCAGCGCTTCCAGCACGATTTCTTTTTTTATCCTGCCCGCCTTATCCGCTTCCTCTTCTCCTCCCGTTCTATTTCCATTTCCTTCGATTTTTACCGGCGCCTGCGCCGGCGCTTTGAGCGCCTCGGACCGCACGAAAACCGTACCTTCCCACGATCCGGCCGCCCATAGCTCCGCCTTAACGGTCAGCCTCTCCCCTTTCGGATATACCCGCACCGCTGCGGGAAAAACCGCTTTCTCCGCGCGCAGCCTGAGATAACCAAGCACGCCGTTCCAGTTCGTCTGCGTTTCATCCGTCGCCGCCGAGGAATACACGATGGCGTCATGTGGCAGTCCCGGATAGCTGTTATCCGACACGAGCGTCAGCTCATGGGTTCCGCCCAGCATCCCCGTTACTTCGAACACATAGGGCGTACAGAGCGTCGCCGGAGAGACCGCAGGCACTTCCTTTCCGTCGATGAGAAGCCTCAGGCATCTCGCCCGTTCCGCTTCAAGAAAAATCCTCTTTCCGGAAGGCTCCTCAAAACACAGGCTGCGCGAAAACCGCGCCGCTCCCTCATATGTATGTTTCCGTGTGAACCGCGTGGCGATCGGAGCCTCCGCCGCGTTCCTGTCCGGCGCATCATTCCCGTCCGCCTCGTGGTTCCCCAGCGCTTCATCCGGGTGCACCTGTCCGTTTCTGCGGTCCGGGTATCCGATCCCGCTTTCGTCTAACGTGCCCGGAAGCCGTACCGGATATCGTTTTCCGTCGCCGATATCGGCCTGCCAGAGGCCGCTCAGATCATAAAACCTGTCATTTCCATTCATAAACGCGCCCGCCCTTTCATACACTGATAAAAAGATTTTCTATGAGGATATTGCTTTATGAGTTCCAAAACCAAAATTGTTGTGCTTCATGTAAAAGAATTGATCTATACCGGAATCCTCGCCGTTCTCGGTATTCTTTTCATCGTCCTGCTCATTATCATGTTTCTGCCGGGAGAAGAAAAAACGGAAACGGTACCGACAATGACGCAGACGGCGTCAAATACCTATGTTCCCGGCGTCTATACGACCTCTTTGATTTTGAATGACAATGTCGTGGAAATAGAAGTCACCGTTGACGAACGGAACATTAATTCCATACGCCTCGTAAATCTGGATGAAGCCATTACAACGATGTATCCTCTGATCCAGCCTTCCTTTGAAGACCTTGCGAACCAGATCATCTCCAACCAGAGTTTGGATGGCATTACATATTCCGATGACAGCAAGTATACCTCCATGATTTTATTGAATGCCATTACCGCTTCCCTGGAAAAAGCCGTTTCCGCAGGAGACGCCTCCGATGCGGGAGACGCCTCCGGCCGCTGAACCGCCGCCCTTTTCAAAGTTCCCGTATCTGCCTGAGCCATGCTTCCGCCGCGGCATCCGACGGCATACGCAGATCCCCTCTCGGAGAAAGCGCGACGCTGCCTACTTTGGGGCCGTCGGGCAGACAGGAACGTTTGAACTGCTGCGCAAAAAATCTGCGGTAAAAAGTATTCATCCACTTTAAGATCACTTCTCCCGTATACCGGTCCGCAAAAGAATCCCTGGCGATCCGGTAGATTTTCGCCGGTTCGAACCCGCACCTCAGCATATAATACAGGAAAAAGTCATGCAGCTCGTAAGGGCCGACCAGATCTTCCGTCTTCTGGGAAATCGTATCGTCCGACGGCGGCAGAAGTTCAGGACTGACAGGTGTGTCAAGAATATCCAGCAGGACTTTCGTAAGCGCCTCCTGCCCGCAGGTGTCCGCATAATATTTTACGAGATGGCGCACCAGCGTCTTTGGCACGCCGCTGTTGACGCCGTACATAGACATATGGTCGCCGTTATAGGTCGCCCAGCCGAGCGCGAGCTCCGACATATCGCCCGTCCCGATGACCATACCGTTCGTCTGATTGGCAATATCCATCAATACCTGCGTCCGCTCCCGCGCCTGCCCGTTTTCATAGGTAATATCGTGATTGCCGCTTTCCTGGCCGATATCCCGAAAATGGACTGTCACCGCTTCCTTAATATCGACCTCCTTCAGTGCCGCGCCGAGCAGCTTCGCAAGTTCACAGGCATTGCGGCAGGTTCTGTCCGTCGTTCCAAAACAGGGCATTGTGACCGCGATGATCTTATCCCGTGAAAGCGCCAGCATGTCAAAAGCGCGCGCCGTCACGAGCAGCGCCAGCGTGGAGTCCAGACCGCCGGATACGCCGATAACAGCCGTTTTGGCGCCCGTATGCTCATACCGCTTTTTCAATCCATAAGACTGAATCGACAGGATCTCATCGCAGCGTTTCTCACGCTCTTCTTTCCCGGAAGGCACGAAGGGCGTTGCAGGATAACGCCGTTCAAGCGCCGTATCCTCTTCTTCCATATGAAAAGATATCACCTGATATTTCTTTTTATTTCCCGGCTGATAGCTCGTCATTCTGCGCCTCTCATGGTTCAGCCTGTGCAAGTCCAGATCGGCATAAACCGTCTGCGCGCTGAAGCATTTCGACTGTGACAGCATCGTCCCGTTCTCGGCGATCATATTATGGCCGCCGAAAACAAGGTCCTGCGTGGACTCCCCCTCTCCGGCGGAAGCGTAAATATAACCCGCTATAAACCGCGCGCTGGCGGATTTCACGAGCATCTCCCGGTAACTGTCTTTTCCCACCGTCTCATTGGACGCGGACAGATTGACGAGCACGCTCGCCCCCGCCATCGCATGGGACATTCCGGGAGAATCCGGCGTCCAGATATCCTCGCAGATCTCACAGCCAACGACGAGCTCCCGCATGGAATCCGCCTGAAACAGAATATTGGTTCCGAAAGGTATCTCCTCCTCTTCCAGCCGGAAAGCTTCCGGCTCCTCATTCCCCGGCGTAAAATGCCTCGTCTCATAGAATTCCGCATAGGCCGGAATAAAGCGTTTCGGAATCACAGCAAGCACCCTGCCATCATGGACCGCGGCCGCCGCATTATAAAGCTTATTCCCTTTTTCTACCGGCAGTCCGACGAAAACGAGCGCATCGCTTCCCTCCGACGCATCGGCAATAACCCGCAGCTGCTCTTTTGCCTCTTTTAAAAGCAGCTCCTGTAAGAACAAATCGCCGCAGGTATAACCTGTCAGACACAGCTCCGGGAAAACGATGAGCTTCGCGCCATTCTCCGCAGCCTCTTCCATGCGCGCACAGATCTGCCGCGCGTTATAGACCGGATCCGCGACTCTGATCTTTGGCGTTACCGCCGCGGCCTTCACAAAACCATGTTTCATATCTTTTTCATGACCTCCTTGCTATTATCCGCTTCTTACACCATTTTTTTCAGCTCATCCACCGTAAACACATAATCCGTATTGCAGAAATGGCAATGCAGCTCTACGTCTTTTCCCTCCGCGATCATTTCCTTTATCTCTTCTTTTTTCAGGCTGTAAAGCACCTTTTCCACCCGTTCCCTCGTACAGCCGCAGAAGAACCGCACCGGCGTTTTCTCCGTGATTTCAAGGCTCATATCTCCAAGCAGAAGCGAAAGGATCTGCTCCGGCGTATTGCCCTCCTCTAACAGCGCCGTCACCGGTTTCAGGGCGGAGACCTTTTCTTCCAGTTTCCGGATGACCTCTTCCTGCGCGAAGGGCATGAGCTGAATAATCAGGCCGCCCGCCTGCTTCACCGTATTGTTCCGCTCCATCAGAATGCCCAGCGCCACACAGGACGGGACCTGCTCCGACGCGGCAAAATAATAAGTCAGATCATCGGCGATTTCCCCTGTCTGCAGCTCCACTCTGGATGCATAGGGATCCTTCATGCCCATATCTTTGATAACGGTCAGATAACCTTTTCCGATGACGCCGCCCACGTCCAGTTTCCCCTGCGCATTCGGCGGCATCATTGCCTGCGGCGCCTGTGCATAGCCCTTAACACTGCCCTTCGCGTCCGCCGTCACGATCATGCTCTTTACCGGGCCGTCTCCATTGACCTGCAAAGTCAATACATCCTTTTCCCCTTTCAGCATACTGCCCATCAGACAGGCTCCCGTCATCAGCCTGCCGAGCGCCGCCGTCACGACCGGGCTTAAATCATGCCTGCTCCTCGCCTCTTCCACCAAATCTCTTGACGTCGCCGCAAACGCCCGGATCTGCGCGTCCGCCGCTGTCGCTCTTACCAGATAGTCCGACATCGTTATCCTCCTGTTTCCTGGACAGAATCGTTTCAGCGCGATTCCGTCCGGTCTTCTGCCTTTTTACTGATTATAATGATCCGCCCGCTCTGCGCCGTTACCTCTCCATGGGTATCGGCGTCGATCGCCTCCAGAAAAAGCAGTCCCGCCTGTTCCAGCAGCGTTTTCATCTGTTCCAGCCGATATCCCCGCTGGTAATGCGTCTCCTGAAAACGCCGGAAGCAGTCCCGCATATCTTTGCCGCTTTCCCCCTCATCATCATTTTTAACAAAAACGGTCAAATCATACTCGTTGATTTCCTCCTCCGGGTGATAATAATTTTCCCAGATAAAGCTGCATTCCTCCCGGTTCTCGGCAATCGTCGCATCCCCGATAATTTCCGCATATTTATAGACCGTATTGAAATCGAAGATAAAAACGCCGCCCGGATACAGATAATTGCGCACCAGCCGGAACGTGGAAAGCAGCTCCTCTTCCGCAAGCAGATAATTCAGGCTGTCGCATACGCTGATCATGGCGCCCGCCGCCCCGTACAGCTCGAACTCCCGCATATCCTGCTGTAAATACAGGATATCCAGTCCCAGACGCTCCCGCTTCTCCATCGCGATCCGGAGCATTTCCTGCGAGCTGTCAATGCCGATCATATCATAGCCCTTTGCCGCCAGAAGCCCGGTCAGCGTACCCGTTCCGCATCCTAAATCCACCACCGAATTCTGCTCCTGCAAAAGCATTTCATCCGCCGTATCCTCTTTTATCCTGTAACACCTGATCGCGTCATCGAGAAAACCACACCATTCCTCATAGGGCGTATCATCCATAAACGTATCATAAACGTCCGCAAAATCAGTATACGCTTCCATCCGCCTTCACCTCGATTTCTTTTATCATACCATGAAAACTTTCCGTTTTGGAACCGATCCTTTCGAGCGGAAAAAGAAAAGACGCATATTCGCCAAAAGGCTGGCCGTCTCCCAGCGTATCCGCCAGTTCGCCGTTGACATACAGGCTCGTCCGCGCCCGCTCACACCGTACCGTCAAGGTCACCCACTCTCCTTCCGGCAGCGTACAGGCAAAGGAATAGTCCCGGCCCTCTCTGGAAAAGCCGACCTGTCCCGTCCCCTTCTGCGCTGCCTTAAAAGCCGTCTGCCCGTAGGCGCTGTCCGTCTCGAAGAGGATTTCTTCCTGCGCATCCGGCGGATTCTCTCCCGACGAAGCGCCGCTGTTCTCCGCATCCCCGGATCTTTCCCGGTAAACCTTCATACTGACGGTGTAACTGCCGCCGATGCCGATGCCGTTCCCATATCCGCCCGTATAGCCGGTCTCCCAATAATCGGATCCCCCGGATAAGGACAATGCCTCTTCCTCTAAAAGCCGCAGTGCCTCTCCTTCCCATGCCGGGGCGGCATAAGGATCGCTGCCCGGCGAGAGGCCGAGTTCCCAAAACCGCGCCTGCCATTCCTGATAAGAGCCCTCCGTTTCTCCCCAGAGCTTTCCTCCCAGGACGCCGAGCGGGGCAAAGAATCTGTCGAACAGATCGCTCTCGCCGATTCCCACATCCAGACCGCCGCTCATATCGTTCCAGATCATATAGGCCGCGCCCGCCATCTGCGGTGAGTAGGCCGGAATCGTTTCCAGCTGGTTATAATCATAAAATTTATTCGGTTCCCAGTTCCGGTACAGCTCTTCCGCGTCGAGATAGTCATAGCCGCCGCCCGGAATAATATACAAATGATTGTTCTGCATATTGATCAGCGTATATCCGTCCCGATACATCGATAACGGATCCGCCCACAGGGTACTCCAGATATTCATCTGCAGCCGTTCCGCCGGCGGCATCGTCGTTCCATCGATATTGCTGAGGCTTCCCCACAGCCGGATCGTTCCGACGCTGCTTTCCGACCGGATGAACCGTATCAGCTCATTCATATACTGCCGGCAGGTCTCGCCGTCGCCGTAATATTCATCCATTCCGATATTCACGACGGACGCCCCCTGAAATGCCGCGCCCGCAGAAACGCCCTGCTTACCGTTTGTGCCCTGTCCGCCGCAAAGCGCTTCCCGCCAGATATCCTTCACGAGCGCCACCGCTTCTTCCCTGTTCAAATCGATCTGATCCACGGCTTCGTTCCGCACTGTCAGCGCATATTCCGGAAAAAGCTTCGTGATGGACAGGGAATGCGCCGGCGTATCGATTTCCGGCACGATGCGCACGCCATAGTTTCCGGCGTCCGCAATCAGGGCCGCAAATTCCTCCGCCGTATAGGCATAATCCGCCGAAGCCAGCCTTTCTCCTTTTTCATTCATAATACCGCTGTCCAGCCGGAAGGCGCTGTACGCCGTCATGGCTTCTTCCGCCGAGCCCGTCAATCCGCTCGTACTCAATATAACATTATCGTTTAAATGAATGCACAGATCGTTCATCTTATACCAGGACATATTTTCGACAATTTGATACAGCATCGCCATCGAAACAGGCTTCCGTGCCACATCGATACCAAATCCGCGCACCGGATATTCCGGATAGTCGCGTATCCGGCCCTGAGGCATCCGGCCTCCCTGTCCTTTCAGAATCTGCAGGACGGTAATGGTCCCCCAGTAGACGCCCTGTTGATGTGTCCCGCTTATGACGCATCTGTCGGTAATTTCGCAGAGGTATCCCTCTTCGCCGAGACCGCCGAGCGCGCCGCCGCTTATCCAGGACGCCCTGTCATTCTTCGCGCCGCCACGGGCCGCCTCATCGCCATAGACCAGATAGAAATCCCCCCGCCGCACATCTTCCCAGGCTCCTTCTATGACCGGAATCTCACGGCCCATGATTTCCCGATACCGCTCCGCGAACAGCTCCGCCGTCCGCCGCAAGGCATCCTCTCCCGATACCGCTTCCCCCGGCGCATCCTTCTGTACGACAATCCGGGAATCTTCCCCCGGCACGAAACTGCCCTCGCCGCCGTCCCATTCCGCGACCGCCGGAATCACTTCGGGCGCTTTGTTGCCGCCCTCCGGTCCGCCCGCTGCAGCCGGTACCTGAATCGTAAAGGATACCTCTCTTCCGGCGTTTTCCCCGTCCGCCTGTTTTACGGCTCCATCGGCATTTTCACCCTCCGCCTCCTCCACCAGAAAACCGACCGTCACTTCCTTCTCCTGTATCGTCTCATAGATCATACGGTCCGCCCCGATGACCTGTTCATAATCCGCCCCCAGATAAGTGATCCGATAACCCTCCGGCGCTTCCGGCATTTGTAAATAACGTGCGTTATTTTCCATGACGATCGACGGCTCTTCCAGCAGATAGGCAGCGGGCTTGTCCGCATACACCTCGAACTCATATAAAGACACATTCTGGTACAGATTGGAATAATCTGCTTCCTCCTGTGAGACCGCGCTCGTAGACAGCCGCAGGAACCGCACTGTTACCGCTTCCTGTAACGGGATTTCCTGTTTTCTGGAAGCCGGCGCCCCATCGAAGGCGGCGTAAGTCTGCCAGTCTGTCCCATCCGTCGAACCTTCCAGCCGGTATTCGGTCACATTAGTCCGCTCCCATTTCAGAACAACAAAAGAAACTGAAATTTCTTCCGGAAATTCCAGTTCTATATAATGAGAAGCATTTTCCCAGTTATTCTCGCTCGACCAGCGGGAAGACAACGTTTCGTCATCCCCGTCGATCGCTTTTTCCGCCGACAGCTCCGCTGTCTCCATACTGTCGCAGGAGGCTTTCACCCCCCTCTGCAATGCCAGATTCGCGCTTTTTTTCGAGAAAATCCCGATATTCCAAAAATCAAATCCTGTTTTAATCGTAATAAAAACAATTGTTATCACAAGCAGGACAATCATGCCTGTGACTGTTTTCTTTGAAAACTTTTTAGAAAAGGGCTTTCGCAAAGAAAAATTTTTCATCCTATGAAATCAGCGCTCCCAACAATCCGTATGACACAATCGACATAATAACAGTTGCTATTATTATTCCGAGCAGTTCCGCCAGAATGGCCTTCTTAAAGTCGATATCGAGCAGCGCCGCTATCAGCGAGCCCGTCCATGCGCCTGTTCCCGGAAGCGGGATGCCGACGAACAGCATCAGACCCCAGAACTCGTATTTTTTGATGTTATCGCTTTTGCTCATCGCACGCGCTTCCAGCTTTTCAATCACACCGCGGAAAAGTTTTATTTTCTTCAACCATTTAAAAATCTGTTTGATAAAAAGCAGAATAAACGGAATCGGAATGATATTTCCAACAATACAAATTGGAATAGCGGTTGTTATTGAAACATTCAGCAGAGATGCGACGAGCAGCCCTCCCCGCAGTTCCAGTATCGGGATCATGGAGATGATAAAAATAACGACCTCCCTTGATACGAACTGCCCAAGTGTATTCGCAAACCAAATCGCCAGACTATCCATAATACTTGTTTCCTTTCTTTTTTCAGATTATTTTCTTTAATGCCGCAAACAGCGCGTCCATCTCTTCGTCCGTTCCAATCGTAATCCGCAGATAATTATCGATTCTCGCCTTATTCCAATGCCTTACATAAATACCGCGCTCTTTCAGTTTTTCAAAAATCTCCTGTGCCGCGGTTCTTTTATGAGAAACGAATACAAAGTTTCCATAGGATTTCGGAAACGTGAAACCGAGCGCCGCCAGTTCTTTTTCGGTCCGCTCTCTCGTCCTGATAATTTTCCCGCAGATTTCCCGGAAATACGCGTCGTCTTTCACGGATTCCGCCCCCAGCCGCAGGGCGGGCATGTTCATCGTATAGGAATTGACGGAATATTTCGCGTCGTTCAGATAGCGGATCAGCGCCTCGTTACCGATAGCATAACCGATTCTGCTTCCCGCCATAGCCCTTGACTTGGAAAAAGTGCGTACCACCAGCAGATTGTCGTATTTTTCCAGCAGAGGAAGGCAGCTCGTTCCGCCGAAATCGATATACGCCTCGTCAATTATGACGACAACGTCAGGGTGTGTGCGTACGATTTCCCCGATTTCCTCCACGTCCATCAGAGCCCCTGTCGGCGCATTGGGATTCGGGAAAATAATACCGCCGCATTCCCCCGTATAATCCTCTTTCCGAATGCGGAAGTCCATATCGAGCGGCTTCACCTCATAAGGAATCCGATAAATATCCGCCCATACGTCATAGAAAGAATAGGTGATATCCGGGAAAAAGACAGGCCTGTCGGAGTTAAAGAACGTTAAAAACGCCATCGATAATACGTCGTCCGAACCGACTCCGATAAAGATCTGCTCTTCTTTTACATGATAATATTCCGCAAGACATGCCATAAGCGGCGTTTTCTCCGGAAATTCCGGGTACAGACGAAGCTCTCCGTAGTCCATCTCCCGCATTGCCTTCTGCACCATCGGCGACGGCGGATAGGGACACTCATTTGTATTTAACTTGATAATGTCCTTTCTCTGCGGCTGCTCCCCCGGCACATAGGGCACGGCCTTTCTGACATTTTCTTCCCATTTCATCCGATCGTTTCCTTTCCTGCGCTTTCCGCCGCCAGCTTTCCGTACGCTTCCGCCTGCTCCTCATTTCCGGCAAGCCTGTAGCATTCCGAAAGGCCGCGCAGCGGAATATCTCCACTACTATGTATATTAAGAATACTCTCCGTTTCATACACGGCATTATAAAACCATACGATCGCTTCTTCCAGATCCCGGCGTTCCAGAAAATATGCCCCAAGCTCGCAGCAGATTTCCGAACACCCGTCGCTCGCGATGACCTTCAGCGCATACTTGAAAAATTTCTCCGTATCCCGCCCGATTCTGGCCGCCCGCGCCACGACGCACGCTGCCTCTTTGATCTCATCCAGGGACCGTTCCGTATCCGCACAGGAAGCTTCAAAAAACGACGATGCCGTCAGAAAATCCTGTTCCTCTCCCGAAATAAAAAGCTCCCTCGCATAGATATTATGAAGTCTTTTCGACAAACGCCCCCCCGCAGCCGTTATCCGTACGAAAGCCGCCAGATCCCTGTTTTTATGGCTGCCGTCCGGCAGGTGTAAGATTACGACATCGCTGTCATAAATAACCGGATCCAGGATGACCTGTTCATGAATCGGCTCTTTCCATACAAAAGAGCGTACTCTTTTAAAGAGCTTCGGCCGCAGCTCTTTATCGAAATTATAGATCGTCCCGAAATCGAGCTGGTTCGCATAATACATCTGTACGATATCGATTTCCGGCAGCAGATTCTCTTTCAGCCGCAAAAAAAGCTCCCGGTTCTCCTCGTCCAGCACCTCGTCGGCATCCGCGGAATAAATATATTCCATCGAAGCCATGGAAAAAGCGAAGTTCCTCGCCGCCGCAAAGTCGTTTATCCAGACAAAGTCATAAATCTTATCCGTATAGCGCGCCGCGATCTCCTTCGTCCTGTCCGCCGACCCGGTATCCACAATAATGATCTCGTCCATGATATCCGCAACACTGTCCAGACATCTCGCGAGTAGTTTTTCTTCATTTTTAACGATCATGCAAAGACTGATTGTAATCATAAGCGTAAAAAATACCCCTCCGTCCGGCCTCTGGCTGCGCAAAACGGCGGCTTGTACAGAGGCTCACAAACATTTGGATATTAGTATACCAAAGTTTGGGGGAAAAGGGAACTGTTGATTTTAAAATCTTGCGTTCAATCCTGTTCTGCGTTAATGATGTTTTGGACATCTCTGCCGCCGTAGAAAATACGGATAACCGTCACAGTACTGTCAATGTCACTAAGGAAATGTCAAAAAATAATTTTTAACATTTCCTGAAAATTGCTTCGCAATTTACCGGAACCAGAAATAACTCTTAAAGAGTTATTTCCAGACGGTTCCTAACCGTGTAATAGACTACGGAATTATCAACTGGGACTTTATGCATTCCCATACTCTTCCACGGCTCCCAGTCAACAATGGAATAGCGGGACGGCATAAAATCAAGCGGACGTATTTCCTTTCGAATGCGGCTTACCTGCTTTTCCGCTGTATCCGGTACTTTGAGTGTAAAGGCGATATACAGGTAAGTTTCCCTCAAGTCATCCATCGCTTCAGGGGAGTAGATAACGGAACAGGTATCTCTCATATGCCAAACTCCTTTGAAAGTTCGGCATCCGCCGATACACAGCCTGCCATCTTTTACCACGGAGTCCTGCAGCATAGCGACCGGAAGATAATGGAAATCGATCTGATGCTCATACAGCCCCGCTATTTCTTCTCCGGGAACCTGATTGGCCACCAGGCCATGGGCGGAACCGGAAGGATACATACCCTCATCGTAAAGAACGACTCTCATGCCGAGCCGGGCCGCCGTCCAGGCCACATACCTTACCGTTTCAAAATATGCCCCGGACAGATATGGAATTTCCTTCGGAATTCCGATCCGCGGATGAAGCACGATGCCCGTTACCCCCTTATCCACATAATCTGCAAGCTGCCGCCTGATTTTTTCCCTGTCCGGCGCATCGTTCAAAAACCAGAACGGAATCGGCGTAAATTCCGCAGGCGGATTTTTCATAGCATCTCAAAATTTTTCTGACATCATTTTATGCCCTCTCCATTTTATAACTTCTGTTATTTTATCCCTTCCGGCATCGGTTTCACTTATTTTACTTCTGCCTGAAAGCCGGGTATTTTTCCTATTTACACGATCTTGACTTCTACATTCTTTACAGCCGCATTTTGAATGCCATCCGCCGCAAAACCAGCTTTTTTTGCTATAATCCTCAGATTTTCAAAAGTAAAATCCGACAAATGATACTGTTCTTCATCCGGTAAAACGTCAAAGTAAGTATCGCATATACAGGAACAATTCCGCATCGCCACATGCTCTGCAGTGGACAGAGGGGCGTCCGCCCGGTCTTTCAAATCGTAAAACTGTGTCCAGGGATTAATATTAATAAAACTCCCGACCTTCCCTTCCATTTCCTCCACCGTAATATATTCATACTTCTGCGGCGTATCCGGACGCATTTTCAGCCAGAGAAGATTTCTGCCATCCAGTATTTTCCCCCGCCGCAGGATAATGTTACGGTCATGTACTGATTCCGAACCGCAGGTCAGACATCCGTGACAGAACCCATAGGTACAGTCTTCTATCAGAATCCTTTCATTCGCCCCATTCTCAGGCAGGCTGTCCGCCCAGGGCCCTTTTCCTCCTTTAAGAACAACGGAGTCGTCGTTCACTTCCATATAACAGGACTTGATCAGAATGTCTGTACAGACATCGATATCGATTGCATCCGTGCTGGGCGCCTTGACGGGAGCCGCCGGAGAAAAAATATGGCAGCCGATAAATTTTACATATTGGCACTTATAAAGATGATTTGTCCAAAAATGCGCATTCTGTAAGCGGAGCCCCGCAATCACAACATTTTTACAGTTTGACAGATATACAAGGCGCGGCCTCTGCTCATCCTTATTCGTACACTGGGGATTCCATGCCCGGCGCAGCCAGAATGCCTTCCACGATCTCAGCCCATTGCCGTCGATCGTTCCGGGCCCGCACATGGTAAAACCGTCCACCCCGTCCGCGTTGACCAGCGCGGCAAAATACCGGCAGGTTTCGCCCTCGATACGGGTTTCACAAACCGCATAATCCGATACGTCATCGCTGCCTTTCAACGTCCCTCCTTCCGATACATAAAGATGAACCCCCTTCCTGAAAAACAGGGAACCCGTCATATAGGTTCCCGCGGGCACCACGATGACCCCGCCGCCATCCGCTGCCGCGGTATCGATCAGCTCCTGTATCTGAGCCGTATAAATTTTCCCATCATCCAAAATATGATACTGTGTCAGTATATACTGCCTGCCCAACGTATTTAATTCCGGTACCCCGGCATCGTAAAACCAATCGTCTATCGGCGTGCCGTCCGGAAATGTTTCCGGGATATGATCCATAACACATGTTCTCCTTTCTATATGGCCTTTGCCGGTCTTTCCTATAGTTAACGACCTTTGAAATTGCCTTTTCGGATTTGTAAAAGCTTACAGACAGGGCTTTTGCAAGAGCTGGAAAGAGCAGTTTGTTATGTCGTTTACTATATAATAAACATAGCACAGATCTGAGAACTGTGTTATGTTTATAAGAATATTCTGCGTTAAATCTGTTATTCCGCCAATGAATCACGGATCTGTTTCGCATTTTCAATATCCGCCCTCTGTATATATAAAAAATTTAAATTTCTATTACAATGTACAGAAAAAGTACGATACGCCATCTTCTATGACCAGATACCTTCTCTCCCCTTCCGCGTATACGACCAGACCGCGGTATCTGTTCTTCCTGACAAAAGCCCGGCCCGGACAAATCCGGTAATCCGCCGTATGAGCCAGATCCGTCATATGCTCACCGATCCTGATGACAAAATTCCCCTTCTCCCTGCGGATCGGCACATATCCCAGATAGCAGTACCGCCTGCCGTTCCAGTTACAGACCCGCGCCATCCGGCAGCGCGCCGCATAGAGCGCCGCGCCAGACAGCAACAGCATCAACAGCAAAAGAATCGTTATCGTCCATTGCAAAGTTTCACTTTCCATCCCTACATCCCTTCTTTCTCTGATTTTTCCGATTTTCTTGTCTCTTATTTCCGTGTTTGTCTGTGAGCCGGGCTTCCCACCACCTCAAAATAATGTTATCATAACCTACAGGAGGAATCGCACCATGGACAAAAGAACATCCCGTTATTTCCGCATCATCTTTACTGCCGTACCTGCCGCCGCTGCCGTCGCTGTCCTGGCATTTTTCATCTGCAGGAGCCGCCGGGCGCCCGCCGCCGAATGTCTGGCCTGGTCCGAACCCGTAGACGAGAATGTTCTGACCGCCGCCGTACTGGAAGAAGCCAAAACGAATCCCTTCTCCGATTTGAGCGTTCCCACCTATCTTACCAAAGTGGACGACACCTACTTTCTCGTGGACTGCTATCATAATCAGGTCATTTATCATGACAATCTGATCGACCCGCTCTGGGAGTGGAGTGTGATGACGGATGAAATCGACAGGGGACATACGTTAGCCAGCGACGGCCTCGTCTATCTGATCGATGATACGGAAAATAACAGAATTTTGATTTTTGAAAAAAAGAACGGCCGTTTTCTGCATACGCAGACCTTTTCCGATATCGGAAACAGGCCGCATTATATTATTTATGATGAAAAAACAGATACCTTTTACGCATGGAGCTCTATGAGCGGGGAAATGTATCTTTTCCGCCATGAACCGGAGGATACCCGCATGTATCTGGCCGATATCCGCAGAATAGACGCTCTCGACAATGTATATGTCCGCTCTTTTACCATTCAGGACGATATCATTTACTTCGTATCCGGCAATTCCAGCATCATCAGGGCGAAACTGGATACTTTTAAGATTCTGGATGTCTATCCCGTACCGGATACGATGGCCGGAATGATACAGCTTACGCCGATTCAGGATTATTTCTACATAACCGTTTCGACCGATGCCGCCGGCAGCCAGGATTACGCAGCCATGATCCGTACCCGCGATCTGTCCGGCCTGGCGGCGGGCAGTTACGAAGATGTCTACGGCAATTTTATCGGCGGCGGAACGCCTTACTATATTACTCATATAGATAACGGCTGGTATTTAACCGAACACCGCCTCCCCGGTCATTCTGTCTGGCGTTTCCAGGTCGAAGACAATAAAATAACGGAGGTTGAGACCGTCTACTGATATTTTCCGCTGCCACAGTATTCTTTAAGAATCTTTCAAAGCCGCCGGAAGAACCGCCTCCGCGCGCTTTTACCTGCCCTTTTTATCCACCAGCAGCGGCTTGATCGCGTTATATATTTCGCTCGCCTGTTTGTTATCCTTGCTCGGATACTGTTTTACGAGCGCGTTGTTGATCCCGGTCTTGGTCTTATATTGTAAGATGATCTTCGTCACCGCGGGCGCTATCTGCGCATCCTTGATCAGCTTGCCGACTTCTCCGCACAAATCTTCCTGTTCCTTTTTGATATTTCTGCCGGACAGATCGGTAACCATCGTTATTTTAATATCCTGTTTTCCCCAATAGGTGCAGAGAATATTGAAGCCGTTATCTTTTGTAACGAGATAGTATTCCTGCTCTTTTCTCTCCGCAATAATATATCCCAGATAGGTCGCGAGCTGGAAATCCAGCGCGTTCTTCGTCCCAACCTCCACCTTCTGGAAAATAATCTCCGCGTTCGACTCATTGATCCTTCTATGCAAATCGAATGTCAGCGTATCCGCATTGTCGCTGTAAAAAATACAAACCGTATCTTCCTTCGCCAGCTCGTTGATTCCGTTCAGTCCATCCTTTTTCACATTTTCATAATCTACCAGATAATAACTCATATATTCCCTTTCGTATTCGTTTGCAGCGTTGACGGGGTTTCTCAGATTTATGATTATCTTATCACAAATCTGTCCCCCTTACTACTCCATTGGGAAAAAAAGATGAATGGACAGCATGCCGTCCCGGTAAACGGCATCGACCGTGCCGCCCATCCGCTCTGTGAGCTGCCTGGCAATAGACAGGCCGAGTCCTGTAGATCTCCGGCCCGTATGTACCGTATAGAAACGGTCGAAGAGCTTTCCGGCCTGTACTTCATCCATGCCGGCAGCATGATTGGAAAAAACCATTTCGCCGTTTCCGGATAACATGATCCGCAGATCCCCGCCGCTGTATTTTATGGCATTTTCGATAATATTCCCAAGGATCCGGGATAAAATATTTTTATTTAATCTGCATTTAACCTGTTCTTCCGGCATATCAATAACAGGTGTGATTTTTCTGTCTTTTAAAACCGCATAGCAGGAAGAAACGCTCTCTTCCAGCATATGGTTCAGCACGACCTCTTCCAGAGGGATCTCCTGCACATCGGATGCCGTGAGCGCATACCGGAAAAGCTCTTCCGTCAGCTGTTTTAAAGCTTCCGTCCTCTCCTCCATGATTCCCACATAACGCCGTACCGTCTCCATGTTTTCCTGTGCAGACGGCTGGGCAAGCTGCTGTTTTGTCAGCTCCAGGTAGCCGCAGAGCGCCGTCAGCGGCGTCCTGATATCATGGGAAAGATTCGCTACCGCCTCTTTGAGCCGCAAATCCCCCTGCTCATAACGATGCCGCTTCCGACGGAGCCCGCGGAGTTCTTCATTGAGCGCCGCCGCCAGCTTTTTCATCTCCCCGTCATGGCTCGATATGGTAAGCAGCGTATTGGTCTTAGACGTAAGGATCCAGCCGATCCCTTCCCTGATCTCTCCGGCCGCCTTCCGCATCAGATGAATTTTGGCAAGCAGTATCAAAATGCTCCCCGTCAAAAATAAAATCAGAGCCCATAACGCGCTTTCCATCTTCTCAGCCCTCCTTTTCCCGCTCCGGCAGCCGCAGCCGCCCGCTCCTTACTTAATATCCTTCCGCCGGAATAAATAAACCCCCGCCGCGATCAGGACCGCCGATTCCCCCAGCAGGCAGAGCGGCGCCTTTATGGAAAAGGCGGCCTCCGGATCGATTACATACATCGCCTGATCCTCCGGCAGAAAAGCGTCGATCCACTCATAGACCGTCCTTTTTGTCCCGCTCAGGTATTTGCTGTTGGGTATATTCTCTTCGAGGGCCATTTCCCCCGTTTCCTCCATAACGACTCTGCTTGTCAGCTCCGGCTCCTGCAGATCGGCATAAATCTGCGTCATCAGCATCACCGAAACGAATGCGAGCGCAAGCTCCGTCACGACCGCTCTCGCCTTATTGTTATCCAGCATTGCGATCATAGAAAAGACGGCCGTATAGGCCAGCGCAATCAAAAGGCTGTAACCGATACGCCATAGCGTCTGTTCCATCGATGTCAGGGAATCCGGGCCGATCAAAAACAACGCCGAAAGCCCGGAAACAACGGAATAGGTAAGGAACTGCAAAATCCCCGCCGCATAGCATACAAGGACGTTCGCCAGATAAATATTTTCTCTCGTATGGCCGACCGTAATTTTATTTCGGATCGTGCCGTCACTGTACTCCACACCGATAAAAAAAGGGATAAAGACGGCCATGACAACATGGATAAAAAGCATTTCGTTGAAAAAGTAGAGCGTCCAGCCGCGGCCGGTCATCATAATGTTATTTCTGACATTGATCCTTCCCATCATATATATGAAAATACTATAGCCGGCCAGAAAAATCTCCGCGATCCAGAAAACCCTGCTTCTGATCATTCTCGCCAGATTCGCATAAAGCAGTCTGCTCATCTTCCGGCACCTCCTATCAGATTCATATAATAGCTTTCCAGGCTTTCATCTTTTTCCCGTATGGAAAGCACGCTGCAATGCTGTTCTGCCAGCGCGACCGTCAGCCCTGTGATATCGATCCGGGCAAAAACATCCGCCTGCGTATCGGAAAGGATGGTATATTCCAGCCGCAGGTCATCCAGCACGCGGGCGAGGATACGGCTGTCGGAAACCTCCAGACGAACGCATTTTCTGCAGGCCGCCTCCAGTTCTTCCGCGCTGAGCTCTTTTACCATACGGCCGTTATCGATAAATCCATAATGCGTCGCCAGGCGCGACAATTCGTCCAGAATATGGCTGGAAATCAATATCGTTATCTGCCGTTCTCTGTTCAGTTTCAGGATCAGTTCCCGTATCTCGATGATACCCTGCGGATCGAGCCCGTTTACCGGCTCGTCCAGAATCAGAAAATCCGGATCTCCCGCCAGCGCGATCGCGATGCCAAGACGCTGCCGCATCCCCAGCGAAAAATCCTTCGCTTTCTTTTTGCCGGTATCTTCCAGTCCGACCAGCTTCAAAAGCGCCGGTATGCCGTCTTGCGAGGGCAGTCCAAGCACATGATACTGCGCCCGCAGATTTCCTTCCGCCGTCATATCCGAATAGATCGACGGGCTTTCCACAATTGCACCTGTTCTCTTCCTGACCGTTGTAATCTCTTTCTGCGTACTGTTTACGCCGTAAAGCGTATAATCGCCCGCTGTCGCAGACTGCAGGCCGCAGACCAGCCTGATCAGCGTCGTCTTGCCCGCTCCGTTCCTGCCGACAAACCCATAGACCGCTCCTCTGGGAACGTGCATGGAAAAATGATCCAATGCCTTAAAATGCTTATACTTTTTACATAAAGCGTTGGCCGTCAGAACATAGTCCATTCGATAACACCTCCTGTTTTTATTTTGTATTCTACAGGAAAAAGGTTAAGAAAATCGTTAATAGAATGATTAAGAAATCGTAAAGATTTGCTGAATTATGCTTTCATTTTGAAGCCGATCCCCCATACGGACTCGATATAGTCTTTTCCGCCGGCTTCCCGCAGCTTCTTCCGCAGATTGCTGATGTGCACTTTCAGAGAGCTTTCCACACAATCCGGCGTATCCCTGCTGATTCTCTCCAATATCGTCGATTTGGGGATGACCTGTGCCGGGTTCTGCATCAGGAGCCGCAGAATGGCATACTCCGTGCGGGTCAGCCTCACCGCCTTCTCATTCACGGTAACGCTGTGCGCTTCTCCATCGAGCACAATATCATCGACCTGTATCCGGGAATTCCTTTCAATAACATCTGTTTTTCTAAATTGTACCGCGATTCTCGCCAGCAGTTCCTGTATTTCAAAGGGCTTTGTCACATAATCCGCCGCGCCGCCCATCAAAAGCGACACCTTGTCCTCTACGTCCGCCCGCGCACTGACAACAATAACGGGAATCCCCTGAACGGCGGACAATACCGCTTCTCCATTCAAACCCGGCAGCATCAGATCCAGCAATACGAGATCCGGCCTGCGGGAGGAAAGAAGCAGCACCGCTTCCGAACCGGAATAGGCGCGGAGCACACCGTAGCCTTCTTTCCGCAGCACTTCTTCCAGCATATCGCCAATAAAAACATCGTCGTCTACCACTAAAATCGTATTCATACGGCTTTTGCTCCTATACCGTCACATCCACGCCGGCCCCCTCCGCGGCAACGGCTTCCGACGTCTCCACCGGCATCTCCACGCCGCCGAGCTCCAAAGAGACGCCGCTCTGCAGACTGGAATCGCTCCACGAAGAAGCGCCGTTTACGTTTTCCTGCTTCTCTCTCGCCAGCTGGTCGAACAATGCCTTCAGATATTTTAAGTCGGCCTCCATGATTTCCCGGAGTTCCTCCGCCCGGTGCCTTCTTTTCATATTATCGAGCTGCCTCGGATCCATATCCTCCCAGGAGGCATCCGTCAATTCCTGCGCGAGTTCTTTCAGCGCCTGTTCGGACTCTTTCATAAGCCGTTCCAATTCTCTGGCCATCTCATCCAGCCTCTGCCCGTTCTCCTGGGCCTGCTTTTCCTCTTCCGTCTTTTCTTCCCCGTTGACTTCGACTTCTTCCTCTACCATGCAGGAACCCGTCTGCTTGGCCCGCTCCTCTTCCTCCATATGCTTTCTGCGTTTTTTCGCGACCCGCTCCATTTTCCGCGCGTGTTCGAGCGCGCTGTCCACTTCCCTTTCATCGTAATCGCCGCTCATTTTCTTCATCAGAAGCGTAACGACCGAACTGCGGGCTTCCCGCACCGCTTTTCCCGCAAAAAGGGGCGTCTTAGCTGTCATGATATGTGCCGAGACCCTTTTAAAATTATAACCGAGACGCTTCTTCCGGCCGCTCTTGACGACTCTGCTTATCGTCAGCGTCCCGGCGGACGATCCATCCCTGTTCTTCAGCTGAACGGATGTCGTCACCGTATTATACATGCCGATTTTCATACCCATATGACCATCCTCCCTGATGTCCGCTTATGCTGTCCCCCGGTAACTCCATTTACCGTTCGTATGACTGTTTATATATATATCGGCATTTTAAGTCTTTGTCTTTAGGCATTCCGCCGCCGGACTCAAAACTCCGTCACATATTTTCCGCCTTCCTGCCGGCGGATCGTCAGCGGCCGGAAATCATATTCCGTGACCTTGTATCCCGCAGGCGTCAGAGATACCGTAAAAGAAGCCATGCCGCCTTTGACACAGGCTTCCTCCGGCTGGGCGCTGATATAATTTCCGATGGAATAATAAACCAGCGTCTCGTAGCCGTCGCCTCCCCGGATGACCTCACAGGGCTGAACCGCGTGCGGATGCGTACCGACGACGACATCTGCCCTGCATCCGGCAAATACCTGCGCCCATTTCCGCTGGAAATCATCGGGCTCTCCGGCATACTCCGTCCCCCAGTGCACAAAAACGATGACAAAGTCGCTTTCCGCTTTTGCCGTTTTGATATCATTTGTTATTTTATCCTCATCGTCGAGCAGATGTACCATATTCGGATTTTCTTCGGGAAGCCGGATGCCGTTCGTGCCATAAGTATAGTTGAGCAGGGCGAACCGGACGCCATTTCTGACGAGTATCTCGCAGGGATGATAATCCGTCTCCTCTTCGGACTGGATGCCGAGACATTTGATATGCTTATCCGTGAAAAAAGCCTTTGTCCTGTTAATGCCTTCCACGCCCCGGTCAAGCGCATGATTCGTCGCGCAGGCCGCCACATCGAAACCCGCGTCCGCAATCGCCTCCCCTGCCTGGATCGGCGTCCCGAATCTCGGATAATCCCCGTAAAGGGCCGGTTCATCCACGAACGGCGTCTCCTGGCTGATCACGGCGACATCGCTTTCCTCTATCACAGCGCTCACATTTTCATACAGGAAAGAAAAATCCGCTTCGCCTAAATCCCGCCCTTCAGCGTTTCCAGCCCCCCGTAAGCCGTATCTGTAAATCGGCTCATGAATCAGGTTATCGCCGAATACGACGAAAGAAGTATCCGGCTTTTCCTTCGTAAAGCCCCAGGAATCCCAGAACCAGCTGCTTATCCCGCCGTCGGGAGACGTCAGCAAAAGATGCTTCCCCGGCGGCGCGCCATCCCGGATCGCCATCGCCGCCACATCCTGCCCAATATAGGAAGACATCCATTCAGGCCGGATCTCTCCCTGCGCATATTCATAGACAAAAAGATGCTGTGACCATGTTTTCTCGTCCCGTTCCACCCAAAACGGCTTATGTTCACCGTAACGTCCTCTTTTCCAACAGAGCAAAAGCAGCTCGTCCGCGCCGTCGTTATCGATATCGCAGGAAAGCGCCGCCTGCACCTTCACACCCTCAGGCGAAGTCCAGATGACCCCGTCCTCATATAAAATATCTGCTGTTTTTCTATTTAATAACACCTCATATGCGCCCGATGTATCCCGGATGCTTCCTTTTTCCCACAAAATCCATCCGGGCAGAAAGGCTCCGGCGCTCCAAAGCAGATAACATGCTGCGCCGATACCTGAAAACGCCAGTATAACAAAAGCTATTTTTTTCATATTATTCATATTTCCATTGATATCTGTAACTTTCCGTCCATTCCGGCTGCCGGATCGACGTATCCGTATCGTAATAGCCGTCGTCGCCAATCTGCGCGCCGATCATCTGCCGCCAGTCCGAATCGGTCAGCCGGTCGTCTGCAGGCCATGCGAACTGATAGAATGAATATACGCTTCCTCTGGCGATTTTTATCCTTCCATCTACCTTCACGAGCACATAAATATCGGATGGATTGCCTGTCGCCGCCTCCAGAACCTGTCCGTCCGGGTCTGTCGCAATGTCAACAACGACCGCTGCCGGACAGTCCCGGCTGCAGAAACCCTCTTCCCCGATCTGCTCCTCGAACGTCTCATACCAGAAATGCTCGATACTTCCGCCATAGCACCGGATCAGTTCATATTCCTCCTCTGTCAGCGCCTCCTCCCGCAGTTCCTTATTGGAAATCACATATAACCGGCGGGCCAGCTCAGCCAGGCGTTCCAGATTTTCTTCATCGTCCGCACGCAGCATACCGTATTCCTTTAATCCTTCCGCCGTTGCCGCCGCAAGGTTCTCAAATCTCGCATAGACGAGCGGTTCCGGCTCCACATAGCCTCTGTCGTCCGGCTCCTGCTCCCAGCCGCCTCCCATCTCCGCCATCGCCTGTTTGGAATAAAGCACTGTATCGTGTTTCAGCTCCGTAAAACTGCCCGCAAAACATTCCAGATTCTTTTTGGCCCATTCTTCCCCCTGCATAAAAACCGGATAGCCTTCCCCTTTTATCTCCAATAAGGGGCGGAGCGTGTTCAGCCAGCCGGCATACAGGCTCGCTGACCACAATGTCTCCCGATCCGCCGCCAGCACGGTTCTGAGCCGCTCCATATTCTCTGAATAACCCTCGTAATCCGCCGCGCCGTTTTCTTCCAGAATGCGCAGCGCCGTATCGCTTCCGAGCGCCGCCGGCATATCCAGTACCTCGGGAAGCATCCGCCATTCCCCCGCGCTGTTTTCTCCAACGCTGCTGTAAATCAGCTTCTGCATAACCGCAGCATCTACCGTGAACCGCTGGCCCATGAACCGGAAACCCGTATTTACATTGCTCTCCCCATCGTCGAGCAGAATAGAATTGATCTGCGGCGGAGCGAGCTCTGCCGTCATCTCATGAAAACGATCAAATTTTTCCGGCGTTCCAATAAGGCTGCCAGGCGTCATATCCTCGCCGTATACTTCTTTCATCAGCGGTATATATTCACACACACCCGCATCGTCGCTTGTGCCTGCGAAAAAGGAAGTTACGGCATAAACAGCTTCCCACAGCCCGTAAATCTCCTCATCCGCAGCGGCTGCCTCCGAAATCAGCAGCGCGCTTCTGTCCAGTTCCTCATTCTCCTGCGCGAAATGGATCCTGCCATACCACATCATCGCCTGAAAATAGCGTTCCAGCCTGGCATCTCCCTCATAATAGCCGCGCGGCTTATACTGGGAATAATCCTCATAATCTCCGGTCAGCTCAGACTCCTTTATTCCCTCCGCCCGGCCGATAGCCTCAAGCTCATGCCGGACCGTTTCTGCCGCATAATCCGGAATTTCCACACGATCTCCCAAAAGCGATGCGCCAACGGCAAAATAGGCGACGCAGCGCATGGCTGCGCTCTCCCACTCGCTCCCTTTTAACAGCTCATACTGAACGGCGCTGCTTTCCAGCATTTTTCTGCTGAGCAGTGTCAGATAAGCATACAAATACTCTTTTTCCACATTTTTCATCAAATGAGCAAAATAGAGATGGTATGTGTGCATCAGGGAATCGACCGTCACAAAACTGGCTATCTGCTCATATCGGTTATTCTCATAGATCTCATAAAATTCAAAGCCCGCCTCTCCCCATACGACAAAGCCGTTCTCCGCAAGCCGGGCCTTGAATTCGTCCTGTAAATAGAACTGCCAGAGATTATCAACATTGCTCAAATCGGGCTCTGCCGCATAAGCCTCCACGGAAGGCGCCGCAATATCCGCCGTCTGCCCGGCCCCTCCTTTCGAAAAAAGCGGCCTGCTTCCCGAAAAATCCCTGTTTATCGGCTCGATGTCCGCCAGAAGCGCGCTTTCCTCCTGTACGGATTCCCCCGTTTCTCCTTCCTGTCCGCTGCCCTGCCCCATCTCATCCGGCATAGCGCCTTCCGGTTCCGCTCCGGCACAGGCGCATAAGATGCTGGCAGCCAGCGTTATTGCCAATACCCTTTCGATTCCTTTCCTCTTCATCGTATTTCCATCCTTCCCCTTATATTTCTATGCGGCCGCCCCGCGGCAGCGCACCCATCTGAAAGAATATCCACATTTCAGGGCGTTCTTTTTGTCCTTTACACCCCGGATGCCTGTGTTCCGTCGGCCTTCATATGATAATTATCTCTGTAGATCAGCTGTGAAATCGGCACGAACTCATATCCCTGCCCCTGCAGCGCGGTAATCAGAGTCTCCAGCGCTTCCGCCGTATATTTGGCACCGTTATGGCAAAGTATGATGCTTCCGTTTCCAAGATGCTTATGCTCCGTGACCGTCCTGATGATGGAGTCTGCGCCGTAGTCTTTCCAGTCGAGAGAATCCACATCCCATTGAATCGGATAATATCCGCACTGATATGCCATTTTTATGACGTGATTGTCATAATCTCCATACGGCGGTCGGAACAGGAACATTTCATAGCCCGTCAGTTCCAATACTTTGTTATGTACCGACATCAGTTCTTCTTCGCATTCTTTATCTGACAGCTGTGACATATTTTTGTGGTTCTCACTGTGGTTGCCCAGGTCATGGCCGTCCGCAAGAATGGCTTTTACGTCATCGGGGTAGGAGTCTACCCAGCCCCCCGTCATAAAAAAAGTAACCTTCACATCATGCTTCCTCAAAATTTCCAAAATCTTTGCGGTATCCTCATTCCCCCATGCCGCATCAAAGCTCAGCGCAATCTGTTTCTTATCTGTTTCCACACAATAAACAGGGAGCTCCCTCCCGTTGACGCTGCTGCTGACCGTAATGGACTCCGGCAATACCTTAACGATGCCCTGTAAAAGCGCAACGGTCGTCAAAAGAAAAGCGGCGGACATTACGACATGCAGCAGAACTTCCTGCTTAAAGGCGGCCTTCTTCCATTCCGCTTTCGTCTTGTATTTCTTCTTATGCGTTCTGTGCGTTCTCCTGCCTTTTGCCCCTCCCACGCTCTCCGCACCGATTTTGTCCTCCAGCTCATTCAGGACAAGTTTAAATTTTTCATTCCATGGCTTTTTATTTTCACTCATGCAAACCACCCTGCATTATTATTTGTACAGTATATGCCGGTATATCTCAATCCTTGAAAAGATTTTCATGCTCATTCCTTCCGGCATAATGAGAGGCGTCCTTGCCGCTGGACCGGCCCGACAACTGAACCAGGTGATATTGATGACTGAACTGCTGCAAAATTTTTAAAAAAATTTCAAATTTCCTCTTTACAAATCATACCAAATGCCGAGATAATATATATAAGAATGAGTCTACACAAATCTGACAGGGAAGTCAAATAAATATGAATCAAAGGAGTGATGATTATGGCAATCAGTCTCAGCGGTCTGACATCCGGCCTGGGAGATATTTATTCCAGTTTATTGAGTTCTGGTTTTTCTTCTTCTGCGGGAGGCGGATTAAACGGTCTGGCAAACAGCACCCTGTTGAGCGATTATGCTTCTATCAAGAACGGAAGCTATGGCAGGATGTTAAAGGCCTACTATACGAAGCAGACAAAGGCTATGGAGGAGGAAGAAAGCACGTCCTCCACCAAAAAAGCCGGCAAAGACAGCACTGCTTCTTCAGCGGCCAAAGCGGCTCAGAAGAGCGCTTCAGCGCTGAACAGTCTGGAGTATACGGAAGAGAACAGGGATAAGATTTATGACGATGTATCTTCTTTTGTCAAGGATTATAATTCCATGATCAAGAGCGCATCGAACAGCAGCGTGGGCGCGGTCAGCAATCAGGCAAATACGATGAACAACACGACCTATTCCAACTATAAGCTGTTAGCAAAAGCGGGCATTACAATGAATGCGGACCGTACCTTATCCATCAATGAAAAGACTTTTAAAAAAGCGGATATGTCAACGTTAAAAACGCTCTTCAAGGGCAGCAATTCTTTTGCGGATCAGGTATCCAACAGGGCGAGCCAGATCTACAGATATGCCAACAACGGCAATTCCAGCCTTTACAACAGCCAGGGCGCGCGTACATCGCTGGATACATCGTCCATTATGAATGGCATCGTATAACACATATCAGAAAAGAAAAGCGCAGGCTATACGGCCTGCGCTCTTTTTGCTTATATGCTGCTTTTTTTATGCAAAAGGATTCTCCGTCGGATACCGGCTGCTCTCAGGCTGATTGTAGCCGATTTCGCCCACTTCCACGCCGATATATTTAAATACTTCAAAGAGCGCTTTTCCATAATGTCCGAAAGCGACCGCGCCGTGATGAGGATAATTTTTCTCAATCAATACATGGCGGTAGAATCTGCCCATCTCAGGAATTGCAAATACGCCGATGCCGCCGAAGGATCTGGTCGCTACCGGAAGCACTTCACCTTCCGCTACATAAGCGCGCAGAATATTGTCCGCAGTGCTCTGTAAGCGATAGAAGGTGATATCCCCGGGAACGATATCTCCTTCCAGAGTACCCTGCGTTACTTCTTCCGGAAGGCTTCTTGCCATAATCATCTGATATTCCATGCTGCACTTGGAAAGCTTCTTTGAACAGGTGTTTCCACAGTGGAAGCCCATGAAAGTATCCGTATACTTGTAATCGAATTTATTTTCAATCGCTTCTTTATACATATCCTTAGGAACGGAGTTATTAATATCGAGCAGCGTAACGATATCATCGCTGACAGCTTCCCCGATGAACTCGCTCAGACAGCCGTAGATATCTACTTCACAGGATACCGGAATGCCTCTTCCTGTCAGGCGGCTGTTGACATAGCAGGGTACGAAGCCGAACTGTGTCTGGAAAGCAGGCCAGCATTTCCCGGCGATCGCGACATATTCTCTATAACCCCTGTGCTCCTCGATCCAGTCGAGCAGCGTCAGCTCATATTGTGCCAGCTTCGGCAGAATCTCCGGTTTGTTATTCCCTTCGCCGAGCTCTTCTTCCATGTCCTTCACGATATCCGGAATGCGGGAATCGCCGTCGTGCTTCCTGAACGCCTCGAACAGATCGAGCTCTGAATTCTCTTCGATTTCAACGCCCAGATTATAGAGCTGTTTGATCGGCGCATTGCAGGCCAGGAAGTTCAGCGGACGGGGACCGAAAGAAATAATCTTTAAGCTGGAAAGCCCTATGACCGCGCGGGCAATCGGAATGAACTCATGAATCATCTGCGCGCAGTCCTCCGCATCTCCTACCGGATATTCCGGAATATATGCTCTTACATTACGAAGTTTCAGGTTGTAGCTCGCATTCAGCATACCGCAGTACGCGTCACCGCGTCCCTGAATCAGATCGTTCTGGGACTCTTCCGCCGCCGCTGCGAACATCTTCGGCCCCTCAAAATGCTTTGCGAGCAGAGTCTCGGAGATTTCCGGCCCGAAGTTGCCAAGATATACACAGAGGGCATTACAGCCGTTCTCTTTGATATCCTTTAAGGCATTGACCATATCGATTTCGCTCTCGATAATGCAGACCGGGCACTCATAAATATCAGCCGCATCATATGCCTTATTATAAGCTTCTACCAGTGCCTTCCTCCTGTTGACTGCCAAAGAAGCCGGGAAGCAGTCGCGGCTTACTGCCACAATACCGATTTTTACTTTTGGTAAGTTGTTCATAGATCATATCCTCCTTTAACCGGTTCTACCGGTGATATACAATGCCTCCAGATCATTTTACTCCCTGATATCCAGATTTTCTCCAACCAGCCCGATATGCGCGCCCGCATCCAGTCCGCCTTCGGCATGACCGATAAGCCATTTGTTCCGCGCCGTAATGAGCGTGTCCTCCCAGCCCCCGTGCTTATCCTCTAACGGATAATTCGTGCCCGCCGGCAGAACAATCCCCACCTTGAAGCCTCCATCATCCGCACTGCAGGGCGCATAATGAAGCGTCGTCGCATAGAGCTCAACCGCCACGCCTTCCGGTACGAGAAAAGCCTCCATCAGAGAAGTATCATAGGTAAAATCCTCTGTGATATCCTGCTGCATCCCGACGATAAGGACTGCATCCGTCGCCGCCACATTGACTTCAGAGCTCCTGTGATATTCAATCGCATTTAATTTGTAATTATGGCCGTTGCAGTAGCCCACCTCGACCGGCAGCTCTCCATAGGTCCTTTTCTGAAGCTCTTTCGCAGCTTTCGTCGCTTCCAGCGCCTCGATTGACGGCTCGTAAGCAACGCCGTCCGGCAGGGGCGTCTCTTTTTTGATCGCCTCAATCAAATCGCTGAAATCAATTCCCTGTACTACCCTTCCATATTTACAGAAGGCAGGGTCTGTAATTTTTTTAATTTCCATCCTCTTAAATTCTCCTTTTCTTATCTCATCGTGCCGCGCACGCTTTTCCTACTGAATCTTATCAAAAAGCTCCCTGCAGGCCGGATAGATCTCTCTGAACTGCCGGTAACGCGCCTCATATTTTTCCACCAGCTCCGGTTCCGGCTCCACTGTATCGACCACTTTAACGATTTTCTCAGCTGCTTCCTCAACGCTCACATATTCGCCGCAGGCAACCGCCGCCAGCATCGCGCCTCCTAAGCCTGGCCCCTCTTCGCTCTCGATTATGTCAACTTTTAAATTCAGGACGTTTGCGATGATTTTTTTCCAAAGAGGACTCTTTGCACCGCCTCCGCAGATTTTCGTTCTGTCGATCCTGATGCCGAGAGACTTCGCCACCTCGAAAGAATCCCGCAAAGCAAAAGTCACACCCTCCAGAACCGCCTGCGTCATATCGGCCCTCGTCGTATCCATCGTCATGCCGATGAACGTCCCCCTCGCATTCGGATTATTATGCGGAGAGCGTTCCCCCATCAGGTAAGGAAGGAAATAAACATGATTCTCTCCCAGCTTTGTAATTTCCTTCTGCTGTGCGCCATAATCCTCTGTTCCGATAATATCGTCCATCCACCATTTATTACAGGATGCCGCGCTCAGCATACAGCCCATCAGATGATAGTGGCCGTCCGCATGCGCAAAAGCATGCAGCGCGTTGTATTTATCCACACCGAATTTGTTGGAAGAAATAAAAATTGTTCCGCTGGTTCCCAGTGAGATATTACATCTGCCGTCTCCAACTGTTCCCGTTCCCACAGCAGCAGCCGCATTATCGCCCGCTCCGGCCGCTACCTTAACATCCGCCGGAATGCCAAGCTCTTCCGCAATTTCAGGACGTACCGCGCCGACGGCCTCATAGCTTTCAAAAATCTTAGCGAGCTGTTCTTCTTTTACGCCGCAAATCCCGCACATTTCTTTTGACCAGCAGCGGTTCTTCACATCGAAGAGAAGCATCCCCGAAGCATCCGATACATCAGTACAGTGGACGCCTGTCAGCTTATAGGCGATATAATCCTTGGGCAGCATGATTTTATGTATTCTGGCAAAATTCTCAGGCTCCTTGTTCTTTACCCAGAGAATCTTAGGCGCGGTAAATCCGGTAAAGGAAATATTCGCCGTATATTCGGACAGCTTGTCTTTACCGATAACGTTATTCAGATAATCGCATTCTTCAAAGGTTCTTCCGTCATTCCACAGAATCGCCGGCCGGATTACCTCGTCCTTTTCATCCAAAATAACGAGTCCGTGCATTTGCCCTCCAAAACTGATGCCGGCTACCTGGCTTTTATCAAAATCCTTTAACAACTCTTTGATACCGGCCAGCGTCTGCTCATACCAGTCCTCCGGTTTCTGCTCCGACCAGCCCGGATGCGGAAAATATAACGGATATTCTTTCGATACGATATTCCGTATCTTCCCCTGGCCATCCATTAACAATAATTTAACCGCCGACGTTCCTAAATCCACACCTATATACAACATTGTAACCCTCCCTGCACCTCATGTGCGCATGCATATTTTCTTTCTTCTTCCGCTGCCAGATCAAAACTCTACTTTAATATTACCTATTTCAGAAAGAACTGTCAACCGCATCTTCTCTCTTGCCTCGCCCCCTTATTTTTGTTATAATGAGAACATCTTCAAAAAAACAAACAGTAAATAAGGGAAAGGCATGGGGATCATTTATGAGCAGAAAAAAGGTCGTTGTATCTCTTGGACACGATGCATTGGGGTATACCACAACAGAACAGTGGGATGCCGTAAAAATAACCGCAAAAGCGCTTGCCGATCTGGTGGAAGCCGATTATCAGCTGACGATTACGCACAGCAACGGCCCGCAGGTCAGCATGATCCACAAGGCTATGACCGAGCTGCGGCGTGTCTATATTGACTATACGCCTGCTCCGATGTGCGTCTGCTCCGCGATGAGCCAGGGCTATGTCGGCTATGATATTCAGAATGCCCTGCGCACGGAGCTGCTTGACCGCGGCATTTCCAAATCCGTCAGCACGATTTTAACGCAAGTGACCGTGGATCCCTATGACGAGGCGTTTTATGAACCGACAAAGGTTATCGGAAGATATATGTCCGGAGAGGACGCCGAAATGGAAGTCAAAAAAGGAAACTATGTGATTGAAAAGCCGGGCAGAGGATTCCGCCGTGTCGTTGCCGCGCCCAAGCCGATCGATATCGTGGAAATCGACGCCATCCGCACTCTTGCGGACGCCGGCCAGGTCGTCATTGCCTGCGGCGGCGGCGGTATCCCCGTCATTGAACAGAATCACGCTCTGAAAGGCGCGTCCGCCGTGATTGAAAAAGATTCCATCGCCGGCAAGCTGGCAGGCGATTTGAAAGTGGATGAGCTGATTATTTTGACAAGCGTTCCTTTCGTTTACCGGAATTTCGGAAAAGAGGATCAGACGCCCATCGAGCGCATGAGCGCTGCGGAAGCGCAGGATTACATCGCAAAAGGGGAATTTGAAAAAGGTACGATGCTGCCCAAAATTGAAGCGGCTATTTCCTATCTGGAATCCGTACCGGAAGGAAGCGTCCTGATCACCTCCCTTTCCGCCGTATCCGATGCCATCAGAGGAAAAAGCGGAACGGTCATCACACAGTAATCCGATACGCCTTTTCCGGGGAGCCATACGTCAAAAGTGCATTCAACGACACGGAGGAAGCTTTCATGCTCATCGAAAGAAACCCAAAAGAACTAGAAACTATGAAGGAATTTCATAAAGGGAACCGGCAGAAGGGACTCGAACTGCAGGAAGAATTTGCGGCTGAATTCCGGACAGAATATCGGGAAAAGGACCACTGCCCCTGTAAAAAAGCATGCAGATATCATGGTAACTGCAAAGAATGTGTCGCGATCCACAGAGCCCATCAGGAACATGTGCCGAACTGTATGCGCCCGATCCTGAATGCAAAGATCAAACTGCTGTCCGAGCTGACAGAACACACGATAGCGGATGAAATAGAAGCACCCCTTGAAATTCTGAGACAGCCTTATGTTTAAAGCATTCCTGCCGTTTTGCATTTTATTTTAGGAGCTGTCCGGAAAGATTGTACGATCCTGAAAATTTCAACCGAAAGGAGCGTAATCCATGATCTATGCAGTTATTGCTGCCTTGATTTTCTCTCTGGATATGGGAATCAAAAGCCTGGTAGAAAAGAAAGTTCCGGAGGGCGGAACGAAAGAAATCGGGAACGGCTTCCTGCTTCTCAGGAAGTACCATAACAAAGGAGCCTTTTTAAATATGGGTGAAAAAAAGAGCGGCTTCGTGGCGGCTTTGTCTATCGCGCTGACATTGGCTGTGACCGTTCTTTTTCTTGTGACTTTCAGTTTCCGGGGAAGCCGGCTTTTAAAAAGCGGACTTGCGCTTTTGCTGGGCGGCGCATACAGTAACACTTATGACCGGATGCGCCGGCATTACGTTGTGGATTATGTAAGCTTTCCGGTAAAAAACAGAACCGTCCGGAACATTGTTTTTAATATATCGGATTTCTGCATCATAATCGGGGCCCTGATGATGGTCCTTGGAAGCGCTCCACCGGATTCATGAAGATTTTATCGCCATCGGGCAGTGGAATATACGCGAACATGCCTCTGTCCACATAAACCGGATAAGCATAAAAATAAGGATCAGCCGTAAATCCTATCGTTTTTCCCGTCTTTTCTTTTGATATCGTATTCCTTTCAGGATTATCCGGACGCCATTTTTTCTTGATTGAAATCCACTTATTCTATTTTTTCAGGTTTCTGACATTTACCCGTTTTTTTGATTGTGGTATAATCGATTGCAAAACGAAAGCTGTCAAAAAGGAGAGACGCCATGCCGCTTCCGCTGAGACCGGGATACCATTTTAATTACGACCATATCTGCCGCCAGCCGCACTATAAAATGCCGTCGGCCGAAGCATATACTGACTTTTATGGAATTTCCTATATGATAAGCGGTGAACGGCTGATTTACTCTCCGGAATCCACGGCGATCGCGCAGGCAGGCGATATTATTTTTATTCCCAAATATGTATACCTCCGCAGCAGCTATATCGCCGATGTTCCTTATGAGCACATTTTAATCAAATTTACGGACTCCATAGTCAATGACCTTTTTCAGACCATCGGTACCGATAACTATAACATGCTCTGCGCAGAGCACGTCGTTCATCTTGAAAAGAACACGCAGGATGACGTCCTGGCGATTCTGCACGATATGGAAAAAGAGTGGAACTGCTACAATAAATATTCCGAACTGCTTTTGAAGGGGCTTTTGAACAAGCTGATCATCCTTTGCCTGCGGGAACGCATTATCGGCGGCATCAATGCGGCGCGTCTGGAAAAAAAGCATGGCTGCCTTGCCGACGCCATCACCTATATTGAAACGCACCTGCGCGAAAGTCCTTCTCTGGATGAAACCGCAAGATGGGCCAATATTTCTTCCTCTTACCTGTCCAAACTGTTCATCAGCCATCTGAAAACGTCTTTCTCCGATTTTGTCATCAATGAGAAAATCACGTTTGCCCAAAAGCTACTGGCGGATTCCGAGCTCAGTATGACGGAAATTGCGGATGAAGCGGGCTTTTCCAGTCATTCCTATTTCAGCGACAGTTTCAAACGCAATACGGGAATGACACCGATGCAGTTCCGGCGGGAGTTTCGGAGGAAATAAGTACTTTCCTCCGTTAGAACATGCACCCTTTTTTATGTCCTTTTATCTTTTCAACCGAAATCTGGATACCAGCTCCCGCAGCGCTGCTGCCTGACCGGACAGCTCTTCGCTGGCGGCGGCGCTGGATTCCGCCGTAGTCACATTGTTCTGAACAACGGCCGCAATCTGGTCGATGCCATGACTGATTTCCGCCGCCGTGACAGCCTGCTGTTTTGTATAATCCGCGATACCATTTATCAGTTTATCCATCTCGCCCGCAAGCTTCGCCGCAGTCAGCATGGAGCCTGCCGTATCGTCGGCGGCGGCAACGCCTTCTTCCATCGAGCTGATCGTCTCGCCGAGCAGAAGCGTCGTCTCGCTGGCCGCCGCCGCCGATTTACCCGCCAGCGTCCGAACCTCGTCTGCGACTACCGCAAAACCTTTCCCGGCCTCTCCTGCCCGTGCCGCCTCCACCGCCGCATTCAACGCAAGAATATTGGTCTGAAATGCAATATCGTCAATCGTTTTGACAATTTTATGAATTTCATTGGATCTGTCGCTTATCTTCTGAATTACCTCGGTCATGTTCCGCATCTTTGCATTGCTTTCCAGCAGGCCCTGTATGACTTCCCTGGAAATGCTGCTGGCCTTCTGCGCTCCCTGAGAAATCCGTCCCACACTGTCGGACACTTCGCCAATATGTCCGGCAAGCGATTTCACTTCCGCCGCCTGCTCCGTAGAACCCTGCGACAAGCTCACCGCGCTGTTAGAAACCTGCGCCGCGCCGGAAGCGACATCCCTCGAAGAAACGCTCAGCTGCCCTATGACATTATTCAATTCAATGGAAATTTCATTCAAAGCGCTTTTTATCTTCGCAAATTCGCCCGTATATTCATTTTCAAGCGTAAATGCCAGGTTCCCGCCAGCGATTTCCAGCAGAGTGCCTGAAATTTCGTCAATATATTTTATGTATTCGCGTAGCCTTACCGTGACCAGATTGAAATCATCTGCCAGAATGCCCATCTCGTCCCTTGATTTGTAACGGATAACCTGATCCAGATCGCCCTCCGCGATCCGGGTGGCTGCCCGGCTCAATTCTCTTACCGGCCTGCCAACGATCCGCTGTATCTGAACGACCACAAGGAGAATCAGCGCCAATACCGCTATCACCGACACCCTCATCATAATTATAGTCAGATTCTGCAGCTCCGCTAATACCTCTGCTCTGGATACATAAGCTACCGCCGTCCAGCTGCTGTCCGCGACCCCGGCTACCTGAATATAATTATCTTCGTAAATGCCAAGCCCTGTTTTCCCGTCCCGTATCTGTTCTTCCGCATAAGCATACATACCGCCGCCGGCCTCGCTCAGTTTTTTGCCGACGACTGATTCGTCCTTGTGTCCGATAATCGTATCCGTGCGGGTATCGACCAGAAAGATGCCGCCCGTATCTTCAATCCGGATGTTGCTTACGATATCGGAAATAGAATTCAAATACACATCCGCCGCAGCAACACCCCTTACGGTACCATCTCCGGCCTTCAGCACACCGGACGCCCCTACGACATAAGACTGGCTGTCTTCATCAAAATATACGTCCCCCAGCTGGAAGGCCTCGGAATCCAGTCCATTCAGATACCAGCTTTTTTCCAGCGCATTGTATTCCGGCCCCGGCACAAAAGATGCGTGATACAGGGAACCATCCGTCAGAGCCACATACAGCCCGGCCGGAAAAGCATCATTCTGGTTCACCGTATGTTTGATATATTCCGTCATTTCAGGAATATCCATATCTTCATACTCTATGGTATCCCTCTGCATTTCCAGCATGGTAAGCGTCCGGTTCATCCACGCCCTGGTCTCCTGAAGTGTCTTATCCGTCGTAGTACGCAGCATTTCTTCGCTCTTTTCCAGAAGTGTCTGAGACATCCTGTCGTACACCACCGCCAGCAGCGCCGATACCGCGATAATGACACTCACAGCAATGGCAGCTACCAATTTGATTGTGACCCCGATCCCCCGCCGTTTTGAAACATTTGTCTTGCTTTTAATAACTGTTCCCTTCTTTCCTTCTCGTATTTTTCAGCATATCCGTTTTTCCAAAATATAGTTTATTATAACAAAAGAACGAATACAGGGCAAGTGGGTGCAGTTATAGATTTCTTTTATGTCCTTGCAAGCGCCTCAAACGTCCCGTTGATATCAAGTTTGCCATACCCCCACCTCTCATCCGGATAGGTAATATTGCTCTCCCGCAACGCCCCCCGGATAAAATGACTCTTAATGCTCCGGCTCTCTCCAAGCGGCGCGTAACCTTCCACAACGGCCCATTCCATGAACTGAGCCACGCATCCTGCCGTCAAAGCGGCCGCCATGCTGGAACCCGTGCGATTCCCCAGAACCGTCGATACCTGTACGCCCGGCGCCGCAAAATCCGGCTTTATCTGGTTATCGGCGGTGAATCCTCTGCCCGATTCCGAAAACCAGCTTCCCGTAATACCGTTATAAGTCGAGACTGTGATGACATTTGACGCATTAGAAGGCTCTGTCAGGGTAACGTTCGGACTGGGTTCCAGAAAATGCACGCCGCCGTCGATAAAGTCCGTAATGGGCAGCCAGATATGAAAGCGGCCTGAACCGCGGATGCGCTCCTGCTCCGAAGGATTTACCATAATCGTCCAGATGCCCGGCGTTGGATTCTGAAAACGGAAGAACACAAGTTCGTTGCCGGAGCGTTTTTCAATCAGGGAAAGCCCCGCATAAATCCGGGTCCTGTCAAAAAGAAAGGCGTAATTATTATCGGGGCCGTTCCGAAAATCAATCCGGGAGGTCATCTCTCCGCCGGGCGTCCGCAGCACGACACTGTAAATATCGACCCGGTTCCCCCATAGCTCCATGCAAAAGCCTTTGGTATTTTCTTCCACACGCATTTCTATTTCTTCCGGCATTGCGGCGCTGTAATGGTGCTCCTTATCGCCCTCGTTTCCGCCGCAGACGACCACGGCCCTGCTCCTTTTAACGGCAACTTTATCGAGATAAGAAGCGAGCGGCGAATTTCCCATATGGTCGCCCATATTGGTGCCGATGCCCAATACGATCACGACAGGCCTCTGAAGCACGATCGCCATCTGTTCCAGATACTTCACGCCTTCCATAATATCATTTTCCTGATAAGCCGCCGCATTATCCGCAACCAGATAATATTCCCTCAGATATTGTTTTGCTCCCTTTAATTTCACCACGGCAATATCCGCTTCCGGCGCGGCTCCCCGGAAGGTCAGCCCCTGATTCAGGATACTTCCCGCCGCAGCGGATGCCATCGCCGTTCCGTGGCCGTTCTCATCGGTAGTCGGAACGACGCCGAGAGGATTTTGACTCTGTAACGCGCGGTCAATATCCTCTCGTGTATATTCCGTTCCATATAAAAAACCTTCCGGCGGTTCGCCGGTCTGTATTGTCTGATCCCAGATAGAAAGAATCCGGCTGCCTCCCGCCTCATTTCTGAATACATCCAGCTGATAGCGGATCCCCTCTTCTGTCAAATAAATGCAAGCGTCCTGTTCAGGATTTATATCATTTTTTATTCAAAACAGATACCCGCTGTTCAACCGCTGTCCGAAAATACGGGTGCCTATGTCAAATAACTGCGGATTCCCGTCTTCCCTCAGGCAGATATTTTCCTAAAACGCTCAGGAACTGATCGATATCAAGGGGCTTGGCGATATGAGCGTTCATGCCGTTCTTCAACGCAGCCTCCTTATCTTCTTCCATGGCGTTTGCCGTCATGGCAATAATGGGAAGCGTTTCCACATCTTTTCGGCGCAGGGCGCGTATGGTGCGCGTAGCTTCGTAGCCATCCATAATGGGCATCTGCACGTCCATCAAAATGGCATCGTAATAGCCTTCCCCGGACCTGCTGACCATATCCACCGCATCGGTACCATCCGGCGCAGTCTCCACCACGAACCCGCTCTCTTCCAGGATAAATTCGGCGATTTCCCGGTTGAGTTCAATATCGTCCACAAGCAAAATGCGTTTGCCGCCGAAATCGACCTTCGTCCACGGCGTGGACTCTTCCTTTTCGGCCAGATTGTTCGCAGACAGCAGTACGGTCTTTAAATCCGACATGAACAGCGGTTTTGCACAGAAAGCGGTCACGCCGGCTTCTATGGCTTCTTCCTCAATGTCCGTCCAGTCATAAGCGGTCAGGATGATAATCGGGCTTTCCGGCCCTACCGCGGCCCGGATGCGCCGGGTCGTTTCGATACCGCTCATCTCCGGCATCTGCCAGTCGATGATATAGGTGTGGTAAGAATCCCCCGCATTATGAGCGCTTTTTGCCCGATAAACGGCTTCCCTTCCGGAGATCGTCCATTCCGAACGCATGCCGATCTGTGTGAGCATCCGGGTAACGCTCTCGCAGTTGTCGCAGTCATCATCCACTACAAGCGCCCGCAGGCCCTCCAATTCCCTGATTCCGGAACCGTTTTTCTCCACATCCTGCAGTTTCAGGCTCAACTCTACCCGGAACTCGCTGCCTTTATCCTTTTCACTCTGAACGGTAATCGTACCGCCCATCATCTCCACAATATTTTTGGTAATGGCCATTCCCAGGCCGGTTCCCTCGATGCCCGTTTTCGTAGTGCTTTCTTCCCGTTCAAAGGGTTCGAAGATATGCTCTACGAATTTCTGCGTCATACCGATACCGTTGTCTTTAACGATAAAAACATAGTCGCCATAGCCTCTGTGGAACGTAGTCTGCTGCTGGATGCGGAAGCTTACCGTTCCGCCCGCCGGCGTATATTTTACGGCATTGCTCAACAGGTTTACAAAAACCTGGCTCAGCTTCAGCGAGTCGGCGATGACATCCTCGTTCGCAACATCGAATGTGTCGATGAACAATTCCAGCTGCTTCGCTTTTACCTGAGGCTGGATGATATTGACCAGATTATGGGTCAATTCAGAAATATTGCATTCCTGTTCCTTAATTTGAAGCTTTCCGCTCTCAATACGGCTCATATCAAGAATATCGTTGATAAGGCTGAGCAGATGGTTGCTGGAGGACAGCACCTTCTGCAGGCAGTCCAGCACCTGGGATTTATTGTCAATGTGGCTTACCGCAATTGTCGTAAAGCCAATGATCGCATTCATCGGCGTACGAATATCATGAGACATATTGGAAAGGAAGGTCGTCTTTGCATTATTGGCATGCTGCGCCTGCATCAGCGCATCCTGAAGCGCCTGTGTCTGTTCCCGCTGCTTCTGAACCTGCGTCGTAATATCTCTGGACACTACCATGACCATAATATCTCCCGTCTGCTCGTCCCTGGTCATAATAAAGGACTGGCGGACGCACATCGGCTGTCCATCGGGCGCTTTGCCCCAATAATCTGCCGTAACCTCGGCTTCGCCCTGCTCGAAACGCTGTTTCAGATTTTCCAGATTGACCACCGCATCATAGTCCTCTATGGACTCTTTCAGAATGAACGCTTTCCAGCCTTCAAAGCACGCCGAAGCGGAACAGGGGGCAGACAAACCGATTTTTTCCAGTAAAGAAATCCGCTCTCCGTCTATGACACGGACAATATCCTGTTCGACCGAATCTCTGGTAAGATTGAACTCAAAGGTACTGAAAGCCGCGGAAGTAATAGCAATGCGGTACTGCCGTTCTTTCCGGTTCATCGTAGCCCGTTCTTTTTCCTCCCGGATCTCCTGAAGCTTCAACTGCGTATTGTCCTGACGGACGAAAAGGATCCTGGAGGCTTTTCCCTCATTCCGGCTCAGGCAGACGGTAATGAGGAGCTCCCACGCTTCCTTACCGTTCCGCATCACATGGCATTCATAGGTGAGGACATCCGTTTCCGCAAAATTTTTAATCAGATTATTAATTTCAAAATAACGACGGAATTCCTCTTTTCCTTCCTCACCGATAATATCGGCGCCATCGGCGTTCAATATATCTGCATAAGAGCCCTCCATCTCCAGATTTCCGCTCAGCGGCCGCTCTCCCGCCATATAAGAGTAATGGCCTGTCTCCAGATCCACCATAAGATATCGGGAGGAAAAGAGCGTATTCAGCCCCTGCAGAACATAATTGAACTGGTCGTTTTCCTTTTCCAGCACCTTCCGCGTCCGGCGGGCCCGGATCAGTAACAGCAATATATAAATGACAAACAGCGCGATCAGAATGACCTGCAGGATCATACCGGTGCGGTTGGCCTCCTGAACCATACTCTGCGTCACATTCTTTGGAAAAGTCTGTACCAGAATATATTCCGTCTCCGGCACGAGCAGAGCGCAAAGGTTATCCGTCAGACTGCCCTCACTGCAGATGAACCCTTTCTCATCCGCTTCGCCCCGAAATACCGTCCAGACATTTTCAGCAGTTCCTGCATCGATCACCCCTGTATCCCGCAGAACATCCGGCAGTAATTTATCATGTTTCATGCCATCGGAAGAAGCGATAACCTCCCCATCGCGCGTACACAGATAGACATCCGCCTCTTCCCCGAAATAGCTGGTCTCCAATATCTCCTGAAGATAATCCTCGGCGAGATACAAACCCAGCAGTACGCCGACAATCTCATCGCCTTCCCGTACCGGCGAGTAAAAGACCATGGTAGTTCTTCCCGTGACACGGGAGTTCAGCACCATCGTAGTGCCGCTCTCTCCCTGCATGCCGGCATTAAAATAATCCCTGTCCGCACTGTCGGAAACCGTCCCGTCTGAGGTTAAGTTAGCGCCTTGCGCATTAATGAACCGTATTGAATCAAAATCCACATTGTTTTCCAGTTCCCCCAGCATATCCGCGTCGATTTTGGAGGAGTTCATCCCCACACTCAGAAAATAAGCATAGTTGCGTACCCGCCGTCCGGCATTGGTGAACTCGCTGCTGATACCCTGCGCAGTCTGGCGCGCGGAGTCCATCGCATAATTCAGATTACGATCCTCAATCCGCTGTCTGTTTGAAACAGAATACCAGCGGAACAGCAAAAAAAACGCCGCCAGCAGAATTAATATGTACAGTATGTTCTGCCATGTTTTTTTCGTTTCATCATTCATAGCATGCAATCTCCTTTGTTCTAAAGCATTCCCCTGTTCGGCTGATATGCCGGTTTAACTATATTATAGCATTGAATTGGAATACTGACTATTTTTTTTAACAATATTTCAGCGTTCTTTTCCGGATAAAAAAATCGTCATGAGAAACCTGTAGAAAAAAAGGGCTGAAACCCAGCCCTGCTGCAATACCATAACACCTTCCCCCGTATCAACAAATCCAAGGATAACACCTTCCCCTTTCAGGGAAAGCGGCGGCCCCTGAATTTGAAGATTTCCCGTTTCTACAAGGCTTTCCGCCTGAAAATTCTGCATAGGTCCATATAGTTTGGGAACGGACGTATAAGTATATACCCCGACGCTGATTGGCGGCAGCTCCCGTCTGTCAAGGTACGCGACCCCGAATTCATCATCGATAGCGGAAAAACAATAGTCAAACCCCTGCACTGCCAGCTGTTCTTCCGGTAACACATAATCTATGATAATGTCCGCGTAATCATTCGACAGGATCCTCTCTTTACAATTCATATCACATTCTCGCTTTCGCTGTATTTTGCTTACTATATGATATGCCGTTTCTCTGCCTGCGCCCCTTGTTTTTCCAGATTATGGCTCCGCCTTGACCACGCACAGCCCGTCCGGATTTTCCAGGCTTCCGCTCCTGATATCGATGACCGGCCCGCCGGTCCCTTCCACATATTCTTTCGTGATCGTGATTCTGCCGATATTATCGTCCTTGGGAATCTCGTACATAATATCCAGCATGAATTCCTCTATAATAGCGCGCAGGGCCCTTGCGCCGGTATCCTTCTCCATCGCTTTTTCCGCGATCGCTTCCAGCGCTCCCGCATCAAATTCCAGCTTCACTTCGTCCAGCGCGAGCAGCTTCTGATATTGTTTTAAAATGGCATTCCGCGGCTCGCTCAGGATTTTGACCATCATTTCTTTGCTCAGCCCTTCCAACGTGAAAATGACCGGAAGGCGGCCGATAAATTCGGGAATCATACCAAATTTCTTAATATCCTCCACCGTCACCCGGCTTAGGATATTTTTTTCCTTATCATATTTGTCGCGCAGCTCCGCATTATATCCGATAGAGGTCTTTTTATTCAGACGCTGCTTAATGATATCGTCCAAATCCGGGAATGCCCCGCCGCAGATGAACAGAATATTTCTTGTATTCACGGTCGCAAGGGGAACCATCGCATTTTTGGAATTGGCGCCTACCGGTACTTCGACCTCGGCGCCTTCCAGAAGCTTCAGCATTCCCTGCTGTACGGATTCCCCGCTCACATCCCTGGAATTTGTATTCTTCTTCTTGGCGATCTTGTCGATTTCATCGATAAAGATAATGCCCTGCTCCGCCCGTTCCACATCGTTGTCGGCGGCGGCAAGCAGTTTGGAAACGACGCTTTCGATATCGTCCCCGATATAACCGGCCTCCGTCAAGGAAGTCGCGTCCGTGATGGCGAGCGGCACATCTAACAGGCGCGCCAGTGTTTTGACCAGATAAGTCTTACCGCAGCCCGTGGGCCCTATCATCAGCATATTGGACTTCTCTATTTCGATTTCGTCCATCGTTCCGGTAGCGACTCTTTTATAATGGTTATAAACGGCTACCGACATTACCTTTTTCGCATGCTCCTGCCCCACCACATAATCGTCCAGTTTCGCTTTGATCTTATGGGGCGGCATGATATTCTTAATATCGATAACCGGAGCGCCTTCCTGTGCCTTCTTCTTTTTCCGGATCTTCTGTTTATTCGGAATGCCGCCATCCCCCTGCAAATCCGCCAGATTCACGAAGCTGATATTCGGAAACCCCCTGCCATTGTTAAAATCGCCCATATTTTCCGGATGATTCAGCATTCCCTGATAATCGAACTGGCTGACCGTATCCATCATCTTGTGCATACAGTCGTTGCAGACGCAGATATGATTCGGCAGCTTGAACATCTTGCCCGCCTTGCTCTCCGGCCTTCTGCAGATAAAGCAGACTTCCTCATAATCGTCTTTTTTATCCTCCCTGGGCCCTCTGCCTTCCTCCTGCCGGTTCATCAGTTCCTTCTTCTGCTCCTCCACATCCGTCAGCTCTCTGAAATCCCAGGAATCCTCTTCTTTTCTATTCTCATCGATTCTTTCATCGCCGCTCATATCCACACCTGCATCCTTCCTATTATTTCGTTCCATATTACTTCATTCCCTATTATCATAGTATAATTTCCGCCGTCCTACAAGTGAACTTTTTCTAAAGAAAATCCCGCAAAAAATTCCGTAAAGCCCCAAACCGCCTCAAGGCCTTACGGAATTCCTGTCCTGCTGTTCTTTTTTCTTTACTGCGTCACTTTATTTCCAAGCGTGATATCCACTGTCTTGCTGTGGTAACCGCCATTGCCGATGGTCATCACGGTGATTTCCACCGTATCGCCTTTGGCATAATATTCCAGCTGCCTCTGCAGCTCATCCATGGAAGAAATCTTAATGCCGTCAAACGCGGTGATGATATCGCCCTTGACGAGCCCCGCTTCCGCCGCCGCCGTGTTCTCATATACCTGTGCGATATAGACGCCTTCCGGCATACCGTAAGTGTTGGAAACTTCCTCTGTAACGCTGATTCCCGAAATTCCAAGGAAGCCTCTTTCCTCCTCCGCTACCTTATTCTTTGTCTCTCTCAGCATCAGATCCGCGATAATCGGGCTTGCCGCCGAAATCGGGATCGCATATCCCATTCCTTCGATAACGCTTCCGCCGATTTTATTGGAATTGATTCCAATTACTTCTCCCTTCATATTCAAAAGAGCACCCCCGGAGTTTCCCGGATTAATCGCCGCATCCGTCTGAATAAAAGTGCCCGTACTGCCATCGGAAAGCTCCATGTCCCTGTCGAGCGCGCTGATAACGCCTGTCGTTACGGACTGTCCGTAACCGAGCGAATTGCCGATCGCGATTGCCGGCTCGCCGACCTTCAAAGAATCTGAATCTCCCAGAGCAGCGACTGCAATTTGGTTCAAAGTAGAAGTAAGGATATTTTCAAGCGGTACGGCAATCACCGCCAGATCCATATCCGCGTCCGTTCCTTTTACAGAAGCCTCCGCTTCGCTGCCTTCTACGAACTGGACCGTCAATTTATCCGCCTCTGCGATCACATGATAATTCGTCACGATCAGAAGCTCCGAGTCATTCTCGCCAACGATAATACCGGAACCGCTCGCTTCCGCTTCATTCGTCATCGACTGACCGAAATAAGACAAGGTCTCCGTATAAGTATTGCTGATAGATACGACCGAAGGCATCACGGCGCTGACCACTCCTGAAACATCCTGCACGGCGGATATCTGCGGCGCTGTATCCAGCGTCATTTTGATATCGGTTCCCTGCGATGAATCGGCCACAGCATCAGAAGTAACCGCTTCGGCCTCTTCCGCCGCCGTCTCTTCCCCGATTTTCCGGTCAATGACCGTTTCGGCTTCCATTTCCGTTTTCACTTCCGCTTTATCTTTATCCAGCATTCCGGTCGAAGCTTCTACCGCATACAGGCCGATGCCGGCACAGACTCCGAAGAACAATCCGAGCGAAACGCTGACGAGCGCTTTTTTCAGGTAACCGCCGCCTGCGCTCTTCTCCTTTTTCTTCTTTTCCTTTCCGGTCTGTCCGTAATCATTCGGATAGGTATTGCCGTACTGATAGCTTCCTGTATCCTGTCCGCCGTTCGGATTCCGGTAAACCCCTGCCGCGCCGTATCCATAATCCCCATGCGCACTGCCATAATAGCTGTTCGCACGGCTGCCGTTTCCGTAGGTATCCTGCGAAGTCTGCGCGGACTGCGTTTCCGAAGTCCGGGCGCCTTCGTTCCGGGAACTGAAAATACCTCCCGCGACCTTCAGATCCGTACTCTGTTCTGTGTTCAGGCCGTTATCCTGATTTTCATTCGGATAATTATTTTCATACATCTTAAAGACCCCTTTCATTCTTATGAAGCAGCGATCCGGCCGCCGGACCATTGCTTCGTCCTTAACTATGAACACAGTATAATCCGTAATTGTGTACAAATTGTGATAAAAGTTTTTTTATTCTGTGTTTTTCAAAATTTATTCGACAGTGACCGATTTCGCCAGATTACGGGGCTTATCCACGTCGCAGCCTTTTCCGACCGCCACATAATAGCCAAACAGCTGTAACGGAATGATCGCGAGGGAATTGGCAAAATAAGGGTTGGTTTCCGGAATATAGATGACATAGTCCGCCGCTTTTTCGATTTCCTTATTCTCTTCGCATGTAACCGCCAGTACGAATGCGCCCCTCGCCTTGACTTCCACCATATTGCTGATCGTCTTGGCGTACAGATCAGGCTGGGTGGATACCGCCGCCACCAGCGTTCCTTCTTCGATCAGGGAAATCGTGCCATGTTTCAGCTCGCCGGCCGCATAAGCTTCCGAATGAATATAGGAAATTTCCTTCAATTTCAGGGAACCCTCCAGCGAAATCGCATAATCGATGCCGCGTCCGATGAAAAAGATATCCCTGGCGCCGATATAACGGTTGGCAAATTTCTGGATCCGCAGTTTATTATTCAATAAAAGCTCGATCTGATCCGGCAGACGCCGCAAATCGGTCAGCAGGGATGAAAACATTTTATCGGAAATCTTGCCCCGCGCCTTTCCGAGCTTCATCGCCAGCAGGTACAGGGCGATCAGCTGTGCGCTGTATGCTTTCGTCGTCGCTACCGCGATCTCCGGGCCCGCCCAGGTATACATGACGTTATCCGCTTCTCTGGCAATAGAACTGCCGACGACATTGACAATGCCGAGCACCCGGAAACCTCTCGATTTCGCTTCCCGAAGCGCCGCCAGCGTGTCAGCCGTTTCTCCTGACTGGCTGATGACGATGACCATAGCCCCTTCTTCCAGAATCGGGTCGCGGTAACGGAACTCCGAGGCGAGGTCTACCTCCACTGGAATTCTCGCCAGGCCTTCCAGCACATATTTTCCGGTCATCCCTACATGATAAGCGGAGCCGCAGGCCACGATATGGAGCTTCCTGATTTCCCGCAGTTCGTCGTCCGTCATATTCAATTCTTCGATTACGACGTCTTTCCCTTTGACTCTGGGAGTCAATGTGTCGGTGATCGTCTTGGGCTGTTCATACATCTCCTTTAGCATAAAATGCTCATAGCCCGCCTTTTCCGCCGCATTGGCATCCCAATCGATGGTGACCGCTTCCTTTTCGATTTCTTCCTCATCCACCGTATAAAAGTGCATATGGTCGGCGCGCAGCCTGACCACCTCGTGATTATCCACATAATATACTTTTCTCGTATATTTCAGAATCGCCGGCACATCGGATGCGATAAAGCAGCCTTCCTTATTTTCTCCCACGATCAGCGGGCTGTCTTTTCTCGCCGCAAAGATCTGATCCGGGCAGTCGGCGAACATAATGCCCAGCGCATAAGAGCCTTCCACGCGGTGCAGTACTTTCGTCACCGTCTCCAACGGATTTCCTTTATAATAATAATCCAGCAGATGCGCTAAAACTTCCGTATCCGTTTCAGAAACAAACTGGTAACCTTTTCCCGCCAGTTTTTTACGGAGCTGCAGATAATTCTCGATAATGCCGTTATGCACGACCGCGATCGTCTCATCCTTATTAAAATGAGGATGCGCATTGGCGTTGCTGGGCCCGCCGTGGGTCGCCCATCTCGTATGCCCGATACCGCATACACCGGGCATGCTTTCACCTCCGCGCGTTAAATTCTCCAAAATTTTCAACCGGCCCGCCGATTTCGTAATCCTGATCTTCTCTCCGTCAAAAACAGCCATGCCGGCGGAGTCATATCCTCTGTACTCCAGCCTCGACAAGCCGTCCAGAATAATCGGCGCAGCCTGCTCTTTCCCAATATACCCTACGATTCCACACATATATTCATCCTCCTGCTATCCGAATTGAACTTCCCGTTTACATCCAGTATTCCCGGTTCGACTTCGCCGAACATTTCACGACAAAACGCCGGGGCAGCCGCTTATAATTCTTACCGAGCACATATCCCGCATATTTGCAGCCGCTTTTCACGATAACGCCCGGAATCTGCATCCACAGCTTCTGTTCCTTTAAATGCGCAATCGTCAGCTTCACAAGCCGGAGGCCTTCCGATTCGGAAGAGACCGCCGCAAAAACTTCCGGGTGGTCCGCCTGCGAAACACCCAGATCGAAATTCCTGTGAAACTGCTCGCTGCAGCTGTAATCATGGGAATGACAGACTTCCGCTCCCGGCCGATAGGCGATGCCATATCCCGCCCAAACGGCGTTCGCCGCATAAATCATATCTTCATTAAATATAGTATGTTTGATGAAGCCTCCCAATTCGTCGAATACTTCCCTTTTATAAGCGGCGCATACGTTGGAACAGAAAAAAGTCTTGATACCGAGCCTGTCAATATCTGCTTTTGTCTTTACGGCTCCCTCCTCCGGGTAATTGAACTGCCGCGTAAATTTTTCCGCTTCCGAACAGCCGTCCTCCGGCAGCTGTCTGCCATAGGCCGCCGCCACGTTCTCCGGCTCCAGCCCGCGCAGTAATTCTTCGATTAAAAATTCGTTGACCGGGACGGCATCCTGCGTCATCATAACAAAAACCGGCGCGTCCGAACAGCGTACGCCGCTGTTTCTCGTGCGCCCATGGTCAAATTCCCGTTTGGACAAATGCTTTACCAGCACATTTTTATACTTTTTGGAAAAAGGCGTGCCGTAAGTTAAACGGTCAAAATACTTCTGTTCCGTATTCATAATAATGATCTTCTGAACCGGAACCGTCTGATGCGCCAGTTTTTCCATTAGATCCAGAAACTTCTGATCCGGCTTATAAGTCGGGATGATAACATCCACTTTTTCCACAAATATCTTCCCCCATATAGCATGAAAGGGCCTGAAAACGGCCCCTTTGCTTTTTCCATTAATTCACTGTTTTTCCTGTATCGGATTCGATCTGTCTGCTGCATTCCCGAACCATATCGGACGGCGTATATTCATAGTCGTTGAACAGGAACTGATGCAGCCATTTCACGTTTTCTTCGAGATTTACCGGGATGACGCAGTCTCCTTTTGTGCCGAGTTTTCCTGTCGTTCTGTTCTCATCTCTCGGAAAGCCCGCCGTCTCCGTAATCGTATAATTGCCGACATCGGCCAGCAGCTCTACGATCTCCTCCAGATCCAGCGAGGTATATACTTCGCTGAATACATTGTTCGCAATCTGCGCAAGTGCCGCGGGAGACGCCTTTTTCGCCTGATCCGCTACCGCGCTCAAAACCATTCTCTGATGCTCCGCACGGGTGAAATCGCCGCCCGCGATAAAGCGGACACGGCAGTAGCCCGTCGCCTGCAGGCCGTCCAAAAGCTGATAACCCGGAGATGTGACCGGCGTATAGGAACGCTTCAAATCATCCGCGATACACAGCTGATAATTGTTCAGATGGCTGATCTCCGCATTCCCTACGTCGATATAGACGCCGCCCAGCGCATCGATCGTATCCGTCAGACCCGCAAAACCTACCGTCACGAAATCGGTGATGTTCAGATCCAGATTCATATTCAGCATACTGATCGCCATCTCCGGCCCGCCCTTCGCATAAGCCGAATTGCATTTATTATAAGAATCGTTGCTCAGATTCAGATAAGTATCGCGGTATACGGAGACCAGCTTACATTCTCCGGTATCCTGATTGATGGAAGCGATCATGATCGTATCGCTCCGGGTGCCCTTCGATAGAGCCCCCGTCGTGGAATCCACGCCGAACAGCGCGATGTTCCGATATCCTTTCATGGTCGTTTCTTCTCTTTCCTTGACATCCTCATTGACAATGATCTTCTCTTCGTTCAATTCCACCTTGCCGGATTTCGATCCCTGCTGAACGACCCACAGGGCGCCTGCCAGAATCACCAATGCAAAAATCTCAACGATGAAAAGAATGATTCTTCTCCGTTTCTTTTTTGCCTGCTCTTTCTTTTTCTTTGCGGAGGATTTCTTTTTCCCGGAGCCTGGACGCCTTTCTCCGTCGTCATATCTTCCGCCCGATGATCTGTGTGAAGAACCGGAAGACTTTTTCGCAGGCCTTCTTTCTTCGTCATAAACATCTCTGCCGCTTTTCTTCGCCATATCGTATACTCCTCAATTCCCTTTTTTCGCGCAAAAATACGCTGAATCCATTACGGATCCGCATCACAAAATAACACAACTATCTTAAAAGATTATACTACATCTTGTAATAATTGCAAGAATCTTGTTCCATATTCAGGAATTATTTTAGAAATCTTTAAGATTTATGACTCCTTAGTAGTATGACTTTAATAGGCGTTTTTATTTATGAACCCTTTAAATATCGTTAAAAGTATGATCTTGATGTCGAAAGAAAACGTCCAGTTCTCGATGTAAAAAATATCATATTCGACCCTGCGCTTAATCGACGTATCGCCGCGGTAGCCGTTGATCTGGGCCCAGCCGGTAAGCCCCGGCCTGACCTGATGCTTCACCATATACCGTGGGATTTCCTCCTTGAATTTCTCCACGAACTGCGGCCGTTCAGGCCTCGGCCCTACCACACTCATATCCCCTTTGAGGATGTTAAAGAGCTGCGGGAGCTCGTCCATGCTCGTCCGCCTGAGCAGCTTTCCCACTTTCGTCACACGGGGATCATCCTTCACCGTCCAGCCCTTTTTCTCCGCTCCCGGCTTCTGTACCTCCATCGTCCTGAACTTATACATCAGGAAAGGCTTGTTATGCAGGCCGATCCGCTCCTGCCTGAAAATGACCGGCCCTTTGCTGCTGCATTTGATCGCAATAGCCGCGGCGAGCATGACCGGGGAAAAGACGACCACGCCGAACAGAGAAACGGCGATATCGATCATGCGTTTCATCACCCAGTTCAGCGTATTGGTGAGCGGCACATAACGGATGTTGACGACCGCCAGCCCCATCAGATCCTCCGTGTACGGCCTGCTTGGGAAAAGGCTGTTATAATCGGGGATAAATTTCGTATGCACGCCGGATTTTTCACATAGATCGACGATATATTCCAGACGGCCGTAGTTTTTCAGCGACAGGGTAATCGCGATCTCGTCCAGCTTATTTTCCGGCAGGATATACAGCAGGTTATCGATGGTCCCGACAACCTTGACACCTTTATACAGCGTCCCCCTCGGCACATAATCGTCCAAAATGCCGCGGACCACATAGCCCCACTGGGGATTGGCGTTGATCCTGTTGATGTATTCCTCCGTCGCGCGGGAATAGCCGACAAGCAGGATATATTTCAGATTATAGCCTTTTTCGCGGAAATACTGGAGCAGCGAGCGGATAAGGGAACGGCTTATCGTCGTGAGCGTAATATTGATGACATAGAACATTCCCATCATGGCACGGGAGAAGTGAATCTGCTTGACAGCGTACCAGCCCGCCATCAGAATAATAATGCCGACCGTATTCGCCTGAAAAATATTAATGATCTCATATTTACGGACCGTCGCCCGCTTGGGCGTATACATATTAAAGTAGTAATACAGGACCAGATAGCCGGGCGCAATAAAATAAAGCAGTTCAAAATATGTCTGCCATTGCAGCGCGCCTATCTGCGGATCGTTATCCGAAAAGGGACCGACAAATTTCAAATACCAGGACAGCGCATAAGAAAGTATGATAACAAGCGCATCGATCAGCACCTGCAGCCTGTTAAAATATTTTTGATTGTCTTTTATCATATGAACCTCCCATGTCCGCCCACTTCGCGAATCCGGAGTTTATCTTTTCTGTTTTCCCCAGACTTCCTGTGTTTTATAGTACAATATCCGTGGAATAATTTCAACTTTTATCCGCAGAACCGTCTTATCATATTCCACCAGAGCATCCCCTGAATACGGCAGTAGGAGAAAAAATGCCGCTGCCTGTAGGGAACCTTGCGCCTTTGGGCCTCTGGCCTCGTACAGAAACGGATGCCTTTCGCCAGACCGCCAAGATAAGTCTTTCCAAGTCCCCTGTGCAGGAAAAAAAGCGCTTTGATCCCGAAGCCGAGCAGCAGGAACGGAAGATTCAATAACAGCTGTAACATCGGCATATTCTTATAAACCAGGTATACGCTGTTAATCGAAGACAGCTCCGTCTTGAATTTATTATACCGCGCCCCCGACGAAGCGCTTCCCACATGATAAACACGGGCCCTGGGCGCGAACACGTTACGATAACCGTAAATCTGCGCCCGGTATCCCAGATCGATATCCTCCAGATAGGCAAAATGATTCTCGTCCAGTATCCCTATCCGCTCGAAAACACGCCTGCGGTAAATAGCCGCCGCGCCGCAGGAAGCAAAAACAGGATAGCTCTTCTGATAATCCCGCTCCGGTCTTCCCTTCCCCAGCGCAAATGCCCAGCCGAGCGCGCAGTACAGATCTCCGGCATCGTCGATCTTATCCTTCTCCCGCATGGAAATCACTTTCGCGGACGCGGAAAAAATCCTTTTATCCCGATCCATGACCCGCTCCAGTTCCTCCACAAATCCGGTTTCTACGACCGTATCGTTATTCAGAAAGATGACATATTTCGTTTCCGCCGCCACGATTCCCGCATTCACCGCTCTGCAAAAACCCGTATTCACCGAAAAAGAGATGACCTCCACTTTCGGGAATTCATCGCATATCATATCATAACTGCCGTCGGTGGAACCGTTATCGACCACGATAATATGAGCCCGCTCCTTTTCCAGGGATTTCAGACAATTTCGCAGATAATGAATGCCATTATAGCTGGGTATGACGATTGTCGATTTCATGTTTTATCAAATCTCCATTTATTTTCTTATTTTTTCAGCGTGAGCTGAGGCGTCCAGACGACCCGGTAGCCCTTTGCGCGCGCCGCCCTGCCAAGCTCCATGCTCAGTTTCCGGTAACCCTCTTCGTCGCAGGAAATGCCGGACACATCCGCCAGCTCCTGTTTTCCCGTTTCCGCATATGAAACGCCCGTTATTTCTGTAAAAACAGACTGCAGTTCCCGCCGGATCCTCATACAGCGGATATCCACCGCCGCACAGTCCTGCATAAGTACGGCCAGATGGGTGCTGCCGCCGCTGTATTCTTTATGCAGTCCCTGATAAAGACGGTTTCCTTCTTCATCGTAAATTCCGGATGTTATTTTATTGTGCCCGTCCAGAATCCGGCCGCCGATCATCCCGACGTCACCGCGTACCGCAAAGATATCCGGCAGATACTGTATCCGGTAAAAACCGAGATGCAGGGAATGGGAGACCTGTATATTCCAGCCCTGCGTCCGGCCAAAATCCTCCAGCGCGGCTTTTCCCGCATCATAGGCATACAGTTTGCTCGCCGTATTGTCCGCCGTGGACCGATCATGACAGCGCCAGTGATAAAGTACTTCCGGAATATGAAGAATGTTCGATCCGATATCCGGCCCAGGTGTGGAAAGCAGCAGTTCATGCACGATTCTGAGCACCAGATCATAATCCTGCGCGCCATCGTATGCTTTTCGCAGCCTCAGCGCTTTCATCCGGTCGGCCCGCACCACCATGAAGTGGCAGACATAATTATTGGACAAAATCAGATCCAGATTGAAATTTTTCTTCCGGTTCGGCGTTTTATAACATATGTTATCCTCGTATTTGTCTTCGTCGGAATACAATAGAACAGGCGTTATTCCTTTCTGTTCCGCCTCGTAAATGGCCAATGCCATTTCATAGAGCGCATCCGGCGCCAGAAAATCATCGTGATCCAGCAGACCGATATAATCGCCCGCCGCCTCCTCGATGCCGGCGTTGGTATTCTCAGAAATTCCTCTGTTCTCCGGCAGGCGGAGATAACGGATCCGGCTTTCCCGCTCTTTCTTCTGATACGCCGCCGCGATTTCTTCCACCCGTTCTCCCGCGCTTGCATCCGCTATGACCAGCTCCCAGCGTTCATAGCTCTGCCGGCGGACGGAATTTATCAGCTCCCGCAGATAGCTTTCTTTCGTCTCATAGGCCGGCACGACGATGCTGAAACGGTATGGAAAGCGCTTCCCATCCCTTTTCTGGGCCGCCAGCCGTGCCTCATCCGGCTCCTGATAGACATACTGTTCCCTTTTTTCTTCCCCGATACGCTCTTTTGCCGCATAAAAAGTATGCCGAATCCCGTTTTTCCGCAAATAATGAATGGTTTTCTTCACATTGCTGAGTTTTATGATACGATTGCCCATTTTTCCCCGATAGCATAGAATCGCCCTGAAATACCAGGACGATTCTATCTTTCCCATTCTCTTCTCTTACAAATATGCCTTTACATCTTCTGTCAGCTTCGCAAGCTTTGCTTCCGCATCCTCTAAACTGCTTCCTTTGATGCCCATATAGAATTTAATCTTAGGCTCCGTTCCGGACGGACGCGCGCAGCACCAGGAATCGTTCGTCAAGTCAAAATAGAGCACGTTCGATTTCGGAAGCCCTGTCTCTCCCTCTTCGCCGGATTCGAGATTCAGCGTCCTGCCCGTAGTATAATCTCTGAACTCTTTCACTTTCAGCTCACCGAACTCTTTCGGCGGATTGCTTCTTAATTTATTCATGATCTCCTCGATCTGCTTCGCGCCGTCGATGCCCTTCATCGTAATGGAATACTGGCTCTCTTTGAAATAACCATACTTCTCATACAGCGTGATCATCTGATCCCAGACGGTCTTGCCGTTCTTCTTACACCATGCCGCCATTTCGCACAGGCACATAACGGCAACGATCGCGTCTTTATCCCTCGCGTGCGTACCCGCCAGACAGCCGTAGCTTTCTTCCAGACCGAATACATAATTGTTGGAGCCTGTCTGCTCGAATAACTTGATCTGTTCGCCTATGTACTTGAATCCCGTCAGGACTTCGATACATTTTACGTTATAATCCGCCGTAATCGCTTTCGTCATATTCGTCGTAACGATCGTAGTGACGAGCGCCGGATTCTCAGGCATTTTGCCGGTCGCTGTCCTTTCTCTTAAAATATATTCCGCGATCAGCATACCGGACATATTGCCGGTAAAAGGAACATATTCCCCGCTCTTCGTATCCAGCGCATAAATGCCGAGTCTGTCCGCGTCCGGATCGGTCGCCAGAACGATATCCGCTTTTTTCTCTTTTGCCAGTTCCAGCGCCAGTGTAAATGCCTTGGGATCCTCCGGATTCGGATAAGCGAGCGTCGTAAAGTCCGGGTCGGGCATTTCCTGCTCCGGCACGACATAAACGTTCTTAAAGCCGATTTCATCCAGAATCCTTCTGACCGGCAGATTGCCCGTTCCGTTGAAAGGAGAATACACGATCTTCATATCGTCCGCAACTTCCGCGATGATTTCCGGGTGGATGATCTGTTTTTTCAGTTCGATCATGTATTTGTCGTCGATTTCCTGGCCGATTACCTGATAAAGCCCCGCTTTTACGGCCTCTGCCTTGTCCATTGTCTTGACGTCATGATAATCCGTTACGTTATTGACCTCCGTGATGATTTCCTGATCCCTCGGAGCCGCTACCTGCGCGCCGTCTTCCCAGTAGCACTTGTAGCCGTTATACTCCGGCGGATTGTGGCTCGCCGTGATCACGATACCGGAAATACAATGAAGCTCCCGAAGCGCGAAAGACAATTCCGGCGTCGGCCGAAGCGACTCAAACACATAGGCTTTGATGCCGTTCGCCGCCAGACAAAGCGCCGCCTCGTCCGCAAATTCGGGAGACATTCTTCTGGAATCGTAAGCGATCGCCACCCCTTTTTCTTCTCCGCCCTGTTTCTTAATATAATTTGCAAGGCCCTGTGTCGCTTTGCGTACCGTATAAATGTTCATACGGTTCGTGCCCGCTCCGATAACGCCTCTCAGGCCGCCCGTACCAAATGCCAGTTCCTTGTAAAAACGGTCCTCGATTTCTTTCTCATCCTCTTTGATCGCCTGAAGCTCCTTCTTTGTCTGTGCGTCGAAATAAGAATCTTCCAGCCAGAACTCATACTGCTCTTTGTAACCCATTCCCTTTACCTCCATACTCATTCTTTATGCGATGCCAAAATCACAGATCCCGGCATTTTTTATACTCCTGTATAGTATATCACACTGTCATTCAATTTTCAAAGCAAAGTCGCTCCGGTCCAGTGAAAAATTCGGATTGTAGTACGGGTCGCCCGCTTCCAGCGCTTTTTTCCATTTTTCGCGGAAACGTTCCGATTCCCCGTTATAGCGCGCCGCCCGCTCCCCTTCCATATCCGAACCCCTGGACGCCGATTCATAGTGATACAGTTCCGCAAACGGCGTGAATACATTCAAATATCCCGCTTCCCTGATCCGCAGGCAGAAATCCACATCGTTCAGGGATACCGCAAAGGCCTCATCCAGACCGCCGAGTTTGTCATAAATTTTCTTTTTTACCATCAGGCAGGCGCCCGTCACCGCCGTCATATTCTGTACATAGCACAGTCTGCCCATATAACCGAGATTATTGCTGCTCACCCGGTAATGCGTATGCCCTGCCGTCCGGTGCGCGCCCAGACCGATGACGACGCCGGCGTGCTGAATCGTCTTATCGGGATAATACAGCTTGGCGCCGACCGCCCCGACATCCTCCCGCTGGGCATACATGAGCAGCTCTTCCATCCAGTCAAGGGTAATGACCTCCGTATCATTGTTGAGCAGCAGCACATATTCGCCGCCCGCTTTTGACACGCCGTAGTTATTGATGCGGGAATAATTGAATTCCCCTTCATAAGTCACGATATGGATCTGAGAATTTTTACGAAGCTCCTCATAATAGCGGAAAATCTCATCGTCCGCGCTGTTGTTCTCCACGACGATGATCTCATAGTTATCGTAGCTGCTCTTTTCTGTAATAGAAGTGATACAGCGTTTCAAATCCCCGTAGTGGTCTTTGTTCGGAATCACAATCGAAATCCGCGGATTCCCCGGAATCTCATAGCGGATCCGGTAAATCGTGTCGAACGCCTTCGTCGAGGTAATCTCGAAATTCTCAAAGCCGAGACGCTGCAAGTGGTCTGCCACCGCGCCCTTTCCCGCCGCGATGCAGTAGGCTTTCGCATTTAAATCCGCCGCCACGCTGTCCTTATGGGAACGCCAGTAATACAGAAGTTTCGGGATATGCACGATATGCTTCGCCTGCGCCGTCAGGCGCAGAATCATATCATGATCCTGACTGCCGTTAAACTGCGGCCTGAAAAGCTCCGTTCCTTCCAGAAGCTTTCTGTCGAATACGCTGAAATGGCAGATATAATTGTTGGCGCGCAGGTTATCGATCGCGAAGTCCGGTTTAAAATGCAGCGTGATCATATGGTCGATGCTGTTTCCGTGAAAAGTTGCCTCGTCGCAATAGATATAATCCGCATCCTTCTCGCAGATCGCTTTCATATATTCATACAATACCGAAGGATGCAGCACGTCGTCATGGTCAAAGAGACCGATATACTCCCCTGTCGCCAGCGAAAGGCAGAAATTGGTATTTCCGGCGATTCCTCCGCTTCTCTCATGCCTTTTATACAAAATCCGGGAATCCTTCGCCGCATACTCCCGACACATCTGCTCCACATAGGCATGCTCCGCATCGGAATCATCTGTCAGGCAGAGCTCCCAGTTCTCATAGGTCTGCGCGAGCACGGACTCGACCGCATCCGACAGGAACTTCTTCGGCGTATTGTAAAGCGGCACCAGAATGCTGAACCTGATTTTTTTCGGAAAGACCGTTTCCCGTTGTTTCTTTGCTTCCTCCGGCGTCGGAAAGCTCGCCGTACCATGAGAAGCTCTCGCCTTCTGCTCGATCCGTTTGGCATCCAGCTTTCGAAGAACACCCTTTACGCTTCCATAATAACCGAGCCTCTCCTTCGTCCTCTGTACCCAATGGACCGCCGCACGCAGGGGTTTGGACAGCCGCCAGAAAACGCTTCCCCTGATACGGCCAAGCTTCAGCTCCAGATCCGCCGCGCGTCCTTCCGCATCCGCCAGTTTCGCAGCCAGCACACGGCTTTTCTGCCGTTCCCGCTCGTAAGCCTCTTTATAATAACGTGTGCTTTCTTTCGAATTCTCCAGCTTCTCTTCTTTCCCTTCCATCTCTTCCATATAGATTCCTTTCCATGCCGTCCGGCATGATCATTACTGTGTATTTTCCGCGCCAGTTTTCCGCATTAAATTTTTATTTAATTTTTTGCCGCTTCTTATTGTTAAAATATGGTTTAATATTTTTCATCCCGTTTTATATAACAATCGCAATTTCATCTTCGTCATTTTGCGCTTATTTTACGGTCATCTGTCTGTCGGACCATGTCAAAAACTGTTGTCCGGTATTTTCATCCGCTGCCAGCATTCCGATGCGCCAGACCCCGGAATGCAATTTTTCCTTCTTAACGCGGAGTGTGAATCCGGACAGCGAAATATTGACCTGCCCGGACAAAATGGCCTCCACGTCTTCCCGGAGCCAGGGGTTCGGGACCGCCCGGTAAAAACTTCCGTCATCCCCCTGAAATACGATATTTCTCGTATATTTCGCATTGTCCTCTCCGGGCAGATAGCTCCATCCCATCAGGAGCATGATATCCGGTTCCTCCAAATGGATCTTATGCTGTTCTTCTGCCCGGTCAACGGTCAGCTGCAGGTATCCTTTCCTCGCTCCTGCAAGATTTCCTGCATCGGCGGAAAATAATTCTGTCGTTTTTAAGTTGTCTTCATAATCGAATTTAAAATTACATGCGTAACGGGAAGCGTTGTCGATCAGGCTCTTATGATAAAAGCCATCCCATCCCCGCATGCCCGGATGCCTCGCGTACAGGTTTTCTTTTTCACGCAGGAGCCTCTCCCACTTTCCCCAGTCCTCCTCATCGAGTCCCCTGCTCAAAGACTCGTTATGATAGAGGACGGCATCGTTCCGGAGCACATTATAGTATCCCGCCTCCGTCAGCTTAAAGCAAAAATCAACGTCATTATAGGCAACTTTCATCGTTTCCTCGAATCCTCCCGCCTCCCGGTATTTCCTCCGCTCGATCAGCAGACAGGCCGCGGTCACGCCGATGACATCATAGGTCACCTGATTGCGCCCGTAATAATAACATTTGTTATCTATAAAAGTAATCAGCTTATGGGAGGGCCCGATTGCCAGATTGGTAATCCCCGCATGCTGAATGGCATCGCTTCCCGTATACCACAGCTTTGCGCCGACGGCTCCCGTATGAGGCTGTCCTGCCTGTCCCGCCATAATGCGCAGCCAGTCTTTCTGAATGATTTCAATATCGTCGTTCAGAAACAGCAAATACTCTCCCTGCGCCCTGGAAGCCCCCAGATTGCACATAGCGGAGAAATTGAATTCCATCGGCTCATACAAATAAAGGAACCCATATTCTTCCTGCAGCTCCTCCATGCGCTTTCTATTCTCCGGCCCGCTTCCGTTATCGACAACGATCCACTCATAACAATCGTATTCTGTCCTGTCGCGGAAAGAGGACAGACATTTTTCCAGTACCTCCGGATGATCCTTCGACAGAATGACCACCGATACCATGCCGTTCTTCCCATAAGCCGGCGGCCCGTCCCTCTCCGGAACCTCATAGACCACATGATAAATGTCCGGATCCGCGCCGGCTTCCAGTTCCGCCCGGATGCCCCGCCTTTGCAGCGCCGCTTTCCTGACGGTATGAAAGGAAGCGCCACAGCCCGCCATATCTTTCCCCCGCTCCAGTTCTGCCCGAAGCAGGGTTTCGGCTGCCGCCAGCACATCCTCTCCCTGTTCTTCCGCTTCCGCAAGCCTTCTCTGTCCCGCTTCGTCCGGCTCATAACAGTTATGAAAAAGTACCTCTTCTATATGGGAAATGCCATATTTCTTTTCAGCCGCCCGCTCTTCCAGACGCAGGCACAAATCATAGAAGTCCGCATAAGAATCCAGTTTCCCGCGCGTTTCCTCCAAAAGCCCGCGGCACAGGGATTTCCTGACGATGATAAGATGTCCCATATAACAAAAAGAAAGCATCGTATCCGGCGACCAGCAGGGTTTAAACCAGGGGTGCATCCGATTCGCCGGATCCTGCCAGTAATAATCTTCATCGGTATAGGCAAACAGACAGTTTTCCCGTTCCCGGAACCATTCCGCGGCCTTCTCTGCCGCTCCCGCGGCCAGCGCGCCGCAGCCGCTTACAACGATACACAGATCCGTATTCTCCGGCTCTATCATCCGGCAGCCCCGGATGAACCGCGCATCCCCGCCGACAAACACAGCTTTATCTGCCGACACATTTTTACCTGTCTGTATACCGTTCTCCGCCTGTGCAATCCACTGCAGATAAGGGTGCTTCTGCCGGAACACTTCCTGCTCGTAAGCACGGACGGCCTCTTCCGCTCCTGCCCCGCCGTCCGCGGCATGTGCCGGCGCATGGGAACGCCCTTTTCCGGAAAGCAAAGCTCCCGCATGCGCGCCTTTTAACGCATGATAACATTTTCTCGCGGGCGCGGACGCTTTCCAGAACACATGATTCCGGATCCGTTCCAGCCGGAATGCAAGATCCGCTTCTTTCGCTTCCGTATCCGCTATTTTTCCGGCAAGAATGGTATTTTTCTTTTTTTCCCTCTCATAAGCCTCACGGTAATAGGCTGCCCAATCGTATTTTCCCCCCATAGATTAAAACAATCCTCTCTTCTGCATATGCTCCGCGGTCTCTTGTGGCACCTTTGTTACCTGCATGACCACCTGCAGCACATTCTCCTGTTTCTGTTCCCTCTCCGCCAACAGCAGGGTAATATTGGGATCCTGCGTCGAAAAGGCGTAAACGCCCTCGCCTGCCCGGATACCGTTCGTCGAGAGGCTCTTTCCCTTCATCGGAATCGGCTTATCGTTCCAAAGAAGCTCCTTCAGATAAACAATACAGGAATCGCTGCACGGATCAATGCGGACCGCCTTTCGTTCTCCCTCAAACACGAGCCGGAATTTACGCTCCGCGCCGTCCCGTTCCATTCCACTCCGCGCCGTCCCCGATTCTTCCTCCAAAAAGAAAGACTGCTCCTCCGAAAAGCCTTCCCCTTTATCTTCATAAATCTGCACTCTTTCTTTCTGCTTTTCCGCGGGAGAAAGCATTGGGAGCTCCGACAGCGCATAGATGGGCTGATCAATAACATCCCTTATTTCTTCCATGGACATCCGTTTTCCCGTAACATATTTCTGAAACTTCATTTCCTGGCGTCTGTAGCTTTCCGCGTCGGCTTCACTCACGCCCAGTTTTTCCAAAATAAAATCGAGGTTCAATTTATTTCGTTTTTCGGACTCCAATAAATAACAATAGATTGCCCGAAAAGCGATTTCCTTCGTTTCAACCGCTTTTTCAAAGGTCCATTCATAGTCGATGATATGCCACCGACCGTCCGCCGATATCAGAATATTGGAAAAGATCAGGTCGTAGTCGGTAACTGCCGCCTCTTCACGATAAGAAATCCTTTCCAGATATTCATTGAATAACAATTGAAATTTATCAATATCCTCCCGTTCCAGGCATTCATCCAGAAGCTCTTCCAACGTTTTTCCGTCTATATATTCAAAAATGACGCTTATGTCGTTTTCTTCTTTTCCGCCGAAAATAGAATCTTCTTTTAATTTACACTTATTCACATGAAGTTTTCCGCCGGCAAAACGCTCCGAAAGTTTTTCATATGCACGCCCGATCTGCCGGATATGTTCTTCTGCCCCATTTGACAACGGATGTTTTTCTATTTGTCTGACCGTCCCGTTCTCAGCTTCCCGCTCGGTAAGAAGCGTTTTTATTTTGAACGCATCTGCCCTGTCATTGGAATATCTGGCATACTTCACTTCCGGCGCTTCGCCGAGGATCATCAGATAGGAATTGGAAAAAAGAGGAAACTGTCCCTCTTTTATCAACGTGTCAAACACCAGTTTTTCGTCGAACAGCTGCAGTCTCTCCCTGTCAAAATTCCGCAGATTGGAAGAAAGCTCTCCCGGCTTTGGCAGCCGGCTGTCGGAATACAGGCTCGTCATGAATTTATAATCCGGATAGGGGTAATAAACAGATACATCCGAAAAGCCGCATTTTTCCGCCACTTTTACAAGACCGTCCCTCGTAAAAGTTCTGACGGCGCCACCCTCCGGATAGTCTTCCAGACTGCTGAACCAGGTTCCTAAATGATCCTCCTTACAGCCCGCCCAATATTTCAAGCCCAGCTTATTCTCGATCGCAATAACAATACGCCCGTTATTTTTTTTATGTTTCCCGATAATGCGGAGGAAATCTTCGTACGGTGTTTCGGAATCGATGTAAGCCTGTCCATACTCAAAAACGCCGATCAAACAGATATAATCATAATCGCACGGTAAGTCCGGCTCAATATCCTGGAAATTACCAACGTGAATCGTAACATTCCCGCAGTCCATATGCCTGTAAGCGTTGATCAGGCTCCTCTTTCTGGATAAGTCCACGCAGGTCACTTCCCCGGCTTTCCGCGCAAGCGCACCCGTAATCGCGCCGCAGCCGGAGCCCACTTCCAATACTTTTCCGCTTTTATCGATGGGGAGCCATTCCACGATGTTCTCCCGCAGCGCCGACAGATGATAGAGAACCGGCCAGCTTTTCCGTTCCTCGATAATATGCGGATATTCCACCTCCGCATAATTTCTTGTGATTTCGAGCAGTTCATCTTCGATCTCTCCGTCACAATAATAATCTTCTCCCGGATAATGCGTCAGATCGAGTCTGACCTTTCCGATTTCTTCTATCTTTTCCTTCATAATCCCTCCATACACGCTAAAAAATCTGAATACGCGAATTCATATCATAAAATCCAACCGTATTTTTATCCGAAATGACCGTCAGATTCAGTACATCGTATAAGCGGTGATAAACCGTAAAATCATCTCCTTCATAGCCCGTCACACCAAGCGAGAGTAAATATTCCCCTCCTTGCAGATTCATATCCTGCGTAAAGACAATTTCTTTTTTCTCTCCCGCTTTCACCGACTCCAGAAAAGCTTTCTCGTACATCGTATTCGTTCCCGTGATTTCCGTACCCCTGATATTTTTAATCGTAAATGCAAAAACAGGCGCCATGATATCCTCCATCATGTCCACCTTCATATGGATGTGAAAGCTGCTGCCTTTGAGAATCGCCGACGTTTTCGTCCCTTTTTCATCCGTTATATAGTATTCCGTGATCACGGCTTTTTTAGAACCGTACTCCAATAAATCCGGGTTGACGTTTTCCGCGCCTGACGGCGCTTTTTTCTTTCCTCCTGCCGCCAGCGCGCGAAGCTGCTCGTCGTCTATCAGCCGTTCCTGGCCGGATTCCTCTATCGTATACTGCCCGACCAGCACCTGCTTGTAAACGTCTATCATCTCTTTCGGTTTTCCTTCGCCCAGCTTGACGCCCTGATTCAGCAGTACGACTCTGTCACAATATTTGCTGATACTGCTCAAATCATGGCTGACGAATACGATCGTTCTTCCCATTTTCTTAAATTCTTCAAACTTATGGTAGCATTTCGCCTGAAAAAAAACGTCTCCCACGGAAAGCGCTTCGTCCACGATCAGGATTTCCGGATCAATATTGATCGCCACCGCAAAAGCGAGGCGGACAAACATGCCGCTGGAATAGGTCTTGACCGGCTGGTGAACATACTCTCCAATATCGGCAAATTCCAGAATATCATTCATTTTCTCATCGATTTCCTTTTCGGAAAATCCTATCATCGTGCCGTTCAGATAAATATTTTCGATTCCGTTATATTCCATATTGAAACCCGCGCCAAGCTCCAGCAGCGCGGAAATACGCCCGTCCACGGAAACCTCTCCTCTCGTCGGATTCAAGACACCGGTAATGATCTTTAAGATCGTAGATTTCCCGGAACCGTTCGTCCCGATAATGCCGACGGTCTCTCCCTGACGGATCGTTAAATTGATTCCCTTCAGCGCATGATGCTCCGTATGTCTTTTCTTCCGGCCGATGCCAAGCGTCTCTATCAGTCTGTCGGAAGGCTTATCATATAATTTATAGACTTTTTCCAGATCCTTTACCTGAATCGCAATCTTTTTTTCCATACCAAACTCCTTCGCGTTCCGGCCGCGGTCCCTAGAGGACATCCGCGAAATGCACCCGCAGCTTCTTAAAGATCAGCGTCGCGATGCAGAACAGGCTGATTGTAAATATCCAGAAATAGGTAGATGAATAAAAATGTTCCCAGAACCATGTTTCTTCATAAAGAGCGCTGCGGTATCCATTGACAATATAGACCAGTGGATTCAGCTTAAAGACAGTTTTCATATTATCCGACAGCATTGAAATATCCCACAGAATCGGCGTCGCCCACATGCCGATCTGTAATACGATCGCGATGATCTGCTGCAGATCCCTGATAAAAACGACGATGGCGCAGGTCAAATAACTCATCCCCAGCACCAGCAGGAACGTGCAAAGGCTGTAATAAAATATCTGCAACGTATAGAGGCTCGGATAATAGCCGTAACCGGCGGCTACAACCAGGAGAATACAGACAAAGAACAAATGAATAAAAGTTGCCGCGATCGCTTTAATGATCGGCAGGATGCTGATGTTGAAGACGACTTTTTTGACGAGATAATTGTATTCTATCAGCGCCATCGTGCCCTGCGTGATCGCTTCCGAAAAATAGAACCACGGAACCAGGCCTGCCATCAGATACAGCACATAGGGCACTTCGATACCGCCTGCCACGAGCTGGCTCCTCGTATCGAACACCTTATCGAAAACGAGCCAATACATCACGACCGTAACGACAGGCTGTGCCATGGCCCAGATAATGCCCAGATAGGAGCCCGCGTAGCGCTTCTTGAAATCGTTCTTCGCGAGCTTCCAGATCAGTCTCCTGCTCTGGAAAAGCTCTGTTGGAATCGTCGTCAGCCCGTCATAAAAAATCGTAAAAATAATACAGGTGAACAGAATCAGCACACAGCCGCTCACCTTTTTCATATTCTCTGTCACCTGATCCGCCAGCGGGTTATGATGCATGACCAGCACAATCGCCAGAATCGAACCAAGCCCCCAGAAAATTGCGATCGCCGCGGGCTTTGGAAAGACATATTTTTTTTCTTTTTTCTTTTTCATAGTTACCGTATCGCCTGCGCTCATTTTCTTACGAAATCTCCGCTCTTATTTCCGATATTGCCCGGTAAATTCCCTGATACCGCCCCATTTGGTATCCTTCTCCGACTGAATCAGTTTCATACCTTCTTCAATGGGCCAGTCGATGCCGATATCCGGGTCGTTCCACAAAATGCCGCCCTCGTCGTTCGGATGATAAAAATCCGTACATTTATAGGCAAATTCAGCGACGTCCGAGAGCACAAGAAAACCATGTGCAAAATTTTTCGGGATAAAGAACTGCTTCCTGTTTTCCGCTGAAAGCAGCACACCATAGTATTTTCCATAGGTTCCGGAGCCCGGCCGTAAATCGACCGCCACATCATAGACTTCCCCTTTCAGCACCCTGACAAGCTTATCCTGCGGATATTTTATCTGAAAATGAAGCCCCCGTAAAACGCCTTTGACAGAAGCCGACTGATTATCCTGCACGAATATCTGATCGATACCGGCCGCCTTGAAATCCTCATATTGGTAAGTCTCCATGAAATAACCCCTTGCGTCCTCATGTACCGCGGGCGTAATGACTTTCAACCCTTCTATTTCACATGTCTCCACCGTTATTTTTCCCATTTGCTTTCCTCCATATTTTAGTCTCTTTACACCAGGCTGAAAACATCTAGCGTTCACCCCGGCCGCCCGTCGGCACATTGCCGGTATCCCCGTTTACAACGCCCGAATAACCTCCTGCGTCTACCGAATGATCGATCGACGTATCAATATTCATATAACAGAGATTCAAATCCACATTCGTCGAAATGCCGTCAATGGAGCCTTTGGAAGTGTACTGCCACATATGATAATAGCCGTCGTAGGAAGGAATCTCAGCGTATTCCGCCAGCCATGTATGATAACCTGACAGCTCCTTCATGTCCACTTTTCCATCGAGCCAGTTAGCGGAGCCGTAAATGCCGGCAGCATACCCTGCAGCCGCAACCGTCTCCAGAAACGCCTTATGGATGCGCGTCCGGTCTTCCGACTCCAAATCGTCTGCCCTTCCGTTTCCACCCGCGCTCTCACTGTCGAGAAATACCGGATAATCCACGTCATACTGTCGGATCAGACTGATGACCATGCTGGCCTCCTCCACCGCTTCCACCTCGTTGACTGCCTGCGTAAAGAAATACACGCCGACCGGAATATCCGCATCTATCGCTCCGCGTATGTTTTCTTCATAAACCGGATCGATGATCAGAGAACCGCTTAAAGAACCGCGGTACCCGCACCGGATAATGGCAAATTCCACACCGTCCTCTTTTACGGCCTCCCAATCGATCGTCCCGTTCCATTTAGAGACATCGATTCCCTTTTTCACATTTTCGCCGGAAGCCGTAAAATCCGTATTTTCCGTTCCATCCGCATCCTGACGCGCTTCCTTTACTTCCGTATCTTCCTTTTCGGCATCGACATCGTTCTCCGTCAGCATCAGATATTCGATATCATCCAATACCCGGTATTCGATCTCCTGCTTCACTTTAATTGTCGTCACCGTATTGGGCACCCTGTAGCCCTCCGCCTCGTTCAGGGAAATGCTGTATTCCCCCGCCCGCAGGCTGTCGATATAAATAATACCGTCCCGGTCCGTATCCGTATATTCGCCAACGCCCTGAATCGTCACGACAAAAGGAAAGCCTGTTTCAAGCTTCCCGCCGCTGTTCACGATCATAATACGCAGATCTTTCGCAACGGAGCTCATAACAAGAGACACGGCCTTGCCGGAATAGGTTTCGATGCTCTTATAATGTGTTTCCGAGTCAAAAAATGTCTCGTCCTGCATAAAGGCCTGCAGATCATTGCCTATCTGTTTATCCTCTGTCGTCGTTTCCGCCGCCTCGGCGCCTCCCCGCTCCGGCTCGCCGCCTATGCCGAACCGCTCCTCTATGAGCTCCCAGTTGGTCATCGCGATAACAGCCGTTATCATTAAAAATATCATGACGACGAGGAACAGGGTTCTTCGTAGTTTCCTAGAGTCCATTCGCAACCTCTACAAGATATTGTCCATAATTTGTTTTCAGAAGGGGCTCCGCCAGCTTCAAAAGCTGCTCCTTACCGATAAAGCCTCTCCTGTATGCAATTTCCTCGATACAGGAAATATAAAGCCCCTGCCTCTTCTGAAAAGCCGCGACAAAATCCGCCGCATCCAGCAGAGAATCATGATTCCCCGTATCCAGCCATGCAAAACCGCGGCCAAGCGTCTCGACTTTCAAAGTCCCTCTGCGCAGATATTCGTTATTGATGCTCGTAATTTCAATCTCGCCGCGCGCCGAAGGTTTTACATTCGCCGCGATTTCTACGACATCGTTGTCATAAAAATACAAACCCGGCACCGCATAATTGCTCTTAGGATGCTCCGGTTTCTCCTCAATGGATAAAGCGACTCCGTTCTCATCGAACTCCACAACCCCATACTCTCTGGGATTTCTGACATAATAGCCGAAGATGGTCGCGCCTTTTTCTCTGGCCGATACCTCTTTAAGCACTTTGGAAAAACTCTGTCCATAGAAAATATTATCGCCGAGTATCAGCGCCACATGGTCGCCGCCGATAAAATCCGCTCCGATAATAAAGGCGTCCGCGAGGCCGCGCGGCGTCTCCTGTACGGCATATTCCATTTTCAGGCCGAGCTGTTCCCCGCTTCCGAATAATTCCTGAAACACCGGAAGATCCCTCGGCGTAGAGATGATCAGAATCTCCCGGATGCCCGCCAGCATCAAAATGGACAGTGGATAATAGATCATCGGTTTATCATAGACTGGCATGATCTGTTTGGAAATTGCCTTCGTCAGCGGATACAACCGAGTCCCCGACCCCCCTGCCAATATAATTCCTTTCATGCGCATTCTCCTTTTTAATATGATGGTTCTCTCTGGCAGAATGCCCCATGTGGGACATTCTGCAGGGAATGATTAGATTTCTCTTATCCTCTCCCAACTCCAGGGAATGATCAGATTTCCTTAGGCGGCGTCCTCTGACGCCTTAGGAAATCTTCATTCCCTATACATTTCAGCATAATATTTCTGATAATCGCCGCTCGTCACATTTTTCATCCAGTCCTCATGCTCAAAGAACCACTGGATCGTCCGTCTGATCCCTTCCCGGAACATCGTCTCCGGCTCCCAGCCGATTTCTTTCCGGATCTTGTCCGGCGCGATAGCATATCTTCTGTCATGGCCTTTTCTGTCTTCGACATAAGTAATCAAATCCTCGCTGACAAGCGCCTTTCTTGGATCGTCGTCCGCTAACATTTCCTGCAGCGTCTCAAGAATGATATGGATGATCTCAATGTTCTGTTTCTCATTATGGCCGCCTACGTTATAGGTCTCGAACAATCTGCCTTTTTCCTGCACCATATCGATCGCCTTCGCATGATCCTCCACATACAGCCAATCGCGGACATTTCTGCCATCGCCATAGACCGGGAGCTTTTTCCCCTGCAGAGCGTTGTTGATGATCAGCGGAATCAATTTCTCCGGGAATTGATAAGGTCCGTAATTATTGGAGCAGTTCGTAATATTGGCCGGGAAATGATAGGTATCCATGTAGGCTTTTACGAGCATATCCGAGCTCGCCTTGCTTGCTGAATAAGGGCTGTGCGGCGCATAAGGGGTCGTCTCATAGAAATAGCCCCCGTCCTCCTCCAGCGAACCGTATACTTCATCTGTGGAAACGTGCAGGAATTTCTTATCCGCTTTATAAGCGCCGTCCGGCAGCTCCCACGCCGCTTTGGCACAGTTGAGCATGACCGCCGTGCCGAGCACGTTCGTCTGCACGAACACCTCCGGATTCTTAATGCTCCTGTCAACATGGCTTTCCGCCGCAAAATGCACGACCCTGTCGATATCGTTTTCCGCAAAAATACGGCTGACGGCCTCTTTATCACAGATATCGGCTTTTACAAACGTATAATTCTCCCTCTTCTCGATATCTTTCAGATTTTCAAGGTTTCCCGCATAGGTCAGGGCGTCCACGTTAATGATCCTGATTTCATCGCCATATTTTCCGAACATATAATGAATGTAGTTGGAACCAATAAAACCGGCGCCGCCTGTCACAAGATAAGTCCTCATTTTTGTCTGTCTCCTTTGTTTTTATACTGCGCGATCATATGATACACATCTCTATTATGATAGAAATAAACGCTATTTGCAAGAAATTTTCTTTTTCTTAATAATTCAGATAGCTGATATTCATATCCACGCTGCCGCTGATGCCTCCTACCTGTCCTTTGGATGTATACTGCCACATATCATATCTGGTCGCCGTATAGGTCGGCGCGCTCGCATACTGGGCAAGCCAGATTTTGTAATCCGTCAGGCTTCCCGCATTGATTTTGGTGGTGAACCAGGTCGTATTGGCATATACGCCCGCCCGATATCCGGAATTCTGTATGGTCGCACAGAATGCCCGGCAGACCGCCGTCCGCGTCGCCGCGTCGATCGCGTCCCCGCGCCCGTTGCTCGCTTCCACATCCAGAAAAACCGGATATTCCAGCCCATAGCCGCTTACCAGATTCAGGGCCATCGAAGCTTCCTCGACCGCCTCCACCTCGTTGACAGCCTGGCTGAAGAAATAAACGCCGACCTTTAGTCCGGCCGCTTTGGCCCCTTTGATATTGCTGGCGAATTTCGGATCTTCGATCAATGCGCCCGTAGAAGAACCGCGGTAGCCGCAACGGATGATCACATAGGAAACGCCCGAATTCCTGACCGCGTTCCAGTCGATGGAGCCGTTCCATTTGGAAACGTCGATGCCGAGCGTACCGGAATGATTGGACATCCTCCCCTGGCTGTCAAAGGAATATTTTGCTCCCTGGATGATCTGCTCCCCGGTCACATATTTCCCATTTTTATCATAAAAATAGGTATAACCGTCGATGGTCTGCCATCCGGTATAAAAACACTCCGCGTTCGCTTTGCGCAGATACAGCATCTGGTCTTTATAATAGTCGGCATACACCGCTTCCACATATTTTCCTTCGCTATTCCTGATATAAATCTGATTGCCGTCCCTGTCCTTTAATTTCGTGACCGTATCTCCGGTATAATTTGGGGTGACCTTGACCTGCCATGCCGCTTTCGCATCTCCACAGATCCCGGTAATGACCGCTGTTCCTTCCGACACGCCTGTCATTACGCCGTTATTATCTATTTTTACAATATCCGTATTGTCGCTCGTCCATGTAACAATGCCGCCCTCCGGAGTCGTAGTCCCCTTTAAAGAAGCCGTTCCTCCCATTTGAATGACGGCGCTTCCTTCTATTTTTACCGCGGTATACTGTACTGCGGCTTCCGTAACCGTAACGGTACAGCTCAAGGCCGCCGATTCCTGGCCGACCATGACCGTTGCCGTGATAACTGCGGTTCCCGCGGCCGCTCCGGTAACGACGCCGTTATTGACGCTTGCCGCGGCGGAATTACTGCTCCAATCGACCGTATAAGGCTCGCTGCCCGTAACGACAATGGAAAGCTCCGCGCTCCCTCCCTGCGTAAGGGCAAGCGACGTCGTATTCAGGACCGGATGTAACGCGCTTAATTTCTCTGCATCCGTTGGCACGGCAGGCGCTGCCGGCTGTGTCGGTACGGCAGGCTGTTCCGGGCTGACGATACCGCTTCCTGTCGAAGGCGTGCCCGTGGCGCCGACGCTCGTCGAAGGCGTTTCGGTAGTCCCGGCGCTCGTTGTCGGCGTATCTGCAGGACCCGTTCCCGTTGTCGGCGTACTCGCCGGATCCGTGCCTGCCGGATCCGTGTCCGCCGGAGGCGTATCCGTCGAACCGGCGCTCGTTGCCGGCGTATTCGTGGTATCCTCACTCGTCGAAGGCGTTATTGTCGAATCTGTACCCGTCGAAGGCGCTGCCGCGGTGTCCGTATCCATCGGCGGTATCGACGGCTGTTCCGGGCTGACAACAGACCTCACGTTATCGCCGGCAAGGCTGCTGTTGACAAGCTTCATAAAAGTCCCCGCTCTGGCAAGCGTTACCGGATCGGGCACGTTCTCCCGTTTGATTTCTTCATAATTATCATCCGCGTTCTCTTCATTCCTGGTAGATTCTACCCATTCCACAGTGTCCTTCAGTTCCGACTCGACCACGGTATTCTGCTGCGCGGTATCCTCTGCCGCCGCGTTGACTTCCGCCTCTGTCTTAATTTCATCGGCAACCTCGACCTTTTTATAAGAAATCGTATCAGCAACTTTAACCGTCTCTTCCTGTGCGGGGATATGGTATTTCTCATAGCCTTCTCCCGGCAAAGCAGTTACCTTTACCATATAAGTGCCCGCGCTAAGTCCGGTCTGATAAATAATGCCGTCCTTATCGTCGTCTTTTAACCCGAAGGTCCTGCCGCCTCCGGTAATCTCCACTTCAAATGGCACGCTGCCGATTAATTTGTTCGTTTCCTTATTGACAAATTTAATCTTGATATCCGACTGAATCGAAGTCAGATTGATTCCTACCTCTATCCGGTCCCCCTGCGGCTTTTCCCCGCTCTGTCCTTCTTCGTCCATTTCCGGTTCAAGCCCTGTCATCTGCGATATTCTGGTGGATTCCGCATCGGCAACGGCAATCAGCCCGCTCTCGCCGATTACGCTGATATCCTGTATTTCGGTCCCCACTTCGGCAAAAGCCTCCACCTGCCCGGATACGGCTCTTGCATTGATATAAACTGCCCCGGCGACGGCTGCTGCCATCAGGATAAAAATGCCAAGGGCCGCCACAATATAATCTACCGCGCTCATACTCGTGATGAAACGGCCTGTGCGGGCAAAAATCTTCCCGTCGTCTTCGTCATCTTCCTCATCGTCGTCCATCTCATAATATTCGTCGTCTTCTATTTCATAATAACCATCGTCGTCTTCTTCGTAATAGCGGTCATCATCGTCTTCTTCATCATAACAACCGCCGTCCTCATCTTCCTCTCCGTAATAACGGTCATCATCGCCGCCTTCTTCGTAATAACGGCCATCGTCCTCATTATCTTCTTCGTAACGGCAGCCATCTTCTTCATCATAACGGCCGTTGTCCTCATCTTCCTCTCCGTAATAACGGCCGTCTACGTCATATTCTGCTTCATCATAATTTACTTCCCCGATATCGCCGGGCTCTTCTGTTTCATCATCGAAATCCTCATATATTTCCTGTTTCCGCACGCTTTTGCCAAAGTCCCGGCGCGGAACGCTTTTTTCGGAACGGGCAGGCCTGGTTTTTCTTTCATATGCGGCAACCGTTTCCTCATCCAGACTCAGAAATTCCAGCGTATCGTCACTGATGCTGCGGGATTTCCTGACAGGCGCGTTATCATGTACCTTTCTTTTCTGATTTTTTTTCATGTGCTTATGTAAACCTTTCATCTTTTCACAATTTGCCGATATTATAACACACTATCCCTCTTTCAGCAAGGAAATACGATTTTTTGCACGGAAATCAATTTTCAGTTATCATTCAGGCCTGAATGATAACTGAAAATTGATTTCCGTGATTTTTTGTCGCTGTTTCATAAATCTTTTCTTCTTTTACGCGATACCTGACACCGCTTTTCTGCCATTTTCTGCCGGAATTCGCTTGACTTTGCCATCCGAAACTGACACAATATAAGTGCAACATTACAATTTCAACATTATCAACTGAGAAAAGGGGAATTTTTCATGATGTACATGCACTATTGTAAGCGTTGCCATCATGTCCATATGCTCAATGGACATCGGTTTAACTGCCCAAATTGTAATGGGAGCATTACGGAGCTTAAAATCCCGTATATGGACTATGTATCCATGAACAGGGATGCGAGAGCGCTTTTTCTTGCACGCCTCAAAGACGATTCGCAGCTTCAGTGCCTGAGCACCACCTACCGTATGTATAAATACAGCAAGTGGTACAAGGAGCAGCTCAATGAACAGCGTAAGGAACAGCATAAGCTGGTCCCGCAGCCTGCGGTCATTACTTACAGGCTATCCGGTAAACCCATGATGGACAATGCGGTTTCGACTGTCTGACAGCGAATCTTCCGCCTGCGGAATTTTCGCCCGGCTCGAATAACACGCCAGGAAGGTACTGCCAATGAGACAAGGTCGTTGGCAGTACCTTTTTTTGAGGCTCTGAGGAACGGATATTATCGTAAACTTTTCAGATATTCTTCTACATTAAGGTTATCCATCTTCTATATTCTTCATCCGACATAGGCTGTCCTCCTGACGATATTATTTTAACTTTTTTAACTTTATATGTAAAGTTAAAATAATATCCGGCACTTTTATGATTTTCTTAAAATTTTGTGAATACATGGATTTTTATCCCTGTTCATAGTAAAATAGAACCAGCAGCAGATACTAAGACAGTTGCAGCATTCAATGGAAAGGCATGGTAACCGCTATGAATCGAGATACAGGAAATGATATGGAAATTCTGGATATGGACGAACAAAAAACCCCTGCAAAAGAACCGAAAGCGGCCGGAGATACGCCCAAAAGGAAACCGGCGGCAAAACAGGCTGCAAATGAAACAAAAAAGCCTGTCAAAAAACCGCATATCCAGATCAGCCTGCACATTATATTTTTATCGTTAATCGTCATTATCGTCGGAATTATCGCCTTCAAACTTTATCAATGGGACAAAGGCGTCCCCATCGAGGATGACCCGGACTTTCATGCGGAGGATTTCGATATCGAGGTGCTGGACAGCATTATCCCGCTCGCGCCGGATAAACTGGAAGGCCATGAAGATGACGGCGTCACGACGATTCTTTGTCTCGGAAACGATCCTTTTTCCCTGAGCAGAGAGGAGGGCTATGGTCTGGCAAACCAGATCGCGGCCAAATCCGGCGCGATCGTATACAACGGCTCTTTCACAGGTTCCACCATAAGCGCCGCATATCCTTCTTATAACGACGGCTTCTGGATGGACGCCCTCAGCCTGTCCTATCTGGCGGAAGGAATCTGCACGAGGGATTTTGAGCGGATTCTGGCCGCGGCCTATTGCAGTTATGACCCTGCTTTTGTTCCGACTGTGGAAATGCTGCAGGAGCTCGATATGAACAGCGTTGACATTCTCTGCATTATGTATGACGGCATCGATTATATCGAAAAGAGGCCGAGCGACGACCCGAACGACCCGCATTCCATCGTTGCCTATACCGGCGCCCTGCGCACCGCCATCGAGCAGTTCCAGGAGACTTACCCTTTCATCAGAATCGTGGTAATGTCCCATACCTTCTGCCACAGCATCAACGATGAAGGCAATTTCCAGAACGGCGACCGCGCCGATCTGGGCAACGGCACGCTGAGCCACTACCTGCAGAAGGAGCTGGATGTCACGAGCGACTGCGGCGTTTCCTGGATCGACAATTTCTACGGCACCGTCAACGAAGATAATTATCTGGATTATATGACAGATTATATTCACTTTAACGAAGCCGGACTGGAGCGGCTCGCGGAACGTTTTGTAACGTGCATTCTGCCGGCAGCGTCCGGCACAGACCGATGACCGCTAATATTCTACGGAAAATAATTCTTCAAAATCGAACTTTTCAATGAGCAGGCGCATCTCATCGAGCGCCTGCTTCATTTCTTCCTCCGTTTTTATCTCGCAGCTTCCATCCGCAAAGCACTCCGTCATGTAATAGTTGATATCCCGGTGATAATGGCTGTAATCCGCATAATTATCCAGGTCTGTCACAATCCATTCCTGATTGGGGAAAAAGAAAAGCCGCACATTTTCATAAGCGAGCATCCTGTCCGCAATATACTGATACTCTGCCATCGTCGCCTCAAGATGATTCTCACAGATGACATCGTTCCAATACAAAATACTGTAAGGCGGGAAAAAAATATAAAACGTCGTACCGGGATTCCGCTCTATATAAGGACAGATATTCGCCGCCAGATTTTGCTCCACGCTTTCCAGATACGCATCCTCCGGCGTCTCCGCCTCCACCCGCTCCGGCTGTTCATAATTGTGCATCACCCACTGTTTATTATAATATTCGTCCGTCCACCAGCTCTGATAAACAGTCGCAAGATCCGTTTTGTCCGGATCCGCGATCTGCCGGAAAATATAATTCAGCACCACATCCTTGTTAAAAACATAGCGGATATCATTTATGACATTATCGTCATATAAATATTCGGGAATCGGATACTTCGTCTCTTCCACGCCCCCTGTATAGGTCATCACATCGACGCCGAGAAAAGCCGCCTCCACCCGGTTGCCGCTCTCAAAAATGATCTTCATGATATTGGACTGGTCCTTAGGATATGCACCGCTGTAATTCAGCTTGATCGTCTGCAGTCCCAGCTGCTCTGCAAACCAGTCCGTATTGAAATTCACCGTCATGGAAGATCCAAGGATAACGCTGTCATACCGCATATGCTTTGCCATACCCGGATTCTGGCTCAGCTGGTTGTCTACCAGATAGGGAAAATGATCGAGCGGCGCATGGTAATGGAAAAAGGGATCCACATAGATGACAAGCGCCATGATACCGGCAAGGAACAGGAAAACGGCCGCAGCGGTAATCCCTGTGAACTTTTTGAACGGATTCATTCGACCGTCCAGCTCTTTCTTTTTCTCCATAAACCGGACCTCCTATCAGAAATTAAAGTACAGGAACACGCTGACCTGAGAAAAAGACAGGACGCACCACACAAAAACCGCTCCGAGCAGGACGGCCTGATACGCTTTTCCTTTGATTCCGTCCGCAAGCTGCGCCGCATTCCGTCCAAACATCGCAGACAAAAGGCCGGCCGCCAGCAGAAAAACCATCGGTACATACCTGCTGTAAGAAAAGTTATCCAGCCGGAGCATTTTCAGCACATACCAGAACTCGTCCAGCTGAAAACACTCTGCCAGATCGAAAGAAACTTTCTGCATTTTCCCCTGGAGCGCCAGCCGCAGAAGCCGGTTCGCCTGCGCGGCGTCCGCCGCCCGGAAATAGACCCATGCGGCGCTGACATACAGGAACAACGCGATTTTTGACACAAGCGCCGCTGTTTTCCGCCATATGGAAAACCAAAGCGGACGCCCTTCTCCCGGCCCATTTCCCTGAGACCGCCTCTCTTTATAAAGCTTCTTTTTTTCCAGATACCATCTTGTCAGCACATACAACGCGCCGTGCAGCATCCCCCATATAATGAAATTCCAGCCCGCGCCATGCCATACGCCGCTCAGGAAAAAAACGAACAGAAGATTCAGATACATCCGCCCTCTGCCCCTGCGATTGCCGCCAAGCGGTATATATACATAGGAAGTAAAGAAGCGGTTCAGCGTGATATGCCATCTTTTCCAGAAATCCACGATATTGACCGCCCGGTAAGGGGAATTGAAATTGACGGCTATCTCAAAACCGAGCATCCGTCCGATTCCGCGCGCCATATCGCAATAGCCGCTGAAATCAAAATAGAGCTGTAAAGAATAAGCAACGATGATGATCAGCGCGTCCGCCCGCCCCAGAAGCGCTATATTCGCATATCCGTAGTCCACGCCGGCGCCGAGCATATCCGCGAGAATCACTTTTTTGAACAGGCCCAGCACGAACAGCGCATATCCTCTTGCAAATTTTTCCCAGTCGAACCTCCGCTCCGCCATTTTCTGAAACTGCGGCAGCATTTCGGCCTGCGTCACGATGGGGCCCGCGATCAGCTGCGGGAAAAACGCGACGAACAGCGCGTAAGGAAGCAGGCCGCAGTCTTTTACCTCCCCCCTGTAAGTATCCGCCAGGAACCCGATCTGCTGAAAGGTGAAGAAACTGATGCCGAGCGGCAGCAGCACATGACGCGGTAAAAGGGAAGAACCAAATACCGCATTGAGATTCTCCACGAAAAAGTCATAATATTTGAAATAAAAAAGGACGCCCAGGTTCGCCGCTATTGCCAGAAACAACAGCCGCCCGGAAGGTTTTTTCGATAATAGCCTGTGAAAACAGTAATTAACGGCGATGTCAAACAGCATGACCAACAGATAATGCACCTGAAAATAACCATAGAACCAGAAGGATACCGCGAGCAGAAAAAGCTGCGCCGCCTCCTTTTTCCCCCAACAGAGAAGGCCGTAATAGCCGAGCAGGCATATTGGAAAAAATAAAAAGATAAAAATATAGGAATTAAACAGCATCGAATATCCCGGCTCCTCCCGTCGCTCAATTTCCAGTTTCCATGATGTCTGTATTCACAGCCGCCTCCGTATCCCTGTAAATCAGATAAGTATCCGTCTGCGCATACAGCGCAAATCCGTGATCCGTAAGCGGCTCCTGCAGTTCCCTGTCTTTTTTCAGGACCACATAATCACAGCCGTACTCCCGCGTCAATTCCACGAAAGACTCCGTCTGAATGATGTCCGCTTCTTCCATCGCCTCATACATATCGTTATAGTAATCCCACCGGGCAATCAGCATTTCCCGGCCATAGGGCATATTGATATTGGCCGAATACTGCCGGATATAGTAAATCAGATCCGCCGGAACGAGCGCCATAACACGTCCCTCCTCCGGATCGATCAGCCTCGCCACTTCCACCGCCTCCGCCGGAAGATGATACCAGTTCTGCGCCCTGGAAATATGCTCGCTTCGGTACACCAGGCTGCCGCACACCACAATCGCCGCGCACATCACGACAAGCCCTGCCCTGCGGTGTCTGCCGCACAGCTTCACAGCCCCGTAAGCGCTGACAAGGCTCATCTGCAGCAGCCAGAGCAGACGGTAATAAGTCTCCGCATCATTCAGCAGCCGCACAAATACCTTCCGGAAAAGCGGACAGAAAAAACACAGCAACAGAATCATCGGCGCATAAACGAAAATCGCGCGAAGCCTTTTGTTCTTCTCCGCCAGACACAAGTACAACAGAAAGAAAAGATAAATGACGAATAAAAATTTATTTTGATGAAATCCGACGTAGTTCTGAAAAATAACTACGCTTTCCAAAAAGATACCCCACATATACTCCCGCCGCTCCTGTCACTTCAACATCAGATACAACAAAACATAGACCGCATTCGGAATACAGGTAAGCCCCAGCCTCACCGGGATCCTGATATCCCGCTCCACGAGCATCAGACAAAATGCCGTGACCGCCAGCAGGATTGCCAGCAGAAAGACCGCGATGGAACTGCATATGCCGGCCGTCATATTCAGGCAGACGAGCATGATCCAGAACCCCGCATTCCTCCGCCCGCGCTCTTCCTTTTCATCGTTATAAAGCCAGAGCAGGAGCAGGAACAGCATCGGTATGACAAAACTGCCCGCTACGGCTTTTCCCTGCCAGGTCCGCGTCAAAAAAAACGCTTCATTCGTATAAATTGACACATTCCCGAACATCTGGAACATTCCCATGAGAATCATAAAAACCGGAACGTTCTCCCTTCTGGAGGGAAAGAGCGCTTTGGCAATTTCATAATAAACAAGATAGCTGAGCGGTATCAGAAGCAGCGGCATAACGACGTGGGACACGATCGTTGCATGAAGTCCCGCCTTCGCTGACAGAAAAGCGACCCACATCGGAAAGACCGCCAGCGCATGACGGATATCGAGCGGCGAGGATCTTCCGGTATAAGGAAGATTTTTATACATTCCGCCAGTCTGCTGCGCCATCAGAGACTGCACTACATAATAGGCGTCGTCGCCGTCGAAGGAAGTTCTCGTCACCGCCATGTAAAGCTGAAAACCCAAAAGCGCCAGAAATATGCCCCATTCGATTTTAGCCTCCAGGCTCATCTTATGCGATACGAGCGCCGAAAGCAGTACCGGCCGGACCTCCTCCCGCTCCCGCTTCACCCGCAGGAACAAAAGCAGAATCCCCGCAATCGAAAGCAGAATCGCCGCCGCCATGAACCATTTCAGAACGAACAGAAAATTATGATACTGAATCAGGATCACTGCCGGAATGGTAATCGCCTCAAAGACCGACCACATCAGCAGATAGCCCGCAAGCAGCGTCACGCCGGGATTTCTTACCGTCCCCCGCGCATCCTGTCCGCCCGGCATAAAAGAAACCGGAATCTGGCCGATACAGAACGGAACCGCTATAAGCCAGAATATCAAACTGATCACCTGTGTCATACCGCCTTTCTCCTCTCATTCTTCCCCGGTCTTATTCCGATATTTTAGTTTACCGCAAATGGAGGAAGATGTCCAGCCGCAGCGTAACCTGCTGTGGCGGCATTTTGAGAAAAATTTACTGTAATCGCAATTTATTCTTTCAACCTATATGAAAAAGTGGTATGATAGACGCAGGCCAAAAAGCCGAGGATGAAGAAAGGTATCATTATTTTCATGAAAAAAGCATATATTATAGGCGCCGGGCCCGCAGGACTGACCGCGGCCTATGAACTTTTAAAACAAAGCAGGGAATATGAGGTCACCGTTCTCGAAGAAAGCGGAGATATGGGCGGCATCTCCAAGACCGTCAATTATAAAGGCAACCGCATGGATATGGGCGGCCACCGCTTTTTTTCCAAGGTGCCTGAGGTCAATGCCTGGTGGAATCAGATGCTTCCCCTCCAGGGCTCTCCTACCTGGGACGATATCGTTCTGAAACGCAGGATGCCGCTTGCTCCCGGCGGGCCCGATCCCGAAAAAGAAGACCGGGTCATGCTGCGCCGCCACCGGGTGTCCCGTATTTATTTTAATAAAAAGTTCTTCGACTATCCGATTTCCTTCAAATTTGAAACTTTTAAAAATATGGGACTTGCCGCCACGCTGCAGTCCGGTTTCAGCTATCTGGCCGCGCTGCTTCACAAGCGGAAGGAGAATTCTCTGGAAGACCTCTATATCAACCGTTTTGGCAAAAAGCTGTATTCCATGTTTTTTGAATATTACACGGAAAATCTCTGGGGAAGGCATCCCAGCGACATTGCGCCCGACTGGGGGGCACAGCGTATGAAGGGGCTTTCCATTACCGCCATTATCAAAGATGTCTTCGGTAAAATGCTGCCGGGCGGAAAGAACCGTAAAGTGGAGACCTCTTTAATCGAGGAATTCAGCTATCCCAAGCTCGGCCCCGGCCAGCTATGGGACGTTACTGCGGAAGAAATTCAGAAAATGGGGGGGACGATTTTAAGAAACAGCCGCGTGACCGCGCTCCATAAGGATAAAGAGAACCGCATCACATCCTTAACCTATGAAACGGAAGGAAAACAGATTACGGTGGAGGGCGATATTTTCATTTCTTCCATGCCAGTCAAAGACCTTGTCGCAGGCATGAACGACGTCCCGAAAGAACCGGCGAGAATCGCCGCAGGACTCCCCTACCGCGACTATATGACCGTCGGCCTCCTGCTGCCAAAGCTGAATCTGAAGAATAAGACCAGGATAAAGACCATCAGCAATATCGTACCCGACTGCTGGATTTATGTGCAGGATCGTTCCGTCCAACTCGGCCGTTTCCAGATCTACAACAACTGGTCGCCTTATATGGTCAAAGATTTGGAGAACACCGTATGGATCGGCCTGGAATATTTCGTTTCGGAGGGCGACAGGTATTGGACGATGCCGGATGAAAAATTTACCCGGTTCGCCATAAAGGAAATCGTCAGCATGGGGCTGATTGACAGCCCCAAAGAAGTCATGGACTCCCATGTGGAGAGAGTGAAAAAAGCATACCCGGCCTACTTCGATACCTATAAGGAAATCGGCACGCTGGTAGATTATCTGAAATCTATCGACAATCTCTACTGTGTCGGCCGGAACGGACAGCACCGCTACAACAATATCGACCACTCCATGATGACATCCTTTGAAGCGGTCAGGAATATCGTCGGCGGTATTCAGAACAAGGACAATATCTGGAATGTCAATACAGAACAGGAATATCACGAATCCTGATTTTCCAATCAATACCATTCAATACCATTCAATACCATCCAAAACGAGGCTGCCTATAAGGCAGCCTCTACCGCGTCCCGAACCAGCTCCATGCCCTTAGGATTCATATGAACGCCGTCCGTCACATAGTTTTCCATATTTTCTATTGTAATGCCGCAATTCTGCAAATCGATGACCTTGCATCCCTTGGCCGCCGCAATGATCTCAATCTGCTTTCCGTAATCCGCCGACGACAGTTCCTGCCCGTTCACGAACGTTACGAACGCCGAACCGTTTTCCGGCCCCCAGTCCCCTATCGGCGGAAGATTACAGCAATAAATCTCCGCACCCGGATAATAAGCGGTCAGCTTATCCAATATCATACAATAAGCATCGCTGAAAGTCTCTATCACGCCCTCTTCCACAGCCCGCGTGCCATCGTTATCGCCGATCGGCACAGCCTTCAGAAAGTCGTTCGTTCCCATATAAACGATAATGACATCCGGAAACGCGCCGTTGCTCCCGATCAGGCTCCCGACTCTGCATTCGCTGCATCCGCTTTGAAAATCATAAGCGCTGGAGGAGTCGCCTGTGCAGGTGCTCCCGGAACTGGAACCATTGACGCACAGCTCCATTTCCATATCCTTCAGGGCCATCTTCCACCATGTCTGCTCGACATCCGGCACTTCGCCGTCCATCGGGAAAAAACAGGCATAGCCTTCCGGGATCCAGCCGTCGAAGGTGGAAATGCTGTCGCCCAGAATCGAGACTTTTCTGGCGGCCGTTTCGCTGGCCGCCATTTCTTTCTCTCCTGCGCCTTCCTCCGCTTCTGCCTCTGCATCCGCAGAATCCGCGCCCGCCGGAGTTTCCGCACCCGCCAAACCGTTCCCACCCGCGCTCTTCTCCGCATCAGGCGCCGCCGCATCCGCTGCTGCCGCCGTATCAGCCGGGCTTTCTGCATCCGCCGCATTTCCATCATTTCCGCTCCGGCTGCCGCAGCCCGCAAGAACAGACAGCGCGAAGACGAGCGCCCACGCCAGAACGCTCTTTCTCTTTCGGATAACGCTCTTTTCGTTTCTCACATTCCGTACCATACCTTTTTTCCGCCCCATCCTCATTTGTCCTTTGCTTTCTTTTTCACCGCACTTTTCGATTAACGCTTCTTAAAGACGGACTGCCGCGCGCCGTGCATCTTTCCGTGATGCTTCATAACATCGTCGGCCGCGTCCATCCTGAGCCCCGCGTCGATAAAATCGCAATTCTTACAGAACGGATAATTCTGCCGCCCATCCTTTACCGCATCCCGCAGTTTCCGGTACTTTTCGCTGTTCCATCCGTCTTTCAGGGGAACCTGATTCAGGTCCGCCAGATCCGTCACTTCAAAATTATCACAGCAGCAGATGCCGAGCTTCCCATTGGGCATGATCCACATATCCGTAAAAGGCATCAGACAGGTCTCTTTGATGATTTTCCCCTTTGACTGTTTATTCGGCGCGCTTCCCGCGCGATTGGTCAGCACCTCCTTCAGATAACGGATCTGTATCAGGATATCCACATCCTTAAATTCTTCAGGATGCTCTTTTACATAGGAATGAATCGTCTGAATATTCTCATGCAGTTTCCTGTCCAGACAATAATTATTGATGATCAGCTGATCCACATAGGGAACGATCGCCTTTACCCTGTCAATATCCAGGAGCAGCCCGTTCGTTGACATAAAGATAAAGGCATCGGGAAGCTGCTCCCGCGCATACTTATGAAATTCCACGATACGCTTGTCCAGCCACGGTTCATTGTTCCCATACAGGGTCAGATGCCCTTTATAGTCCCACGCCTTCAGCTGGTCGATAATCGAGTAATAAAGCCCCTCCGGCATCCGCATATAGGGCCTTTTTTCCGCATGGATATTGGCCGTGCAGAACTCGCAGGTGCTGTTGCAGCGGTTCACCGTTTCCAGATTGACGACGACCGGATGCGGCGCTGCGCCTGTCCTTTCCATCTGCCCGTAAAAATATTCTATATAGCGCTTCTGCTGTTTCCTTCTTGTCAGAAACTGCAGCTTCAAATAGCTCTCGCTCGACAGCACAGGCAGATACTTTCTGGCGTACCAGCCAGGCGCCCCCGCAAAATTGTGTACTCTGATCGGCATATTTTTCCCTCTTTCCGGGCGCAGACAACGCCGCGCTCATCTTACCTGATATAAATAAATCGTATAACTTCCATCCGCTGAAGTATAGCTTCCCTTTTGTTCCAGTCCCGCTTCCTCCGCATTGGCGAGCTCGATTCTGGAAAAAAGATAAGTTCCGCCGAGCGCCTTTACGCTCCCGGCATCGATATAGATATCCGGATCCGTCGCCTGAACGCTCCTGGTCGCGCGCACGATGCTCAAATCCGTCCCCGAATACAGGTAGGCGCGGGCGCCCCATTCATCATAATAGATTCTGGTCGCCTCCACCCGCTCCAGGGCCGGCGCGATGATCTTTCGAAAATCTTCTTTATACCGCTGCGCATAAAAGCCCAGATAACCGTCCAGCGTGGCGATACCATTGTATTCCAGGACAGCGGGATGCAGGCCGTATGCCAGAGACCACTCCCCCGCATAGCCGATATCCTCTTTGATCCTCTCAAATAAATCTACCGCATAGAACTGCTCATAGTCGAGTTCATCCACCTCGGTTCCATGAAAATACTCATAGGCACGGTAATAGCATGTGTAATACAGATCGTTGTAACGTCCCGGCGCAAGAATGACCGCCAGAGCCGCTGAGCAGACGATGAAATTGGCGGCCCACATCTGTATGACACCCATGTCATAGATTCTGATCAGAATCAGGAACAGCGCGCAATACCACAAAAACGGGTTGAAAAAGACCGTTCTGTTGAACTGCCAGCCCTCAAGCGGCGGTACAAGCGTTTCCACCAGCCTTCTGACCGGGCCGCAGTCATACAGGCCGTAGACGATACTGTTAAAGACCAGAAATAACATGACGAAATTAAAACGGTCGTGAAAGATATCGCGTATCCGCCTTTTCCACAGATAATAACCGTTGTTCCCGATAAAATACAAGACGCAGAGCGGCAGGACAATTTTCGCGTGTACGCCGTCGGCATGGAAAATGCCCTCTTTCCATACCGTAAAGATTTCCCGCGCCACTTCCCGCGCCGGCAGATCGGCATTGACCATGGTAGAACGAATCGTCGCTTCATCGCTAAGAAGCATCTGTCCGAACAAACGATACTCGCATACGACATAGCCAAGCGCCAATACGGCCAGTCCGGCGAGCAGGGACCACGCGGGCCTTTTGTCCCGGATCGAGAGCCATATCGCCGCGATTGCCACATATCCCAGCAGGAAAAGCCCCATGTAGGAAAAATACGATACGAGCGGATAAAGGAACAGGCACAGATACAGCCCTTTCGACGGCTTCCGATAGATCCGAATCAGCAGATAAGCCGCAAGCGGCATGGAAGCGAACGCAAAGCCAAAAGCCGGGAAAACGCTCAGAATGCCATAAACGAATCCCGTCATATAAACGACAGGCCGGTAGACCATGTATTTATCCGGGTATAATTCCTTCGCCAGAAGCCGGAAGGAGGCGATCGCGATCACGGCTTTTAACAGCAGTCCCAGCACATATGCCGTAAAAGTCGGAAAGAGCATGTAAAGCATACTGTATAACGACAGTTCCGAAGGCAGATTATCTCTGCTGATTCCGCCCAGGAACGGTACGCTCACATTATGTTTCCAAAAAGAACCCGTATTTTTTAACATCTGGAACTGCGCCAGGAACAAATCCAGATTATCGTGTACTGCGATGTAGCTTCTCTCGCCAAAGTATAGAAAAACGCCGCCCTCCAGAAGCAGGAAACCCGCTATCGGAAAAAGGAACCAGTATTTTGTCAGCCACAGAAACCATGCCTGTTTTTCGAGTTTTTTCAAGCGAACCGCCATTTATCCGTTCTGCCTTTCTCTTTCTCACAAAACCGTGTCTTTGCCGCGCTGTCCTGTTTTTTTCGTCTTGCGGAACACAAAAAGCTTCTGTCCGAAAAAATTCATGAAGATAAAGAGCCCCATGCCGAGTATCATCGCCACATTATCCACAATAACGACAGGCTGCGATGCCAATACGGCGCGGGCCGCGGGCTGCGCAACGCCAAAGGCGATCAGATAGCAGACGATAATATTGATCGCGAACCGCCACGGCAGCCACTTGTCTTTCTTTTCCACTTTAAAGGTCACCTTGCTGTTTGCGTGATAGGAAAAAACGCTGCCGATAAAATAAGAAATACCGCTGGAAAGCCAGTAGTTCATATGAATCAGATTATACAGAACCGCCATAATGACCCAGCCCAGCACCGTATTCATAACGCCTACCATACCGAAATGAATCACTTCCATGATAAAATCCCTGTTCTTCCCGTATAATTCCTTCAGTTTTTTCATACGTTCCTCCATCCGCTTGCAAATCCGGACAACTTTTTATATAATATCAGCGTATCGTGTCAAATCAGAATTCCTGTGCACTATACTATAATATACACAATTTTATAACATTTATCAATAAGGGAAACGCATATGCCGACATTAAAAGTACATCACATTGGATATCTGGTCAAAAAAATAGAGCGCGCCATCTGCACTTTTCAGGCTCTTGGCTATGAAATCGTGCAGGACACCGTATACGATGAGATCCGCAGGATCAATATCTGCTTTTTAAAAAAAGACGGCTATTGCATCGAACTGGTTTCTCCCGTCTCGGAAGATTCCGTCATTTCCGGCCTGATGAAAAGAATAAAGAACAGCCCCTATCATATCTGCTATGAAACGGAACATTTCGAGGAGGACTGTCAGGCGCTGATAAACGGAGGCTTTACCGCGATGGATGCCCCCGCCCCCGCTCCGGCCCTTGGCGGCAGAAAAGTCGTTTTTCTGATGAATCCCGTTATGGGCATGATAGAATTGTTAAACGGCCCCTCCGTCTGAACAGCCTGTATGCAGAAACAAAGGAAACGCAGGCCTTCCGGCCTGCGTCCTGCTTTTACAGAATGATTTCGTTCCGTACGATCCGGTTTTATCTACGATATCCGGCTTAAAATGATATCCGCCATTTCTCCGACATTTTTCATGGATACGATCTGCCCCATATTGAATTTCATGCCGAACTCCTGCTCCACGGCGGCAATCAGATTGATATGTTCCAAAGAATCCCATTCCGGAATATCATCCGCGGTCGTCGCGTCCGTCACCGTAATTTCTTCATCGTCAAAAACATCGCGGAAAACCTCATTTAATTTTTCAAAAACTTCTTCTCTGCTCATGATAAAACCCAGTCCTTCCCTGCCAAAATCAGCTTATTTCTTTCACTATAACCAATTTTTCCCCCCTGCGCAATAGGTTATGCGGCAGATTATACAATAAGCTGCAGAAAATTTCACTCATCCGGGTAAAAATCTTTCATAATCCTGATCGTCAGATCATCCGCGTATCTGCGCCTTCCCTGCGCGCTGAGATGCACGCCGTCTTCCAGATAATCGTCCGCCGTATAGGCGTCGATGCCGCTCTCCTCAAAAGCGTTGTATAAAATGACATTCTCATGCCTGTGCTGGTCATATACATAGGCGCATGCCCGCGCATACTCGATCAGCGTGCCATAGCCGAAATTCAGGGAATAGCCGTCCCCAATGAATACATCGCCGCTGAAAAACTGGCAGTAATGCGGCATGATCAATACGACCTTCGCGTCCGGAAAATGATCGAGCAGATCTACCACAGCCTCGTTCAGAGCGCCTCCATAGGTATGCGCATCATCCTCTTCCCGTATGACGCCGTCCGCAAGATATTTTGTCGGCGGGATCTGGGAAAGAAAATCGTTGATGCCGTATTCGATCACAAAGTAATCCGTCTTGGAAAAATCGCACTTTTTCAACAAATCCCCGGCTATATAACCATCAAAGATGGATGTATCGATCCTTCCCATGATCGCGTTGACGACGCCGAGCAGAGAACGCGAATCCCATCTGCTGTACAGACTGCTCTCCTCTTTTGAAAGCGCCGCTGTCGTTCCGCCCATTGACAGATTATAGACCCTCGCATTACAGTTCTGCGAAACAAGATCGGCTATCCCTTCATCATAGCGGTCATTATCCAGAATGCTGTCGCCCATGAAAACGATCTGCATATCATATTCGTCGTCCTCTTCGTCCTCTTCTTCCTGTTCCGCTGCGGCTTCTCCTCCGTCTGCCGCCTCGGCTTCCGGGGCCGCCGCTGCGCCCGCTTCTCCGGCGCCGCCCGCTTTGAGATTCGTCATTTCCGCCTCATCCTCCGATGCCGCCGGTTCCGCCTGCGCCGTATTGGCGCTATGGCCATCCTCCTGTTCTTTTTCCAGCGCTTCCAGCGTTCTGGCATTCTGTTCCTCCAACGCGACGCGTTCCCGTTCAAGGCGCAGCTTCTCCTGCCCGTATACGATTTCTATCAGGGCGAGGATACAGAAACCGATCATAATGCAGAGCAGTATGACTTTTCCATAATAACGGTTTCTTCTCCGGCTGCTCCCTCCCCTCCCTTCGGTTCCGTTTGTTTTATTTTCTCTGTAATCCATCTATATCACACTCCTTTTCAATACGGAAAATCCTTTTCTCTGTTATGCCTACTATAACACATTTTCCCAACAAAAGGGCTTTCTATTTCAATTATTAAAGAAACCTTTCGTTTTTCTTAATATTTTGCCGCTGCGCCTTTTCGCTCTTGTAACGCCGCCTTTTTATAGTATATAATAAATGAATTACGAATATGCTGTCGCAGTTTCCTATCGATAAAATTTCCTGCAGACTAAAAAAGAAAGGATCGGCCCGAATGTTCTCCGCCCAAAAAAATTCCAAACTAAAACATTTATCCTTTTCGACGAAAAGTTTTTCACCGGGAAAACAGTCCACGCTGTCCGGCCGCCATATGGACAAACTGCTTTTCCTTCTTTTTACATGCGCATTTTACCTCTTTCTTCTGTTTTTTATCAGACCGGTGGACGGCATCAACGACGACTGGGGCATGTACAGCACGCTTTCGGGGGCTTATCTCGGCTATCCGGACGCCCATGTCCTGTTTTTCCTCTATCCCCTTTCATGGCTGCTCTGCGAACTGTATCAACTGAACAGCAGCGTTCCCTGGTTCGGCCTTTTCCAGCATGGCGTCCACGTCTGCTGTATCTGGCTCATTTACCGCAGAGTCCTTCAGCTATGGAAGAAAAAGCATTCTGCGTCGGAAAATATCCTGTTTCCCGCAGTCTCCGTTTTGAGCATTCTTTTCTTTATCGTAGACCTGAATGTTATCAGCGAAGCGCAGTATACGACGACCGCCGGATTCGCCGCCGCCACGGCGTTATTCTATTTTATTACGACCAAATCGGATGACAGTACCGCCGCTTTTTTAAAAGGAAATATCCCGACCCTTCTGCTCGCCTGGCTTGCTTTCGGCATGCGTCAGAATGTCCTGTATATGATGCTTCCCATCGCCGGTATGCTTTGGCTCGCCAAATGGCTTCTGTCCAATCAGCGCTTTTACGGCGATTATATCCGAAAGCTCTTTTCCTTCGTATTGATCCTCGCCGTCGGCATGGGCGTCCTGTACGGCCTGCATATGGCCGCCTATTCTGAAAAGGAATGGGCAGATTTTATCAGGATCAACCATTACAGGGAAAGGGTCGGCGACTTTTACACATGGCCGGAATATGAGGAATGCGCCGAAGAGCTGGCCGCGCTCGGCCTCGATGAAGATTCTTACAACTATGTCAGGAACGGCGCGCCCTACATCGGTTATCAGATGGATCTGAACGACTGGGAACAGATGCACCGGATCGCAAAGGATTGTTATCTGGAACGTACTTCTGTCGGGTCGCGTTTAAAGAACATTTTAACCGGCTCCCTGAGCGTATTCCTGTATCAAAGCGGCATGCAGCCTTTGAACCTGTGCGTTGCCTTTCTGCTTTTTATGACTTTCCTGCTTATCCTGTACCGGCGCAATACCATCGCGCTTGCCGTGTATTTATTCTATTTTGCGGGCCGGGCGGTCACATGGAGCTATCTGTTATACGAGGGGCGTTTTCCCAAGCGGATCATACAGCCGCTCTTTATCGCCGATTTTATGGTACTGTCCGGCATTCTGCTCGCCTTTAACCTGATCCGGATCAACCGGGCAGGGACCTGCGTATTCTGCCTCTCCTGCATCGCGCTTCTGTCCGCCGTCTCCGTTTCCTGTACCAAAACGGATATCGACGCTTCCTATCATGCCAATCAGGAAGTATGGGAGGGCCTGAAAGCCTATTGCTACAGCCATCCGGACTCCTTCTACATCTGGGGAAGCGGCACGAACACGCTGGACAACTACTGTGAATCGCCATTCAGCAAAACGCTGGACACTTATCAGAATTTCTTCTATACCAACTGGGGCGTCGTCTGCAATCCGAACAGCCGCACCAAGCTGGCGCGTCACGGAATCGAAGATTTCGGCGCTGATCTTGTGGCCGCAGACAATGTTTATTTCATTTTTGAGGAAGGGCTTTATGACAAAGAACATCCTGTGACTATGTATTTCCGGCATACCTATGAAGTCGAATGCGAATTGATGGACAGCTTTCCTGCGGGAAACCGGACATACGAAGTGTATCAGCTGAAATAGAATATGGAAAAAGGCAGAGAAAAAGGCTCCGGCTGCAGTCTCCCGGAACCTTTATGTTCAGCGGTTGATGTTGCGCATGACAAGGGCGTAGCGGTATTCGAAATCCCGCCTGTTCTTCAATGCCATATTGGAAAGGATCAGGCCCGCAAAGAAGGACTGTACGGCGGCAAGACCGATGAAACCGCAGCAGAACAGAGTCGGGAAACGTAAGACAAGTCCTGTTTCCAGATAAGAAATTAAAATCGGAATAAACAGGAGCATCGCGATCAGGGCCAGAACCGCCGCGCAGGCGCCGAAAAAGCCGAACGGTTTGTAGTCCCGGTAAAGCTTTATGATCGTGCGGATGACTCTGAAACCATCAGAAAACGTATTCAGCTTGGACTCGCTTCCTTCCGGCCGGTCCCTGTAATCCACAACGACGTTCTCAATCTGCAGGTTATTATAGACCGCATGTATCGTCATTTCCGTCTCTATTTCAAAACCCGTGGAAAGCACCGGAAACGTCTTGACAAAACCATAGCTGAATGCCCGGTATCCGGTCATAATATCTTTAATATTGCAGTTGAAAAGCTTGTTGATGCTGCTGCGGACGATGCTGTTTCCAAAATTATGAAAAGGGCGTTTGTTCTCCGTAAAGTAGGTGGATGAAAGCCTGTCGCCCACCACCATATCCGCATTGTGCTCCAGGACCTTATCCGCCATCTCCCTTGCATATTCCATCGGATAAGTATCGTCGCCGTCTACCATGATATAACATTCCGCCTCTATTTCGCGGAACATACGGCGGATAACATTCCCTTTTCCCTGCATATGCTCATACCGGATCTGCGCGCCGGCCTCTCTGGCCAGCTCTACGGTACGATCCTTTGAATTGTTATCATATACATAAATCACCGCCTCCGGCAATGCTTCTCTGGCATCCCTGACGACCCTGGCGATTGTTTTCTCTTCGTTATAACAAGGAATCAGAACTGCTATCTTATCCATTCCGTTCAATCTACCCCTTTCATCCTTCGATGACTTTATCATATCATGAATCTGCGATTCATGACCGCCATTCGCCGCTCGTTAAACATGCAAGCATGCTTTCCTCGCTAACGCTCATTATATCATAAAAAACGGGCATACTCCACCCCCGAATTATGACAATTTTCCACCGCCTCTAAAATCCCTGATAAATGAACTCCGCCGCGCTGTATTCCGGTCCATAACAGCCGAAAAGAATCACATAGAACAAAAGCGCATACCAGATCAGCCAGCGGACAGGCAGCCTTTTTTGAGCGATCCGCTCCCGCACGGATCCCTTTTGCTGCAAAATCGAAACGGTAAGCAGCAACAGCAATGAAAATACCGCGATACAAATTTCTATACCGTCCAGACCGAGTCCGAGCAAAGCGCCGTTCCACAAGACTTCCGGATTCCATACCGCCACCGCGCCCTTTAACATCGCAAAAGCCGCAGCAGCGGACTCCGCCCGGAAGAACAAATCTCCGATGCAGACCAGGAAAAAGGTCCGCACGGCCCGGACAGCCGCGACCGCCCTGCCGGACGCGTTGATATGCAGCCTCTGCATAATCCGCGCACAGGGCGCTTCCAGCAATTCCTCCAGCACAATATAGAACCAGTGAAGCAGGCCGGAGCCGATGACATATTTCCAATCGCCGCCATGCCAGACGCCGACCGCGAACCACAGCAGGAACATCGCCGCAAAAGTCGCATACTGCTTTCCTCTTTTTTTCCCGAACTTCTTCTTCCAGGATTTGTTCAGATTCGTAAAGAATCGGGAACGAAGGAGCGGATAAAAGACATAATCCTTCATCCAGACGCCCAGCGTAATATGCCACCGCCGCCAATATTCCGCAACGCTCCTGGCAAAGAACGGCGTACGAAAGTTCTCCGGCAGCATAATGCCAAGGCTTTCCGACATACCGAGCACGATATCCATGCAGCCGGAAAAATCCGTATACAGCTGAAAAGCATAGCAGACTGTCGCGACCCAGATAAACGCGCCCGGATAATCGCCATAGCCGTCGTATACGGTGTCCACGAGCACCCGCAGTCTCTCGGCGATCACCAGCTTTTTAAAAAGCCCCCACAGCATCCTCTGTATGCCGCCTGTCACCCTCGCATAATCAAAGGCATGATATTCAAAGAACTGCTCCCCGCATTCCCGATACCGCAGAATCGGCCCGGAGATCATCGCCGGAAAATACATGCCATACAGCGCCAGCCTGCCGAAATGCCGCTGCGGACTGGCAATTCCATAATAAACGTCGATGACATAACCGAGCAGAGAGAAGGTATAAAAAGAAATTCCCAGCGGAACGAGTAAATCCATTCCCTGTAAAAGCGTCCCCTGATAACCGGACAGGCCGGCGATTCCATTCACCGTATAAACAACGAAATTAATATATTTTAACAGGAACAGAATCCCAATATTCAATACCACGGCTGCCGCCAGCGCCAGCTTTCTCTTTTTCACATCCTCCGTTCCCGCTAATATCCTGATACTGCCGTAACAGACAGCCACGGAAACGAGCGGATATAAAATCAGGATGCCATTGTCCGTAAGCAGATAATATGCGATACTGCAAAGCAGTAAAAAAGGCCACTGGCATTTTCCGGGGATACTATAATAAATTATCAGAATACAGGCGAAAAAACATAAAAAACAGAAAGAGGTAATACCCATTTTATTTTCCTCTCATATGCCTGTCAGATGCAGGCCATTAAAACGAAACGTCATCTATCTCCTGGTGAATAAGAACTTCGTACATTCCATCCGATAGTTCTCCTTTACCGCAAACTTCATATATTATACAGTATGGCGCGGATTTCTTCAAGTGGCTGGCTTTGGGCGGAATCGGAAATCAATTTACCAAAAACCGCCCCAGTTCCATAACACCGGGGCAGGCACATGACAGCATTGGAGATTTTTCAAACCTCGAAATAATTTGCATCATCGTTCGATTTTCTTAATTCTTTCTTAAACTCATAAAATAGATGCCTCACTTTTCCAATTTGTGGTAAACTTTAATATAAATACAGGCGCCGAACCGTATTTTGCCTGAACAACAACAGGAGTCCGGCTTATGCTTTTTAATTCCATATCCTTCGGGATATTTCTCGTTATCGTATTTCTCTGCTATTATATCGTTCCGCACAAATACAGATGGGGATTTCTTTTGCTTGTCAGCTATGTATTTTACATGAATCTGCATCTTTGGTATGGTATTCTGCTTTTTTTGACGACGTTTCTGACCTATACGCTTGCGCGCTCTCTGGAAAAAGCCCGGACTGCCGCACAGAAAAAGAGAACGCTGCTGACCGGCATCCTGCCGCTCGTTCTGATTCTTGTTTTCTTTAAAACGGCAAATCCCGTCATCCAACGTTTAAACGATATGATTTCCGCGGGCCGTCTGCCGCTGCAGCCGCTTACGCTGAACATTCTGCTTCCGGCGGGCATTTCCTTTTACTTTTTCCAGTCGATGGGTTATCTGATCGACGTCTACCGGGGAAAAATCGAAGCGGAAAAACATTTCGGCTATTATGCGCTGTTCGTTTCCTTCTTTCCTCAGCTGCTTTCCGGCCCTATCGGAAGAGCGGATGCGCTTCTGCCTCAGTATAAGAAGAAGCGACCTTTTTCCTATGAAGATGCGGCCTATGGCCTGAAACTGATGGCCTGGGGATATTTTAAAAAAATGGTCATTGCTGATACCTTTGCGATTACCGTAAACAAGCTTTTCAACAATGTGCGCAGCTACGTCGGTCTGGCCTTTATCGTTGTTACCGTAATGTTCGCAATTGAAATCTATTGTGATTTTTCCGGATATTCCGACATTGCCGTCGGCTGTGCAAGGCTGTTCGGCATCCGTTTGACGACGAATTTCAAAAGCCCGTATTTTTCCTTTTCCATCAAAGAATTCTGGAGCCGCTGGCATATTTCGCTTTCCAGCTGGTTCCGGGATTATGTCTATATTCCCCTCGGCGGCAACAGAACCGCCAAATGGCGTCATCTGCTGAATCTGCTGATTACCTTTCTCGTCAGCGGCTTCTGGCATGGGGCTTCCCTGACCTATCTTCTGTGGGGCGGCATCCACGGCCTGCTGCAAATAATTGAAACGCTCCTTTATCCTAAGGGAAAAACGCATAAAAAGCATTTCTGGCAGCTTCCGCTGACCTTTATCCTGCTCTGCTTTACCTGGATTTTTTTCCGGGCAAACAGCACAGAAGATGCCCTTTGGGTCATTTCCCGGCTGTTCTGGGATGCTTCGCGGCCAATGAATTACCTGAAAACGGCGATTATCTGTCTGGATCTGCCTTATATCCACCTGGCAGCGATGTGGCTGCCCGTGCTTTTGCTCGGCATTTATGATTATCTGTCCTTAAAATATGATGTCATCCAGGAATTTTCCAGACTGAAATTCTTTATCCGCTGGCCCGTTTATGTGCTGCTATTAGTCGCAATCATTCTGTTTTCCCCGAAAGGCGTTGCGACAGAATTTATTTATTTCCAGTTCTGATGCGGATTTTCAGACGAAAAGAAAGGCCTGGTCATTGATATGATGGAGAAAAAAAGAAAAATCGGCAAAAAATATGATATTCTGCGATTCGCCGTGAAATGTATCTGCATCCCGGCGGTGGCGATGCTGAGCATCTGCTTTCTAAATCGCCCGTACCGGGAAATCGACGACAGTAAATATCTCGATGTCGCCAAATTCTCGACACTTGGAATCCATATACATGAAGTCCGGATTGGAAATATCGGCAGTTCTCACGGCCTTTATGATTTTAACTACGACTCGCTGACAGAACGCGGATACCAATGCTTCAATTTTGCTAATACGAGCCAGTCGTATGATTACGACTATGCGGTCTTAAAGGAATATGGAGACTATTTGACGAAGGACAGTATTCTGTTCATTCCGGTATCTTATTTTTCCTTTAATAATGAAACCATAAACGAAACCGAGGCGGAAGCGATGAGCATCCGCTACTATCACTGTCTTTCGCCTGAAAACATTCCCGGCTATGACCTTTATACGGACATCGTTACCCATCAATTCCCGATTCTGTCCGCGGGGGAAGATATTTTGAAGCTTTTCCCGAAGCTAAACCTGTCCCTTACCGTATTTGCCGCCGGTGACAGCGTTGACGAGCAGGAATTTGCGAACAGGGCGCGGGAACGATACAGCAGACATTTTGACAACAAAGAAGAATATTTTTTGCAGGAAAGAATAGAGAATCTTTATGAGATCATCGGCTATTGCAGGGAACGCGGGATTACGCCCATCCTGATTACGACGCCTTTTTCCAGCTATTACCGCGACTTGGTATCCGAAGAATTCCTTCAGGAATTTGAAAGCGTCATTGCCGGCATCGTTAATGACACCGGCGTCAGTTATTATGATTATTCCTACGATCCCCGCTTCCGCGACAATCTTTCCTACTTTATGGATGCCGATCATCTGAATGAGGAAGGCGCCGCCTGTTTTATGAATATCCTGATGGAAGAGGTTCCGGAGCTACAGCCTTTTCTCCCGCAGTCCTGAAAGGCGCATGACCGCGTCTTTCTCCACCTGCCTGTTTTGATGCAGATAAAAATCCTCTGCCGCATGCCGCTCAACTTCTTCCGTCACTTCTCCGGGCAGCATTTGGCCGGGATGAATGCAGAACTCCAGTTTCCGATGTTCTTTCTCCGCTTTTTCAGCCATTGCGGGATATAGTCTGACGATCCTGTCATAATCCATACGGCCGCTCATAACGAGTCCCCATAAATACATCGACTGCATGGAATGCTCTTTTCCATAACGTTCTACTTTGGGCGATAACAGATACAATAATCTATTCTTGATAAAATTAACCGGCCGGTAAGTCCTCCACAAAGAAAAATCCGTCAGAAATACACCCAGCACTTCTTTGGCATTCCGAATATATTCCACAGTATAATTTTCTTCCGCGATGACTTCCGTCAAGGCCTCCCATACAACGGGAATCATATGTGCATGTTGATGAGAATCGATCCGCAGCTCTTTCTGTCCGCAGGGAATATGATATTTTTCCGCCTCTTCCATACAGCGTATGATCTCTCTCCGGCCCGCTGCGATCTGCGCTCTGATTTCTTTTTTCAGCTGTTCCTTCGCCGCCCTGCGCCTGCCGGGATGCCAGGACAGGAAAAAAAGGCCTCCCCAGGAAAGCCCCATAAGATCGCTTCCCTTTCTTGCAAGCAGCGGCACTTCACCGCCTCCCGCAAGGCATTTTCCTTCTACAAAATCGAGATGCACAGACATTTCAGGCAGAAACGGCAGCTCCGGTATCGCCGCAATAAGCATGTCGATACATTCCGCAGAACAGGACATATTCGTCATAACGCTGATGCTGTCCAGTTTTCCTTTTTTCATACATTCCAGTATATCCCGCGATGTATGAACTGTCAGCCCGTAATCATCCGCATGTATATCCAGCTCAATCATTCTTATCCTGCTCCCCGCTCTCTTTCCACACGATCGTATCAATGATATAACGCGGCCGTTTTTTCGTTTCCATATAAATCTTTCCGATATATTCGCCGATAATACCGAGCGACAGCAGCGTAATGCCTCCCATAATCAGCGATACGATCAAACTGGTAGTATAACCGGGCACATTCTTACCCTGAATCCAGTCTGCCAGACTGATAATACACATGACAACGCTGAAAATACAGATACCAAAACCAAGGAGCGCGATCAGCCGGAGGGGGGTAACGCTCATGGATGTAATGCCATCCATGGCAAGCGTCATCATCTTACCTAACGTATATTTAGAGTGCCCCGCTTCCCTTTTTTTTACATCAAAATAAACGACATCCGAAGCAAATCCCATCGTCGGAATCAACCCCCGTAAGAACAGATTCGTCTCCTGATACTCTGAAAGAGCATCCAGCGCCTTTTTAGACATCAGGCGGTAATCCGCATGATTGGCAATGACCTTGCTTCCGAGCAGGTGCATCAGCTTATAGTAAAGAGTCGCGCTGCCCTTCTTAAAAGTACCGTCGGAATGCCTGTCATTCCGGACTCCATAGACAACTTCACATCCTGCCATATAGCTTTCGAGGAACTTATCGAGCGCTTCGATATCCTGCTGTAAGTCGGCGTCGATCGTTACGACCGCATCCGCATACTTCTTTGCCGTCATCATTCCGGCGAGAATCGCGCTCTGATGCCCATAATTACCCGCGAGACTGACCACAGAATACATGGTATCGTCCGCCGCTATCCGATGCAGCAGACGCAGCGTATTATCCTTACTGCCGTCATTCACGAACATAATTTTACTGCCGCTTTCTATCTTTCCCTCCCGCATCAGTCTGCGCAGTTTACCGCCCATGACCTGCGCCGATTTTTCTACGACTTCCTCTTCGTTATAACAGGGAACGACCAGATACAGGACCGGTATTTTTCTTTCTCCCTTTTCCATATTGCGATACGCCTTTCTATCCTAATGCCTGTTCTTTATAGTATTCCCTGTACCACGCCGCGAACTGGCGCAGGCCGTCCTCAATCGATGTATCCGGCTTAAAATCATAATCCCGCATCAGGCCGCTGACATCCGCATAGGTCTGATATACATCTCCGGGCTGCATTGGCAGAAATTCTTTGACCGCCTCCCGGCCAAGGCATCTCTCCAGCGTTTCAATAAAATCCATCAGCTTCACGGGCTGGTTATTTCCAATATTGTACAGCCTGCTCGCCGCCCCTTTTTCATCCTTCCCCGGCGGATTGCAGAGAATGTTCTCCACACCTTTCACAATATCGTCGATATAGGTAAAGTCACGGTACATATCGCCTTTATTATATATCTGAATCGGCTCGCCGCTTAAAATGCTTTTCGTAAATTTAAAATATGCCATATCCGGCCTGCCAAAAGGACCGTATACCGTAAAAAAGCGCAGTCCCGTCACCGGAATCCGGTAAAGCCTGCTGTAAGCATAGGCCATCAGTTCATTCGATTTTTTGGTAGCCGCATAGAGACTGACCGGTTCGTCCACCTTATCCTGCGTGGAAAAAGGGACTTTCTCGTTTCCGCCATATACGGAGCTGGAAGACGCATACACGAGATGCTCCACCGGAAAATACCGGCAGCCTTCCAGTATATGAAAAAACCCCATAATATTAGACTGCATATAGGCATCCGGGTTATCGATACTGTACCGGACCCCTGCCTGCGCCCCCAGATTAACGGCGATCTGCGGACGATATTCCTGAAAAAGCCGGAATACATCGCTCTTTTCGGCCAGATTACCTTTAATGAACGTATATTGATCATGCTGTTTCAAAACTGCCAGCCTGTCTTTTTTCAGGGAAACATCATAATAATCGTTCAGATTATCGAAGCCTATGACCTTTGCCCCTTTTTCCAAAAGGCGCTTCGACAAATGAAAACCGATAAAGCCCGCGCCTCCCGTAATCAAATAGGTCTTTTTAATATCCAGTTGATTCATATGCTCTCTTGTCCCGCCTTCCCCAGATTAACGCCCAATGCTGTAATACTCGATTCCCGCATCCTTCATCTCCTGCACGCCGAAAATATTCCTGCCGTCATAGACGAGCGGAACCCGCATCAGATCATGGAAAGCCGATAACGGAACGTCCCGGATCTCCTTCCACTCCGTAAAGACAAAACAAATATGCGCGTCTTTTAACGCTTCCTGCGCGGAATCCACATAGTGAATCGTACCTTTGCCATAGTTTCCTTCCGGAAAATGTTTTTTAAAGTTCTCCGCCGCGATCGGATCGTAGGCATAAATATCCGCGCCGTTCTCCAAAAGCAGCCTGACATTGTCCAGAGACGGCGCTTCCCGCAAATCGTCGGTTCCCGGCTTAAAGGCCAGTCCGAGAACCGCGGTCCGCAGATTCTGGAAGGTGATCATGCGGTTGCTCGCTTTCTGATAAAGCTTTGTTTTCTGCTCCGCATTCACATCGACCGCCGCTTCCACGGTCCTAAGCGTATAACCGTGCTGGTGCGCGATATATTTCAGCGCTTTTGTATCTTTGGGAAAGCAGCTTCCGCCATAGCCGATGCCGGCATTTAAGAACCGGGAACCGATTCTTTCATCGTAGCTCATACCCTCCGCCACCGCATCGATATCCGCGCCCACCAGTTCGCATAAATTAGCGATATCGTTCATATAAGATATTTTCAAAGCCAGGAAATCATTGCAGGCATATTTGATCATTTCTGCAGAACGTCTGTTGACCGAAACGATGGGAAGTCCAAAGGGCTCATAGATCTTCCGCAGAAGCGCTTCCGCCTCCGCGCTCTCCGTGCCGATGATAATTCTCGCCGCATGAAGGGTATCGTGCACCGCAGAGCCCTGCGCCAGAAATTCCGGATTAGAGGCGACCTCCACTTTGACATCCCTGACGAGGAAATCCCGGATGAACTGTTCCACCTTATCATTCGTCCCAACCGGCACCGTAGACTTTACGACCACCAGACAGTCCCGCTCGACAGATTCCGCGATCTGTCTTGAAACCGTGGCGATATAGCTGAGGTTGGCGGAACCGTCCGGCTGTTCCGGCGTTCCGACGCCGATAAAAACAGCTTCTGCATTTCTGTAAGCGTTCTGATAATCTGTCGTATAATGAAGCCGCCCGGCCGCATTATTCTTCCGCATCAGCTCTTCCAGTCCCTCTTCATAAATCGGCGTGACGCCGGATTCCATCAATTTCACCTTGTCCGCATCTACATCCACGCAGGTCACATCATGCCCTTTTTCCGCAAAACAGACGCCCGCGACCAATCCTACATAACCTGTTCCCGCAACTGCTATCTTCATTGTCTTTCTCCTTTATTTTCCCATTTCTTTCGCCGCTTCCCGGTATTCTGCCCGTATTCCTTTTTCCATTTCCAATATAGCATGAGCGACGGCAGATAACAGGCCGTCCAGAGCCGCTTCTGACCCGTTTTCTTCCTGAGCTCCCCTGGTGCACATCCCGCGAACCGTCCATAAATCTGATACAGCAGCATCATCTTCACTTTAACCTTGAATCGCGTCTCCTTCGTATTCAGATAAATTTCCGAACGGAGCATCATTCCCCTCGGCGAATGAATTTTCATCCTGCGGCCGGTCCGTGTCAGGCCGCCTTCCAGATAATCGCAGATATAGATACCCTTATTGACATGCAGCATCCGGTATGGGCCCGACATCCGCATCCAGACGACATCCTCCGGCATATATTTCTCGCCTTCAAATACGGGAAACGGATATTTTCGTAAGATATCCGTATAAAAAACCTCCGCCTTATCCCCGCCGATATTGCCGTTGATCCGGACAGACAGATAGGTATCCAGCTTTTCATCCTCCGGAAAATATGCGGTATTAACGCGGCCGTCCCGATGACACCGTAAAAAACTGTATCCGCATAAATTATCGGTATCGCGGTATTTTTGGTGATAAGATAAAATTGTTTCCACCGCATCCGGCGTGAGATAGTCATCGCTGTCCACAATAAATGTCAGCCCGGACTTTATTTGAGCGATTCCGCGGTTAAGCGCGTTATGTTTTCCCGCATTCCGCTGTTTTTCGTAATAAATGGGGATCGTTTTTTCCTGAATACAACGCTGTATCAGGGCTTCCGTATCGTCCTGACTGCCATCGTCAATGACCATCCAGTCAAAATCCATACAGCTTTGCCCGCACAGGCTTTCATATAGCCTCGGAAGCAAATCCGCCCTGTTATAGGTCGGCGTAAGAATCGTTATACTGCTCATTATCCGCTTTCCTTATCTGTTGCGCAAAAATAAAATAGGGTAAAATTCTTTTTAAAATTTTACCCTATTTTATAGTAAGATGCAATAGCCGATTCTCACAGGCCATACTCTTCGAACAGCTTTCTCTGATATTTTCTGCTTTAAGACGTAAACGATACTCGCTATTTACCGTTTACCCCTGAACTCTTACAAAAATGTTTTAAAAAGGCCCGGAGCAAAATGTCCGGACCTCTTTCTTCCCGGCAGCTTTTCATTCGCTCTGAACCGGAAGGATGATCTTTATGTAAAATCTTCCGT
>JAMPFK010000019.1 GCA_023664485.1 Bacteroides fragilis | reverse complement strand
AAAAATCAGCATAAACTTTCAACTTTTTGTGTCCAAAGTATTGACATAGGTCCACTATATTGATGCAGAGCGTTTGTATTTCGTCTGATATGTATGTGTCCTCTACGTCAATGGGGATAAGGTCTTTCGTGTTCACACACACCATTACCTCCACCATTATCTGCGGAGGTTCTGCCGTATAAACTTCCATAGCGTTACTTTCATGCTGAATAGTGCAAGGCTGTACGGTTTCAACCTCATCGTCTGCTTTTGCGGTGATATTTCTTCCGAGGAAAATCCCGAATCCTATCAATGAGAGAAGAAAAGAAACCACAAATATCCAACTCGCAATAAACTGTATCTTCCTCTTCATCCTCCGCCGTTTCCGCCTCGTACTCATAGTCTTTACCTCCGATCCACATAAAGAAGCATCCCACAAGCACCAACACGGCAACCGCCCGCATATCGCTCTTATCAATATCGCATGATGCTCCAATCATCATCATAAAAAATCCGATTCCGGCGATGATTGTCTTTATCCGTTCTCCTGTTTTGCTACGGTTCTGCCGTAGCGATTCCTTACGCAACTCTCACATTGACAGCCTGTACGCCTTTTTCGCCGTCTATGGTGTTAAAGGTAACAGTCTGCCCCTCTTCCAGTACCTTAAAGCCATCCATGATGATCCCGGAATAATGCACGAACACATCCTTGCCGTTTTCGTCCGTGATAAATCCGAATCCCTTTGCGCCATTGAACCATTTTACTGTGCCTCTTTCCATCTCTCTTACTCATCCTTTCTTTGATTGAATTGTCTATAAACAAGCTGTAAGGCTGTGCTTATCCAAGTCCTAAGTATCGCTTATGCTCATCAAGCAGATGCCGGTATATGTAAAATGAATACCGTTGGCATCCCTCTTTTTTCTGGGCATAACCGATTGGCAGCTGCCCCTCTTTCATAAGGCATTGAACAGTCAGAATACTCATTTGAAGTTCTCTCGCAGCCTGTTTGATTGTTACCCTTTGATCCATACAATACATACATCCTCCTATACCAAATATTTTGCTGAATACTCCCGGACAATAGCCGAGAATATCTCTTTCAGCCTATCATTACCTTCAATGACAGCGAGTTTTGTTGTCTCGTTTTTGATATAGGTTTTTGTCTGGCCGGCTTTCTCCAACCGAGCGATCTTGTTTTTCTTTAGGGTTTCCAGATTGCAATGTGCTTTAATTTCCAACTGACCGTACATCTCATTGAACAAATTTTGATACGGAATGTTGCAGTAAAAAGCGATTGTGCGAACCCTGTCGCTCACGTCCTTTCTCCAATCCCCAAGCGGCGCAAGTATTTCATCTTTCATTTTTGATACTGTTTCCAATGCCTTGTCAGACTTCTCATTTGCCTTTCGGATTTCAATCTCCTGTTGTGCCATCTGGTTTACCATCGACTGCATAAGCTGTAACTGCGGACTGAGACTCTGATTGACAGAAAACATGCCGTTCTTACGGATTGACGGAATAACTATCTCCGTGATCCAGTCCGTAAACCTCTCTGCCTCCGGCTTTTTGCTCTGGAAAATAACCCTGTATAAATTACCCTCATTTACGAATGTTGCCTTTTGAGGTCCGCCGTTAGTCTGAACGTCAGCCACGATTGCCCCATCTGGTTTCAGTCGGGTTTTGCAGTCCGAAACATTTTTAATATCTAAGCACCGGCATATATCGCTCAGGCAAAAAAACGGTTCTCCGTCCTTTTCCAGTGTCCGCACAGTTCCAAAATCAGTTGAATTAAAGATTGTGATGCTATCCATCGTGTTTCTCCTTATACTCTCTTTTTTTGTTTCTTATGCACTCTCTTTTGAGAGTCTTGAGGGTATAAAAACATCGTTCATTGTGCAATGGTACAAATCGCACAACTGCTGTAACTGTGTTGCCGTAGGAGAAGTCGTATAGCTTTCCCATTTACTCAATGTGCTTTTGCTTATGCAAAGCGCATCTGCCACGGCTTCCTGTGACAGTTCTGCATTTACCCTCAATGCCGCAAGTCGTATTTTCATCTCGCACACCCTTTCTCTTTCCGGCTCATACTCTCTGATTGCACGTCCATATTTTGTATTATGCTCTCTTTTAGAGAGTTATCAATGCCAAAAGTGAACTTTTTTTAATTTTTTGTTGCGATAACCTTTCTTTTAGAGTATAATAATCAATATACAACGCATATGGAGGTGGGCCAGATGTCGGAGGACGCGGCTAAGAAAGTATTTGCAAGAAATTTGAAATACTTCATGGACTTAAATCAAAAGAAGCAAGTGGATGTAGCAAAATATTTAGGATGCAGCACGGGGTTAGTTTCTGCGTGGTGTGCAGGACAGAAAATGCCGAGGGTGAACACAATCAACGAAATTTGCTTATGGTTCCATATCGAAATGTCCGATCTTCTTACAGATACATCAAAAGAGCAGGAGGACGGATATTATCTGAATGAGGAAACTAAGAGAATCGCACAAGAAATTTACGAAAACCCAGATATGCGTTCACTTTTTGACATGAGCAGGAAGATGTCGCCGGAGCGTCTGAAAGCTCATCTTGAATTTATGAAAAGGTTGCAAGATTCAGAAACGTAGGAGGGTATCTATGGACGATATTTTCGTATACATAATCTCTATGGACCCGTTGGTAAAAGAACAGGTTGTTGCAAATTCCGATGGCACGTTTACTATATTCATAAACGATTATCTTTCCCCGGAATACAGACTTAAAGCGTATAACCACGCTCTTGCGCATATCAGAAATGGGGATTTTGATAAAAGAATGGATGTTGATTTTATCGAATGTGAAGCGCACAGTGCCGCAGGATAAAAATAAAAACCACTCCGAATAAATCAGAATGGCTTTCATTTGCGTACATACCGAATTGATACGGACGCTCCAGACAAGCATATTGTATCACTCTCCCGGTAGAAATGCAAGTGACCGGGCATTTTTGTGCCCAAAAATTGAAAGGAGGATGATGCTATATGCGCATGGGAAACGGAAACGGTAGCGTCTATAAGACAAGTGAGAAACGCCGTAAGCCGTGGAGAGCAATGATAACGACTGGCATTGAATACGATGAGGAAAAAGGCAAAGCCGTCCAAAAAAGAAAGACAATCGGCTACTATGCCACTCAAAAAGAAGCCGTTAAAGCATTGATGGAATATAAGGCAAACCCTTATGATATTGACACAAATAGGATCACATTCGCAGAGGTATATGATAGATGGAGTGAAGAACATTTCAAAGAAATCGTACCGTCTGCCGCCCGTACATGGAAAAGTGCTTTTTCATACTTCAAGCCAATTTACAGTATGAGGTTTTTAGATATTCGCCCAAACCACATTGAGGGGTGCATAAAAGTCGCTGCCGTTGGCAGTAGCACTAAGCAGCGCATGAAGTCGCTGTGCAATATGTTGTATCGGTATGCTTTAAAGTATGAAATTGCCACCGTAAACTATGCTGATCTATGTGATTCTATCAAAAGGGATAGACCTAAAATCATCCGCATCCCGTTCTCTGATGAAGAAGAAAAAACGCTGTGGAAAAATCTCGATTTTCCGTTTGCCGATATGGTACTCATAGGGATTTACTCTGGGTGGCGGCCACAGGAGCTTGCCATATTGAAGATTGCGGATGTCAATTTAGAAGAACGTGTATTCTCCGGCGGGTTAAAAACAGATGCCGGCCGCAATCGAACCGTGCCGATTCACTCTAAAATATATGATCTTGTGAAAATGAACTACGATAAAGCCGTGAGCATGGAGAGTGAATTTCTCTTCAATGACGAAAACGGTCAGCAAGGAACTTTTTTAACCTATGACAAATACCGTGGACGTTTTAATAAGATAAACAAAAGATTCCACTTTTCACATAGACCGCATGATACCAGACACACATTCATAACAAAGGGAAAGAAAGCCAAAATGGACGAATATCTTCTGAAAATAATAGTCGGGCATGAAATATCAGACGTTACGGAAAAAATTTACACGCATAGAAGTATGGAGGAATTGCGCAATCAAATTGAGAAAATTCAATAATTTTTTTGCTGTTTTTGGGTGCTACGCATGGGTGCTATACGGGTGCTATGTGGGTGCTATCAACTAAATTTATCTCGATTTAACTCGATTTTAGCATGAAATTTATATAGAACAAAAAATGCCGTAACCCCTCGAAGTTACGGCATTTTCAGCGTCTTTCGTGATTCGGTTTTTAGAATTTCCCTTCCTTTGCCGCTTCTTCGATCGAAACCGCCACAGCCACCGTAGCGCCAACCATCGGGTTATTTCCCATACCGATTAAACCCATCATCTCAACATGTGCCGGTACGGAAGAAGAACCTGCGAACTGTGCATCAGAATGCATACGGCCCAGCGTATCCGTGAAACCATAGGAAGCAGGACCTGCCGCCATGTTGTCCGGATGAAGAGTACGCCCTGTACCGCCGCCTGATGCTACGGAGAAATATTTCTTTCCGGCTTCTGTTCTTTCTTTCTTATATGTACCTGCTACCGGATGCTGGAATCTCGTCGGATTAGTGGAGTTTCCTGTAATGGAAACGTCAACATTCTCTTTCCACATAATCGCTACGCCTTCCGGAACGGAGTTAGCGCCGTAGCAGTTTACTTTGGAACGAAGTCCCTCGGAATATGCGATTCTCTCGATTTCCTTTACTTCATTTGTATAAGGATCATATTCTGTTTCAACGAAAGTAAATCCATTGATTCTGGAAATAATCTTCGCAGCGTCTTTACCAAGACCATTCAAAATAACGCGGAGCGGTTTCTGACGTACTTTGTTCGCTTTCTCAGCAATACCGATTGCGCCTTCCGCCGCCGCAAAGGATTCATGGCCTGCCAAGAACGCGAAGCAGTCTGTTTCTTCCTCCAATAACATTTTACCCAGGTTGCCATGGCCAAGGCCTACTTTTCTCGTATCCGCAACGGAACCGGGAATGCAGAATGCCTGAAGGCCTTCCCCGATCGCCGCCGCGGCATCCGCCGCTTTCCTGCAGTCTTTTTTGATCGCGATCGCAGCGCCTACCGTGTATGCCCAGCAAGCGTTCTCAAAACAGATCGGCTGGATTTTCCTGACCTGATCGTATACGTTCAAGCCAGCGTCTTTTGTAATTTTCTCAGCTTCTTCGATCGAAGAAATGCCGTAAGTATTTAATACTGAATTGATTTTGTCAATTCTTCTTTCATATGATTCAAATAAAGCCATCTTATCTTACTCCTCCTGTTTATTTTTAGAGATTTCTCAGCAACATACGAAATTGCAACAGCGTGGAACATCTGATGGAGAATGCAGCGCATTCTCCGAATCGTCGATTCCTCACGACGATTTCTTATTCGCATCTTGGATCGATAATCTTAACAGCATCATCAACGCGGCCATACTGTCCGCATGCCTTTTCATATGCGGTGTTCGGATCGTCGCCTTTTTTGATGAAGTCTGTCATTTTGCCGAGGCTTACAAATTTGTAACCGATAATCTCATCATTTGCATCGAGCGCAATACCTGTTACATAACCTTCCGCCATTTCGAGGTAACGAGGGCCCTTTTTCAAAGTACCATACATCGTACCCACCTGGCTTCTAAGACCTTTACCCAAATCTTCAAGGCCGGCTCCTACAGGAAGTCCTTCCTCAGAAAAAGCGGACTGTGTACGACCGTAAACGATCTGTAAGAACAGCTCTCTCATGGCTGTATTGATAGCGTCGCATACAAGATCCGTATTCAGTGCTTCCATAACGGTCAGGCCCGGTAAGATTTCAGATGCCATAGCCGCCGAATGTGTCATACCGGAACATCCGATCGTCTCGACAAGCGCTTCCTGAATGATGCCTTCTTTGACATTCAGGGTCAGCTTACATGCGCCCTGCTGGGGAGCGCACCAGCCTACGCCATGCGTCAAACCGGAAATATCTTTTACTTCTTTTGCCTGAACCCATTTCGCTTCTTCTGGGATTGGAGCACAGCCATGATGTACGCCCTGTGCTACGGTACACATTTCTTCAACTTCTTTTGAATAAATCATGTGATAACTCCTTTCGATTATGTAATAATATTTGATAACAGATTAGATAGATGACCTTCCATAATCTGTCATAACCGCTGTCTTTATTTTCGCATATTACAGCCGAAAAATCCAGTCCTTTCTGAAATTTCCCACGGAAATCAATTTTTATAGTTAACGACATTAAAAATTCCCATTTCAGCCTTGCAAAAGCTTGCGTATATGGCTTTTGCAAGAGATGGAATGTGCAATTTGTTATGTCGTTTACTATAATATCATTTCTTTTTCAGCCGCCGGCTGCGCCTCATTTTCATTCATTATGAAAGCATCATCCGGTCATTGGCAAACTCCCCGCCGCTGACCTCCTCGAACTTGGCGAGCAGGTCGGAGACTTTCAGCTTCTTTTTCTCTTCTCCGCGCACATCAAAAATGATACGGCCCTCATGCATCATGATCAGCCGGTTGCCGTGAGCGATCGCATCTTTCATATTATGCGTTACCATCAGCGCCGTCAGCGCGTTTTCTGAAATGATCTTATCCGAAAGGGCGAGCACTTTGGCTGCCGTTTTCGGGTCAAGGGCCGCCGTATGTTCATCGAGCAGCAGAAGTTCCGGTTTCTGTAAGGAAGCCATTAAAAGGGTTACCGCCTGTCTCTGACCGCCGGAAAGAAGTCCCACTTTCGTCGTGAGCCTGTCTTCCAGTCCCAAATCCAGCGTCCGGAGCTGTTCTTTGTACCGCTCCCTTTCCTTCCGGGTCACGCCCCATTTCAATGTACGGGGCCTGCCGCGCCTTGCGGCGATCGCCATGTTTTCATCGATGGACATCGTAGCCGCCGTTCCGGTCATCGGATCCTGAAATACGCGTCCGAGGCACTTTGCGCGCTGATGTTCCGGCAGAGAGGTAACATCCTGCCCGCCGATAATGATAGAGCCTTTATCGATCGGCCATACGCCGGCGATCGCATTCAGCATGGTAGATTTCCCGGCTCCATTCCCGCCGATGATCGTGACAAAATCCCCTTCCTGCAGCGTCAGATCCAGACCGTCCAGGGCTGCCTTTTCATTGATCGTTCCGATATTAAAAGTTTTATGGATATCCTTCAGTTCCAATGCAAGTGCCATTATGCCGCCACTCCTTTCCTGCCGTATTTTTCTTTCAAATAAGGTATCGAAAGGAAAACAGCAACAACAATCGCCGAGAACAGTTTCATATCCTCCGAAGGCATTTTCATCCAGAGTACAAAAGCGATGACCACATAATAAATGACCGCGCCGCCGATGACAGCCATCATCGTATAGGCAAAGGTAAACCGTTTGCCGGAACACAGCTTTCCGAACAATACTTCACCGATGATAACAGCCGCCAGACCGATAACGATCGCGCCCCTTCCCATATTAACGTCGGCCGCGCCCTGATACTGGGCATACAGGCCGCCGCACAGGCCCACGAGGCCGTTAGAGATCATCAGGGCCAGCACCGTATGAAAATTCGTATTGATACCCTGCGCTTTTGCCATGCTCTTATTACATCCGGTCGCACGAATCGCCGCGCCCTGCTCCGTCCCGAAATAACAGTACAGGACCGCAATCAGAAGCAGGCAGCCGAGGACTACGCCGCCGTAAAATTTAATGAGGGTAGGCGTATCTCCCGAAAGATACCGCAGAGATACGACCAGCCTGTACTGATCCACATTAATCGCCTGATTGGATTTGCCCATGATATTCAAGTTAATGGAATAAAGGGAAATCTGCGTCAGAATACTGGATAAAATTCCCGGAATGCCGAGCGCGGTATGCAGGATTCCCGTGACGAATCCTGCGGCCATTCCCGACGCAAAAGCCGCGATCAGCGCAACAAAAGGGCTGATGCCCATCCGGATCAGCATGACCGCCACCGCACCGCCGGTCGCCAGAGATCCGTCCACCGTCAAATCGGCAAAATCCAGAATACGATATGTTATGTAAACTCCAAGCGCCATAATGCCCCAAAGCAGTCCCTGTGCGCATGCACCCGGAATTTTCTGCAGCAGCGATACGAACGATAATGATAATAAGACCATAAGATAACCATGCCTTTCCTCTATAATAATTTTCTCAAACGGATGTTAAGGGAAAAGCGCAAGCTGTTGCGCTTGCGCTTTAGCTGACAAATCAGACCTGCCGGGAATTTTTATTCCCCGATTGCCACATAATCTTCCGGAATCGTTACATTCAGCGATTCGCAAAGGGATTTGTTATATTCTTTTGTGACCTGCGGCGCATACTCTACATTCATTTCCCTGATGTCGGCGCCGTTCACGAGAATGTCATAAGCCATCTCGCCTGCCTTATAACCGATGTCATAGTAGCTGATAGATAAGGTTGCCACACCGCAGCCCGCACAGATACCTTCCTCGCCTGCGATGATCGGCACGCCTGCGGGCTCGCACACGTTGTTGATCGTCTCCGTAGCCGCCGCCAGCGTATTATCGGTCGGGATATAGAGCACATCGCAGCTTTCGCATGCGCTTGTCAATACGGCCTGGATTTCGTTGGAATCCGCTACCGTATATTCCTCATACGCAATGCCGTCCTCGTCAAGGCACTGTCCAACGACTCTTGCCTGATATTCGGAATTCGCTTCTGCAGAGCAGTAAATGATGCCGACTTTCTGCACGTCCGGGAAAAGTTCAAGCAGCATATCTTCCTGCTCCTCTAACGGGGCGAGATCGGAAGTACCGGATACGTTCGTCCCGGTCTTACCCGTCCAGTCGGCGATATCGAGCGCCGTCGCATAATCCGTAATGGAAGTTCCGAGAATCGGAATCTCATTCGTAGCCGCCGCAGCCGCCTGTAACGGAGACGTCGCATTCGCAAGGATCAGATCCACGTTATCCGTTACGAACTGCGTACAGATTGTCGCGCAGTTCGTCTGTTCTCCCTGTGCATTCTGGAAATCAAAAGTAACATTTCCTTCTCCGAGCTTCTCAACAAGCGCATCCTGAAAACCTTTCGTCGCGGCGTCCAGCGCATCGTGTTCAAGCAGCTGGCAGATACCGATCCGGTAGACCTTACCGGAATCCGAAGCGGCAGCATCCCCGCCCGCGTCGCTCGTCTGTGCATTTCCGCCTGCATCGCCCGTCTGCGCGCTTCCTCCTTCAGAACCGCAGCCCGCAAGCAGGCCGACTGTCATTACCGCAGCTGCGAGCAATGATAATACTTTCTTTTTCATAATTTCATCCTCCTCAAGTAATTTTTCGCTTTAACGCGTAAAAGTATATAGCCATCTATGAAAATATACACGAAAAAAGTCAATTCGTCAACTTTTTTTGCAGGTTTCCTGAAACCTTTTCCTGAAACCTTTTCTATCCAATAAAATATTCCGAGATATCTATGGCGTTGAGCAGGCCGAGCGTATTCTCTTCTCTGTTCTCCAGCCAGCTCGCGCTGCTCCTGCACCAGCAGCGCAGCGAATAATTAAACATTTCCTCCGTGCATCTCGCATGGGGATCCTGTTTATTCATTCTCCGGAAAATACAATCCTCGCAGGGCGCATCCTTATGCTGGAGCGCTTTATAGCAGATATCGCCGATCTTAACATCCGGCGTCTGCATCAGGACTTTTTTATTGACAAAACTAATTTCGTAAGTATTCGTATTGATGATATACGCGTAGCTGTCCAGATTATCTAACATCGCTATCTGCGTAGCGAAATCATGCAGACGGTCCATCAGGCCTATCTGCAGAATATGCGCCTCTAAAATGCGGAACAGGGATCGCAGCTCTTCCATTACGCTGTTCTCAAGTTCCAGCTGCACATCCTCATGATTTTCCAAAATGATAGCTCCCAGAAATACGCCGTTCGAGGTAATCGGATAATACAGCATGCTTTTGATGCCCTCTGATTGAAGATAATACCGAAGCTCTTCTACGGCCATATCGTATTCGTGAATGATGCTGCAGTTTTTAAAGGAATCATATAAGACTTCGTAAACGACCCGCCGCAGCTCATAATGCTCCTTCTTTTCATCCTTTATCTCATAGCCGTGGACAGAAAACTGCACCTGCGCAGACAAAGGCAGGCCGCCGCTTTCATTCCCACAGATATAACCCCTGTGGAATTTGTAGTGGACCGTGATCAGTTCGATGGCAGACTGCAGCGCGGCCTCCATGACCTTTCCTTCAAAAAGGATATTCATTACTATATCTTCGGCATTCCAGCCAAGCTCCATCCCCTTCTCCGGGTCATAGGCAATATTTTTATTCTTTCTGAGCGCATGGTAAGCAGTCGTAACAGCCGCATCGTAAATACGGTATCCGCTTCCGCCCCTCGTCCGCATCCTGATGACGGCCCTGTTCGCCTTTTCATAAAGCTCTTCGTATGTAATCCCATGATAAGGAAAGATTGCAATGCCGACACGGCTGTATACTTCAATTTCTTTCTGCTGATAAGGCATTCTGAAATGAAGCCTTTCGACAAGATAGGCTGCAATCCTGTCCGTATCGGAAAAATTATCAAGACTTCTGAAATAAATGATGAACCTGTCCTCATCGATTCTGCCGATAACATCGCTGCCCTTGGCGATCTCATCAAGACACATGCCCGTCTCCGCCAGGATCTTTCCGCACTGTGCCTGGCCTAACAGCTCGCTCACTTTCTGAAAATTATCCAGTTCGACGATCATCAGCGCACTCAGAACGGAACTCGTATTTTCTTCCCGAAGCGCATTTTCGATCAGCTTCCTGGAAGCGTCCTTATCATTCAGATTGGTCATCGCATCCCGCTGTGCGCGCAGCTGCAGACTTAATTCCTGTATTTTTTTCTCATGAATGTTAATCAGCCGCCCAACGATCCTCGTGACATATCCTTCCGCGCCAAGAAGCGAAGTCAAATTCATCTGATACCAGGTATAATCGTCGTCAAATTTCTTCGTCCGGACTTCGATGGTATCGTGTTTGGGGGAACGCAGAAGCCCGTTCCAGATCGTCCTGTAGTTCTCCAGATCCTCCCCGAAAATGCTGTTGTCATCGATATTCTCGCCGAAAACCGTATTGTCGTCGATATTCCACCCGAAAAAATCCGGGTCGTCGAACCGCTGCATATATCTGTTTACGATCAGCTCTCCGGTGGACGCGTATTCGCCGGAATTTTTTATAACCAGCACATCCGTCTTGGCATTATAGTCGATGATCTTCTCCCCTTCGGCTTCCAGGAGAATATGCAGACGCTCCGCCTGCTGGTGCAGCTCTTCTTCCACATTCTTCCTCTCCGTGATATCCTGGATCACACAGACGATAATGTATTTGGCGCCTTCCCGCGCATAAAGATTGCCTCGCACCTGAAGCCAGCGGAGACCGCCGCTCGCCGTTACGGTACGGAACTCCACCTCGATAGAACCGTCATCTTTCAGCACATCCGCGATTCCCTGTTCAAAAATCGGCAGATCCTCCGGGATGATGCTCATTCTGACGTTCTTTAAATACTGCATTCCGTTCGTTCTGGAATATCCAAGCATACGGAAAAAACCATCATTGACAAAAATCGGCGTCAACTTCCTGTTCTCATACTCAAAAAAACAGATGCCGGCAATGATATTGTTTATCATTGAGCCAAAATTTTCAACATTCATTTCTTCTATTGCCATACTTTTTATCCCCAATACTGTTTTTTAATCCCTCTTGGCAGCTACTTCCCCCCGCTTTTTGTAGATGCTGTGCGCAGGAATAAATCCTCTTACCATGGAAACAGGATAGATATTGGTCTCTTTTCCGATGATCGTACCCGGATTCAGGACGGAATTACAGCCGACCTCGACATTATCGCCGAGCATTGCGCCGAATTTCTTCAGTCCGGTCTCGAATTTTTCTTCCCCCGCTCTCACAACTACCAGCGTTTTATCGCTTTTTACATTGGATGTAATGGAACCGGCGCCCATATGCGCCTTATAGCCCAGGATACTGTCTCCCACATAATTATAGTGGGGAACCTGCACCTTATTGAACAAAATCACATTTTTCAGCTCCGTCGAGTTTCCTGCCACCGCGCCCTTTCCGACGATCGCGTTGCCCCGGATAAAAGCGCAATGCCTGATTTCCGCTTCCTCATCGATAATAGCCGGGCCGTTGATGCAGGCCGAAGGATACACTTTGGCGGATTTCGCTATCCAGATATTCCCGTCCCTTTTCTCAAACTTATCTTCCGGCAGCGTATTGCCGAGTTCCACGATGAACCCGCCGATCTTCGGCAAAACCTCCCACGGATAAGTCAAGCCTTCAAAAATATCCTTCGCTATCGTTTCCTCCAACGTATAAAGCTCTTTTATTATAACATCTTTTAACCCTATTGACATCTTTTTTCTCCTTTTCCTTCTTAAAAAGTTTTGATGGGAATATTTCCCTGTGATTTTTGGTAAAATTGTGAAGCATAGCAAAACCTCGCATGCAGGGCGGCCTGATTGTTCATCTGCTTCACGATATTTGTCCTTCTTGTCACGAAATCGTCCAGTTTCCGCATGTATTCCTCCGACGTAATCGAGCCGTCCGCCACCAGATTCAGGCCTTTCTCCCAGCTCGCCGTAAGCCGCGGATCGAGAAGCGGTTTAATGGAGGAAGAGACGACCTCATAAATCATCTCTCCGAGCAGCGTCGGCGTAATAATCTGCGTTTTTTTATTCAAGTCCAGATAGCGGATATGCACGAGCTTTTTTAAGATTTCCGCCCTCGTTGCGGAAGTGCCGATGCCGCTTCCCCTGATCTGGGCGCGGAGCTCTTCGTCCTCTATGAACTGCCCGGCATTCTCCATTGTCAGAATCATGGAACCGGAATTATAACGTTTGGGCGGCGTCGTCTCGCCTTCCTTTATCGTATATTCCCGCAGGGCCAGCTTTTCGCCCTTTTTCAGCCCCTTCAAAATTTCCATAAAAATCCCGTCGCAGGCTTCCTCCTGCTGTTCCTTCCCGGCCTCCGCCTCCCTGCCCGCCCTGCCGGCGGTAAAGGAATATTGCGCCGCCTTGAAATAACCGCTTTCCACGAGCACCTTGAAATTGGAAAAAAAGAGTTCTCCTTTGATCTCCACCTTCAGGCTGATTTTCTGATAAACGGCCGCGGGATAAAAAATGCTTAAAAATCTTCTGACGATACACTCATAGACCTTCGCCGCGGCCGGCGCCAGGCTCCCCAGGCTGTTAAGCCCCTGTCCGGTCGGTATAATGGCATAATGGTCGGTAATCTGCCTGTCATTGACATAACGGGTCTTTGCGATATTTTTATAACTGCCCTTCGCAAGCACCTCTTCCGCCAGTTCTCTGACGATTCCATATTGTTTCAGGCCGCCGATATTCTTATGAATTTCCTTTGCGACTGCGGAGGAAAGCACCCTCGCGTCCGTTCTCGGATAAGTGGTCATTTTTTTCTCATATAATTCCTGCGCGATCCGCAGCGTCTCGTCGGGACTGATCTTGAACAGCCTGGAACAGTCGTTCTGCAATTCCGCGAGATTATATAAAAGCGGCGGATTTTTCGTTTCTCTTTTCTTTTCCATACTCCTGAGCGCCGGTTCGGATACGGGTTCGTTCGACAGATATGAAATCAGCTCCTGCGCGGCCCTCTTTTCCCGGAAGCCGTTTTCCTTATAAAGCAGGGGCGACGCAAAATAGCGGGAGCCTTCCACAGCTTTCCACTCGCAGCCGCATTTTCTGCCCCGGATGTCGATATCCGCCAGAACGCGGTAAAAGGGTGTCTTTACAAATTCCCGGATTTCCCGTTCGCGGTTCACCACCATGCCGAGCACGCAGGTCATGACCCGTCCCACCGATATGACGGCCTTGTCGGCTTTCAGATAAGATTTAACGGGATAGCTGTATTTTAACGTCAGCACCCGTGAAAAATTAATGCCCATCAGGTAATCCTCTTTCGCGCGCAGATAAGCCGCATCGCTCAGATTATCGTAAGCCGACAAATCCTTTGCCTCCCGGATGCCGCGCAGGATCTCTTCCTCCGTCTGGGAATCGATCCAGACTCTTTTCCGGGCCTTTCCTGTCACATGCGCCTGCTGTTCCACCAGCCTGTATATGTATTCCCCTTCTCTTCCCGAATCGGTGCAGACATAAATCGTCTCCACATCCTCGCGGTTCAACAGACCGCTGACAATCTGGAACTGCTTTTTCACGCCTTCAATGACCTCATATTTAAATTCTTCCGGAATAAAAGGAATCGTATCGAGGGACCATCTTTTATATTTTTCATCATAGGCTTCCGGATAACTCATCGTAACAAGATGTCCCACGCACCACGTTACAAGCGCCTCTTCGGATTCCATATAACCGTCCCGGCCGCTCATCCGGTATTTCAAAGCCTTTGCAAATTCCCTGGCGACGCTGGGCTTTTCCGCAATAAACAAATCTTTCTTCATCATTCCTCATGCCGGATATTTCTCAGATATCCGTGATCTGTACCAGTTTCAAATTCTTTTTTACCTTTGCCTCCAGATCCAGTCTTTCATCGAAACCGGAGGCCGTGTACAAATAAATATAGTCCGCATCCAGCTTTACTTTTTTCGCATAGGACAGCAGCCACTCGTAATCATTATAAGTCATCATCGGCTTTTCCCAGTTGCAGAGCGCGATCAGGGTCCTGCCCCCCGCGTCCTGCGCGATGACATCGATCATGCCGTCCTTGCCGACCCATTCGCCGCTTTTTTCAAAATGAATCGGCAGTCTGCCCCGTTTATTCAGCTTTTCAAGATGTTCGCGGCATACCTGTTTAAAGCAGCCGGATACATATTTTTTGAAAACAGGATAAATATACTGATTGTAATATTCTCCCACCGAGACTGTCTGCAATGCGCTCATATAAGGGTACATATAGGTAAAATAGAAATTGACATAGGGGTGTACGATCCGGTAAATCCCCTTCTGCGCGTTTTCCTTATCGGCCATATCATAGGAAAAGACCTTTTCCACCAGTTCCAATTCCATGAGGTTTTTCAGGTATACGCTGATCTTGGCGCGCGAAAACCCCGTGTGGAGATAGATATCGTTCAGCTTGTATTTCCCGGAAGCGATCGCCGCGAGAATCGTATTGTAGACGCTCGTTTCCCGCAGCTGTTCCGCCGCGATGCGCTCCCATTCTTCAAACAGATAACTGTCCCTGTTCAAAATATGCCGGCAGATATTCTGCTGTATCGTCAGCCTGTCGTCGAACTGGTTCCACAGCCCCGGAAAGCCGCCTAAAATAGCATATGCTTCCACACATTCCTCGATTCTGAAATCGGGAAAACGGTGCACGATATCGTTAAAGGACAGGGCGCGTATTTTCAGCAGGCCGGATAACGCGTATGCCGCGTCTCCGATTTTGGTGATCATGCTGTTCTCGACCCATGCGATAGCCGAACTGCACAACAGGACCATCACGCCGTTCTTTTCCTCCAGACCGTTCAAAAACTGCACGAGCCCGCTCATAAAGCGTTCGCTCGTTTTGGCGATATGCTGAAACTCATCGATGATGACGAGTTTTTTACCGCCTCCCGCACAAATGGCGCTCAGAATATCCGGAAAATCCGGAAATTCCCCGGCCTCCATTCCAAAGGCCTTAAGCTGCATTCCCCATTGATACTGCTGTTCCCGCTCCGAACAGGGTTTTGCCAGATAATAATGACTCTGTTTCTCCTTTGAAAATTCTTTTAAAAGAGTGGTCTTTCCGATATGTTTTTGTCCATACACAACAAGAATCTGGCTGCCCGCTTTTTCATAATACTGCTCCAGATATTGTAATTCCGCTATCCTGCCTGATAACATAAAAAACCTCTACTTCTCCGTTATAAATCCTTTCGCCTTCAGCGTTTCCGCACACAAAATCGCACCGCCCGCCGCGCCGCGCACCGTATTGTGGGAAAGTCCGATAAATTTCCAGTCATATACGCTGTCTTCCCGAAGCCGGCCGACGCTGATTCCCATGCCATTTTCAAAATCAACGTCAAGTTTTACCTGCGGCCTGTTATCCTCTTCCATATACCGGAGGAACTGTTTCGGCGCGCTCGGAAGTTCCAGCTCCTGCGGAAGCCCTCTGTAAGCCGTCAGTTTTTCGATCAGCTGCTCCTTTGTCGGATTCTTTCTGAATTTTACGAAAACGGCCGCCGTATGTCCGTTCAGAACGGGCACGCGGATGCACTGACAGGTGATGACAGGCTCTGCAGCCGGAATGATCTTTCCGTCCTCCGTTTTTCCCCAGATCCTAAGGGGCTCTTTCTCGCTCTTCTCCTCTTCCCCGCCGATATACGGAATGACATTTTCCACCATCTCCGGCCAGTCCTGAAAGGTCTTACCCGCCCCGGAAATCGCCTGATAGGTCGTCGCGACTACCTCATAGGGTTCAAATTCCTTCCACGCTGTCAGAACGGGCGCATAGCTCTGAATGGAACAGTTCGGTTTTACCGCGATGAAACCCTTCTTTGTACCGAGCCTCTTTCTCTGGGACTCGATGACTTCAAAATGTTCCGGGTTGATTTCCGGTATGACCATCGGCACGTCGGGTGTCCATCTGTGAGCGCTGTTATTGGACACAACAGGCGTCTCCGTTTTCGCATAGGCTTCCTCGATCTCTCTGATCTCCTCCTTCGTCATATCGACCGCGGAAAAGACGAAATCCACTTCTGAAGCGACCTTTTCCACTTCATTGACATTTAATACGACAAGCTTTTTCACGGCCTCCGGCATCGGCGTCGTCATTTTCCATCTGCCGCCCACCGCTTCTTCATACGTCTTGCCGGCCGAACGCGGGCTCGCGGCGATCGTCGTTACCTCGAACCACGGATGATTCTCTAACAGCGCGATAAAACGCTGTCCCACCATACCTGTTCCGCCCAAAATACCTGCTTTTAATTTTTTCATTTTTGTAATCATACTCCTCTCCTCTATTTTGTTCTGCAGATCTGCGGCATTTCATGATACCAGTCTCCTGCCAGATATTCTTTTTCCTGCCCAATCACCTTACGCATCATTTCCGGTCCGGGCGCGCCGAGCGTCAGCCTTTTCTCCACACAGGTCTTTAAGCTGATCTTTTCATAAACATCCTCTTCAAAGGCCGGACTGATACTTTGCAATTCCTCAATCGTCAGATCGTCGATACCGCAGCGCTTATCGATGCAGTACAGGACAAGCTTTCCGATAATACTGTGGGCATCCCGGAACGCTACTCCTTTGCCAACGAGATAATCCGCCGCATCCGTCGCATTGGTAAAGCCCATCATCGCGCTTTTCTCCATGACGGGCGGGTTGAATTTCATCGTCCGCACCATGCCCTCAAACAGGGCAAGACACCCTTTTACCGTATCGATTGCGTCAAAAGTCAGCTCCTTATCCTCCTGCATATCTTTATTATAGGCGAGAGGGAGTCCCTTCATCGTCGTTAGGATGGAAATTAACGCTCCGTATACCCGGCCTGTCTTTCCGCGGATCAGCTCCGCAATATCCGGGTTCTTTTTCTGCGGCATAATGCTGCTTCCGGTGGCATAGGCATCGTCGATTTCCACGAACCGATATTCGTTGCTGTTCCAGATTATGATCTCCTCGCAAAATCTGCTCAGGTGCATCATGATCGTGGAAAGCGCCGAAAGGAACTCGATCACATAGTCCCTGTCGGAAACCGAATCCATGCTGTTCAAGGTGGGCGCCTCAAAACCGAGTAGCGACGCCGTATAATACCGGTCGAGCGGATAGGTCGTTCCCGCAAGAGCCCCGGCGCCGAGCGGGCAGTAGTTCATCCTGCCGTAGATATCCTTCAATCGCTGCCTGTCCCTTCTGAACATTTCAAAATAGGCCCCGATATGGTGCGCCAGCGTAATCGGCTGCGCCTTCTGCATATGCGTAAAGCCGGGCATATAAGTTTCCACATTTTCTTCCATAAGCCGGAGCAGCGTTCCAAGCAGCTCCTTCAACAGCTCATCCACCATGAGGACTTCCGTCCTTGTATACAATTTCATATCCAATGCGACCTGGTCGTTGCGGCTTCTTCCGGTATGCAGTTTTTTGCCGGCCTCTCCGATGCGCTCAATCAGGTTCGCTTCCACAAAACTGTGGATGTCCTCGTATTCTTCCGTAATCTGTAACGTTCCGTTTTCCACATCCTGCCGGATCCCGCTCAGCCCTTTTACGATCGCGTCCTTCTCTTCCTTCGTCAAAATCCCCTGCTTTTCCAGCATGACGACATGAGCGATGCTTCCCTCGATATCCTGTTTATAGAATTTTTTATCAAAACCGATGGAAGCGTTAAAATGATATACAAGTTTATCGGTTTCCCCCGTGAAACGTCCACCCCATAGCTGTGCCATAGCGACCTCCATTCTTCTTTCATCCGCCAGTTTAAATGGCCGTTTTATTAAATCTGAATTTGATGATACCATAAAAGGACATATATTTCAATCAAAATTGATTTTCGCACGCTTTCGTCATTCTTTCATAAAATAATTTATAAACACAGGGAGATTTTAACAGAATGCAGCCCATTTTATCTTTGGAAAATATTTCTTATTCTTATCATAATCTCAAAGGAGAAACGCCTGCTTTGTCTAAAATCAGTTTTCAGGTAGCGGAAGGGGAGTTTCTGGCGGTTGTCGGGCCGAGTGGATGTGGCAAATCCACCCTCCTGTCCATCATCGCAGGTCTGTTAGAGCCCGAAAGCGGCAGCCTTACTTATGGCTCCGCCTCCACTATCGGCTATATGCTCCAGCATGACCATCTGTTCGAATGGCGGACAATTTATCAGAACGTGCTTCTTGGGTTGGAATTAAATAAAAATATGACAAAAGAAAACATCGATTTTGTTGTCCAGCTTTTGCATGATTATGGGCTATATGCCTTCAAGGATAAAAAACCCTCAGAACTGTCCGGCGGCATGCGCCAGCGCGCCGCACTGATCCGTACAATGGCCATAAAGCCCGACCTTTTGTTATTAGATGAACCGTTCAGCGCCCTGGACTTTCAGACCCGGATGACCGTATCCGCGGATATCTGCAATATTATCAGAAAGACCGGAAAGACCGCAATTTTGATCACACATGACCTGTCGGAAGCCATTACTCTTGCCGACCGCGTTATCGTGCTTTCCAAACGGCCGGCCACAGCCAGATACGAGCTTCCGATTCATTACGATATCGAGCGCACTTCTCCGCTCTCCATACGCAATACGGATGTCTATCAGACTTATTTCAATCTTTTATGGAAGGAGCTGTCAGATGATCTCTCAGAACAAAAAACAAACGACTGACTTGACGAATCAGGAAGCCTTTATCCTGGCCCACAGAAAACATCATCACAGAATCGCCTTTTTCCGCCTTCTGATCCTTCTGCTTTTCCTGCTTCTCTGGGAATACGCAACACGGGCGGGATACATCGATATCTTCTTTTTCAGCTCGCCGACGGCAGTCGTCAAATATCTGTATCAAATGATTCTGGATTCTTCTTTTTTCAGGCATACCGGTATTACCTTACTGGAAACAGTCGTCAGCTTTCTGCTCGTTACTATATCCGGCCTTTTCACCGCGATGCTTCTCTGGTATCAAAACAGCCTGTCTGAAGTTCTGGAACCCTATCTGGTCGTACTGAATTCGCTTCCCAAATCGGCCCTCGCCCCCCTGCTCATCGTCTGGCTCGGCACAGGCTCTAAAACGATTATCGCCGCCGGCATTTCCGTTGCCGTTTTCGGTTCCGTCATCAGCCTCTATACCGGCTTCTGCCAGGTTGACAAAGAACTCCTCAAACTGATTTTAACGCTCGGCGGCACGAGAAAAGACGCCCTTTTCAAGGTGATCCTCCCAAGCTCCGTTCCTCTGATTTTAAGCAATATGAAGGTCAATATCGGCCTGTGCCTTGTGGGAGTCATCATCGGCGAATTTCTGGCGGCAAGGCGCGGGCTGGGATATCTGATTATTTATGGTTCGCAGGTCTTCCAGCTCAACATGGTCATTACATCCATTATCATTTTATGCGCTATTGCGATGATCTTTTATAAACTGATCCAGAGTCTGGAACATTATTATAAGAAGAAAAAATAACATAACGACGGGCTTTCGCACTTATTTCTCCCTGCGAAAGCCCATTCCTTAATCTTCCCAAAGCACAATTCCCCCCGTTTCCCGCGACTTCTTCACATCGATGATCCGCTGATTGGAGGATCCCCGGAAACGAAGACTGATATCTTTCAATTCCTCAACAAATTCCCCGTCCACGATAACATCCAGATAAGAGAGCATCTCTTCTGTCTCCTCCCATTTACCGCAGAAATCATTCAATAAATCTTTCTCATACAGATAACCGGTATAACACCAGATCGTCTTATCCGGACAGACCTCTTTGACTTTACGGAGCAGAGGCAGAAGTCCCTGTTGATTCCGGTACTCCATCGGTTCCCCGCCGAGCAGGGTCAGCCCCGCGATATAGGGCGGTTCGAGCAGCCTCAGGATTTTACCGATATCTTTCTCCGTAAACTCCCGGCCATACTGAAAATCCCATGTCATTTCATTAAAACAGCCTTGACAATGATGGGTGCAGCCGCTGACAAAAAGCGTCGCCCGCACCCCCGGCCCGTTGGCGATATCGCATTCCTTTATTTCAGAGTAATACATAATTTCCCCTCAGCTTCATTCCCTGTCAGAGGTGCAGCACCCGCTCCCTGATTTCCTGTGTTCTGCCCTGATTCCAGAACTGTGTGCCGATATAGCCGCAGGTACGTCTCGCAACGTTCATTTTGTCCTGATCCCTGTTCCCGCAGTTCGGACACTCCCAGACGAGCTTTCCATCCGTATCCGTCACGATTTTAATCTCACCGTGGTAATCGCAGGCCTGGCAGTAATCACTCTTGGTATTCAGCTCCGCATACATGATATGGTCATAAATATGCTTCATGACCGCCAGCACCGCATCCAGATTGTTCTCCATATTGGGTACTTCCACATAGCTGATCGCGCCGCCCGGCGAGAGTTCCTGGAACTGTGCTTCAAAGGTGAGTTTCTCAAAAGCATTGATTTCCTCGCTCACATGAACATGGTAGCTGTTCGTAATATAATTCCTGTCCGTGACGCCCGGAATCGTGCCGAACCGTTTCTGCAAACATTTCGCGAATTTGTAGGTGGTAGATTCCAACGGCGTTCCATAGAGGCTGAAATCAATATCCGTCTCCTCTTTCCACTTTCTGCAGGCATCGTTCAGCCGCCGCATAACCTCCAGCGCAAATGGCGTTGCCGCCGGATCCGTATGGGATTTTCCGGTCATGTATCTCGTACATTCGCACAGGCCGGCATAGCCGAGGGATATCGTGGAATAGCCGCCGTAAAGCAGCTTATCGATAGGTTCTCCCTTTTTCAGCCTTGCGAGAGCGCCATACTGCCAGAGAATCGGCGCGACATCAGAGGGTGTTCCTTTTAGCCGCTCGTGCCGGCACATAAGGGCCTTTCTGCACAGTTCCAGCCGTTCATCCAGTATTTCCCAGAATTTGTCCATATCTTTTCCGGAAGTGCAGGCAGCGTCCACGAGATTCAGCGTTACCACGCCCTGATTGAACCGGCCGTAGAACTTGGGCCTGCCATCCTCATCATGATAAACGGTCAGAAACGAACGACATCCCATACAGGTATAGCAATTGCCGTCCTTCAGCTTTTTCATGATCTTTTCGGAAATATAATCGGGCACCATCCGTTTGGCCGTGCATTTTGCCGCCAGCTTCGTCAGATGCCAGTATTTGCTCCCTTCGGAAATATTATCCTCTTCCAATACATAGATCAGCTTCGGAAAAGCCGGCGTAATATAAACGCCCTTTTCATTTTTTACGCCGCGGATCCGCTGATTCAGCATTTCTTCAATGACAAGCGCGAGGTCGTCCCTCGTCTGTCCTTCCGGCACCTCATCGAGATACATGAAAACCGTGACAAAAGGCGCCTGGCCGTTGGTTGTCATCAGCGTAATGACCTGGTACTGGATCATCTGCACGCCACGGTTGATTTCTTCCCGGACACGCATCTCCGCGATCCTGTTTATCTGTTCCTCCGTCAAAAAAATGCCCATTTTCCCCATTTCTTCCCGGACTTCTCTGCGGAGTTTCAGACGGCTTATCTGCACAAAAGGCGCCAGATGCGCCAGCGAAATGCTCTGGCCGCCATATTGTGAACTCGCTATCTGCGCAATGCACTGTGTGGCGACATTACACGCCGTAGAAAAGCTCTTCGGCGTATCGATCATCGTTTCGCTGATAACGGTTCCGTTCTGCAGCATATCTTCCAGATTCACGAGACAGCAGTTGTGCATATGCTGTGCAAAATAGTCCGCGTCATGAAAATGGATGATGCCCTGCTCATGCGCCTCGACGATTTCTTCCGGCAGCAGGAAACGCTTCGTGATATCCTTGCTGACCTCACCCGCCATATAATCGCGCTGTACGCTGTTCACCGTCGGATTTTTATTGGAATTTTCCTGCTTTACCTCTTCATTATTGCACTCTAAAAGCGTCAGGATCTGTTCGTCTGTCGAATTGGATTTCCGCACAAGGGCATGCTTATACCGGTAGGTAATATAATTTCTCGCCATCGTATAAGCGTTATGCTTCATCAGCTGATTCTCCACCATATCCTGAATTTCCTCGACATTGGGAGAATGTCTCATTTCCTCACAGTGATCCGCGACTACCTCTGCGATCGCGCCGATTTCCTCTTCCGTCAGCTTGTCCTCTTCCTTAACGGTATCGTTTGCCTTTCTGATGGCATTGATGATCTTTTCCAGATCAAAAACTACTTCCGCGCCGCTTCTCTTAATAATCTTCATACCTGATCCTCAATCATTTCTTTTTGCCCATTTGCTACACGCACTATATATTGTACCATGCCTGATTTTTATGTCAAGGTATTGTGTTGTTTATTTTTCTTTTTATAACCAATTTCTATATGGGGATACTGTTCTTCCAGATGGGTGAGGATTCTTTTCGCATTCTCCTCCCGCTCGAACCGCAGCTTTCCTTCCGTTCCATCCTGCAGTTTCAGAATCAGATAAAATTCTTTGAGCAGAAATTCTCCCGATTCGCCGCTCTCCACCCGCAGATAGGCTTTTTGTATCTTCTGATAGGATATATAGCGGGCATTGATAAAATAGCGGTAGAATAAATGCTTCTGTCCCATTCTTCCCTCGCCGGCCCGGACGGCGGCTTTGAACTCCTCCATTAAAATATTTTTTTCCATGATTTCCTGCGATTTGGATAAAGAAATAAATTTCATGAAGTTTCCTTTCTTTTTGAGGTTCCGCGGCTGTCTCCGGGCATAAAAAGAAAGCTGGAAAAGGGACTCGAACCCTCGACCTACTGATTACGAATCAGTTGCGCTACCGACTGCGCTATTCCAGCTTATGCCTAAACACAAAGACTATTATAACGGGTAATTTCTCTTTTGGCAAGAAGGAATTTTCTTTTTCTATAAAAATTTTGTACAAAATTTCTGCACAGAAAAAATTCCGTCCAAAAGGCTTTATGAATCCTCCTTCAAATGTACATCCAGCTGGTTGTATGGGATGGGAATTCCCGCTTCATCCAGCGCATACTTGATATTCTCCGTCAGTCTCCATTTGGTTTCCCAGAAGTCCGCCGACGCCACATGACAGCGTACGCCGAGCACGACCGCACTGTCGCCCAGCGAATCGACAAAAATCCGCCTGTCCATATCCTGCAATATTTTATCATCCTGCTCCAGCAGTTTCATTAAAGCTTCTCTCGCCGCCCGGATATCCGCCTCGTAGGAAATGCCGACGGAGATATCGATCCGGCGGGTCGGCATGGCGCTGGCATTGACCATGCTGGAATTGGACAGATCGCCGTTCGGAATCACTACCAGCCTGTTATCCACGGTCGCAAGCTTCGTATAAAAAATCTGAATTTCGACGACCGTTCCTTCATTTCCGTTCCCCGCGACGATATAGTCCCCTACCTTAAAAGGTTTTAACAGCAGAATCAGCACCCCTCCTGCAAAATTGGAGAGGCTTCCCTGTATGGCAAGGCCGATAGCCACGCCGGCGGAGCCGAGCAGGGCTACGACGCTTGCCGCATCCAATCCGAAACCGGAAGCGATGAAAAAGACCAGGATGACATAAAGCGCGATCTTGACAAAGGAACCGAGAAACTGTATGACGCCCACATCCGCATTGCCGCGCTGCAGAGATTTTTTCAAGACCCGGCAGACCAGCCTGATAAGCTGCACGCCGATGACAAAAACGAGCAGAGCGAACAGGACCCGGAGGCCGAACCGCAGCGCCTTCTCCGGCAGTTCCTGCAAAAAGGACTGCATCAGCCCCACATCCACTGTTTCCCCTGCAATCGTTTCAATTTCTATCATCTCAATCCTCTTGTTCTTTCACGATATTCTGCTTCACGAGTATCTTTTTCAGCCGCTCCGCCGCTTCATTGGCCGCCTTTGCTTTTTCCTTCGCTTCCTTCGAGGCTTTCTTCGCTGCCTCCTTCGCCGCTTCCGCCTCCAGCGCGGTAATTCTGGCCTCTTCCTCAGCTTCCTGTCTTTCCTTTTCTTCCCTCGCCCTGCGGAGCGCCTCGGCTTTCGCTTTTTCTATTTCCGCTTTTTCCTCCGGCGTATAAGGCGTATAAGAGAAAATGCTGATGGAAAGGGGGGCGCTGACCATCTCGATGGCATAGGGCTTTCCGTCCCATTCCCGCTCCGACGTCTCCAGCTCTTTCTTGTTGACACAGCCGCTTCCGCCATAGGTCCTGGAATCCGTATTCAAAATTTCCTTATATTTTCCTTCATATGGAACGCCGACCGTAAATTCCTGCTTTGCATTGGCAAAATTAGCGATAACGACCAGCGTATCTTCCTCTTTCTCCGCTTTGCGCAGATAGGAGAGCATACATGCCTGCGGCGTAATGCAGTTGATCCACTCGAACCCTTCCCAGGAATCGTCCTTCTGGTACATAGCGGGCAGCGTCGTATACATTTTATTCAAATCCGCTACCAGCTTATTCAGCTTTTTATGATCGTCGTTCTCCAGCAGTTCCCATTCCACCGCACGCTCTTCGTTCCACTCGTCATATTCGCCGATGTCCTGCCCCATGAAAAGCAGCTTCTTTCCGGGATGGGTCATCAGATAAGCATAAGTCAGACGCAGGTTCGCGAACTGCTCTTTCCGCTCTCCCGGCATCTTTCCAAGCATGGTGGCCTTTCCATGAACGACCTCGTCATGAGAAAAGACGAGCACAAATTTCTCACTGTACGCATAGATCATGCTGAAAGTCAGATTGTTATGACTGCCGGAACGGAAATAGGGATCGTTCTTAATATAGCTCAGATAATCGTTCATAAAGCCCATATTCCACTTCAAGTCAAAGCCCAGGCCGTCCTCTTCCACATCCCCCGTGACCTTAGGCCACGCGGTCGATTCTTCCGCGATCATCAGCACGCCTTCATCCCTCTTTTTCACAACGGAATTCAGATGTTTTAAAAATTCCACCGCTTCCAGATTTTCATTTCCGCCGTACATATTGGCCACCCATTCACCGCTGTTCTTGCCATAATCCAGATAAAGCATAGATGCCACCGCATCCATACGGATGCCATCCGCATGATACTGTTCGAGCCAGTACAGCGCATTGGCGATCAAATAGTTCTTTACCTCCGGCCTGCCATAGTTATAGATGAGCGTCCCCCAGTGCGGATGGCTTCCCTGACGGGGATCCGCATGTTCATAGAGGCATGTGCCGTCAAAATTGGACAGCCCCTGGGTATCCCTCGGAAAATGCGCCGGCACCCAGTCTAAAATAACGCCAATACCGGCCTTATGCATTTCATTCATAAAATACATGAAATCTTCCGCCGTACCGTATCGGGCCGTCGGCGCATAATAACCGATAACCTGATAGCCCCAGGAGCCGTCAAAAGGATGCTCCATCACCGGCATCAGTTCTATATGAGTATAGTGCATTTTTTTCACATAATCGATAATCTTCGGCGCAAGCTCCCGATAATTCAGATAAGGACGTTCATCCTCCGGCTTTGCAAAAGAACCGAGGTATAATTCATATATGCTGACCGGCGCGTTCACATTCTGCGCTTCGGAGCGTTCCTTCATCCATCTGGCATCTTCCCACTCAAAACCGTCGATCTCCCTGACAACGGATGCCGTATCGGGCCTGAGCTGCTGGCCGAAAGCATAAGGATCCGCCTTCAAATAAGTCATGCCGCCTTTTACTTTCAATTCAAATTTATAACAGTCCCCTTCTTTCACACCCGGAATGAAAATCTCAAAAATACCGGAGTCCCATAACCGCCTCATCTGATGGACCCGGCCGTCCCAGCCGTTAAAATCCCCCACCGTGCTGACGCGTACCGCATTCGGCGCCCAGACCGCAAAATAAACGCCTTCGACGCCGTCAAGCTTCATCGGATGCGCGCCCAGCTTTTCATAAATCGTATAGTGAATGCCTGCGTTGAATTTCTCCGTATCCTCTTTGGTAATCTGCGGTTTAAAACGATAGGCATCCTTTATCTTCTTTAAAGAACCATCCTCATATTCCGCAATATATTCATAGGAAAAAAGCATCTTACCGGGAATCATGGCCGCAAAATACCCAGACTCGTCAACGCACTCCATCTGATAACTCTTATCGCCCGTTTCCGGCTGGACGCGCACCTTTTTTGCCTCCGGGAGAAATGCCTGAATTACAACATTGCCGCCCGATACATGCGCTCCCAGTATTTCATGCGGATTATCCGACTCCGAATAGATAATTCCCTCAATTTCAGCCCAGTTCATTAATTTATAAAGTTTTTTATTCATCGATAGAATGCTCCTTTCTTATCGCAGATTAGAAATCTCCGGTTTTTCACTCATTTCCGAGAGAATGAATCAGAATGCCGCTCCGCAGCTTTGGCTCGAACCATGTTGATTTCGGCGGCATCAGCTTTCCCGCATCGGAAACCGCGAACAGTTCATGAATATCGGTCGGATACATGGCGAAAGCCGCCTTACAGTCCGTCCGCACTCTTCTTTCCAGCTCTTCCAGTCCCCGGATCCCGCCGACAAAATCGATTCTGCCGTCGCTCTTAGGGTCAAGGATTCCGAGCACCGGCTGTAACAGAAAATTCTGCAGAAGCGCCACGTCCAGATCCCTCACCGGATCCCCTGACAGCATTTCCGGCCTCACCGCAAGCTTATACCAGGTATCCCCAAGATACATTCCCATCTCGCCTTTTTTCGCGGGATGGTACGGCATATCTCCAACTTCCGCCGTTTCAAAGATCTCACACACCCTTGCGAGAAATGCTTCCTCCGTATATCCGTTCAACGATTTAACGACCCTGTTATAATCCATAATAAAAAGCTGGTCATCGGGAAAAATAACCGACAGGAAATAATTAAAATCCTCCTGTCCCGTATATCCCGGATTTTCCGCCCTGCGCTTCTGTGAAACCCGGACGGCGGAAGCGCATCTGTGATGCCCGTCCGCTATGTAAACCGCATCCACCCTGGCAAAACCTTCCCGAACCGCTTCAATGGACTGTTCATCGTCAATCCGCCACACCCGATGCCTAATCCCGTCCTCCGCCGTAAAATCATACAGCGGCGGCTTTTTCATGGCTTTCTCCACCTCTGCCTGTATCTCCGGTCTTCTTCTGTAAGCTAAGAAAATCGGCCCGGTCTGCGCATTGCAGATATCCACATGGCGAATCCTGTCCGCTTCTTTCTCCGCCCTCGTATTCTCATGTTTCCTGATGATTTCATTCTCATAATCGTCCACGGAAGCGCAGGCGCCGATCCCCGTCTGGGATCTGCCATTCATAATAAGCTCGTAGACATAATAGGCCGGCGCCTCTTCCGCCACAAATTCTCCGCGCGCTGTCATCTCCTGAAGCATTTCCCGCGCTTTCTCATAAACCTCCGGCGCGTACATATCATAATCCTCCGGGAACTGTGTCTCCGGCCTGTCAATGCGCAGAAAGGAAAGCGTATCCCCCGCCACCTTCTCCCGCGCTTCTTTCCTGCTATACACATCATATGGCAGCGCCGCAATCTTCCCGACCAGATCTTCTCTTGGACGCAGAGCCTTAAATGGAATAATGTCAGCCATTCTCTCACCCGTTCCTTTTCCTGTTTTGTATTGTTCAGTTTATTTTATCAAAAATGCCTGTACAGCACAAGCTTTCAATGCTAAAATATATACTGGCTGTATTATCATAAGGCGAACTTTCGTCGCCTGGCGATCTTCCGGCGCCTGGCGAATTGTGGTTCGCCTTACAGACAGCCAGGTTGTGCTACTATATATAAGAAAGGGATGAAAATCATGACTCCTGAACATACCGAAATTCTTCATAAAATCAATGCCTATGCCGAAAAGACGCTGGCGGACATCGATCCGCAGAAAACGCCCGTTTCCTTCCAGCTGGAAACCTTAAAGCCCGTCATGGAAGAAATCGCGAAAGAAAAGGGGATGTCCGTTGAAGATGTCTTTATTCTTTATATGGATCTGGCAAGCGAAGTTGCCGTCAAGGCGGAGGAACAGTTCCAGGCGGAATTGAAGGACAACAATATTTTCTAACAGAACCTTACAAACGCAGAAGCTCCCATGCCGCCGGCATGGGAGCTTCTCCTGTTCTTTATATTTTCGAACGTTTCCCAACGCTTTCCTGCCCCGTCTATGGTCATTTAATGACTCTCACACGGAAGACGCCCGGAATAGAGGACAGCTTCCGAATCATCTCTTCGGTAGCCGGCGCTTCAATGTCCAGCATCGTATACGCCACTTCCCCTTTTGACTTATTGGTCATATCGGAAATATTGATGTTATTATCGCCGAAACAAGCGGTAAATTTGGTGATCATATTCGCAATGTTTTTGTGGAAAATGGCCACGCGTCCCGCCTGCGTACAGATGCCCATATCGCATTTCGGATAGTTGACGCTGTTGATGATATTACCGTTCTCCAGATAATCCATCAGTTCTTCGACTGCCATTTTCGCGCAGTTGTCTTCCGATTCCTCCGTCGATGCGCCAAGATGCGGAATAACGATACAGCCTTCCTTTCCCGCCGTTACCGGATTCGGAAAATCGGATACATACTTGCGGATTTTTCCCGCGTTGATTCCGTCGAGAACCGCTTTCTCATCCACAAGAAGATCTCTTGCAAAATTCAGCAGAATCACGCCGTCTTTCATTTTTGCGATAGCTTCTTTATCGATCATGCCCTTCGTCGCATCCATTAACGGCACATGGATCGTAACGATATCGCAGTTTTCATAAATTTCATCTACATTTAAGGCATGCTTTACGTCGCGGTTCAGATTCCATGCCGCGTCTACGGAAACATAAGGGTCATAGCCATATACTTCCATGCCGAGATATTTCGCCACATTTGCTACCTTGACGCCGATAGCGCCAAGCCCGATGATCCCCAGCTTTTTATCCCGTACCTCCGTGCCTGCGAAATTCTTCTTGGCTTTCTCCGCTGCCCTGGCAATATCCTCCTTATCCTGATTGGCGACGACCCATTCGATACCGCCGATAACGTCTCTGGAAGCGAGAAGCATACCTGCGATAACGAGCTCCTTGACGCCGTTCGCATTGGCGCCGGGCGTATTGAATACGACGATTCCCTTCTCCGCGCATTTATCGAGCGGAATATTGTTGACGCCTGCGCCCGCCCTTGCAACAGCCAGAAGATTTTCCGGCAGATCCATATCGTGCATCGCCGCGCTTCTGACCAAAATGCCGTCAGCTTCTTCGATATTTTCCGTCTGCGCATAGTCCTTGCTGAACTTCCCGGTTCCCACTTTGGAAATGGGATTTAAACATAAATATTTGAACATCTTCGCAATCTTTCTCCTTGTCTCTTTTCTTCTGAACAGGCCGCGCCCTATCGATTTTCCTTCTCGAATCCCTTCATAAATGCGACGAGCTTTTCCACGCCCTCTATCGGCATCGCGTTATAAATGCTCGCGCGCATACCGCCAACGCTCCGATGGCCTTTCAGATTGACGAAACCGGCCTCTTCCGCCGCCTTGATGAATTTCGCATCCGTTTCCTTATCTCCCGTCACAAAAGGCACATTCATGAGCGAACGATCCTCTTTTCTGACCGTTCCTTTAAACAGGCTGCTCTCATCCAGAAAATCATACAGAACCTTCGCTTTTTTCTCATTCAGCTCTTTCATTGCGTCAAGACCGCCGTTCTTTAACAGCCATTTGAACACCTTGCCGCAGATATAAATGCCGTAGCACGGCGGCGTATTATATAAGGAATCGTTATCCGCCTGCACCTTATAATTCATCATGGTAGGAGTTCCGGGCAGAACATCTTCACGCAGAAGATCTTCTCTGATGATAACGATCTGTGTACCGGCCGGACCTACATTTTTCTGTACGCCCGCATAGACCATGCCGTATTTGTTTACATCCATCGGCTCCGACAGGAAACAGGAAGAAACATCCGAAACGAGAATCTTCCCTTTCGTATCCGGAAGCGTATGATATTTGGTGCCATAAATCGTATTGTTCTCACAGATATAAACATAATCCATGTCGTCTGTGATGGGCAGATCGGAGCAGTCCGGGATATAAGAAAAAGTTTTATCCGCAGAGGATGCCAGCTCCACCGCCTCTCCATACAGCTTCGCTTCCGCAAATGCTTTCTTCGCCCATTGTCCCGTCAATATGTAACCGGCCTTGCGGTTCTTCATCAGGTTCATCGGCACGGATGCGAAAATCAGGCTCGCGCCGCCCTGTAAGAACAGGATCCTGTAATTATCCGGAATCTTCAACAGCGTTCTTAAATCCGCCTCCGCTTCTTTGATGATCGCATCATAAGCCCTGGAACGATGGCTCATCTCCATAACGGACATGCCGGTTCCTTTATAGTCTAACATTTCCTCTGCGGCTTCTTTTAACACCTCTTCAGGCAAAACCGCCGGACCTGCAGAAAAATTATACACTCTTGCCACGCTTTTTCTCCTCCCGTTATCGCAAAATTTATGAACTAAATGCTATTTTACCTTTATCGGGCGCTTTAGTCAATTACCATAATAAAAAAACTTAATAATACATCACGACCGGCGTTCCGACTTCTACCATCTCGTACATCTGCGCCATCGCATTGTAAGGGGTGTTGATGCAGCCGTGGGATCCGTTGGTCTGGTAAATGGTCCCCCCGTATTTGCTCCGCCAGGAAGCGTCATGGATTCCGATGTTTCCTTTGACCGGCATCCAGAAATTAACATGGGAAGCGTATCCTTCCCCGCGCAGGATGCGGTCCTGTTGTTTCAGGTATACATAATTGACGCCGGCAGGCGTTCCCATGCGCCTTGAAGTATTGCCGGTAACGACAGGGGTTTCGATCTGCAGTTCCCCGTCCAGGTAATAGTACATCATCTGTTCGCTCATATCGATTTCCACATAAGTATCGCCGATGTCGTCTTTTCCCTGTCTCCTCGCCGTCTGCAGATAGACGGGCGTATGTACTTCCTCTTTTTTGCCGAAAAAAGCCTCTCTCAGATAGGCACTCTCCGCCTCCTGGTCGATCCTGTTCCCATAAATGCCGCCTTCGATCGTAATCAGCCCTCTGTTCGTCGTCTGGAACTGCCGGGTGATCCCCACCGTATCGTACTGCTTTGCCAGTCCCGCGACGAATTCCGTTATGGCATCTTCCTTCATCCGCAGCGCGCCGGCATCATCCAGCGCAAAGCTTCCGTCCTCATTCAATAAAATCCAGTCGCATACGACAGAGGCATCCACCGGTATCAGATCTTCTCCCAGCTGGTAAACGATGCGGCAGTCCTGAAAATCCTTCACCAGTTCCCACTGATGCAGCGTATCCCGCATTGCCGGCGTCAGCTCCATATCGTAATAGCATCCTGTATCCAGCAGGGAAACGGCAGTCTTACTGCCCGCGAGCGCATCGGCCACCACCCTCTTCGCCTTTTTTGCATCCAGCACCTCGCATCGTCCGTTCAGCAGCTCATACCCCTGCTCTGTCCGGACGATTTCGGGCCTTTTATCCTCATCCGCTTCTTCTGTCAAAAAGGGCATCGATGCAAAGCATCTGTCAAAAACATCTCCGTCATAAAATACGGCCGGCCGGATCTCCTCTTTTCTTACCCGCCAAAGGCAGTCCACCCACAGCCACGCATTCTGCCCGCCAAGGTATGTTTTCAGAGATTCCGTAAAATCGCACCGGTAAGCGATATCGTCCGCCGATATCCGATAAGCGTTCTGTTCCTTATCATAAATCGTGATTCCATCGTACTCGAACTGCCTGGTAAGTTCCTGATTCACTTCCTCGATATTCTTCCCGGTACAGTAAATATTGTTGATCCACGTTCCATACTCGAACGCATTCCGGTAATAAAAAGCCAGACCGACATACGCTATGGCAAACTGCAGAACAATAATGCAGAATAACAAAAAGATTTTTTTAAAAAAGCGTTTTTTCATAAAACTTCCTTCATCGGGAACTCTTTATTCCCCTGTCAGATCCTGTGCGTCAAAAGCATCGCTGATCGGCGCTCCCGCCGGTACCATCGGGAATACCTTATCGTCCTCCGGGATGATGCAGTCAAGCAGAACGGGCGCCTTTAATGCAAGCGCTTTTTCAATGGCAGGCGCTACTTCTTCCTTCTTCGTTACGCGTATCGCCTCACAGCCGAGCCCCTCCGCCACTTTGCAGAAATCGACTTTATCCTGCAGGACGGTCTGCGAATAGCGCTTTTCGTAAAACAGGGTCTGCCACTGCCTTACCATGCCTAATACATGATTGTTGATGACGATCTGAATGATCGGAATGTTATACCTGCTCGCCGTTGCGAGTTCGTTCATATTCATTCTGAAACAGCCGTCTCCCGCAATATTGACACAGATCTTCTCCGGATTTCCGACCTTCGCGCCGATACATGCGCCGAGCCCGTATCCCATCGTGCCGAGTCCGCCGGAGGAAAGGAAGGTACGCGGCCTGGAATATTTGTAATACTGTGCCGCCCACATCTGATGCTGTCCAACATCGGTCGTGATGATTGCCTGTCCGCCGGTAATACGGTCCAGTTCTTCTATGATATACGGGCAGGATAAAACGCTGGAATCATAGTTCAACGGATATTTTTCCTTTAACTCCATGATATGCCGAATCCATTCTTCGTGTTCCTGTTTTTCCAGTCTGGCATTGATCCTGCCGAGCGCTTCCTTTAAATCGCCTACGATGGAAACATCCGTACGGATATTTTTGTCGATTTCAGCCGCATCGATATCGATATGCAGCACCCTGGCATGTTCCGCAAATTTCTTCGGGTTCCCTACGACCCGATCGGAGAACCTTGCGCCGAGCGCGATCAGAAGGTCGCATTCGCTGACACCGAAATTCGACGTTTTGGTTCCGTGCATCCCGATCATGCCGGTATAGAGCGCGTCGTGTCCGTCGAAAACGCCTTTTCCCATCAGCGTGTCGCAGACGGGCGCGCCCGCTTTTGCCGCAAACTCCCGGACTTCCTCACAGGCGCCCGAAATGACCGCGCCGCCGCCCACATAGATAAAAGGCTTTTTCGCTTCTTTCACCAATGCGACCGCTTTTTCGATATCGGCTTCGTTATCCCTTTCTTTCACAATTTCTTCCGCCGCCGGCATTTCCGTATATTCGCACTGATTGGCCGTAACATCCTTCGTAATATCCACGAGGACCGGTCCCGGCCTGCCGCTTTTTGCGATGGCAAAGGCTCTGCGGATCGTATCCGCCAGAATATTGACATCTTTCACGATATAGCCGTGTTTCGTTATCGGCATCGTAACGCCTGCGATATCGACCTCCTGAAAAGAGTCCTTGCCGAGCAGGGGCAGGTTTACATTACAGGTGATCGCGACCATCGGTACGGAATCCATATAGGCCGTCGCGATGCCGGTCACAAGATTGGTCGCTCCCGGACCGCTCGTCGCCATGCAGACGCCGACTTTGCCGGTCGCCCTCGCATAGCCGTCCGCCGCGTGGGCGGCTCCCTGCTCATGAGAAGTCAGGATATGGGTTATCTCATTACTATGCTTATACAAAGCATCATATACGTTCAAAATAGTTCCGCCGGGATAGCCGAATACGGTATCGACTCCCTGCTCCTTTAAACATTCTACAACGATTTCTGCACCTGTCAGTAACATCTCAACGCTCTCCTTTTCCTTACTTTATCTCCAAAACAGCCCCTCTGTTGCCGCTCGTTACCAGCTCGCGGTATCTCGCAAGATACCCGGTCGTGACCTTCGGCTCTCTCGGCTGCCATTTTTCCCTTCTTGCCGCCAGTTCTTCCTCCGACACCTTTACATCCAGCTTCATTTCCGGAATGTTGATGCTGACAATATCGCCCTCTTCTATCAGCGCGATCGGACCGCCGACTGCCGCTTCCGGCGAAACATGGCCGATGGATGCGCCGCGGGATGCGCCTGAGAAACGTCCGTCTGTAATCAGCGCCACGCTGGAACCAAGCCCCATCCCCGCAATCGCCGACGTGGGATTCAGCATTTCCCGCATACCCGGTCCCCCTTTCGGCCCTTCATAACGGATAATGACCACATCTCCCTCCACAATCTTACCACCCTTGATAGCATCGATCGCATCTTCTTCACAGTCAAAGACTCTTGCCGGCCCTTCATGCACCATCATTTCCGGTACGACCGCAGAACGCTTTACGACGCTGCCGTCCGGCGCCAGGTTTCCTTTCAGGACGGCCAGACCGCCTGTCGTGGAATACGGATTATCGAGTGTTCTGATGACTTCCGGATTCCTGTTTACCGCATCCGCGATATTCTCTCCGATCGTCTTTCCCGTCACTGTCATGCAGTCCGTATGCAGCAGTCCTGCATCCGCAAGCTCTTTCATGACCGCATAGACGCCGCCCGCCTCATTCAAATCTTCCATATAAGTCGGTCCTGCCGGCGCCAGATGGCACAGATTCGGGGTCCTGGCGCTGATTTCATTGGCAAAAGCGATATCGAAATCAAAACCGATCTCATGAGCGATCGCCGGCAGATGCAGCATAGAATTGGTGGAACAGCCGAGCGCCATATCGACTGTCAGCGCGTTCAGGATCGCATCCTTCGTCATGATATCGCCGGGCCTGATATTCTTCCGGTACATTTCCATGACCGCCATGCCCGCGTGTTTCGCCAGCTTGATCCTCTCGGAGTAGACCGCCGGAATCGTTCCGTTCCCGCGAAGTCCCATGCCGAGCGCTTCCGTCAGACAGTTCATCGAATTGGCCGTGTACATACCGGAACAGGAACCGCAGGTCGGACATACTTTTTCTTCATATTCTCTGACCTCTTCTTCCGTCATCATGCCAGCCGCATGAGAGCCCACCGCCTCGAACATGGAGGAAAGGCTTCTCTTCTGCCCCTTCACATGACCTGCCAGCATGGGGCCGCCGGATACGAATACGGCAGGCACATTGATCCTTGCCGCCGCCATCAAAAGACCGGGCACATTCTTGTCGCAGTTCGGCACCATGACGAGAGCGTCGAACTGATGGGCAAGCGCCATACATTCCGTCGAATCAGCGATCAGATCTCTGGTCACGAGAGAATATTTCATACCGATATGTCCCATCGCGATGCCGTCGCATACCGCGATCGCAGGAAATACAACGGGCACGCCGCCTGCTTCCGCGACGCCGAGCTTCACCGCATTTACGATCTTATCCAGATTCATATGTCCCGGTACGATCTCATTATAAGAACTGACAATGCCGACCATCGGCTTTTTCATTTCCTCTTCCGTAAATCCAAGTGCATTGAACAGACTTCTGTGCGGTGCCTGCTGGATACCGCTTTTTACGTTATCGCTTCTCATTTTTCTCTCCTCCGTCTTATTCCTGTTTTCTTTTTCCATATCTTTTATATCAGATTTTTTTATCCGTTTATTTTTTCTGATAAAGGACGAACCTGTCATTTTCATAACGAACAGTCATTTTTTCCGCCAGATAATCCCAGGGAATCTCTTCGTGGGAAACATAAAATTTCCACGCGTCCGCTCCGGCCGCATCCCGGCTTTCCATCTCTTCCTTCGTTAAGAAAAGCTCCCTGTCGAGCAGAACATAATCTGCCTCTTCTATCGCCGGACGCCCCTCCGCGCCATAGAGATATTTCATCAGATATTCCTGGTCGCAGTCCGTCACACAGACCGCTTCGCCGTTTCGCAGATCCATATGCACGCAGGCATCCTCGATTGCCGCCTCCCGTCCGCTGTACTGTGCTCTTCCCGCCGGAGAAAGCAGCAGGCACACGCACCCGATACCTGCAAACGCCTCTATCAGGCGAAATACAGCCGGTCTCCCGACGCGGACAGATATCTGCGCCAAAAGCCACGCTGTCAGAAGCGCCAGCGGAACGCCCATAAAAGAAAAAACCCTGTAATAAGGCAAGGCCGCCTGTACGATGAGCATGAGCGGCGTCAGCAGAAATGTCAGAAGCAGATACCATTCCAAAAAGCCATGCGCCGGCTTCCGGCCTTCCGCTCCTCTGATAACGCCTCTTATCTGCCCAACCAGAAGAACGCCGACGCCGATACCCGTCAGCGTGAGCAGAACTGCCGACATCCCCGCATAATAATTTTCAAACAACGCCTTCAGCCATGCGGCAAAATTTCCCAGATAGCCGTCTCTTGACACGCTCTGGATATAGGGCGTATCCAGCATATAACAAACGCCCGTTTTCAGCGCCGCAAAGGGCGCATGCAGAATAATGGAAATATGTCCCTGCCCGTACCAGCAGCCATCCTGCGCCCTGGAAAGCAGATTGGAACCAATAGCAAGCCAGATAAGCGCATACAGGAAAACGGTGCAGAGCGCACTGAACAGCGCCGTGAAAAAAAGCGTTCCGAGCTCTCTTCCGCGCTTTTCCAGAAGCAGCCATGCGCCGCCGGCAATGCAGAGCGGAAGGACAAAATAAACGCTGCTCGGCAGGGTATACAGCGCCCAGACAAAAGCCAATCCCGTCACGATGTAATTTCCTTTGCGGCAATCATGCTCTCCGACGATTTTGAGCAGTTCCCAAAGGGCCGTAAGATACAGACAGGCCGCAAGCGCATAGCCCCGTCCCTGCACCGCCAGCTGATTGACGATTCCCATAGAGGCAAATAAAAACACCGGAAGCAGCGCAAATCCTTTTGGAAGCCATTTTCTGCTTATTTTGAACAAAAGCAGCAGACTGAAGAGGCTGCTGAACCATGATACGCCCCGCAGACCCACCGCCGGACTTCCCAGAAGATCCAGTACCGCCGAAAGAACGGAATAGCCTACATGATTATTGGGAAGCGGCCAGTGAATCGCCGCATAGACCGGCCCCCTGCTGATAAAATAGTAATAAGTATAGAGCTCGTCATACCAGGGCGTCAGCGCAAAAAGCCTGAAACCATAATAAAAAGCCATTCCCGGCAAAAAAAAGAAAAAAATTTTCTGCTCGATATCCTTTTGCTTCCACTTATCCCACAACTGTTTTATCATGAAATCCCAACGCCTTCCGCAATCACAGTGCTTCTCACCTGTGCGGAGAATGCCGCATTTCAGGCATTCTCCAGTGTGAGAAAGATTCGCGAAGCGAATCGTAGAACTTCTTAGCAAAATGCCCATTGGCATGAGCTTTAGAAGTTCTTCTCACACTATGTTCTGTGCCAGCAAATCCCCCATCTGCCTGCAGCCGACCTTCGTACATCCTTCGGACATGATATCCGCCGTCCGGTATCCTGCCTTCAGGACCTGCTTTACCGCATTGTCGATCGCATTCGCTTCTTTATCCAGATCAAAACTGTAACGCAGCATCATCGACGCGGAAAGGACCGTCGCGATCGGATTGGCAATATCCTTTCCCGCAATATCGGGCGCAGAGCCATGGCTCGGTTCATAAAGGCCGAATCTGGAATCGTTCAGGGAGGCGGACGCCAGCATACCGATGGAGCCCGTCACCATACTCGCCTCGTCGGACAGAATATCGCCGAACATATTCTCCGTCAGGATAACATCGAACTGAGCCGGATCCTTGACCAGCTGCATGGCGCAATTATCCACCAGCATATGTTCTAACGCCACCTCCGGATAATCCTCTGCCACTTCCTCCACGACCTTACGCCATAATCTCGAAGAGTCCAGCACGTTCGCCTTATCCACGCTCGTCACTTTTTTCTTCCTCTTCTTCGCGATTTCAAAACCCTTAACGGCGATCCGGCGGATCTCGTTCTCATCATAAGTCAGCGTATCGATCGCCTTCCGCACGCCGTTTTCCTCTATCGTCTTACGTTCTCCGAAATAAAGCCCTCCGGTCAGCTCCCGCATGATCAGCATATCGAAGCCTGCCGCGGAAATCTCTTCTTTTAACGGACATGCGCCGGCCAGCTCCTCATAAAGCACTGCCGGTCTTAAATTGGCAAACAGATTGAGTGCCTTTCTGATCCCAAGCAGTCCCGCTTCCGGCCTCTTATCCGGCGGCAGTCTATACCAGGGCGAAGTCGTCGTATCGCCGCCGATAGAACCCATCAGTACCGCGTCCGCGCCCTCCGCTGTCTGAATCGTCTCTTCCGTAAGCGGCACCCCGTAAGCGTCGATCGATGCGCCGCCCATTAGCACATCCGTATAGTTCATCGAATGCCCGTATTTCTCCGCCACAGCGTCCAGCACTTTTTTCGCTTCCGCTACAATTTCCGGTCCGATTCCATCTCCCGGAATACAGGTGATCTTTAATTCCATGTCTTTCCCTCCTTACAGAAAAAGATGCACCGAAATGCATCTTATTCTAAATTCCTCTTATTCAGCATCCGGTTTCTCGACCTGTGCAATCGCTGATTTCTGCATCGGAATACGACAGTTCTTGTTATTTCCGAATTCTATGATAACGGTATCATCCGTGATGTCGATGACCGTCCCATAAAAACCGCTGTTCGTCAAAACCGCATCTCCGACCGAAAGCTCGGAAAGCATGGCCGCCATTCTTTTCTGCTCCTTTTTCTGCGGGCGGATCATAATAAAATAGAATATCACGATCAGAATAACAATATATCCGATCATAAAGAAACTTCCGCCTGCCGATGCCGCCGCAGCATCCTCCGTTAATAAAATACCCATAATGAGCCTGTTACTCCTTTCATTTGAACAAAAATTTTTTCCGCTTCTTATAACTATACACAAAACGGCATAAGAAAACAAGTCTTTTATAAACCTTCCAGTTTCTTTTTCTTATAAGCCGCAAATTCTCCGGCATCCAGCGCATCCCGAATCTCCGTCATCATCGTATTGTAGAAATACAGATTATGGAGCACACAGAACCGCATACCGAGCATTTCCTTCGCCTTTAAAAGATGTCTGATATAAGCTCTGGAATATCCCCGCCGACAGACCGGGCAACCGCAGCCTTCCTCGATCGGCCGCTCGTCCAGTTCATATTTCGCATTGAAAAGGTTGATTTTTCCGTGATTCGTATAAAGATGGCCATGCCTCCCGTTTCTTGTCGGATATACGCAGTCAAAAAAATCAACGCCCCGCTCCACCGCCTCTAAAATATTCGCCGGTGTGCCGACGCCCATCAGATAGACGGGCTTTTCCACGGGCAGATAAGGCACCGTCTCCTCCAGAATATGATACATCTGCTCATGCGTCTCCCCGACGGCGAGCCCGCCGACCGCATAACCGTCCAGATCAAGCTCTGTAATCCGCTTCGCGTGTTCTATCCTGATATCGTCGAAAATAGCCCCCTGATTGATGCCGAACAGCATCTGATACGGATTTACCGTATCTTCCAGCCCGTTCAGCCTGTTCATCTCTTTTTGACAGCGTTCGAGCCATCTCGTCGTACGCTCCACGGAAGCCTGCACATAGCCCCTCTCCGCTACGCTGGACGGGCATTCATCGAACGCCATTGCAATCGTAGAACCCAGATTGGATTGTATCTGCATACTCTCCTCCGGACCCATAAAAATTTTTCTTCCATCGATATGAGAATGAAAATAGACGCCTTCTTCTTTGATCTTGCGAAGGCTCGCCAGAGAAAAGACCTGAAAACCGCCTGAATCCGTCAGAATCGGCTTCTCCCATGACATAAACCTGTGTAAGCCGCCAAGCTGTCTGATGATCTTATCGCCCGGCCTGACATGCAGATGATAGGTATTCGACAATTCCACCTGCGTACCGATCTGCTCCAGATCCTGCGCAGAAACTGCGCCCTTGATCGCCGCCGCAGTTCCCACGTTCATAAAGACAGGCGTCTGTATGACGCCGTGCACCGTGGTAAATTCCGCCCGTTTTGCCCGGCCTTCCCGCTTCAATACTTTATACATTTGACCTAAGCTCCTAAACTCAGAGATACTTATCCCAAAATTCTTCCAGGCACAGATCCTCTTTGTGCATGACTGCCGCCGCTTCCCGGCCCACATACCGGAAATGCCACGGTTCGTATTCAATGCTCGTAATATATTCTTTTCCCTCCGGATACCGGAGCACGAATCCGTATTCATAGCTGTGCGCGGCAAGCCATTTGCCCGCCTCCGTATCTTCGAATGCTTCATCGAGCGTCTTATGGGTATCCGAATAGATATCCAGCGCGAGCCCGATCTGATGCTCGCTCGAACCCGGTATCGTCACGATCTGCGACGCGGCTTTATAAGCGTCCATATAAGAGTATCCCTGGCTCATATAGGTCTTGATCTTCTTGTCAAAAAGCCATTCCTGCTTACCGTCCGTCCTGTAAGGAGAACAGACCTCCAGATTGATGCCGTCGCCCTTTGCGGCCTGCATCATGGCTAAAAGATCGGCGATGATTCTTTCGTCGCACTGCATGCTCCCCTTAATGATTCCGAGATTAAAACTGTAATCCTCCGGTATCGGATGCTGTTTATTGACGAGCAGCAGCCGCCAGTCACCGCTGTCGAACACCGCTTCGGATACGATCTCCGAAATAGATTTCTCTGTCCCCGCCGTCTCTTCCGGCGCCGTATAGTCCGTTTCCTCCAGAATGTCATCCAGCGTATAGAAATCCGCATTCTCGATATCTTCTATATCATTATATTCTTTCGCGGTCTCCTCCGTCTCCAGGAGCATATCCTCATCCGGCGGCACTTCCTTTTCGACGGCAAGCTCTGCATCGGAATCCTCTATAATCGCATTATAAGGCTCCTGCGTGCTGATAAAGCTCGTCTGTCTCGTGAATACCGCAAAAGAAAAGCTGCAGCTCGACATAAAGAACATAAAGGCAAATGCAATGCCGACATAGCGCCTGCCGTTCGACGCAATATGCCTCCACAAACGCATCCACAGCGGCCTCAGTAAACGCGTCCACAGGGGCTTCAATAAATACGCCCACAAATACCTCCCCAAATGATAAAAAATCAATAATACTGCTATTTCAAGCAGGCAGGGGTATTTTAACCATTTATTTTTCCCTGCCCTGCTCCGGCATCTGTCTATGATCTTTTCCTGAAAAGTCTTTTTCATTCCGCACCCATTCTATTATGTAAAATCAGTTATCTATTCTGTATCATAACACATAATTTTTATTTGTACATCATTTTTATTCTGGAAAACAAAAAATATTTTACAGGAATCGTCCGTCCTTTCCTTCCCGGATAATTTATGATACACTGATAAAAACGAAATTCAGGAAAGGAAATCTTATTATGGCTGGTTCATCTTATGGCAGACTTTTTCAAATTACGACCTGGGGAGAATCCCACGGCAGCGCACTCGGCGTCGTTATCGATGGCTGTCCTGCGGGGCTCCCGCTTTCAGAAAACGACATACAGATCTTTTTAGACCGCCGCAGACCGGGCCGGACGAAAATTTCCACCCCGCGGAAAGAGGACGACAAGGTAGAAATCCTGTCCGGCGTCTTTGAAGGAAAGACGACCGGAACTCCGATTTCCCTCATCGTCCGGAATACATCGCAGCGCTCCGCGGACTACGGCGAAATCGCGAGCTACTACCGCCCCGGCCATGCCGATTATACCTTCGATCAGAAATACGGTTTCCGGGATTACCGCGGCGGCGGCCGTTCTTCCGGAAGAGAGACGATCGGACGCGTTGCCGCAGGCGCGGTCGCTTCCAAAATACTGTATACGCTCGGCATACGCTTAACCGCCTATACCCGTTCGATCGGCCCCGTCACGATAAATGAGGAACGTTTCGATGCGCAGGCGGTTCTGGATACTCCTACCTGTATGCCCGACCGGGAGGCCTCCGCCAGAGCGGAAGCCTATCTTGCGGACTGCATGAAAGCTTATGATTCCGCAGGCGGCGTCGTAGAATGCAGAATAGAAGGCTGCCCCGCCGGTATCGGGGAACCCGTTTTTGACAAGCTGGATGCCGGGCTTTCCAAAGCCGTTATGTCCATCGGCGCCGTTAAGGCCGTCGAAATCGGCGACGGCATCCGGGCCGCGCTCCACAAGGGCTCGGAAAACAATGATGCCTTTCGGATGCAGGACGGCAGGACCATCAAGAGCACGAATCACGCCGGCGGCATTCTCGGTGGCATCAGCGACGGCGCCGAAATCCTTCTCCGCGCTCATATAAAACCGACGCCGTCCATTTTCAGCAGTCAGCAGACGGTCAGCCGGCAGGGAGAGAATATTGAAATCGCCATCAGGGGCCGCCATGACCCCGTTATCGTACCAAGAGCCGTTGTCGTCGTGGAATCGATGGCCGCCATCGCCCTGCTGGATTTACTGCTCGTCAATATGAGCGCTAAAATGGAAAACCTGCAGAAAATATACCGGGAGCAGCCCTCCCGGTAGAATCGCTTAAAGCAGCGGAAGTCAGACTGCGCAGGCGGCAGGGCCTGCGCTTTTTTAAAAGTTGTCGAGCAGTTCCAGATAGAAATCGTTATAATCCTTCCTGCCTTCTTTGGTGAACTGGATCGCCGTTTTCGGATGCTGGTTCAGGATTCCGGTCAGAAGATACGGCACGTCATATCCCCAGACAACACCGGACTCTTTCATCGGCACAATATGCTTTTCGATGAATTTTAACAGCGGGTTGATGCGGTATTTCGGATTTTTCAGGAAACCAAGAAGCAATTCGACCGGACAGTTCCCACAGCCCCGGCCCAGGCTGCTGACCGTCGCATCCAGATAACTGACGCCCCTTCTCAACGCCTCGATCGTATTGGCGAATGCGAGCTGCTGGTTATTGTGCGCATGGATTCCCACCTTTTTATCATATTTATCCGCCATTTCCAGATATTTGTCCGAAAGCCTGCTGACCTGCTCCGGATACAGGGAGCCGTAGCTGTCCACCAGATAGACGCAACCGACGCTGCTTTGACAAAGCAGTTCCAGGGCCGCATCGATATCCAGCTCGTTCGATTTGGAAATCGCCATGATGTTGACCGTCGTTTCATAGCCCTTTTTCGTACAGTCCTCGATCATTTCGACCGCAGCAGGAATCGTATTAATATAAGTAGCGACCCTGACCAGATCTACCGGGCTGTCCTTTTTGTTTAAAATATCCTTCTTAAAATCGCAGCGGCCCACATCCGCCATGACAGAAATTTTCATATCCGTCTTGTTATCGCCGACAATGGCGCGGATATCCTTATCGTCGCAGAATTTCCATTTCCCGAACTTTTTGACATCGAACAGTTCTTTGGACGCCTTATAGCCAAACTCCATATAATCCACGCCGGATTTGATATTCGCTTCGTATAAATCCCTCACGAATTCATCCGTGAAAAAGAAATCATTTACCAGCCCGCCGTCCCTTAATGTACAATCCATGACCTTGATTTCCGGGGTGTACGACATCAGGGTCCTCTCTTTTTTTCCCATCGTTCCTCTCTCCTATCTTACCTCGATTTTCTTAAAGCTCTTCTTGCCCTTCCTTACCATAAATTCTTCCGCGGCAATCTCATCCCTGCCGTATGTTTTCTTCACATCCGTCACCCTTTCGCCCTTTACGGCAACACCGCCCTGTTCTACGGCCCGGCGCGCCTCGGAACGGGATGCCGCCAGACCGGATGCGGTCAAAATCGCCAGAATATCGATCCTGCCGTCCGCAAACTGCGCGTCATCCAAGACGCATACCGGAATATTTTCAGAGCTTCCGCCGCCCGCAAAAAGCGCTTTCGCCGCCTCTTTTGCCTTTTCCGCTTCTTCTTCCCCGTGTACGAGATTTGTCAGCTCACAGGCGAGGATTTCCTTCGCCTGATTTAACTGGCTGCCTTCCCACTTATCCATCTCGTCTATCTGTTCAAGCGGCAAAAAAGTCAGCATCCGCAGGCATTTCAGGACATCCGCATCCGCCACATTGCGCCAGTATTGATAGAATTCAAAAGGGGAGGTCTTGTTCGGATCGAGCCATACGGCCCCCTTCTGTGTCTTTCCCATCTTCTTTCCTTCCGAATTAAGCAGAAGCGTGATAGTCATCGCATATGCATCCTTGCCCAGCTTCCGGCGGATCAGTTCCGTACCGCCGAGCATATTGCTCCATTGATCGTCGCCGCCGAACTGCATATTACAGCCGTAGCGTTTATACAGCTCCAGAAAATCGTAACTCTGCATGATCATATAGTTAAATTCCAGAAAGCTCAGTCCCTTTTCCATCCTCTGCTTATAGCATTCCGCCGTCAGCATGCGGTTCACACTGAAATGTACGCCGATGTCGCGGATGAATTCGATATAATTCAAATCCGCCAGCCAGTCCGCATTGTTGACCATCAGCGCCTTTCCCTCGGAAAAGTCGATAAAGCGGCTCATCTGCTTCTTAAAGCATTCGCAGTTATGCGCTATCGTTTCTTTGGTCATCATCGTACGAAGATCGCTTCTGCCCGAAGGATCGCCGATCATCCCCGTGCCGCCGCCGATCAGGGCAATCGGTTTATTTCCCGCTTCCTGCAGTCTTTTCATCAGACACAGCGCCATGAAATGCCCGACATGCAGGCTGTCCGCGGTCGGATCGAAGCCGATGTAAAAAGTCGCCTTCCCCTCGTCGATCAGTTCCCGGATCTCCCCGGCATCCGTCAGCTGCGCGAGCAGCCCCCTCGCCTGTAATTCTTCATAAATTTTCATCTTCCTGCTCCTTTCTCAAACAACGGACAGCACGCGCCTCTGCGCATATAAAAAGGCCCCGTCCAACGAAAGGACGAGGCCATAAGCCCGTGTTACCACCTAACTTCATAAACAGCTCGCGCTGCTTATCTCACTGAGTACGGCCGCCTGATATTATCGCGCGCTTTTATCATGCAATGATACTCTCCTGCTATAACGTGCATTCCTCCGTCACGGCCTACTGCCTCTGCTTATCCAGCCTGCAAATTTGGCGGCCAAGCCAAATCCACCGTCATAAATCCCTGATTTCTGACCCGGTTTCCGTCGTGAAGCTCCAAGATGTATTCGCAAAAGACTTCCCGCGCGCCTCTCATCCTCCGGCTGCTTTCTGTTCGTTCCGTCATCCGCTACTTGTTCTTATCAACGCCTGTTATATTTAACTATTTTGTATCGTAGCCGAAAAATACGGCTTTGTCAAGATGAAATTTCTTATTTGGCCATATAGCGGTTCAGCGGCTGCTTATTTATTCGTCATCAGCTTCACCATCGCCTGATTCAGCCCGTTCACCGTCAGCTTATACATCGGAAACATTCCCTTAATCGCGGTCTCCGCCTCCCGCCACGGCGCATGGCCGGGCGCCATTTTCGGGTTCAGCCAGACGATGCGTTTATAGTGGCGCTTCATTAACTGCAGCCACTCCATCCCGGAAAGACCGCCGTTCGGCCCTCTGTAATTGCCGGTCGTGGAATACAGTTCTTCCGGCGCCATCGCCGCGTCTCCGACGATAATAACTTTATAATCGCTGTCCAGATTGCGGAACATCCACTCCGTATCGATCCAGTCTCCGTTCTCGCACTCCGGCGTCTTATAGAGCTTGGAATAAATACAATTATGAAAATAATAGGTCTTGACATCTTTATAGTGGTTCGACTTATGCACCGACTGAAAAAGCTCATTCAACAGATTGCTGTAGGGAATCATCGTACCGCCGGAATCCATCAGAAGCAGGAGTTTGACCGCATTCTTCCTCGGCCGCTCCATCACGATCTGCAGGCAGCCGCCGTTATTGCAGGTCTTATCGATCGTGCCGTCGATATCCAGCTCCGTTTTCGGGATATCCAGCTTCGTCGAGAACTGCCGCAGTTTTCGTAACGCCACCTGGAACTGCCTGTTATCGAGAATCCTGTCATCGCGGAAATCCCTGTATTTCCGCGCGCCGATGACCTGAAAAGCCGACTGGTAGCCGGTGGAGCCGCCTACCCGGATGCCGCCCATATTGCCGCCCGTATTGCCGAAGGAAGTCTTTCCCATCGTGCCGATCCAGAAACTGCCGCCGTTGTGCTCGGAATCCTGATCGCGCAGACGGTCTTTGAATTTCTGTTCCACATCCTCTTTATCGATCTGCACCTGCTCCTCGTTCATAACATGGCGCATCTCTTCATGCTGCTCATCGATCATATCCGACTTATCCAGCCATCTTAACATATTTTTGCTGATTTCATTCTCCGACTGGATACCCCTGAACACTTCATCAAAAGCCATATCGAATTTATCGAATTCCGTTTCCGACTTTACGAGTATCATCCTCGCCACATAATAAAAATCTGTCAGACTGCTGTTGCAGAGCCCCTGCGACAAAGCATCCTGCAGGGTCAGCCATTCCGTCAAAGTAACATGAAGCCCTTTTGCTTTCAGCGTGTAAAAAAATTTACTGAACATTCTATGCCGCCCTCCCGTTAAGCAGAATGGCTCCCAAGAGACATTCTGCAGGGAATGACTTAGATTTTCTCTGGCGGCGTTCTCTGGCGCCTTAGAAAATCTTCATTCCCTTTTTAGTCTGTCCTGTGCTTTAACGTCTCCAGATCCTCGTCCTTTTTTACGACTACGCCGATGAACGGAAGCTCTTCCCGCAGCCTGTCCGTCGGAATGCCGCCTATCTGTAAGGCGTTGATCCAGTCGATGAGCTCCGAGGTGCTCGGTTTCTTGCGGATATCCTTAATGGAACGTATCCAGTAAAATACTTCCATCGCATCCTTCATCAGTTTTTCCTCCACATCCGGATAATGCGTCTTCACGATTTCCTCCATCAACGACGCATTCGGGAAATCGATATAATGAAAAATACATCTCCGTAAGAAAGCGTCCGGAAGCTCTTTTTCCGCATTGGAAGTGATAATAACGATTGGTCTGTGCTTCGCCTTCACCGTCCTCTTCGTCTCATGGATATAAAATTCCATCTGATCCAGCTCCCACAACAAATCATTAGGAAATTCCAGATCCGCCTTGTCGATTTCATCGATCAACAAAACGACCTGCTCTTCGGAATCGAAAGCCTCTCCGAGCTTGCCCAGCTTAATATATCTGGCGATATCGTCTACGCCCTCTTCCCCAAACTGACCGTCATAAAGCCGCTGTATCGTATCATAGACATACAGGCCTTCCTGCGCCTTCGTCGTCGATTTAATATTCCAGATCACCAGCTTCTTACCAAGGGAATCCGCCACCGCCTGCGCGAGCATCGTCTTTCCTGTCCCCGGTTCTCCTTTAATTAACAGCGGCTTCTGCAAAGCGACTGCCACATTCACGCTTGCAAGCAGTTCCCTGGACGCCACATATTGAGAGGTGCTCGTAAAAGTTGTTTTCTTATCGCTCATCTTGATAACCATGCCCTTTCCTTCATCTGCGTATCCTCTTTTTGTTGCGATACGCTTAAATTTATGTTACGATATTTTAATGACAAAAGCAAGAAATATCAGAAAAGGAGTTATCACAATGATAGAAGATTTACTGAACAGAACAGGACCTTCGCTTTCTTTTGAAGTCTCCCCGCCGAAAACAGAAGAAGAATTCCAGGCAGTTTTCAACAAACTGGATGCGTTCGCGGCGCTGAAACCGGATTTCATCAGCTGCACCTATGGAGCGGGCGGAACCAGAGCAGGAAAGACTGTTGAGATCGTTTCCTATATCCAGAATCAATTACATATCGACGCGATTGCCCATATGACCTGCGTCGGCTTCAGACAGGCGGATCTTCAAACGAACTGTGAAGCCCTTCAAAAAGAAGGGATCCGCTACGTCATGGCACTCCGCGGCGACAGACCGCAGGCAATGACCGACGAACAGTTCAACAACCGGGAATTTTTCTATGCCGCCGATATGGTACGCTACCTGAAAGCGAATACTTCTTTGCAGATTGCAGGAGCATGCTATCCGGAAAAACATTATGAAGCGGAAAGCTTCGAAAGCGATCTCGCGCATCTGAAAGAAAAGGTAGACGCCGGAGCAGGCTTTTTGATCACACAGCTTTTCTTCAGCAACGATATCTTTTACCGTTTCCGGGAACGCGCTGCCGCCGCCGGCATTACGGTGCCAATCTGTGCGGGCATCATGCCGATCATCAGCGCGAAGCAGATCGGCACGAGCGTCACCTTATCTGGTTCTTCCGTCCCGAAAGAGCTTGCCGATATGATTGCCAGTTATGGCGATAACAAAGAGGATATGCGCAAGGCCGGCATCGATTATGCGGTCCGCCAGATTCGTGATTTAAAGGAACACGGTGTGGACGGCATCCATTTGTATACGATGAACTGGCCTAAGACGACGGGCGAAATCGTCGCGCAGATTTAAGGAAATCCATTTAAGCGGTACGCCCTGGCCGCCCTGCCTGGCGGCGTCTCAAGACGCTGATTTTCTCTTTTAAACCATGGAAAGCCTGCCCCTGGCAGTCTTTCCACGGCTCCGTTCACGCCGTACTGCTATTGGACTCGTTGCTGCGCCCAAAGGAGCGTCTGTACTACTCAGCCCTGGCCCTTAAAAGGGTTTTCATACTCTTCTGCCGGCTGTCTTTTCCCTGAAAAATCTTTGAGCCGGAGGCCGCTCATCAGGTTCTGCAGGAAAAAGCAGCCTATATACAAACCGGTGGACACAGATGCCTCACCGCCAGTTTTTTTCCCCCCCTCGTTGTAATCAGATGAAATGGTATGTTCCCAGGTCAAACTCAGGAAATAAATTATATTTAAGAATTGCGTACATGACAGTCCACAGAGTTATTCACAGCACCTGCAGAATCCATCCTTATTCGTTAAAATAAGTTTGTCCTTCAGGCGCTATATTTAGGTTATTCCTCTACACCATTAAGTATTATCCAGTAACATCGGATAAAAATTGATGTACAAATAATGTACTACAAAACCTTTTCAATCTTCTAAAAGTTTCCGTTTTCTCTCAATCATTTCATCGATTCTTTCTATGAAAGAAGCCACATCTTTCACGTTTTCGCACCTTTCGATGCGTCCATCAGGATACACCCGCTTCGATACGCTCCCAGCGCCGCAGGCGATGATAGTCTGTTTCTCCTCCATGATCAGAATATTATAAATCCCATACTTCCCCTCTTTCGCATACCCGACATTTTCAAAATTGCCGGACATATTTTTCTGCCGGTAAAGGTAATAAGGCGCCATCCCCATTCCGCGCGCGCCCGCTTCCGCGATCCGCATCGTCTCTTCCGTATTGCACAGCGCTGAAATTCCATTTTCTATGATCCAGTCCGCCAGCCTGGAAGCCCGTTTGACAGCAAGCGAATGCACCGTCAGGCTGTCCGGCTCCATGGCCTGTATCGCTTCTATCGTTGCCCTGACGTCCTCTTCCATTTCACCGGGCAGCCCAAGAATAATATCCATATTGATATTATCAAAGCCGGCGCTTCTTGCCATGGAAAAAGCATTTTCCACTTGTTCCACCGTATGCCGGCGTCCAATAAACTGCAGCGTTTCCTGCTTCATCGTCTGCGGATTGACGGAAATCCTGCTCACGCCGTACCAATAGAGCACGCGCAGCTTTTCCTCCGTAATGCTGTCGGCCCGTCCTGCCTCCACCGTAAATTCCTGCACGGTCGTAAAATCAAAAGACGCTTTCAGCTTCGCGAGCAGTCTGTCCAGTTCCTCCGCTGACAAAGACGTAGGGGTTCCGCCTCCGATATAGACCGTATCCAGAATCTTATGCCGGTAAGCTTCCGCGATATAGTCGATTTCTTTTTCCAGTGCGTCCAGATAATCCGATATCCGCTCTTTCCATGCATTGACAGGAAAAGATGTAAAAGAACAGTATAAACAGGTAGTCGGGCAAAAGGGAATTCCTATGTACAGGCTATAACCGTCTTCATAATGAAGCGGCCGCAAAATACGCCGTTCCCGTTCTGCGATTTCCAGACTGAGCGCCGCTTTTTCCTTACTGACAAGATGCTTCGTCTCTAAAAAAGAAAGAATTTCTTCTTCGCTTTTCCCTTCTTCCAACATCGCCATCGGAATTTTCGTCGGCCGGATTCCCGTCAGATTGCCCCAGGGAAGCGAATATCCCGTTTCTTTCTGCAAAGACGTATAGAGAAAACGTTTGAACATATTTTTATAATCGGCCGGATTCACCTGTCCTATATGCCATATATACTCGCGTGCCTGTACCCGCGGCTTCTCCGGCCCTTCCCGTTTCTTTTCCTGTTCAATCCGGAAAACGACCCTTTCTTCTTCAAATATAAGATGCATCCGCACCGGACGCTCCAACAACGTTTTGTCTTTGACCACGGATGCCGGCGTCAACACCCTGACCTCCTCTTCCGGATAAAAAGATTTGACCAGGGAATGAATATCGTATTCGTATTGCGCTTTGTCAGACTTTATAATCATCATTTCTTTTAACTGCCGTGCCCTTTCTTTTTCCGATTTTCCATTTTCTTACCAGACCTATCATACACCATCCGCCTGCCTGTGTCTAATGCTATTCTTAGCCTGACACGAAAATCCGTTTTCAGTTATCCTGATATATGAATATCAGTACGGCGCCGGCAAAGCATCCTTTCCTCTCCGTCGGCGCCGTATCCGCATTTCGTAATTCTTTTTCCGGTATTTTATGAAATCGAATCAGATCTTATTGAAGGGTTCCTTATAACATGCCACGCTTCCCAGCTCTTCTTCTATCCGAAGCAGTTGGTTATACTTGGCGATACGGTCGCTCCTGCAGGGTGCGCCGGTCTTGATCTGTCCGGCGTTTACCGCCACGGCCAAATCCGCGATAAAGGTATCCTCGGTCTCTCCGGAACGATGGGAAATGACCGCCTTATATCCATTTTTATGAGCCATTTCTATTGCCTCCATCGCCTCGCTGACCGTACCGATCTGGTTGACTTTTACGAGAATCGCATTCGCCGCCTGCAATTTAATACCCGCGTCAAGCCGTTTTGTATTGGTCACAAAAAGATCGTCGCCCACGAGCTGAATCTTTTCACCAAGCGCCTTTGTCAACAGCTGCCACCCGTCCCAGTCATCCTCGAACAATCCGTCCTCGATTGAAATAATCGGAAACCGCTCTACCAGCTTCTCATAATAGGCGACCATCTCGGACGCGCTCCTCCTGACCTCGTTATTCCTCATCTGCGACTCTCCCGGAAAATAATAGGTATTCGTAGTTTCATCATAGAGTTCACTCGCGGCCGCATCCATCGCGATCTTGATATCCTGTCCCGGCGTATATCCGGCCGCCTTGATGGATTCCACGATTAACTCCAGAACTTCTTCCGCATCCGCCAGCGACGGCGCAAAGCCGCCTTCATCCCCGATGCCGGTGGAAAGCCCCCTCTGATTGCAGATCTGTTTCAGGTTATGATAAATCTCCGCACAGATTCGCAGCCCGTCCGCAAAACTTTCCGCCTGTACCGGCATGATCATAAATTCCTGAAAATCTACCGTATTATCCGCATGTTTTCCGCCGTTCAAAATATTCATCATCGGAACCGGAAGCAGCCTCGTATGAGCGCCGCCCAGATAACGGTACAGCGGTATTTTCAACGCCAGCGAGCTCACTTTGGCACAGGCCATCGAGACGCCGAGCATCGCATTCGCTCCCAGGTTGCTTTTATTCTCCGTCCCGTCCTGATCAATCAAGATACGGTCGATAAGCCCCTGTTCGAGCGCATTCATGCCAAGCAGCGCTTCCCTGATCTTCGTATTGACATTATTTACCGCTTTCGTCGTCCCAAGTCCGAAATATCTCGTCTCGCCGTCCCGCAGCTCTACCGCCTCAAATCTTCCTGTACTGGCGCCGCTCGGCACGGCCGCCCTTCCTGTTATCCGTTCTCCTTCCGGATCCGTTTCCACCGTCACCTCCGCTTCCACCGTCGGATTTCCGCGGGAATCGAGAATCTCCCTTGCATGTACTTCCACAATACGCAACATCTGTGTCATAAAAAACCTCCTTTGAACATACTTTTTTCCAGTATGCCCAAAGGAGAGGGACGTTATTCCGTATGGGCGGTCCCGATGGAACAAAAAAACTTCTAACATTTATAAAGGGATTAAAAGATTCTCACAAAATTTCCGGAGCTCTGAACAATCTGCGCCGGCCAGAACGCTTCGAATAGGAAAAACCGCCAAAAGCCACTCGAAACTCTAACAGTTTGCGTTATAATGAATATAATCGAATGGGCTGTCGCACTAAGAGATTAGTGCGCAGCTCCATTTTTATGATAAAAGTTGTAAAGTGGTGTTATATGAATTAGAATATATGAATGGTGTGGTAGATCTTGAAGTAACGTATCAGAATGGAAAAATCAGTTATGATGAGCTTTACAATAAAGTAAATGGATTGTATGATAATATTTTCAATAAAGAAAATATTTTGGGGTTTTATTCCGATGAGTATTTTATAGAATTAGTTCCAATAGAATAACTATTTGATTTGGAATAAAAAAGAATAACCTAACATATAATACAATGTACACTATTGACAAAGTGTACATTTTTGTTATAATGGGAGGTATAAAGGAGATGATTGATATGTTAATGGAACAGGCTACAATTGTGAGAAAAGAGTGGAGTGCTACTTGTGATAGTGTTATCCATAAAAAGCCTAAATTTATAAAAAGAACAAGAGATAAAATGTGGCTTTCTAATTTAGAAACAATATCTGAGATTTTACAAGCATATCAATTTTCAGCATTGAAATATGTTGAAGATGATAATTCTATTACATTATCGCTTAATGAGATTGATCTTATTGAGAATGGAAAAGATGAAAAAGAAGCGCGATTTAAACTTGGACAATCTATATTAGATTATTCTTTTGATTATTATAATGAATATGAAACATATTCACATAGTTTAAATAGAAAAAAGCATATTCCTTATATATTTAAGGCATTAATTATAGATGATCCTCAAAAGATAGGAGATATGTTACAATGCCAAGATGGAAAGAACTAAAGAGATTTTGCGATAGAGATGGTTGGGAATTATATAAAGATACCGATCATTACTTTTACCGGAAAACAGATGATAATGGTAATATTAAATTGGCGAAGGTATCAAAAGGCTCTGGTGAAATCCGTCCTCATATGTGGAAAGAAATTTTGAAGAAACAATTACAAGTGACCCAGGAATATTTTAATAGTAAAATATAAATATATAAAGAAACGAGGGTGTAAAATCGACAGCACAATCTTACATATCGAACTCTTATCAGAGGAATTTAAAATCCCATAGACACAGAATTTTTTACACCCTCAATTGTATCCGTAATTTCCCTATTGCTATATTCACAGCGGTATCCTAAAACGCTCGCTCGCCTTTCGTCCCGCTGTCGCGATATTCGCCGGATGAGTGTGCAAGCACCCTCGCCCGGCTCATTATTCGCGCAAAAAAGAGGAGCTCACCAGCCACTCCGATGAACCCTCCAAGCCCGAAATCCCTGGCTGAAAGCCCCGCTTTCAGCTTTTTCAAGCCATTTCTTTATACTTTTGCCAAATCCTACCAAAATTCCTATGGCATCTACAATAGAATTCAAAAACAGAATTCTATTGTCATGAATTATTGATAGCCGCCTGTGCCGCTGCGATACTTTGATGACTTTTACCCCAGGGGTAAAAATGCTTACCCCCTTTACCCCACCTGTTGGGAATTTACCCCACCCAATTTGACATTCGACAAATTGCGCTTTTGGTATATTAAAGCAGCCTTTAAAGCTGTACCAGTTCATGCGGTTCGTCCGTGTCCGATGTGGTCTGTCTGGTGTCAAACTGCGAGAAACGGTTTACATGGTATAAACCGTCCTTTCCACTTTCTTATTCTCTATTTACTCAGCGTTTATAACCACTATAAAAGGCATTAACGAATATCTTCCGCTAATGCCTTCTAACTGGTTATAAATCTTATTCAATTACTTTTTAAACAAATCTGCATGTGTTCCAGTATCAACCAATGTCAATGTAAGTATATCATTCTCTATAAGATATATCAGCAGCCAATCAGATTGAATATGACATTCTCTAAAACCGTCCCAATTCCCTTTTAGCGGATGATCCTCGTACTTTTCTTCCAAAGGAATTCCATTACCTGATTTTAAAATAATATCTTTTAACAGATTAACATTTAATCCTCTTTTTTGAGCAAGTTTATAATTCTTCTTAAATTTTACACTACGCTTTACAGTATATTTCATGAATTCAACTCCTCAAACAATTCTTCAATGTCTGTATATCCTTTGATACTTGGATCTCTGCTAACCCGTTTTGCCTCCTCCATGGCTTCAAGCACCTCTGGCTTAAATTCAGGATATTTTACTTCAAATGGAATACCATTCTGTAAAATTACCTGTCGCAAGAACATATTAATTGCATCGGACAGATTAAGCCCTAATCCCTCCAAAAGTTCAACAGCTTGTTTCTTTGTACTTTCCTCTATTCTGATTTGTGTTGGTGTAGTAGTCGCCATAAAAATACCTTCTTTCTCTTTTTCTTCTATTTTACTACAATAAGTATACATTGTCAATCGATTTCTTATTCCAATCAAACGATTCTTCCATTTCATATGTAATAAATTCCAATTAAGGGTAGTGTAAAATAATTTGTGTCTTTGGTAAAAAATACCTCTTTTTTGGTAAGAATTAGTATATGACAATTCTTATCGAAAAGGAGT
>JAMPFK010000018.1 GCA_023664485.1 Bacteroides fragilis | reverse complement strand
ATGCAGAAATTTTGCCATTTTGCGTCAAAAATCATTTATAAGTGGCCTAATAAACATAATATTCCACGCCCAGATTCTGCAGATTGGCGATCCGTTCGTGAAAATCCGGATGCGTTGCGTTAACCGCTCTTAAAAACCCGTTACGGGGCCGACGGTTCCCTCTCAACTTTTCCAGCGCGCACGCGAGTTCCAGGCCGAATCCGATCTCGTACGCATAGGTATCCGCAGCGATTTCATTAGCGCGCATGGATATGTGCAGAAAGAGCTGGCAGAATTTTATCCAGAGCCATATCGCACCCGCTGGAATGGCCGCGAACAGAAAAGCCAGGCCCTTTTTGATAATCCCCCTGCTTTTCACGGCGGTAACGCCGAAAAGGACTGCGCATCCTCCCGCAAAGGCTTTCAAAAGCATCAAAAATCCCGCGATCACAACGTTCGCGCCGCCAATCAGCAGCTGGATTTCGCAATGTCTGTTCGCAATATGCCCTATTTCATGCGCCAGTATTCCCATCACCTCTTCATCCGGGAGCGTGAACAATCCCTCCGTCACACAGAGCGTCCGCCTGCCGGAGCTAAAGCGATCAGGACCGTCAGGACTACCAGACGACAATGACGGGAATCATCATCAGACTGCCGAAACCACCGGTAAACCATGAAAACGCCTTCCGTCGGCAATATCCCGGCTCATTTGTTCCCGCAGGGCATCCACGCCGTCGAATTTCATCTCCGCTCTTTTGAAATCGAGCAGTTCCACGATAATCTCCCTTCCGTAGATCTCTTCCGTAAAATCATACAGATAGGTCTCTACGCCGATTACCTGCACGTCGCTCACGGTAGGCTTATAGCCCACGTTGGAAATCGCCGGATAACGGGTTCCCCGAAACCATACATAAGAATAATAGACGCCGTTCGGCGGCAGCAGTTTTTCCCCGGAAGGAAGCAGGTTCACCGTCGGCATGCCGAGTTTTCTGCCAAGCTTCCTGCCGTGGGCTACCGTGCCGCGCACCGGGTAAGGCGAACCGAGCAGGAGGGCGGCTTTTTTCATATCGCCTGTTTTGACCGCTTCCCTCGCCAGCGTGGAGCTGACCTCCTCGCCGTCAACGCTCACCTTATCGATGATTTCCACCCGATACCCGCATTCTTTTGAGAGCGCCCGCAGCAGCGCCGCGTTCCCCGCGCCTTTGCTGCCGAAGGAAATATCCGTGCCCGCTATGACAACCGCCGCTTTCAGCTTGTTCATCAGGTATTCCCGCACAAAATATTCCGGTTCCGTCGCCGCCGTTTCTTTATTCAAAGGAAATTCGATCAGCACATCGATCCCCATTTTTTCAAATGCCGCCAGCTTTTCTTCCCTGTCCGTCAGCCCCTTGACCGCCTTCCCGCCAAAAAAGGCTTCCGGCGTCGGATCGAACGTGAAAATAACGGCCGAAAGGCCTTTTTCCTTCTGTGCCAGCACCCTGTCGAACAGCTTTTGATGTCCTAAATGAAGGCCGTCGAATTTTCCAATCGTGACTGCGCTTTTCTGAGACAGGGCAAAGTCCGTTGTCCCCTGTATTATCTGCATATTCATTTCCTGCCTTTCCCCAATGCCGCACGGCCCTCGCAGAATCTGTCCGCTCACCGCATCAGGAACATTTTCACCGGAAAAAGGGTCTCCGTCCGCTCCTCATACCGGTAAATGCCATAAAAAATGCCCTGCGTACTATAGACACGGACCTGCTCGGCATCGTTCATATCCTGCTGGCCGCACGTCATCTTTAAGGCAAGGCAGTTTCCGTTTTCAAGCTGCTTCTGATAATGCTCCCGTATCCTGATACGCCGAAGCGCCGGGAACATTTCTTCCACCTGCACGATAAATTCTTCCAGTCTGCCCGCTTCGAGCATCTTTTCCACATCGGAAAGCGTCAGGGCATCCTCCGCGCGAAATCTTCCGACCCTCGTTCTTTCCAGGGACTCCATCACGGCTCCGCAGCCCGCTTTTTTTCCGATATCGTCGCATAATGTCCGAATATAGGTTCCTTTCGAGCACACGACCCGCATCCGGACGAACGGCAATGCCGTCTGCAGGATCTCGATTTCCTCTATTCGGACAGACCTTGCCTTCCGCTCCACCTCCAGCCCTTCCCGCGCCAGCTCATACAGCTTCCTGCCGTTTACCTTCAGGGCGGAATACATGGGCGGGATCTGTTCATACACGCCGAGAAAGCTTTCCACGATTTCCGCCGCCTGCCGCTCCGTGACCGTCGCTTCCTGTCTGGAGAGAACAGTTCCGGACATATCCTGCGTATCCGTCGTTATCCCGAACCGGAATCCGGCCACATACTCTTTCTTCTCATCCGCCAGCATATCGCAGAGTCTGGTCCCGGCGCCGAGACATACCGGAAGCACGCCCACCGCATCCGGGTCGAGCGTTCCCGTATGTCCTATCTTTTTCTGTCCTAAAATCCTGCGCAGCCTGGCCACCACATCGTGAGAGGTGCAGCCGGCTTCTTTATAAATATTGATCATTCCATGATACATAATGAAACCATGCTTTCTGTAAAAAATTCCCCTGTCTGCATCTTGAACAGGCCTAAAGATTCTCCTGTTCCCGGAGCTGCTCTTCGATATGTACGGACAGATTGTTGATCGTATCATAATAGGTGCCCTTCATACTGCATCCCGCCGCACGCATGTGTCCGCCGCCGCCGAACTTCATCGCGATCCTGGCAACATCCACCCTGCCGTTGGAACGCATGCTCACCTTATATTCCATCGGCGCCGTTTCGTACATGAAGATAGCGCATTCCACACCCTTGACAATGCGGAGCTGATTTACGATCCCGTCCAGATCCTTCGGTTCCGCCTGATAAAATTTCATCGCTTTTCTGTCCACCATGCTGACGATGCATTTTCCGTCCAGAAAACGGATGCTCTCTAAGACCGCCCTTCCCATAAGCTGGTTCTGAACATAGGTCTTTTCATAAAAAGTCTCGTCGATCAGCCTCGAAAAATCGAACCCGAACGAAATCAGCTCGGCGGCCGTCCGCAGCGTCTGCGGCGACGTATTGGAATATCTGAAAACGCCCGTATCATGAATGATGCCGATATAAAGCGCCTTCGCGATATCTTCGTCAATTTGTTCTTTTTCGAGCATTTCGTAAAGCAGTTCGCAGGTCGAACTCTTTTCCGGTTCTATGATATTGACGTCTCCGCAGCCCGTATTACTGATATGATGGTCGATATTGATTCTTTTATCCGCCTTCTCATACAGCGCCGCCACAGCTCCCAGCCGTTCCGCATTGCAGTCCATCGCCAGAAAAACGTCATACTTTTGATCCGGCCTGATGTCTTTTTTAAAATCCGACTTGATGACGTCGATATCCCGGATGCAGCCAAAGATGTCCGCCGGCTTTTCCAGGTAAACGTCGATCTGCGCATCCGGCAGTTCTTTTTTCAAATATAAACAGAGCGCCATGACGGAACCGATACAATCCCCATCCGGCCTGATGTGGCCGCCGATTCCGATGGTTTCCGCACCCCTTACTTCCTCTGTTATTTTCATAAAAACCCCCCCATTCTTACTCAATCATAAATTATTTTTCAGCCTTTCCCTGCACGTCGTCGATCAGCTTCGACATATTCACGCCATATGCGATGGACTGGTCCATGATAAACCGGATCTGCGGCGTATTGCGCAGATTGATCTTCCGCGCCAGCTGGTTCCTGATAAAACCTTCAGCGCTGTTCAATCCGGCAAGCGTATCCTTCTGCGCCTGCCCGTCGCCGAGCACGCTGACCCATACTTTGCAGGTCTTTAAATCCGGCGCGACCTCCACCGCGACCACAGACGTCACCTCACCGATACGGGGGTCCTTCAGATCCCCTCTGATGATCTCCGCCAGCACCCGCTGCACTTCGCCGTTGATACGGGTATTTTTGATACTGTTCTTACGCATAATAACCCCTTCCATTCACTCTCAGTTTCGGCCTAGCCCCTGGGTACTTCCACCATAATATAAGCTTCGACGATATCAAGCTCCTGCATCCTGTCAAATCCTTCAAAAACAAGGCCGCACTCGAAGCCCGCTTTTACCTCTTTTACATCATCTTTAAATCTCTTCAGGGACGCCAGCTTTCCTTCGTAGATCTGCTCGCCTTCCCTGGTAATACGGATCATACAGCCTCTCTGGAATTCGCCGTCCAGCACATAGGAACCCGCGATATTGCCGATCGCGGATGCCTTGAAGAGCTGGCGTACTTCCGCATGGCCGATCACCTTTTCCTCAAAGACAGGATCTAACATGCCCTTCATGGCCGCTTCGATATCCTCAATCGCCTGATAAATGACTTTATAAAGTCTGACATCCACGCCTTCGCGTTCCGCGATCGCTTTCGCCGTTGCATCCGGTCTGACATTGAATCCGATAATGATCGCGGAGGACGCGGAAGCAAGGGTAACATCCGATTCGGTAATCGCGCCGACGCCGCCGTGAATACATTTTACGACGATTTCTTCGTTGGAAAGCTTCATCAGGCTCTGTTTTACGGCTTCAACGCTGCCCTGCACGTCCGCCTTGACGATCAGATTCAGTTCTTTCAGATTGCCCTCCTGAATCTGATTGAACAGATCGTCGAGAGACATCCTTGTCTTAGTATCCGCAAGCATCTCTTCTTTATGCTGCGCCATATAAGTATCCGCATAAGATTTTGCAGATTTATCATTTTCATGGACAATAAATACTTCTCCGGCGCTGGGCACATCGGAAAGGCCGAGGATCTCGACCGGCATGGAAGGCGCCGCCTCTTTGACCCTTTTTCCCTTATCGTCGATCATGGCCCTGACTTTACCGTGGCTTGCTCCCGCGGAAATAAAGTCGCCGATATGCAGCGTGCCTTTCTGCACCAGCACGGTCGCCACCGGTCCGCGCCCTTTATCCAGCTCCGCTTCGATAACAAGACCTCTCGCGCGTCTGTTCGGATTGGCTTTCAACTCCAAAATCTCGGCCGTCAGCAAGATCGTTTCGAGCAGGTTCTCGATTCCCTCGCCTGACTTGGCGGAAACGGGAACGAACTCCGTAGAGCCGCCCCAATCGACCGGAATCAGCTCGTGCTCGGTCATTTCCTGTTTTACTCTGTCGATATTGGCATTCGGCTTATCGATTTTATTCACCGCAACGATAATTTCAATGCCCGCCGCTTTTGCGTGGTTGATCGCTTCTACCGTCTGCGGCATCACGCCGTCGTCCGCCGCAACGACCAGTACGGCGATATCCGTCGAATTGGCGCCGCGCATTCTCATAGCGGTGAACGCCTCATGGCCGGGCGTATCGAGGAAGGTGATCTTCTGATCCTTTATCCTGACTGTATACGCGCCGATCGCCTGCGTAATGCCGCCGGCCTCTTTATCCGTGACGTTCGTTTTCCGAATCGCGTCGAGCAGAGAGGTCTTACCGTGGTCAACATGGCCCATAACACAGATAACGGGCGGCCTCTGCACCATCTTGCTCTCGTCCTCTTCTTCCTCTTTCAAAAGCTCCTCGATCACATCGACCTTCTCTTCTCTTTCGCAGATAATTTCATATTCGATCGCAATATTTTCCGCATCCTCGAAGGAGATTTCAGAGTTCACCGTCATGATCTGTCCCTGCAGGAAAAGCTTTTTGATGATGACGGAAGGCTGGATCTTCATCTTATCCGCCAGCTCCTTGATCGTCAGGGAGTCGGGAAGCGTAATGACCTTGATCTGCTCCTCGACGACCGTTTCCGCCTTCTTTTCAGGCTTAATGAAACGGCCTGCTTTATTGCGGTTCCTGCCGTTCATTTCATCCTCTTCATAAATCAGATCCTTTTTAGAACGTTTATCCTTCTCCTGGCTGATTCTGCGCTTTTCTTCGTCCCTGTGCTTCTCAGCGTCCTTGATGGGACTCTCCGGCACAAAGTCTTTGTTGTTCGGACCTTTCTTAAATCGATTATCCGCTCCGCCGTTTCCTCTCTGAGGGCGTTCATTACCGCCAAAATTCCGGCTGCCGCCCGCATTAGATCCCGCATTCTGATTACCGCCCTGATTATTCCTGTAATTCGGACGGCCCTGGCCTTCATTTCTTCTGTTTTCATTGTTATTGCCGCGGTTATTGTACGGCCTTTCCTGATTGTTCGGTCTGTTCTGGCCGCCCTGCCTGTTCTGGACATTTGCTCTTTCCCTGTTATCCTGCCTTTCCCTGTTATCCTGTCTCTCTCTGTTATCCTGTCTCTCTCTGTTTTCCTGTCTGTCCCGGTTATCCTGCCTGTCTCTGTTCTCCGCTCTTTCCCGGTTCTCCTGCCGTTCCTTGTTTTCGAGCCTTTCCTGCCGCTCCAGTCTTTCCTGCTTCTCCTGCTGCCTGCGTTCCATCAAACGCTCCTGCTGCTGTTTCTGGCGCACCTCATACGGCTCCGCCGTGACGGGGATCGGTTTCTGCGTCGGTCTGATGATCTTATGCGGCGCCGGCTGCTGCGCGGGACGGTTATGACCGCCTGCCGGTCTCCTGTCGCCGTTCCCCTGCGCATTCCGATTGCCGGGCATCTTGGAATTGTGGGGATTGCTCACAAAAATAATTTTCTTCTTTTTCTTAGGCTCTTCCGCTTTTCCTGGCCTTGCCGCTTTTGCCGCGCTTTCCGTTTTGTCCACGCTCTTTGCCCCGGCCGCTGTTGTTCTTTCCGCGCCTTTTGCTTCAGGAGCCGCTTCTTTCCTGTCCGCGCTCTTTGTTCCGGGCAGCGTCTCTTTCCTGTCCGCGCTCCCTGCTCCGGGCTCTGCCTCTTTCTTATCCGCGCCTTTTACCCCGGAAGGCGCCGCCGCCCTGTCCGCGCCCTTTTCTTCGGATGCCGCTATCGCCTTATCCGCGCCTTTTGCTTCGGACTCCGCCGCCTTATCCTCTCTCTTTTCCCCGGACGCCCCTTTCCTGTCCGCGCTCCCGGACACATTCGTGCCGAAATGTCTGCGGGCTTCTTTGATCGCTTCGTCCTCTATAGAACTCTGGGCTACCTTCACCTCATATCCTTTATTCTGCAAAAAAGCGATGATTTCCTTACTTTGTCTTTCAAGCTCTTTTGCAAGCTCAAATACTTTCATTTTCGCCATACTGCTACCTCCGTCCAATACCTGAATCTTTCAAATGTTTTCGTATCGAATCTGCAAATCCTCCGTTTGTGACCGCCAGAGAAGTCCTCTCCTGCTTTCCCATGGAATGCCCAAGCATTTCTTTCTCTCCGAACTGATAAAAAGGTACTTCATAAAATTCGCACATGTTCTGAAACTTTTTTTTCGTGTTATCGGAAGCATCCTCCGGTACGATGACCAGATACGCCTTCCCCGACTTGACCGCGTTCTCCGTTGCAAATCCTCCACTGACAACATTTCTGGAACGGGCCGCAAGACCGAGCATCGACAACACCTTCTTTTTCAATATTTCGTTATCCCTGCACATCTTCCTCAAACTCCCTCTCCAGATTCTCGTATAATTCATCCGGAATCGCCATCTTGAAGGAACGTTCCAGCCCTTTGTTCTTTCTGGCCTTCCGCAGACATTCTTTTGTCATGCAAAGATACGCTCCTCTGCCATTCTTTTTTCCGGTCATATCTAATACGATGGGGCCTTCCGCAGGTTTCAGCACCCGCATCATTTCCCGCTTATTTTTCATTTCTCCACAACCCACACACTGTCTCATGGGAATCTTTTTTGCCATAGGAACCGCTGCCCTTTCTATTCTTCAGAATCTTCTTTTGCCCCGTCCGCTTCATCCGCTCCTTCATAAGTTTCGTCGTATTCTTCCGAAGCATACTCCTCAGGCTCATAAGCCTCTTCTTCATATTCGCCGTCATACGCTTCCTCATCGTACTCTTCTTCGTCGTACTCATAATCTTCATAACGGAAGCCCGGCGCGTCCTTCGCCTGCGTCTCACTCTTAATGTCGATCTTATAGCCGGTCAGCCTGGCCGCAAGTCTCGCGTTCTGCCCTTCCTTGCCGATGGCCAGAGACAGCTGATAATCCGGCACAACGACCTTGGCTGTCTTTTCTTCCGGATCCGCAAAAACGGTGACGATCTTCGCCGGAGACAACGCATTCTGGATCAGATTTCCCGGATTATCGTCCCAGTTGATAATATCGATTTTCTCGCCGCGCAGCTCCTCCACAATAGAATTGACTCTTGCGCCGTTCAGACCGACGCATGCGCCGACCGCATCCACATTCGGATTGTTGGAGCGCACCGCAATTTTCGTTCTGCTTCCGGCCTCCCGCGCAATGCTCATGATCTCAACGGTGCCGTCTTTGATTTCCGTCACTTCCGTCTCGAAAAGTCTCTTGACGAGCTCCGGATGGGTGCGGCTCACTAAAATTCTCGGTCCTTTCGGTGTATTCTTCACTTCCAGAATATAGACTTTAATTCTTTCCGTCGGCCGGAAATCTTCGCCGCGCACCTGCTCGCTCTCGTTCAGTACCGCATCGGTCTTACCAAGATTGATGGAAATATTTCTTCCGACATAGCGCTGTACGATACCGGTAACGACGTCTTTTTCCTTCTCATAATACTGGTTATAGATAACGCTTCTTTCTTCCTCGCGGATTTTCTGTAAAATAACGTTCTTCGCATTCTGTGTCGCAATACGTCCGAATTCCCTGGACTTGATCTCTACATGGATGATATCTCCGAGCGCCGCTTTGTGGGAAATCTCCTGAGCATCCTCCAGAGAAATCTGCAGGCAGTCGTCCTCCACCTCTTCCACGACCTCTTTTTCCGCATAGCACAGGAAGTCGCAGGTTTCCCTGTCGATTTCGACTTTGATGTTATCCGCCTTGCCAAAATGGTTCTTGCAGGCTGTCAGCAGTGAATTTTCAATCGCGTCGAATAACGTTTCCTTACTGATTTCCTTCTCCTTTTCCAGCATATCCAATGCTTCCATCAATTCCTTATTCATTTTTCCAGTATCCTCCTTTTATCGTTCTCTTAAAAATGAAACGCCAGCCGGATGAGCGCTATCTCATTCCTGGCAAAAATCTGTTCTTCTTTCTCCGTTTCGAGCGTAATCGTCTCCGCGTCAAAAGCCTTCAAAATGCCCTGAAACTCTTTTCGCTTATCGATGGGCTTATAGGTTTTGATCTCCACTTCTTCCCCGATGCTTTTTTCCAGATGCTTATCCTTTTTCAGCGTCCTGCCAAGGCCGGGGCTGCTCACCTCCAGAATATAAGCGTCTTCTATGAAATCTTCCTTATCCAGTCCATCCGACAGGGCGCGGCTCACGTTCTCGCAGTCGTCAATGTTCACGCCCTCCGGCTTGTCGATATAGGCTCTTAAATACCAGTCGCTTCCTTCTTTTACATACTCAATGTCATAAATCTCCACGCCGAAACGCTCCGTAATCGGAGCAAGCAGCCGTTCGGCCCTGGCTTCATATGTCTCTCGTTTGGACATTTCCCGTTTTCCTTTCTTCTGGCCGTCAGAATTGTGACAGTAATCAGAAAGAGTGGACTCGCAAGTCCACTCTTATCGTCATCGTTCTATATAACTATTCCAGTGTAGCACTAAATGAAGGAGGATGCAAGGGGAATTTTTGAGGCGCAGGTTATGGAAATACCCTCCTTTATTTACTCTGCTGCATCTCACGGACATCTTTTTTATCAGGGCTGTAATTGGATATCGTCACTGTCTGATAAGGTATTTCTATGCCGTTCCTGCCAAACTCTTTAATAAGGGAAACTCTTATATCAGTGCATGCGCGAAAACTGTCGTTAAGATTCCTCGTCCATATGATAGTCTTTAAAATAACCCCATTTTTCGTATACCCGCTTGCAGTAATGACATTCTCTTCCGTATTTAACGTCAATTCATGCTCCGCGCATATTTTCCGCATAATAGAAATCGCTTTCTCAATATCCGCCCTGTAGCCAATCTCTATCTCTACATAATTTCCTATATTCTCCGTATAGTTGGTATTAATGACCACCGCAGAATCCATAACAGAATTGGGTACAATGCATGTTTCCCCGTTAAACTGATAAATAAGCGTATGCCGCAGCGTAACATCCTTAACAAGTCCTTCCGCAATAACGGTTCCACCCTGAATGACCCTGATTTTTTCATCCACCTTATACGGTTTGGATACAGACAATGAAATACCGCTTATAACATTACCCAACGCCTGCTGTGCCGCGAAGGTCGCTATCGCAAGAATCAGGGATCCGCTCTGTAATAAAGCCTTACTTATATCCCTGGTCAATTCAAACTGCTGCGCTAAACTGTAAAATGCAACAATATCAATCACCACATTAATCGCACATTTTGAAATGCGCAAATGAACCGCCCTCGTCTTCTTCGACAGATATCTGAAAACCAGGCTGACCAGGTAATTGGAAATTAAAATGATACCAATACAAATACCTGCTTTAGATAATAAATTCATTTTATGCCTCCGTCATTATATGTGTCCGGATTCCGTATATATTCCGGCTTTTGCAGGAGCAGGAAAGAGAAATTTGTTATGTCGTTTCCTATCAATTATAACTGAGTCTGTTTTCTGTTTCTATTGGCAATTCCACTATTTTATCAGTTTTTCACAGACAATTTTACAGCACTTTACAACTTCTTATGTAAGTTCTCCAATTCTCAAATCTGTCTTAAATAACAATCCCTGATTATTCACCAAACACATATGAACGCGGCCTAAAGACGCATAGTTACCGTAATTGACAAAAATCGCAAAAAACAAGGCACACCAGACTTTTACATCCAATATGCCTTACATAACCATTCTTTTGGTAATGTTCCATCCATAAAATGAATATACATCTCTTCAATTTTTTCCAAATCGCCCGGATGCAGCTTACCTGTTGTTTCCTTGTTACAAAAACCACCGGCCAGATAAAACAAAAAATGCCGCAAACCTGATAAAATCAAGGTTTCCAGCATCCTTCAGGGTTGGGCTGTTTAAACAGTCAACAGCTCGTAGGGGAATCGAACCCCTGTTTCCGCCGTGAGAGGGCGGCGTCTTAACCGCTTGACCAACGAGCCATGTATCGAGTACCTGCTTATTCTATTATATATCTTTTAAAAAAGCAAGTATTTTTTTGATTATTTTCTAATTATTTTTTTTAATTTCCTCTTACATTTTTTCATCTTATGTGTTATAATGCATTTTACGGGGCATTAGCGCAGTTGGGAGCGCGCAACATTCGCATTGTTGAGGTCACGGGTTCGAATCCCGTATGCTCCATTAAAAACTCATAATCCGGCTTTAACCGAAAAATTCTGATAAAAAGCCGGACGATAAATACAGAGAATCCGCGAGTACCAAAGTACTGCGGATTTTTTTGATATTATTGCTTTCCGGTCGGCTTACTGATTTCAGGTCAGTTTTCCTTCAAATCAATTTTCCTTCAAAAACTTCCGAATCAGCTTATACAGTCCCAAAGTATCGAGCGGTTTCGCCAGATGAGCGTTCATCCCGCTTTCCATCGCTTTTCTCCTGTCCTCCTCAAAAGCGTTTGCCGAAACGGCGATAATCGGAATGCCCGCTAACGCCGGATTTTTCATCTCCCGGATGGCTCTCGTGGCGCGGTATCCATCCATGACCGGCATCTGGATGTCCATCAGGATCAGATGATAATCGCCCGGATCCGACTGTTTGATCTTGTCCACCGCAACGCTGCCGTCTTCGGCCGTATCGACGAGAAAACCGGCATCCTTTAACACTTCGTACTCAATCTCCAGATTGATCTCATTATCGTCTACGATCAGAATCCTTTTCGGCGTCGAAAAATGCGGCACGACCGCTTCTGCTTCTCCCAGACCGCCGGAGGTTTTCTGTATGCGCAGCGGCAGCGTCACGACGAAGCGGCTGCCCTCTCCCGCCGTGCTGGAAACTTCTATGGTACCGCCGATGATACTCACCAGCTTTTTCGTAATGGGCAGCCCTAAGCCCGTGCCGTAGATTCCGCTCAGGGTCGTATTTTTTTCCCGTTCAAAGGGCTCAAACAGGTTGGTCATGAATTCTTCGCTGATGCCGATGCCGTTATCCTCTATCGCGAACTGGTAGATCACATGGTCGTCCTGCGCTCCCCTCTGCTCCTTCTCGATGACGACAATCGTGACCCGGCCGTTTTCTCCGGTGTACTTTACCGCATTATCCGTAAGATAGGCAAGGATCTGGCCGAGCTTTCCCTTATCGGCGCACACATGGTCGTGTTTCAGGTTGGAAATATCGAGCGACAGCGTAATATTCTTCTCCGCCGCTTTGGGCAGGATTTCCATCTGCACCTGATGAACGATATCTATCAGGCTGCATTCCTCTTCCTTTCGATTGGCCGCCCCCGACTCCAGACGGGAGATTTCCAGCACGTCGTTCAGCAGCTGGAGCAGCTGTTCGCTGGAAGCGGAAATCATATTCAAATAATTCATGACCTTTTCATGATCCCATACATGCTTTTTGATCAGCTCCGTAAAATTGACGATGGCGTTCATCGGCGTCCGTATGTCATGGGACATATTGGCCAGGAAAAGATTTTTGGCATTATTTGCAAGATTTGCCTCGTTCAGCGCCTCCTTTAACAGCTTCTGCTGCTGCATCTCGCTTATCATCTCTTCGTCGATATTCCGATAGCCGAATACGAGCTGGGCGATATGATCTTCGCTGCCCACATTCACGACCCGAAGCTGGATATATTTGATATCCTGCTTCTCATATACCCTGTAATTCAGATGAAAGTCCCGGTTCTTCGCACATTTCAGCTTTTTGCGCAGATACGCCGGATCGCTGATTTTTCCCACCAGCTCCCTGTCCTCCGGGCAGACCCACTCCGCAATATAATCCGCGTCAAATCCGGTAAATTTCCTTACGGCATAAGGTTCGGCGAACAGTTCCCTGAACCGTCTGCTCACGCGGTACGCTTTGATCTGGTCCCTGTCCAGATCTACATAAAAAATCGATTCATAATCCACGCTCAGCCCTTCTATCATTTCGAGGCGGATAAGATGCTCCCGGTTGATGACCTCCATCGCTTTATCGTAGCTATCGAGTTTTTCCTGTAATTCCTGTTCCCTTTTCAGCTTTTCGCTGAACCACGTTTCGAGCCGCTCCATCTGGCGCTCTTTTTTCTCCGTCGCGTCTCCCACGAATACATAAAAAACATCCCCCACCGACTCGCTGTGCACAAAATGGCCGTAATCATCCAGCCAGCGCACCATGCCGTCCTTACGAATGATCCGGTATTCCACATAATCTAGGTCGTACTGGCTTTGGGCGATCTGCTCCCTGATACTCGCCTCGACGGCCTCCAGATCGTCCGGGTGCACGATGCCCCGGAAGGAATTTCCGGTCAGCTCCCGCAGCTCCTCCATCGTATCACACTGAAAAATACGCAGCATCGCTTCATTGGCATAGATAAGGCTCTCTTCCTCATCCGCCCGGTAAATAAAGAAACCGCCCGGCATGATATCGGTAAAGTATTTCAGCTGATATGCCGCATGCATGTCCTGCGCCTCCTGCACGGAAAGCGGCGTCCCGGCCTCCTCCTGTATACGGCCGCCCTCTGCGGAATGCAGACCGACCAACGCGGACACCAGCGATTCAATGATATGATATTCGGTATTTATTCGTTTTTCCATGGCACATTCCTTTCGCCCCAAAGACTGATACGATCAAAAATAATAGAAGCCCTCCCAAAAAGGGCTTCTATTATTATACCAATTACGGGGTAAAAATCAATATGACCTTGAATAAATCTCCATCCAATTCTATTCTGAACCTTCCTCCCTGAAGCTCCGTAAGGCTCCGGGCGATGGCAAGTCCGAGCCCGCTTCCTTCGGAATTTCTGGAAGCGTCTCCCCGCACGAACCGCTCGCTCAATTCCTGGGGGTCGCCCAGAATTTCCTGTTCGGAAATATTCTTCATTTCTATGCGGACGCCTGAAGGCGTACCGCCGCTTCCGCCGCATTTTGCCGCCGTCACAAACACCCTTGTATCGTGCAGCGCATATTTGATAATATTGACATACAGGTTTTCAAAGATCCGGTAGGTTTTCTGGCTGTCCAGCTGTAAAATAATCTTCTCTTCCGGCGCCGTAAAGCGCACCTGCAGTCCGGCTTCTTCCATTTTATCTTCATATTCCAGATAGACCTGGCGCATCAGATGGCAGATATCCACCGGGACGGGCTCCAGATTGACATTCCCGCTGTTCGCCCTGCTCACCTCGAAAAGATCCTCGATAAGCACTTTCAGCCGCATGGATTTCCGCTCCAGCGTTTCCAGATATTCTTTCCTCTGCGCCTCCGTCGTATTTTCCTCTTTTAACAAATCGATATAGGTAATGATTGCCGTCAGCGGCGTTTTGAGGTCATGCGATACATTCGTGATCAGCTCGGTCTTCATCCGCTGGCTCCTGACCTCCTCCTCGACCGCTTTCTGAAAACCGTTCTGAATTTCATAAAGCTCCTGCTTATAAGATTCAAAGACGCCAAAATCCTCGTCGAGCGCATTGTCCAGACGCCCCCGGGCAATGGAATCCGCGGCTTCTAAAAGCCTGCGGTACTGCTGCTGTATCCTGTAAATATATTTTTTCAGGAACCAGTACAGGACAAAGGTGTAGGCCAGCACGATAAAAATACCGAAAGACCAGCACAGGCAGGCCGCCGAAAGCAGGCAGAAATTGATAAAAAGAAGCTTTCTCAGCACTTTGCCGGCATCTTCTCCCAAATCCACGCCAAGAATCTGTTCTTTCAGCTTCCTGTACGCTTTTTTGCAGCAGGATGCGGTCTTTTGCACGATGACATAGCACAAAACCCGCGTTTTAAGATAGTTCCTGACGCCGCGCAGAATATCCGACAATTCCAGGCAGCAAAAATACCAGAGGCCGAACCATATGGCAAGAAGGCCGAAGCAGAAAGCATTTTTGACCATTTCATATTCCATGCCCTGCGCCAGCTTGACAGGCAGATTCCAATTCAGCCAATCCAGCAGTGCGCCACTTTCCGCTATCTGCACAAGACAGACTGCCGCTTCTGTTCCAAAGGCAAAAAGCGCAGCCGCCCCGCAGAAAACGATTTCAAAATACGCTTTTCGTTCCCGCTTTCCGGTAAGAAATGCCGGCCTGCAAAGGGTGAGCAGCACCGTCACGAGCAGAATCCCGCCCATCAACAGGGCATACACGGTCTGCACGCCCGCATTGTAATAGCTGTAGCCGAAGGACGAACGATAGAAAAAAGGAGTCCAGCCGCCCGACAAAAGATCCTCCTGCTGGGCCTTTGTCATCGCATAGATAAAAATCGCATTGGCCGGTTTTCTCTGCGAAACCGAAAGATATTTCCTGATTTCTCCCGTGTCGGCATCATAAAGGGCATAGGTCTCGATTTCCTCCCTGTCCACCAAAAGCCTTCCGTACCTTCCGCTTTCCGTCGTCTGCACCGCCTTTAAGAGCTTATCCGCATCGCTGCCCCGCACGCCGATATTCTGCAGATTGCCGGCGGCGTCGTAGTCCATCAGGATATAATAGACATAATCGTCCAAAACCGTCCGGTTATCGTTGTTTTCCGGCGTATCCGCCAGCTCTTCGATGGGGAGCATCGTGTTCTTCATAAAAGTCCCGCTCTCTTTGTCCAGAACGTAGAAATCCATCCGGGTTCCGATTTCCTCCACATATTCGTCCCGGATATCGGCCGCACGCTCCTGCATCCGTCCCGCATACAGCGACAAAATACTGTTCAGCTGTCCTTCCTCCGCATACCGGGCGCCTGAACCGTCGATCGCATAATCACTGGCTTCTGTTACCCAGTCGTTTTCCTCATATTCATAAACGTTCTTCTGCCCGCCGTCATAATGGCCGGCTCCCGGCACGGCGTCAAGGTCTGCGCCGATATTTTCCACATAGTCCTCCATATACAGCTCTTCATAAGTATGGACCTTATTTCCCTTTTTATCGAGCACATTCTTATAAAGGACATAGTTGCTTTGTATCAGACTGGCAAGAAAATCCTCGCTCTCGAACCGTTCCTTCTTATAGCTTTCCTCATATACCGCCGCTTTTGCGCCAAACTCCGGAAACAGAGCGACAAAGAGCGCCGCCGAAAGCCCCGCGAGCAAAATGCCCGTCCACACCGCGTTACGATGTTTTCCCGCATTACCATTTTTCAATTTTGTATCCAACACCCCACACCACCTTTAAATATTTTGGCTCCTTCGGGTTGATTTCTATTTTTTCCCGAATTCGCCTGATATGCACCATAATCGTATCCGTATTGATGGCCTGCTCGTTCCAGACGCGCTCGTAAATTTCCTCGGCGCTGAACACCCTGCCGGGACTCTTCATCAATAACAGTAAGATCTTAAATTCAAGCGGCGTCAGCTTCACCGGCTCTCCGTCCACGCTCACTTCCACCGTCTCTTCGTTCAGTTCCAGACCGCCTGTACAGTAGATTCTTTCACCGCTCTGCTTCCCGTCCACCGCTTCCAGATATTTCCGGTAACGGCGCAGATGGGAATTGACCCGCGCGAGAAGCTCCATCGTCGTGAAAGGCTTCGTGACATAATCATCCGCCCCCATATTCAGCCCCATGATCTTATCCACTTCCTCCGACTTGGCCGAAAGCATGATGACCGGAAAATCATAGCCACTTTCCCTGACCTTCATCATCATCGTGATCCCGTCCATCCGGGGCATCATCACATCCACAATGGCAAGATGGATCTCCTGTCCCTTTATCTTTTCCAGTCCTTCCACGCCGTCCGCCGCCTGCGATACCTGATAACCCTGATTTTTCAGATAAATTTCTATCCCTTCACGAATTTCCTTATCATCCTCTACAATTAAAATATGAAATGCTTCCAAACCGTTTTTCCTCTCTTTCACGATTGCTGTTCCGATCCTGATTCCGGATAGCAATATTATAATAGACGGCCGCCCTTTTCGCAATTTCCCGCATCTCATATTTTTCCGCGGTCTCAAACGCCCCCCGCTCCAGATAAGCCCTGTCCTGCCTTAAAAGCGTTTCCAGCATGTTCTCAAATTCCATTTCCGACACATCCGTCATATATCCGTTCCGGCCGTTTACAACCACATCCCGGACTCCCGGCGCCCTTACCGCCAGCACGGGCGTCGCCGCCGCCATCGCCTCCAGCAGCACGATCCCCTGTGTCTCGGACAGAGAAGAGAACAGAAAAAGGTCCGCCGCCCTGCAGTAATTCTTCACCTTTTCATTCGGAACCTCCCCGATAAAAGCAACCTCCTCCCGGATGCCCAGCGTTTCCGCCAGAGAGCGCAGCCGCCTCCGATACGGCCCCTCTCCCACCACCGCCAGCCGGAAATCGGCGCCGCGCTTTTCCTTTCTCAGCGCAAGCGCACGGAATAAGAAACCGAGGTTCTTTTCTTTCGCCAGCCTCGCCACCGTACAGAAAAGATATTTCTTTTCCCCCCGCAGAAGCTCCCGCAGATACGCCGCCTCTTCCTCGTCCGCCTCAAAGCTCTCCCTTCCAAGCCCCGTCGGGAGCACCGCGATTTCCCGGCGGCTTCCGTCCTCTTCCAGATATGCCTGCATGGACGGCGCAGGCACGAACACGAGACTGCACTGTTCCGCATAGTGGTTTACATAATTTTTAACCAGCCTTTGCGTAAAATCCCCGGAAAGGCGCTGTAAAAAGGGCGGCTTCACAAGATAATGAAGATACTGCTCGTACCGCGTATGGCAGGTATAGCAGAGCGGCACATGATATTTTCGGGACAGATACAGGGCCGTCTGACCGATCAGCATCGGATGATGGACATGGATGATATCGAAATTTCCCTCCCGGAACCGTTTTTCTATTTTCGGGTCGAAGCTGTCCGGCACCGAAAAACCGTTCACAATGCCCTTGATCAGCGCTCGATAGCGCTCGATATGGTCATCGTCCTCCTGTCCCTCATAATCCGGCGCAAACACGACTACCTCGTGCCCGTTCTCCCGAAGCCCCTCGCTCAGCCGCTCGATCGAAACCGGAACGCCGGCGATAAAAGGTTTATAGCTGTTGGTCATCATTGCAATTTTCATCGTAATCTCCATTTCTGCTCAGCCTGTGAAAATTTATTTTTCACAGTAATATTACTCCCGTCTTATTTTAAATAAGCAAATACCGCATCTCCAAAGAAATACCCGGCCCCCACAAAGAAAAGATTCCAGATAAATACGCCAAGGGCGGAGCTTAGCGTGTATTTTGCAAAGTTGATTTTCAGGACGCCGGCGGGCAGGGAGACAAGCGTTCTGACCATGGGGATCAGCTTGCTCAGAAAGATACCGAAGCACCCCTTTTGCCGTATCATTTCAAAATTCCGTTCGACGGCCTCCCGGTGCCCTGGGAATTTCTTCAGATATTTTTCCAGCAGCAGGTTCCCGCCCGTCCTTCCCAGAAAATATAAAATCCAGCTGCCGAGCACGCCTGCAGAAAATGTAATCAGCAGGACCGTCAAAAAATGAATGTTCCCGCGGGCGGCCCATACGCCGGAAAGCGGCATGATCACCCCCGCCGGGAAGCCGGGCATGTTCATATATTCCAGCAGTACGATCAGAAAGATGGCGGCGCCGCCGTATCGGGTAAAATAAAGGGTAAGGAGATCGATGTCCATTTCTTTGTATGCCTTTCTTTTGTCACGCCGGACCGGATGGAGCAGCCCGGCTGCAGATTATTTTGGGAGCTGTTTATAGCATAAATGGCAAAACGAAAGATGGTGCGGTGGAAAAACGAAAGAATTTCTTACAAAAAGCCGCATAATTGCTTAACATAATCATCCATGTCAGAGCAGTTTACTGCGATGATACGCGATGAGAAATTCGCGCAGGCGATTTCTCATCTGCGATCAAGGCATATTTGAGGCTCTAACTCAAATTGCCGGTTGAAAAATAAGCTATCAAGCTTATTTTTCAACCTATCTGTCGGGCCTTTCCGGAAAGACCGGGAAAAGGGCATGAAAAGCCGCAAATATAAGTTTTCCTCACACTACCTGGCCATAAAACCGGGAAAGCTCATTCATATACCGCCGTTTGATATCCATGGAAGGATGAACATAGCGGTTCAGCGTAATCTGCACATCGGCATGCCCCAGCATTTCGCTGAGGCTCTTTACGTCCGCGCCGCCTTCGATACAGTTGGTGGAAAAAGTATGGCGCAGAATATGAAAATTCGCATCCTGCAGTCCCGCCTCCCTTAGTATCCGCTTAAAATGATACTGTAAGGTTCTCGGTTCCATCGGTCTGTCGCCGCCGAATACATATTCCTGATCCCCGCGGAATTTGAGAAGCAGCTCCAGTACGGAAACAGGCAGCGGTATTTCCCGTCTGGAATATTCGCTTTTCGGCCCTGTTTCCATGAGAGCCGTCTTTGTCCTGCGCCCTTCCGCGTAAAGACGCTGTACCGTTCTTCTGACGACGAGGATCTGATTTTCCCAATCGATATCCTCCCATTTGAGCGCGCAGATTTCTCCCAGCCGAAGCCCTGTGAACAGGCAGAAAAGAACTGCCATTTTAGAGAAATCCATTTCATGATAAAGTGTGGAAAGCAGCTTTTTCTGTTCCTGTCTCGAAAATATTTTTACAGGCCGGCCGTTCATTTCCGAAGCCGGCTTTTTCAGCCCTGTTATCGGTACGGCGTATTTATCCGCGGCGAATTTCAGCACCTGATTCATCACGCAGTAAATACTGCTGCGGAAGCTGTCCGATAAAGGCTCCTGTATCCGTTCTCTTACAAACGCATCCGTTATTTCAGACAGCGCGGCATTCCCAAACGATTCTTCGAGATGATTCCGGTAGATCATATGATATTTTACATAAGTCGAAAGCTTCCTTTTTTCCTTAATCTGCATGAGCCAGTCCTGAAACATATCCCCGAACACAATTTCCTCCGGAATACGCAGGCTCTGTGCCTGTTCTTCGCCTTCCGTCCGGGACTTGTCTTTCAAAAGATTTTTCTTTGCGGCCAGCCGCTCTCTGGCCTCCTCATAGCTCCTGCCGTAAACGGAGCGGTAGACTTGTTTTTCTTTTTCCGCATTGTACACGGGATAGCGCCCTTCCCAGCGTCCGTCTTTTCTTTTTCTGATATTTTCTCCATGTCTTGCCATAGGCGTTCCTTCCTTTCTTCCCGCAAGATTTATGACCGCAAAATTGACCACAAATTGCGCTTTTTTCTCTCCTTTTATCATAAAATGCGGTAAAAGAATGCCGGTACAGGATTTTCTTTTCGCAGGCGAAAGAAATTTCAGAAAAAATTTGCACTGAAAATGCCCCCGGAATCTTCATTCCGAAGGCATTTTCCATCTTACGGCGAATCGCGTGCATTTGCAGGCGGATGACGTATGAAATATTGAAAGGAAGGGGTCGTAAAGCCTCACGGGATAAGTCCGTGCTCTTTCATCCCCTTCCTTTTGTCAGAAAATTATGTATGGAATTATCCATGCTTCCTTTCACGGCAATGCTTATCTTTTCCACGATGATATGGTAATCCGCTTTCATGCCCTGTTTGATCCAGTCCAGCATAATCCCTACAAAACTGTATTTATAAAAATCCGCAATGAACTTTTTATCGTCCTCCGCGACCGGAATGCCGACGGCTTTTTCTTCCACGACATCGATGAGCAGGCCATAAGTCAGTTTATATAAATAATTTTCGATCTGCTCCCTGCTGACAGAATGATAAACGTTCAGAACGAAGGTTTTGTTTTCAAGCACCTCCTCAAAAATCTGGCGCAGGCCTTCCTGCCAGCTGTCATAAGTCTTTTTCCCCTGCAGCGCCCGCATGGCATCCTCCAGGCATATCCACTCTACCAGATCATAGATATCCCTGAAATGGTAATAAAAGGCCATACGGCTGATGCCGCAGTCGGAAGTTAAATCGTTAATCGTTACTTTATCTAATGGTTTCTGCATCAGAAGCTTTTTTAAGGATGCTTCCAGCGCATATTTGGTCATATTGGACATCGGAAGGTTCCTCGCTTTTTCTTTTGCGTAACGCTGCCTGCTAAAGCTGCTTTTATTGTAGCACAAATGCTGTCAGCCTTATAGCCCCATCTTCCCCATAATCCCCTCCGCATCCACTCCCGGATGAGTCAGGTAAAGGCGGCAGATCTGCTCCGCAAGCGCCGGGCTGATGCCGTTCCTTCCCGCGATTTCCTGCACCGTCCTGCCTTTGTCTGTATCCTTCATGACCGCCGTTATCACCTGCCTGATATTCCCCGGCAGTCTCTCCGGTTCCTCAGGGCCGTTTCCAGCCGTTTTGAAAGATTCCCGGGATATCTCGATCTTCTTTACGCGGTAAAAAGCTTTCGCCTCTTCCTCTCCGGATCCCTCCTCCACCTCAAGGATCGCCATCGTTACCGGCTGGCCAAACCTTCCCGGCCCGCAGCTGCCCGGATTTAAGAACAGCTTTCCGTCGTCATACTTTTCTTCGTATTTATGGGAATGCCCGTAAATCACAATCTCCGCGTCAATATCTTTCGGAACCTGCTTTTTGTTGTGCGTCATAAAGAAACGGAGGCCATACAGGGCAAAAGCCCGGGTCTCCGGCAGACCTTCCGCCCAATCCTTATCATTGTTGCCGCGGACAACATATACCGGCGCAATCTGATTCAGTTCGTCCAACAGTTTCTGCCTGTTGATATCGCCGCCATGCAGAATTATCTCACAGCCGCGCAGGATTTCCCTTATTTCCGGGCGCAGAAGCCCGTGTGTATCCGAAAGAACCGCTATTTTGTGCATCATATCCGTATCTCCGTCCTTGCCTGCCTTTGAAAAGCCTTTTTTATCTCTCTTTCGCCTCTATGCCAAAAGTCTTCTATACTTTTTTTCAAAGATCTCATTCAATTCTTTCTGCGTTTCCTCGACGACCGGCTCTTCCTGAAAAGCATTGATAATTTTATGGACCAGATTGTCCACTGTCTGCAATTCTTCCTCATCAGGTACGCTGAACGGCAGCTGCTTGATATAATTGGAAGAATTGTTCGCTGTCGGATTTATTATATGTATCATCCTGCATACAATATCCGAATTCATATAAGCCAGAATATAATACAAATATTTTTCATCCTTTGGAAAAATCCCGACAATCGATTGATCGAATATCCGGTTACTGATCAACGTTGCCTTTAACGTCCGGGATTTCACCATAGGAATCGCGATTCCCGTTCTGAAATAAAATCCTGAATTCTGAAAACGGGATTTTTTATTTGAATTATAATATGCAATGGCTTCCTTATCCCATTTGACGAACCACTCATCTCTTTCTCTCAAATATCTTTTGGCGGGAGCGCTTTTTACATAAGGAACATAACTTTTTCCGTATTCTTCAATCCCTTCCAGCGAGGAACATTCTATTACTTCATCCTCTTTCACAATATCATAGTTTTTCGATCCTTTTACCATTTTATCCTTTACCCGGATAAATTTCAGGTTATCGCCGCAATAGAACCCCGTTACAACGTCCGAGAAATCCCCCAGCATGGTTTCCGCTTTATTCATATCCAGCTTTATTTCCGCATCTTTCAGCAGGAACCGCGTATTCGGATTTTTTAAAATATCCGACTGCCTGATCATATCTATCTGAATCTCTTTCGCAAAATTATCATACAGGACTCCGGAAAGCTCGCCCGCATCTTTAAATCCCCGTATTACACGAATCGTATTTTCCAGCGCTTTTTTCTCTCCGTCCGTCCTTTTTAACGTAATAATCGATAAGTTCGAGTAGCCAAAACTCACTCCCGGAAAGAATCTTGACGGAAAAATCAGCACCTCTGTTATTTTTGCATTTTTCAACAATGCCTTTCTCAAATTTTCATGCATATTCAGGAAAAGAAAAGTATCGGGAACGATAAAGGATAAAGTTCCCCCTTCCTTTAAAACGGAAAGACCTCTCAGCAAAAACAGAGAATACGTCTCTTTCACATAATACCCTCTGTATTTATGTTTCAGCTCCTTTCTCTTATCGTAATCCTGCCATGCGCCGTAAGGAGGATTTCCTATCACTTTATCATAATATCCATGAAACATTGCATACATATCCAGCTGTGAATCAAAAAGCGTATCTGTTTCGCGGATTTCTTTTACCCGCTTCTCATCTGCAAACTTTCTTTTTAATATTTCCACCGCCTCCGCATTCATCTCCAGAGCTTCTATTTCCAGGTTTTTCTCCTCACGCAATATGGATTCTATAAAAATGCCCTCGCCGGATGAGGGTTCTAAAACTTTATCTCCGTCCTGCAGTTCCAAACGTTTTACCATATAATTTGTAATCGCTTCCGAATTCGTATAATAGGAACAATATATATTTTTCATGCCCTTACTCCACAGGTTAGGTTCTATCTTATAGTAAACGACATAACAATTGCACGTTCCATCTTTTACAAATGCCATATACGCAAGCTTTTGCAAGGCTGAAATGGCAATTTTTAATGTCGTTAACTATAAAACAAAGAATAAAATACATCAGCCGCCATGATTCCGCTTCGCGGAATCTCAAATTCCAGGACAGGCAGGCTTATCACCAAGTTAAATATTTTAACAGATCATTGCTCATTAAATGAGTTCTTAGCTCACTGGAAATATCCTGTTCCCATGATGCGTTCATATCCAGCCATCTGCGCAGGTCAAATCCTGTAAATTCCGAAATTTTCATATATGCCTCATCAGCACAATATACTTCCCAGTACCCTGAATTTTTTAAAGTTTGTAAATAATGATTATTTTGTTCCTCTCCCTGTCGGACAAATATAATCATTTTTTCCGCTTCGCTTATAAAATGATATATGCTGGCGACCATTAACAGCCTGTTGGTATTTCCTTTTTCATTGGAACTGAATCCGCTTTTAAAATCACAATTATAATGAATGCCGTCCTGGGAAAAATGTAAGTCCAGTTCCAGTTTTGTTCCGCCGCTGCCAATCATCGACCATAGAACTTTATAATAATACAGCAACTGCCGCCTGGCGGCGCTGTCAACATCCAGCCCGGAAACGTATTCTTCTATATTCTTAGTCAAACTGCTCTGGATTTTTTCAAAAACCGGAGGAACGATCAAAGTAAGCGGCCTGATTGGATAATGAAAAGCCTTCTTGCAGAATGGTTCCCATAATTCCCCTATTCTCCTCGCAAATGCCATATATTCATAAGGCCATACACGGTTTCTGGACTCCAGCATCACAATATCGGCAGCATATGTAATCATAAGAACATCATTTAAAATATCGGCATTTCCCAATCGATAGACGCCTGCCGCATACAGTATCTCTGAAATCATCTGTTCTTCGGCACTCCTGATAGCAGTATTTATCATGGAAGCCTGCTTTCTATAATCGCCTGTCCTTTTTTGAATATCGGTCAGCTTTTTACTGCTCATATCCCGAAAACAGGATAGCAGCTGTTCTTTATCCGTATACATCAATATCTCCCTTCGCCGTCTACTGTCTGTTATAATAATCGATTCCCTCATCCGGATAAAAATAAGTCCTTATGAACCCGTCCGTTGAAACGATAACGAACTCATTGGTCGCTTCCAGATAATAGACGTCGTCTCCGTCCTCTTTCTCCGTTTTATGCAAAGCATCCGCATGATTTACTACCGCGCCGGCCGCCGCCTGATACTCCTCAGCGGAGGAAAATCCCATTTCCTTTCCATGCTTTTCAAAATGCTCGTCCAGCAGCCTGCTGTCCCTGAACGTATACTGCTTTTCCCCGTCCGGCCTCTCACTTTCCTCCACGGCGGACAGCGGCACGGCGCCGTCCGACAGGCGGTCCCGGTTCGATATCCCCGTTATGGCAAGCAGCAAAAGCGCAGCGGCCGCAATCAGCGCGTACACCCATCTGCCTGCTTTATGATCCTGCCGGTCCAAAACGTCCTGTACCCGTACCTGCGCCGACGTCTGTTCCTGCGCCTGTTCCTGTACTTTCCCGTCTTTTTCCCGTACGGACTTTTCCTGCCTGTTGGCCTGCCTGCACGCTTTACACCGTTTCGGCAGATTCAGATTCTTACTTTTATAAAAGGCAATTTCCGAATTGCTCAATTCAAAAGTTTTTCCGCATTGTTTACATACTCTTTTCACGACCGTTCCTCACTTTCCCTGTTTTTCTTCCCCGAACAGCTCATCCCTCGTAATATTGTTCAACCATATCCCGCTCCGATAACGTCTGATCACCCATGGCCATTTAACGAACTCATCGGTGCACAGGAGAAAATATACCCACATCACCGGCAGCTTCAGAACAAACGCTGCAAAAAAACCGAGCGGGACGGCATAACACCACATATCGATCGTATCGCAGATAAAACCGAACCGGCTGTCGCCTCCCGCACGGAAAACTCCCGCGATCAGAGTGGTATTGACCGCCGCCCCCATCACATAATAAGTGTTGATGAGCAGCATATATTTCAGATAGTGCATCGCCTGCTCCGACAGAGACGCATATCGGAGCACAAAAGGCATAATTGCCAGAATGATCAGCCCGCCGGCAGCGCCGGTGATGATAGTCAGCTTCATCAGTTTTTCAGCGCCTTCCCGCGCCTCCTCCAGCTTATTTTCCCCGATAATATTTCCAATCAGAATGCCGCCCGCGCTGGCCATGCCGAAACACAGGATCGTCCCGAAATTCCTGACGACGATGACGAAAGAATTGGCCGCCACCGCGTCCGTACCGAGATGCCCGATAATCACGGAATACATGGAAAACGCCACGCTCCAGCTGATATCGTTTCCAAGCGCCGGAAGGGACAGTCTGATGAAGTCCGAGAACAGCGCTTTGTTCTTAACGAACAGATAACGAAAATCCAGCCTGATATCCCTGCTCGCAAACGAGACCGCAAAACATAGCGCAAGCTCCGCCAGCCTGGACATCGATGTCGCGATCGCCACGCCCTCCGCGCCCAGGCTGGGCGCGCCGAAAAGGCCGAAGATAAAGACCGCATTCAGGAAAATATTCAGGGAAAAAGCGGCCACATTCAGCGCCGTACAAATGACCACCCTTCCGATACTGCGGAGCACAGCCAGATAAACTTCGATAATCCCCCAGCACAAATAGCTCACGCTCATATAACGCAGATAAGAGGCGCCGATCGCGACCAGCTCGCCGTCTTTTGTAAAAACCCGCATCATGCCCGCAGGCACGGTCAGCGCCAGCACGGCAAACAGCGCCGATATCAGGATGGAAAAACGCAGGGCAATGCCTTCGACGACCTGAATCGCCCGCATATCCCCTTTTCCGTAATACTGTGCGCACAGCATGGCAGCTCCGGTCCCAAGCCCGTAAAAAACCATAAAAAGAACACTGGCATACTGAGATGCCAGCGACACTGCGGAAATAGACGACTGCCCTACATAGTTGAGCATGACCACATCGGCGGAACTGACCGCCGCGCTCAGCAGATTCTGAATAACGATCGGCAGGACCAGCTTAAAAATCTGCCGATAGAACAGGTCATTTTTTACTTTATAAAATTTATTTTGAACCATATGATTCACCTGTTTCCGCCTCCGGCGCCCCTGCAGCCGCCCCGTTTCCCGCCTTCGGCTTTTCTCTCGTATCATGCAGATAACGGCGCAGTACGCACAACAGGATAATGCTGATCACGGAAATAAAATCTTCAAACGGTGCCGTTTCGCTGACGATCATATGCCTTGCCACAAGGAAGATCAGCACTTCCATAATATTATCCGAATTGGGACTGCACAGCATCTGCAGAAATTCGATACCGATAACGATGACAAAAATCTGATCCAGATACGTCTGTAAAGACTCCGTATGATTCAGTATCGCGTGGAATATCTCAAAATCCTTTACCAGACTGCATATGGAAAACAGGATTCCGATCAACACAAGCAGCGCTACGACCAGCTCCAGCAATTCGCAGATTTTCATTATACTTCCCTTAAATTTCATCGGCAATCCTCCCGTTTCATCGGTTACATACTTCAAAACGCCCGATTATGGCCGCTGCTGTTTTTTGATCTTCAGATAAAAGCCGGCCGTATCTTCCTTCCGCATTTCCCCTTTTATCATTATAATCGATATGGAAAGATTTTGCATCCCTTTATTTTCAGAAATGATATTTCTGTTGAATTTTAACATTCTTTTCCTTATAATAGATAAATATAGTAAACGACATAATAAATTGCTCTTTCCAGCTCTTGCAAAAGCCATATGTGTAAGCTTTTACAAGTCGGAAAAAGGCAATTTCCAATGTCGTTTACTATAACACGATTAGAAAAAAAGAAAGGCCTGAGCGTATGAACTTATTCAGAAAATTAATGGAACCGGTAGATATGACGGAGGGCTCTCCATGGAAAAAAATTGTCCTGTTCACGGTCCCGATGCTGGTCGGCAATATCGCCCAACAGCTCTACAATACCGTAGACAGCGTAGTCGTCGGCAATTATGTAGGCGACAATGCGCTTGCGGCAGTCGGCAGCGCCGGACCGATCCTGAACCTGCTGATCGTTCTGTTCGTAGGCATCAGCGTAGGCGCAGGCATCATGGTATCCCAGTATTTCGGCGCCAAAGAAGAGGAAAAACTATCGGCGACCATCGGCAACTGCATCACGCTGACCGCCATTGCGTCCCTGTTCGTCATGGTCGTGGCTTCGCTTGTCGCAAGACCGCTGCTGGAACTGCTAAAAACGCCGGAATCCATCATCGACTGGTGCCACTCTTACCTGCTGATCCTTTTTATCGGATCGGCCGGCCTTGCCTACTATAATATTCTGGGCGGCATCCTGCGGGGACTCGGCGATTCCATGTCCGCCCTCGCTTATCTTCTCGTATCGACGGTCATCAATATCATATTGGATCTGCTGTTCGTCGCAAAACTCAACATGGGCGTCAACGGCGTAGCGTTAGCAACCGTCATCGCGCAGATGGTCTCCGCCGCCCTGTGTATGCTCCGTCTGAAAAGAATGCAGGAGATTTTTACGCTGAAAAAAGAACATATGAAACTGGAAAAGCAGTATGCCTCAAAGGTCATCCGGCTGGGGCTTCCTTCCGGCATCACACAGGCGATTCTTTCGATGGCAATGATCATCGTACAGTCTCTGACGAACAGCTTCGGCGAGATGTTCATCGCCGCCAACGTTATCGTCATGCGTGTGGACGGCTTCGCCATGATGCCGAATTTTTCCTTCGGTACGGCGATGACAACTTACGCAGGGCAGAATGTCGGCGCCAGACAGCCGGATCGGGTGAGCAAAGGCGCCAGACAGGGAACGCTGATCGCGATGGCGACTTCCGCCGTCATTACGGGGCTGATCCTGCTTTTCGGCAAGTCGCTGATGGGCATCTTTACCAAAACGCCGGAGCTCGTGGAACTGAGCCGGGAAATGATGGGAATCCTCGCCGTCGGTTATATCGCGATGGCGGTCACGCAGAGCCTTTCCGGCGTCATGCGCGGCGCGGGAGACACCATCACGCCGATGTGGATTTCCATTGCCACGACGATCTTTATCCGCGTGCCCATCGCCTATGGCATTTCTTTCCTGACAAGAACGGCCGAATTGCCTTACGGAAGACAGGAATGTATTTTCATCTCCCTGCTCGTCTCCTGGCTGCTCGGCGCGCTGATCACCTTTTTCTTCTACCGCCATGGGAAGTGGAAGGATAAGGCGGTCTGAAAATCACTGTCCGGCGGACAATATAAGCATGCCTGTGGCAGACTTCTTTACAATGCAAAACATAAAACGGCGCAGAATCGACTGCGCCGTTTTATGATGTTCCCTTCTCATTTTTTCAGATTCAGTTTCGCAAATAAATCGCCGAGGCTGGTCCCCACGCTCTCCCCGGAATCATACTGCTTCATATCGATGCTTTCCATCTCTCCTGCCTGCTGCTCCTCTGCCGCTTTCATGCTCAGCGAAATCTTTCCGCCATTGGTACTCAAAATCTTTACCTTCACTTTATCGCCGGTTTTCAGCACCTCGGAAGGCTTTTTAATCCTTCTCTGGCTGATTTGGGAAATATGCACCAGACCGCTCAGGCCGTCCTTCAAATCGATGAACGCGCCATAGGGCTGTAAGCTTTCTACCGTTCCCTCCAGAACCGTTCCGGGCACGAGCATCGCTACTTTATGATCGTGCTCGTCTTTTGCCTTTTCTTTCAGAATCTCCTTCGCGGAAAGCACCAGCTTCTTCTTCTCCGGATCTACCGTGATGACCCTCACGCTCAACGTCTTCCCCCTGTAGGCCTCCAAATCCTCCACATAGGAGATATCGAGCTGGGATGCCGGGATAAAGCCCCTGATGCCTTCTAAGTAAGCGACAACGCCGGCATTCACGACCTCGCTTACCTTGACGTCCACATCCTTTTTCTCCTCCTGATATCCCGCAAGCACATCCCATGCGAGCACGGAATTCGCTTCTTTTCTGGACAGCAGGATGTTGCCCTGCCCGTCATCCGTCTTTATCACGGATGCTTCGAGCACATCACCTTCATGCACGTCCGCCTTCAGAGAAAAACCGGGATCGTCGCTCATATCCGTTGCCCTGATGATACCCTGCGCATAGTATTTCAGATCCAGCGTCACTTCTTCCTCGCTTACATCAATGACAGTGCCCTTTAACACATCTCCCTCATTGACGGTATAAAAGGATGCTTCCAGTTCTTTTTCATAATCTTTCATTGTTTCTTCCATGACCGTTATCTCCCTGTTTCGTAAATTTGTTATAGTATACCATAAATCAGAAAAATGAGCCATAAAAGAAACGATATTTACTTTTTAAAATACGGCCTTTTCATCCTCCTTCGCCGCTTCTTTCGCAACGGATTCTTCCGCCGTCATTTCCGGTTCTTCTTCCCCACCGTCGCCGCCCGTCTGCTCCGCGAGGTCAAGGCCGGATGTTTCATCATCGATCTGCTGCTTCATCTGCCGTATTTTCGCATCCTCCGCGATAGCCCGCATGATCAGGTTCACATCCTCCGGCGAGAACATCCCGATCGCCTTCGCCAGACTGTCCAGATTATCCCGGTTGACGATCAGGCTGCCGCCGCCGGACAGCGGAATGCTCAGGCACTTGCTTTTATCACTCGTATCGCCGAGACAGAGCGCCTTATGCTCCGCGTCGCAGACAAAAACAACCCCGTTATAATCAATGATGCCGTCTTTTGCCAGATAATAATACGGCACGCCGTTATCCACCGGCAGCGTATCCGCAACCGCCTGCATCTGCAGTTCGGACTCGCTGCGCCCCTCTGTTTTCGCTTTATCCGCATTCTGCCGCTCCATCTTTCCGAAAATGCTCTGCAGCGCTCTCCCCCAGGATTCCTCGACTTTTCCGTCCCGGCCCAGCTTTTCGATCCGGTCATCCGTCACATAACTGTTCCAGTCCCGCTGCTTCGCCATGAACGCATCCGCCGTTTTCGCCCTGTTATCGCCGAAAGCTCCGTACTTCGCATAGGCGAGCAGCTTCTGATAGGAACCGGCTCCCGTGGATTCCCCCAAAAGCCCCTGTGAATCCGCATAAGCGCATAAGCCGAACATTTCCAGCTGGGAAGCCCTGGCCGGATCGACATTCCTCGGACTGACCATGTACAGTTCTTCTCTTCCGCCCTTTCTCTGCATTCTGATCTCGATAACGGGGTTTCCGATCGTGGAGTTGGCGGCAAAGCCTGCCGAATAAGCCGTTCCGTCATCCAGCGTGCCAGAACCGATGATGCCGCCCGTCAGCCGGCCTTCCCTGAGATACGCCTGGCCGCCTCCCATTTCCTGCACCTTTCTGCCTTTTTCCCAAACGGTATCCCCCCAGGCGCCGCACACCCTGGCCGAAACGTTTTGCAAAGCCGCCGACAACGGATCGGTATCCGTCGTACGGAAAGCCCCCGCCATATTTTGTTCCGCCGCGCCGTTCCCGTAAAGAGCCTCGTTAAACTCTGCTCTCCCGCTCCCGCGGTAATTCTTTTTCTGCGGGAACGGACGATAAGCCATCCCATTCCCCTGTCCAATTCCTGTAACTGCCATTGTCAAATCCCTCCCGTTATCTTTTAACTCCCCTGAAAAAACGATCTGCCTTTGTTCTGAAACAATGCGGTCAAAAGCTTTTCTTCCGTCTCCTCTTCCTCCGCTTCCTGTACTTCTTCATGCCGGCTCTGCCGCTCTGCGGAAAGCTCCGCCTGCAGCTGCTGTTCCCGCAGCTTTGCGATCCGCTCCCGCATCTCTTCCCGGACCGCATCCAGCTGATCGTCAAAGTCCTCCAGAAGCTTATTCCATTCCTCCACGGAGAACTCGGAATTGCCAATGATATACTTAGGCGGCCCGTTCCTGATCCTGTCCTCGATAAACGCATAGAATCGTTCCAGCGCCTCTTCCACGGTCAGATCTGCCGATTCTTTTTCCTCTCCTGCCTCCTTCTTTTCCCACGCTTCCAGCGCCGTCTGTCCGACAGGATCCGTCGTATCCGCAGACAGCTTATCGATATCCACCTCATAGCCTTTCACGGTTCCGTTTTCCAGCCTCTGCTCGATATATACGCTGCGCCCGTCCACATCTACCTGCGCCGTCAGGGAAAAGCCCTGTGCGGCAAAAGCCTTGACATAATCGCCTGCAAAACAGGGCAGATGCCTTACTTCGCAGGATGTCACCGCCGCCGGAACCACATTCCGGCAGGAATAAGGCGCGTTAAGGACGGGGCTTGCGGAAACCGCGGCTTCCCCTTTTATCTGACCATTCTCCGCCCGCTCATTCAGATTTTCAGACAAGCTCTTTGAAAAGCTGCCGCCCGTATTTTTGTACTGTTTCCCGACTCCGTTCGTTTTCTCATAACAAGGCTGTTTTCCAATTCCGTTTACATTCATACCCATTCTCCATTCCTTTAATCTGTCAACCTTTTTTTCAGGGCTTCCCTGCCCCTCCTTAAATTCGTCTTGACCGTATTTTCCGGCATTCCCAGAAGCTGCGCGGTCTCTTTGACGGAATAGCCCTCATAGTAGAAAAAGTACAGGCAGTCCCTGTATTTTTCCGGCAGCGCAAGCACCTCCCATAAGGTCTCATCCTTTTTCATATAAGGAAGCTGAAAATACTGCTTTTCCTGCTCCGGTATCTTTTCGATGCTGACCGTCGTGCTGTTCCATTTGCTTTTCAGGACATCCCTGCAAAGATTCATCGTCGTTTTGATGAACCACGCTTTTTCATGCTCCCTGCTTTCAAACTGTGGCTGATATTTCAACAGTCTCATAAAGACTTCCTGCGATACATCCTCCGCGTCCGTATGCCGTTTCATCTGCATGAATGCCACACGATACACAAGAGAATACCGCTCTCTGAAATATGCCTCAAATAATTGTCTCGTCATATTCTGTCCTATCGTGCCCCCTCACTGTTAATACGAATGAACCTGCCAAAAGGTTTCAGACCGCAAAAAATTTTTAAAACCGCGTCCTGATGATTCCCTTCCTTCCCCAAAATGTATCCTAATCTGCATCATAATTCAACTGTTTGGAAAATTCAATGGCCATTCCCGCAGGACAGGCCTTCCCGCAGGATTTTTCCCGCCCGCAGGGCTATCGCAAGAGAAACGATTCCGGCAAAGAACACGACCGCAGATTCACATCCGGCGCATGCCTCGAACAACACGCCGTACAGTGCGCTTCCGAGAGGCTGCGCGCACATGGAAACGGACAAAATGAGCGCGATGACCTTTCCAAGCAGGACAGGCGGCGTTTCCGCCTGAACGAACGACATGATCTGCACCGTAAAAACGGTCGAGCATATCATGATCAGAAAGCAGCACACTGTCAGGACAAAATAATTGAAGATTCCCGATGAAACAAAAAGCAGCGACACGCCCATCGGGAAGAGGCAGGCGGAACAGACGATGATCAGGCGCCCCGCTTTCGACGGGGAAAGCCGCCTGGCAAAAAGGCCCGCGCAGAGACCTCCGGTCAGGCCGCCAGCCGCCATCGCGCCTTCCGCGAATCCATAAAGCCTGTTCGCCCGGGACGCCTCAAACGCCAGCACCTCCGTTATCAGATAGGGCATTCCCACATTGAGCATCGCCGACAGAAACAGATTGATGCCGCAGACCGCGAGCAGCGCTTTTCCGATAACAGGCCTTTCCTTCCGGATAAAGCGGAAGCTTTTTGCAAAATCGCTCCGCACGGTTTCCCAAATACTCCCGCTTCCGGCCTGTTCCGTAAAGGGAATCCTGATAAAAATCTCCATGACCGCGGACGCCAGAAAGCACCCGGCACACATGAGAAGAACAGCATCCAGTCCGTACGCGCTGTACAAAAGACCGCCCAGAACGGGGCCGAGCAGCGAGGCCAGCGAGCTGATCATATTGATAACGGAATTGGCGGCTATCAGCTTTTCCGGGCTGACCAGCGCCGGCACGCTCGCGGAAACGGCAGGCTGATAAGCCCCGGCGATTCCATATAGCAGCATCAGCGTGACCGTCAGGAGCGGAATCAGATTCTGCCCGCCTCTGCACAGATAGAAAAACAGGATCACGAACGCCGTAAAAAAATCCAGCGCCGTCATGATATTCCGCTTGTTCACTCTGTCCGCTGCGACGCCTCCCACGGGCGAAAGCATGACCGCAGGCAGAAAAGCGCAGGCAGTCACCGCACCGTACAGCGCGGGGGAGCCCGTCTGATTCAGCAGATACAGCGGCAATGCAAACCTTATCGCAGCATTGCCGAACAGCGAAATGATCTGTCCGATCACGACCAGCGTAAAATCTTTTGAAAATAATTTTTGTTTCATTTTCAGCACCTTCCTTTCGATTTTCTTATTTCTGATTTTAACAGTCAATTAAATCTTTACATTTTATCATACCGCATGACGGTATGTGTTGATGATAAAAAATATCTGCCCTTTTGCAAAATATACCCGGGCAGTATTCTTTTTCCTGTTTCGGTAAAATATTACCGGTTCTTCTGATAAACAGCCGTCAGCTCCATGAGTCTGTCAAACAGCTCGTCATCAACGATATCCAGCCCGAAACCGCGCATCATCTGACGAAAGAGCATGAATTTATGACAGGCCTTTTCTTCCGAGTCGTCGAACATCATCGGGTTCATCCAGCAATTCCCAACAAGCATGATCAGCTCCGCCAGTTCCTGCGGGTGCTCCGTCACAATCGAGCCGTCGGCGATTCCCTGTTCAATGATCGGCTGAATATAATGCGGCGCCGTATCATCCATCGTTTCACGTAGCATACTGAACAGCAATCTTGGATTGCTGCCAAAATTCGGCGCCGCCGTAAAGATCTCATTCTGCACGGGCCTGTTGATGGATTCTTTAAAGATCGTCTGCAGTTTCTCCCTTCCGTTCATATTTTTCCGGTCGCGGATATCCGCGAGCATCCGGTTGGATTCCTCCGTCATCCGGTCCGTAACGGCGGCTAAAATCTCCTCTTTTGACCTGAAATGATGATAAATAGCGCCCTTACTGAGTCCGCCCAGATTGGCGATAATATCCTGAATGGAAGTATGCTCATATCCTTTTTCCATGAATAACCGGGTCGCAACATCCAAAATCAGCGTGACCGTCTCCTCCGGGTGCTTATTCCTCGCCATATATGACCTCTTTTCTCCGTCCGGAGCATAGGAATCAAAATATCATTTACCTACCGACGGTATGTATAGACTATCATACCGCCGGATGGTTTGTCAATCCGTGTATGCAACTATTTTATTTTCCTCATAGAATTTCATTCTTTCATATATCGAGTAAAATTCGGATGATGTATATTTTGTTATACAAATACCAGCTTTAGCATAGATATCAACAATATCATCCTCTTGTAATGAATGACTGTTAATAAACTGTGAAAGCACTTTATCACGGGTAACAAAAGATGCTTTTCTGTTGGTTCCATAGCGCATATCTCCAGGAATCCCTTTCATTTTCTGATCTAATCCCTGAAAATCAAAAAGTATCATAGCCATTTCATATAAATTCAGTCCATAGTAGTCGGCGACTGTTATATCTATTAACGCCCGTAAATCATCATTTCCCAATTGTTCAAAATCATCATATTTTTTCTTCACTTTATCGTCCAATAAAGATTCAATATCTATTCCGTTCTTATTCTTCAATATTCTTGCAACCGCTGCACAAATCAAAACAGCTTCTTTACTGTCTGTTTCCATCCAGGCAAAAGGAATTTGGTTCCAATGAAAAAAATTCAATGTAATTGCGATTTTTTTTCTAAGAAGCCAATCTGTAATAAATGAATTAGCAATTCCAATCCAAAGTAAATGAAATTTAATATCATTATCTGGGAAGAACACACAAGTTGGCACCTTATTCCCACATACTGTATTATCAGGGATCAGGGCAGCCAACACTGTTCTCACATTTTTTTGCCCGGTTATATCACAATATGCCGCTCTATACTTTAAGCTGATACCCCGCTTTTCCACATCATTACGTTTAACGTAATAATGGGGCCGAATCTCCCCTTTTTCCGGATTTAAATTTTTTTCCCAAACAGCAGTTCTCCCATTACCTTTAATATATTTTTTACTATAACAATTATATTGAGAAACCATCCTCCCTTCATATAAGGGAAGATAATTTTCATCAGGTTTTTTCTCATTATCAAGTACAAATATATCGCTGTCCAGCGTTATATCAAGCTCTCTGTTAAAACTTACTTTCCATGATGGATATTTATTATATGCTCTGTAAAGTTTCAAATATAACTTCATCTCTTCTTTGGAGCGGCATTCCGGTATCGTCCAATACCCCCCACTACATACGCAGAGATCCTCTATCGAATAATCCAACGTTATCATTTTTCCGAACAATGAAGATGAATCCGTCAGATTAAATGCCGCCTTTTCAATCTTTCCTTTGCACCCCTGCTTTCGGTATATCATGACTGAAAATTTGTAAGATGAATGAATTGGGAAAATGTGCCCTCTGTTCTCAAAACAATATAATACCTCAATTATTCCATTTTCCAGAAAAAGATGTCTCAGTCCGGTAGCGCCTTCATTCATATAAAAAGAGGCTGGAATAATAAAGCCTAATTTCCCTCCCCTGCCCAGAATATTATAGGAAAGCTCCAGGAAATATTTGTATAAATCGGCATCTCCTCCAGTAGTCCCGGTATTTACAATATAATTTTGATATTTAAAGTCTTTTCTGTCTTTTAGTCTTTTGGAATATGCTGCTATATCTTCTCTGTATTTTTCCCACTCTGTTCCAACACTATCATGAGAAATAGCGTCTTTCATTCTTTTCCCCTGAAATATCCGCGCAAGAGTATTATAATACAAATTATATTCGCGTATATTCGCTTTTATCCTTCCCCATGGCGGATTTCCTACAACATAATCAAATCCCTTTTTTTCCCTGATAACTTCGGGGAAAATATTTTCCCATGATTTTTCATTGCCATAAATCGGTACGAGTAAACTGTCAAAACTTAATATATGTTCATCTATTTTGCATAAATCAATTGCCGGAAACTGAATCCACAGGCACAATTTGAAAATATCAACCACCATCGGATTCTTATCAACACCATATATATTATTTTCTATAAAGCATTTAATATCAACTCCTTCTTTTGAAGAAACCTGAGCAATGATTTCTGTCAAAAAGATCCCTGCTCCCATAGATGAATCAATATACGTTTTCTCCATAAAATTACAATCATCTGACAAAATATTGTTTACTATAAAACGAACCAGCTTTCTGTCTGAAAAAAACATTCCGTTTTCTTTTCTACTGGTGCTTATCATCAATTTTCCCGTATCACTATCAATTTCCTTATTATAGAGTTCTTCAAAAATATAGCCGAGTTCTGACAAATCAATTCCCTTTGAACACTGATTAAATAAATCATAAACCTCCTTTATTCTCTCATAATCAAACGCATTATCAAAAAGAGAAGTTTGCAGATGATTCATAAATAAATCATGAATTTCTTTTCTGCAGGCAACAAATGAATCAATTCCTCCCAAATCTCCATACTTCTTTTCAACAATAACTCTTTCAAAAAAGAAAATAAGCAAACGTATATAATCAACCTGATTATTTATCCTGGCTAAAGCCTCGTTTATTACATCTATTATTGACTCAATGTACATTCTATCTCCTCAATTCTAATATATAAAGCCTCTCTATTACCTCATTGGCTGAGGTGCTAAGGCTATTGCTCTTATACCTTTTATATGGCGTTTCATAGAAAATAACTTTTCCGTATCCATTCATAATAGAAAGGATATCACTGTGATTTATTTGTCCTTCATTATTATAACTCATAATAAAATATCTGCCTTTGGCTTTCTTTAACAAATCTTCCAATGCTTTTCCGGCTTTTCTCTTATAACAATAATCAGAAGATTTTTGCTGCCAGTTCCTTAATCCCGTTTTTCCAGATATTGCAGGGTAATCATTCAAGGCAATTGTTTCAAGCATATGGTAATATGCGCTATATTGTCTCTTAGTGTATGGAGGATCTATATATATGATATCTACGTCATAATCGCCTATCACATCATTCGCATTTTTATTCAGAGTCAAAAAATGTTGTTCCTTCATTGGCATCACTATTTTACGCTTACATAATGTAAGTTCACCAAGTGCCTTTTCTTTCCAATATTTCATGTAACATCCATATGTTCCTGCAATATTACTGACATCAGAAACGGCATCTAACAAATCAGAAATAAGCAACGCTCTCTCCTCCGGCAAAAGCTCCTTATCCCATATAGTTATCTGCTTTCGTATCGCATCAATCTTTCTCGCATTTTCCTCTGTAAAATACATTCTCTCAACCTTATCAAGATTTCGAGAAGCCGGAGAATAATGCGAATATATAAATCCTTCTTCTCCATCAATTGAATTTAAAAAATTAATAATCTGTCCATATGGATCTTCTTGTCCCAAACCAAGGAGTTTTTTCAGTCTGGAAAATTGCGGTTCACAATTATTTTCAAGAACAGCTTTGGTCATTATTGAAGAAAAGTACATAAAATCATTGGCAATAACATTCATTCCTCTTTTTTTAATCATTAGAGATACACTCCCACTTCCACAGAAAAGATCAAAAAAAACTTTTCCATTGGAAATATATGGAGCAAGATTATCCATCAGGAAATCTTCAAGTTGTCTTTTATTTCCTAAAAATTCAATTCCCATTCTATCCTTCCTTTTTTGTGGATAGACGGAGCACATCATCAATGGACTCAATTAATCGATTTCTAAAGTCATCAATTGCTTTCTTATTAGATATATCCCTCAAATTAACGCATAAGGAACATATTATGTATTGTTTTCCATCATTATCAATACTCCAATATCTCGCGCTCTCATCCTCGTCTAAGTCACACGGACTTAAAAGTATTCCCTTACTGCATCCATGCGAAACCAGCGATGAAAATAACTGATAGACATCGCTGTTAATTGGTTTCTTTCGAGAACCAGTTTTAAAATTATCCTTATATTTTGCGTCAATAAGAAGTCCTGGCTCCCCATTTATAATTATCTTATTATCCGGTACTGTATAATATGATGGCATCTTCTCATGCATTGAATTTGCAAATACAACGCTTGTCTGTGCTTCCGAAGAGAATTCTTTTCTATGTTCTTTAATACTTTTCAAAATCCTTTCTATGAATTTCTCGTATATCACTTCCGTAGCGACAATATAGCCATATCCGACTCCCCCGCCTCTACTATGCTGCATAGAAGCACCCAGAGCAACATTGTTAGCTGTTTTCACCGCATTTGCATAATGCTCATATTGTGGTGGTAATTTTGATAATACCGGTATATTATACCTGCCGTGCACATTTGGAAGCCTATCCTTAACAGCGCCCAACTGCCTCTTTACTACTTTGCTTTTACAATGGACTAATAAATAATCAACGCACCAACTCAGGAGATAATTAAACTCATTCTCCTGTTCTAAAACATCCCGTTCATAGCAAATTATTCCGGGGTGCGATACTACACTCCGCAATTCCTCCGAAAGTAAAATATGCCCTCTCAAATAACGGGAGCTTTCCTTAATGCTTCTATATGAATGAATGGATTCTTTTCTTAACGCCTGCTCCATTTCATCAACATATAACATTCCTACATGGTCGTATACATTTCTGCTCGTATATCGCATATTCTTCGACCTCTGAGCTTCTATCCTTCCACTTTCAGCTAAAGAAATCATTGTAAAAAGATTCTCTCTCCAACAATTATCTTCTCTGTAAAATTTAGGCATTATTTCAATTTCGATAGATTTGAGAGACAATATACCTGCTATCCCAATAAATTTTATGCACCTTCTTCCATTTCTTCTGAAAATCGATACAGGCTCAACATGTAATCCAAGCTTCTTTTTAATTATAGTACTTTTTTCATATAACTCATTATAAAGATCCTCTGAATAAACATCTCCAACCAATTCCCGTAGATGATATTCTTTCAATTCTCTGACGAGTATCTGCTTCATTTCCAGCTCCTTACTTCTTACATATCCTTCTTGCCCATTCAAGCAAATCCTGGGGAGAAATATCTGAATTCTGTATATATGTATCTACCGCACCTAATTCTGCCTCTTCATCCGATGCCCGAAGTAAAATATATGGAGTTTTTGTTGAGCCACATCTAAGAATATACATCATCTGTTCTTCTCTGCTCCTGAACAATTCTTCTAATTGAGGAAAAATCCGTTCAAATATGTCCTCTCTAAACAGATTCACAGCCGTCTCAACATCATCTGCATCAGATAAATTCCAAAAATAGGAATGTCCAAGTGTATAATCCCGTCCTAAAAATAAACTCACCTTTTCATTTATATATTCCAGAATATCCCTTGCAATTATCTTGACCATATCCAGCGAATATTTATCATCTTCATCGCCTGATACATCCTCTGCTTTCATCCCTTTTATCTTTAAATGTTCAGATAAAGTCTCCCTATCAGGATATAAATCATATCTGTAAAATCTTCTCCTTAACGCACTGTCTAAAGGAAAAATCGACTTGTCGACCGAATTCATACTTGCTATCGTATAAAAATAATATGGCATGTAATATGGATTTTTGACAGAATATTTTTCTCCTTCCATTTCAAACTCAAGTCCCTCTCCGGCTCTAATATAAGGAAGCTCAACACTTACTGTATTGGGCGTAACATTACCCTCCTCATCCAGACGTTTATCAGGTTCCATTACTGTAATAAACTCGCCAAACACCCTTGAAACATTTGCACGGTTTAATTCATCGATAACCAACAACGATCTTTGCCCATCCTTTCGGGCAAATTCAGCGGCTTCAAGCAGTTTCCCCTGTCGAGGCTCAATCTCAAGCAATTTATCACTGTTATTACTTGTCATCATTCCTATCACAAACTCTTCATATGAATAACTCTGATGAAATGTTGTCCATATAGTTTTAGATGCATCAACAAGCTCTGCCTCACTAAAAAAATCATTTTCCTTATTCTCATCAAATTTGATTCTTCCAACACCTCCATGATTGAAAATATTGACGACTTCCTGCATAACTGTTGTTTTCCCTGTTCCCGGAGGTCCATACAATAATAGATTTTTATATGTCAATAACCTCTCATATATCTGCTCAGACACCGTAGATGAATGCACAGAATCAACTTTATATATCCCAAAGTCCTTATTCTTACCAATGGCATCTTTTAATACATCTGGCAATGTGTTAACTTCATCAGATAATAAAATCCTCCCATAAAATTTTCCTGCCGTACTTCTTATTAAAAGAATATAACTTTTTTCATCTTTTTTCCCAGGATAGCGCCCGCTTTGTATCCACATCGGATAAGCGGTTTCCGGTCTTTGTGAAGGAATATTCCAATCTTTTCTGGTCGATTTTCCACCCATATATCGAACTGTAAGTTCTTTTTCCTCACACACCACCTGTTCTGATGAATCTATTACTTCTTCTAACTTAATCTTCAATTCATATCCACCTAAGCTCGTTAGATTTTTATGCGGTACTCCTTCAAAAAAATCTGTATATCCTGACTTTGCACCAAGTCGAATATCATACTGCCCCGCCGATTTTCCAGACAAGGTATCAATCGTTGCCTGATTAAAATTTCTCCATAAAACTGAATGAACATATACCATATATCATCCTCCTGTTACTCATTCCTTCTATTTTTCCAATTTCATAACAAACCACTCCGGACACATAACATCATAAATCTGCGATTCATGATCAGCATTCGCCGCTCGTCAAACATGCAAGCATGCTTTCCTCGCTAACGCTCATTATATCAGATTTTATGTATCACCGTCGACTAAATAACCGAAATTATTTCAGCTGTCTTGCCAAACTTCTCGTTTCACATTATACTAAAGCTGTTTGTATTCTGAATTACAATACATATTAGCCCCCCATTCCTGCTCAGCCCGCGAATTTGGGCGCAAGCACAATATTTGCAAAACGAATGAATTCGTTTGTGAAAAATTTATTTTTCACAGTACTTACATTACAATCGGAGAAATAAAAGTTATGACAATACGCCTTGCCAACAATAACGATTTGGAAACCATTCTGGATATTTATGCCTGTGCGCGCGAACAGATGCGGCTCTCCGGCAACCCGCGCCAATGGGGAAACAACAGGCCGTCCCCGGAAACTGTCCGGAAGGATATCCAAAAAGAACAAGCCTATGTCATCGTCGAAGAAAACCGCATCTGCGGCGTTTTTGTATTCGTTATCGGACCGGATCCGACCTATCAGTTCATTGAAAACGGCGCATGGCTCAACGACGAACCATACGGCGCCCTGCACAGAATTGCCGGAAACGGACAGGCCAAAGGCATACTGGCCATGGCCTTATCCTTTTGCGAAAGCCGGGCGGCCAATATCCGGGTCGATACACATGACGATAATCAGATCATGCGGCATCTGCTCGCAAAATACGGCTATCAAAAATGCGGCTATATTTATGTCGAAGACGGAAGCCGGCGGATCGCTTACCAAAAGCAGGCCGTACCGCACGCATTTTAACCGCCTGCCCGCTGTCTGTCCACTGAAAATTCTGTTCATTCCCTTCTATCATCCGCACGCTCTCTGTGCTATATTTGTATATTTGTAATCCTCTTTTCCGGTATTGACGCGGCGCCGCCAAAAGCTTATGATAAGAACTGGATTATTCCTGAAAAGACCATTGAAACCAGGCGGCAGACGCCGGTTATGGAATTAAATAACGGCAGAGGAGAAATTTTATGAAAATGATGAAACGAAACAGAAAAATATCGTCTTTCGTCCTTTGTATGGCGCTGACCGCGGCTATGGCACTTTCTACAACAGGCTGTAACGGCGGCGCAAAGGACGGCGCGCCTTCCGTCGTGGAAACAGGCGGCGGCCAGACAGAAGCCGCGGTACTCGGCGAAGGCAGCATCCGTTTTGATTTTACCGTCGTGGATAAAGACGGCAATGAAACACAGTTTGAGATTCATACCGACCAGGAGACCGTCGGCGGCGCCCTTGCCGATCTGGGACTGATTGCCGGCGATGAGAGCGAATTCGGCCTTTATGTCAAGACCGTCAACGGCATCACGGCGGATTATGACACGGACGGCGTATACTGGGCCTTTTATATCGACGGCGAATATGCCGCGACGGGCGTCGATTCTACCCCGATAACGGAAGGAGAAAGCTACTCCTTTAAGGTCGAATAGGATACAAAGGAGGCGCCGCTTTTAACATGAAGCTTACGATTCGGGAAACTGCCGTTTTCGGTATGCTCGGCTCCATCATGTATGCTTCCAAATTTGTGATGGAACTGCTGCCCAACATCCATCTGCTCGGCGTGTTCATCGTGTCCTTTACCGTCGTTTACCGGAAAAAAGCGTTGTACCCTGTTTATACCTATGTGCTCCTGAACGGCATCTTCTGCGGTTTCGCCGCATGGTGGATTCCTTATTTATATGTATGGACCGTTCTCTGGGGCGCAGTCATGCTTCTTCCCCGGAATATGCCTCAGAAAATCCGTCCTCTCGTATATATGGCGGTATGCGCGGCGCACGGCTTCTTATTCGGCACTTTATATGCTCCGGCGCATGCGCTCCTGTTTCACTTAAATTTCAAAGGCATGATTGCCTGGATCGCCGCGGGCCTGCCCTGGGACTGCATCCACGGCATCAGCAATTTTCTGTGCGGAATCCTGATCATGCCGATTATTTCCATCTTAAAGCTGTCGGAAAAAAACGCGGAAAAGACGCTATGACAGCGTCTCTTCCAGTCTTTCTACGATTATTTTTTCTATCTGCATACCGCTTTCCGCAAAGTATAATTTCAGATAATTGCCGAGATGAAAGAAGAGTCCCAAAGACTGTTCTATCTCCACGGCTTCTTTGCCGGTCCCGTTTAACGTATGCGTTCCCAGCAGTTTTCCGTTCACAAAAACGGACACCGGAACCTGCGCGAGCTCGGAAGCGTCTACCCGGACTTTCATGCGAAGTTTATAAAAGCCCATCTGACCCGTGCGAAGGCCGCACATAAAGGACTTTCCCTTGCCCGTATCGACTTCTTTTCCATCCAGTTCAAGCATCTCTTCCAGAGAATGCCATTCCACGTCGGCGTCTGTCAGCGTTTCTTCCGCCATGTTCTCCGCGGCATCCAGTTCTTCTTTGCTGAGCCGGCCAAGGCTTCTGTCCATAACGGGCGAACGCAGCAGCACGCCCAGTATATTGGCGGCGCATCTTGCCAGCTCTGCTCTCGTTAAGGCGCCGTTTTTCAGGCATTCTTCCAGATTATCGCCGTTGGCGTTTTCCCTGGAATCCCGCGTCACCATATAAATGTCATTCTGGCTCCGCACCATGGCGGCCGTATTCGTCCTCACCGGCGTCTGGCCCTCGTCGTTGATTTCCGCCCACCAGTCCGTCATAACCATGCCGTCGTAGTGCCATTCCTCCCGAAGAATTGTTGTCAGCAAGTCATAATTGCCCGCTGTCCAGATGCCGTTGATGCCGCCGTAGGTCGTCATAATCGCATAGGGGCTGCTCTCTTTTACGGCGATCTCATAGCCTTTCAGATAGATTTCCCGCAGGGCACGCTCCGAAACGACCGAGTTGTATAATCTGCGGTTATACTCCTGATTATTGGCCGCAAAATGCTTCATGGCGCCCGTGACCTGATACTTCGCCATTCCCCGGATCTGCGCCGCCGCCATTTTGCCTGTCAAAAGAGGATCCTCCGAAAAATATTCAAAGTTCCGGCCATTCAAAGGATTCCGGTGAATGTTCATGCCCGGTCCTAGCAGAATGTCGATGTGATTCTTCCGCAGCTCCGCACCTTCCATCTCATAAAGCTGCTCTACCAGCTCTTCATTGAAACTGCAGGCCATGCAGGTCCCGTTCGGCAGAGCGAACGCATAAGTCCCGCAGTCCATACGGATACCCGAAGGGCCGTCCGCACAGCACCCACACGGAATACCGTAATCTTTCAGCGCCTCTGTCACGCCGCCGAAAGCCGCCGCCGTTCCCGGCGTTACTTTCGGAGAGCACATGCCCTCGCCGCGGACAAGACAGCACAAATCCTCATCCCGAAGCTGCATGACAAAGGTTTCCATAGGAATCTTTTTATCATAGACATCCGCCAGCCGGTATCCCTTATCGCCCGTATAAGGCAGTTCCGTTTTTTCCTCTTCCCGGCTCCTCAATGCCATATCGTAAGTACGAAGGGGGACTTTTTCCCAGGCCGGAACGAATGTTTCCGCCTCAGCGGCCGGTCTTAACCTCTCAAACGATTCTACCGGAGCCAGCGCTTCCGTACACTGTGCCAGAACCTCGGTCTCTGTTACCTCCATGCTTCCGGCCAGTCCGGCGCTCAGTACATCCGCGCCCACATAGAACCGATAGCTTCCGGCTTCTAATACATAACAGGACTTATGCCCCGTCACACCGCTGTCATCATAAGACGCAAAAGCGGTTTTCTTCACTTCCAGACAAAGCTCCTCCGTTTCGCCCGGCGCGAGGCATTTCGTTTTCGCAAAAGCCGCCAGCACACGCGAAGGCTTCCCAAGAAGTCCCTGGGGCGCACTGACATATACCTGCGCGACCTCTTTTCCCGGAACGCCGCCGGTATTTTTCACTCTGACACGGAAAACACAGCCGTCCGCATTCTTCTCCATGCCGCATTCCATCGCAAAAGACGTATAAGAAAGACCAAAGCCAAAAGGATAGAGCACCTTGCTTCTGGCCGGCTCAAAGGTCGCAAAATAACGGTATCCGACATAAATATCCTCCGCATACCGGTTTCCGTCTGCGCCGCCAAAATTACCGCTGGAAGGATAATCTTCCACTGAAAGCGCAATCGTATCCGCCAGTTTCCCGGAGGGATTGACCCGGCCCATCAGGACATCCGCCGCCGCATGGCCGCCTTCCATGCCGCCCTGCCATACATAAAGAACCGCCTGCGGCTTATAGGCTTCCACCCATTTCATATCGATAATGCTTCCCACATTCAACGCCACAATGACCCGGTCAAAGGCCGCGCACACCTGCGCGAGCATCTTCTCTTCCGTTTCCGAGAGGTAATAGCTGCCCTTTTCCGCCTGGGCATCGCGGTCCTCTCCCGCGGTGCGGCCGATGATGACCAGCGCCGCGTCATTTTTTTCCGCCGCTTTCTTCACCGTCCCGTCATCGAGCGGCATTTCCTCCTGGCTCCACGGCTCCTTTGCCCATCCGGTCCCATAATCAAAAGGATGACCACCCAGCCACGCCCGGTAAACCTGTTCCAGTTCCTGATCGAGTACGATTTTTTCTTCCTTTAGGGCATCCAGGATGCCGACAACATATCTGGTATTGATCATGCCGCCGGAGCCTGTCCCGCTTTTGTAATAATCGAACTGAATTCTTCCGAATACCGCGAGCTTCTCTCCCCCGCACAGCGGAAGCACATTGTTCTCATTTCGTAAAAGGACTGCGCCCTCCGCCGCCGTTTCCCGCGCCTTCGCCGCATACGCGTCCCAGTCGATTTCATATCTGTTCTTCATTTTCCTGCCCCTGACCTTTCTTCAATCTGAAAAAGCAAACGCTTTTGCCTGTTTTTCATTGTAAACAGCTTTGTTGTTTTTGTAAAGGAATACTAACGGATTTGATAACAAAATAACTGCCGGCTCATTCTAAAATGAACCGGCAGTTATTTCGCTTCTTTCAGGCGAACTCAAGTTCCTGCTCTCCCTCATCCTCGGTCGCGGAATCAAATTCAGAATCCTCAAATTCCTCCTGTTCCTGTGCCACATCCTCTTTCGCCGGAGCGGCGGCATTTTTTACAAAATTCATTACCTGTTCTTTCTTCGCCTTCAGCCATTCGAGAAGCGCTTCCAGCCTGCGCTTTAACGGATGAATTACCTTTTCCTTTATAACGGGTACAGCCTCATTGCTCACCCAGTAAATGGCCGGGCGCAGAACATGATTGGCCACGACGCCGATTACGCTCGCCACCGCAAATCTGACTTTTGACGCCGCCTTCTCCAGATGCGGGCGGCATTTCTCCCAGGCCGCCTTCACATAGGGGATCGCCGCTTTCACCGCTTTTACAGCCTCTTTCCCAAGGGAGAGCATGAGCAGGCCGCTGAGCACAGCCGTAGAAACGCCCAGTTCTATAATGCCTGCCGTAAGCAGGAATTCAACGCCGAAAAGCAGGCCCAGGAAAATACTTGCAAAGCCCGAAACGCCAAGCGCCGCACTGCCGGCCAGCCAGAGAAGAATGGACGAGTGTTCCGAGGTCTGGCTTACCGCCGCAGCCGCAGCCTGTTCCGCGGTCATCTCCGGATGCTCATTTAAGTACAATACCGCGATCAGGACAGCGATATCCCTTCTGGCCTGTTCGGTAATCCCGCCGGCTGCCGTTTCCGCTTCCTTCAAAACGGCATCCCACTTCTCGTCCGCCGCCATCTGTCCGATGGAGTCCCGGATCCCATCCCGATCGTCCGGAAGCACCGCAGCCAGTTCCTCTCTCAATGCCGCGATTTCCTCTGCCGTCGCGTCTGCCGCCATTTTCTGCTCTTCCTCATGCGTCTTAACAAGGGCCTCCCGGATAAACTCAATATCCTCTCCCTGTTCTTCCAGCTTTTCTTTTGATATCTCCAGATTTCGCAGGGAAACCGCAAATTTCATATCCGAAATCCTGCTAAACTGCTCCGCGTTATTATCGCCGCATTGTTCATCGAGTTCATGGAATACGGCCATCTTCATATCCATTCCGGCATATTTTGCCTCATACCGGCTGATCCGGGCCAAAAGATCGTCAATCTTTTTTTCAATCCCGCCGCACCGGCCAGCCATCTCCTTTCCCAGCGTTTTATGAACGGCCTCTTCCAAAGAAGAGCCCTGAAACCTGCTCTGAACCATCTGCTCTAAATTTCTATCGATATTACTCATATTCCGCTCCTCCTTATTTGTATGTTCTTTATCTTATATCAATATGCTAATCCATTAAACGTATTTTGTCAATAGTTTAATTATATTTTATTTATATATTTATGAAGATGCTTTATTGACCGGATTCTGTTTCTTTTTGCTTTTCTTCCATAAAACTCCGCAGGTATTCATCATATCTTTTTGACGACGCATCCGTATCCTCTTTGGGCGACGACGCATTGATAAAATTCGATTTTTTCAGGGACCTGTCGTATTGGGCGATCTCCTTCCCGTTCGTCTCGCTGAAAACTTTCATTTTTTCAAATTCTTTCTCCATCGCGCCTGCCAGATTTTCTCTGTCATATTCTTTCTTATCCGTTATTTCCTTCTGCTTACCGTAATCCAGATAGAGCCGTCTGAACGTATTGGAAACCAATGCGCCGGCATCCGCCCCTGTCATAAAACGCTTTTTGGTTCTCGCGAGCTGTATAATCCTGCTGACCGCCTCTTCCGCCGCCGGTTCCACATGGGCGCGTCCGGGTTTTTGCAGATGTACTTTTAAAATATTCCTGATTTCACTCCCCGACGGCATGGCCGTATAGAAACAACGGTCAAAGCGTCCCTGCCGGAAAAACTCCGGCGGCAGTCCGTCGATGCTGTTGGCTGTGGCAATGACATAACAGGAGCTCTTCTTCTCCTGGAGCCAGGTCAGAAAACCGCCGGTCATACGCTGCAGGTACTCGCCGCCGTCTTTTCCTTTTCCTCCGGCTCCTGCAAAGCCCTTTTCGATCTCATCTATCCACAAAATGCAGGGCGCCATTTCCTCCGCCTGCTTCTGGGCGGTACGCAGGTTCCGTTCGCTGTCCCCCACATGTCCGCCCATCATTTTCCCCATTTCCAGCCGGATCAACGGCATTTTCAATGCGGCGGCCGCGTATTGGGCGAATAAAGACTTTCCCGTTCCGGGCAGTCCCATGATCAATATGCCCTTCGGCACTTCCACGCCATTCTGCACCGCATCCTCCAGATTCCGCATAACCGCGCCGCTCTCCTGCAGATATTCCGCCAGAACGTCCATATTGGCCATATCCACATGTTTCACCATTTTCCATTCCAGGAGACGCTCTTTCTCTAACAGCTTCACTTTCTCGCTGCCGATCAGCTCCAGGATCCTTTTTTCCTTTTCATCAAAAGCTTTCTCCCCATACAGCATCTCGGCTTCCCGGAAAAGATATTCGAATTCATAAGTATGAAACCCCTGCAGATAAGAAACGATTTCCCGTTTCAGTCCCTCTCCGGGCTTCTGGTTCCTCCGGGAAAAAATCTGCCCGACCATCTCCTGTATTTCGGAAGCATCCGGTTTTTTCCCCTGTATAATATGTACATAAGGCAGCAATTCTCCGGGCAGATGCCCGCGCTTATCGACCGTGATCAGAACTAACGGCCCCTTCTCCCGCTCCCCCGTCCGCAGTATCCTGAGAAGGGACAGCAATAACTTAGCCTTATATGGCTGCTCGATCAGCTGGTAATGATTGAGCACAAGGAAGCCTATCCCGGATTTCGCCGCCGCATTCTCCAGCGCAACCGCAAGATAACTGTCCGTCGAAACGTTTTCCAGCCCCAATTCGTCATTCTCCATCCGTCGGGAAGTCATATTCCCGATTTGATGAATTACCGGGGCAAAATATATTTTTCCATTGATTTCTTTTTTATCGTAAAAAATATCCAGGCCGGCTTTGGCCGTTCCTTTTCCTCTATAATACTTTTCCCAAAGAATCCTTATCACCGGTTCCCATTCCTGTTTGTGCTCCATTTCCAGAACGACGCCCGATTTTCCGCTGGAATATACCCGGTAAATTTCTTCCGCTATTTCTTCCGCTATGCGCATACCTTTCTCCTTCCTTACGACCAGCTGCAAAAGCGGCGGCTGGCAAGATAATAATCTTTTACGCCCCTTATTCCGGACAATAGCGATTCCCCGTATGCCATAGCCCACTCCCGGAAGGGTCTTGACCACAGGAACAGAAGAACAAACAGGACGGCAATCAGCAAAACAATAAGCGCTAACGGCGGACGGCCCTCCGTTTTTTTCTGTTTTGCGGCCTCTATTTCTTTCAGCTCCTTCCGGGAGGCTTCCACGCGGCGTTCCAGTTCTTTCAGCTCCTTATCCGCCTTTTCTTTTTCCTTTTTCTTCTGTTCCTCCCTTTCCTCTAAAACGCGCAGCGCGTTGTTTGTCCTTCTGGCCTCCTCATAACAGGTGAGCGCTACATCCTCCATAACGGTCGCCGCCCCGCCGGGGAAGAGCTGCAGCAGCTTTCTGGCGTCCCCTGCGCTGATGAGCCCCGTCATGACCGGCCGCCGCAGGCTTTGCCTCCATAAACCGGCATCGTTTTCCTCTGTGCTCTTCCTGATATTCGGCCCCGCCTTCCAGACGCCATCCTGCGGGCTCTCGACGTAAGCGGAAAGACCGGCGGCTGTCACCGGTTCTTTCCCCGGCGCTATATCTTCGCCCTTCCGCTGGATTTCCCGCAGAATATCTTTCAGCGGCTCGAACATCCTATCATCTCTTCGATATAACCTGATATCTTCCCCCGTAAATCCATAAGCCAGGACACAGTGCTGCTTCCGGTATCCATCCGGGAAAACGCCCAGAAGCTCCGTCTGATCCCCGCCCATCGCCACTACATACATCTTCTCATCCACATGACCGGCGAACCAGCAGGTCTGCCTTTCCGCCTCGTTATATCTTTTATCTGTGGACAGCAGACGGTTGGACAGGAGTATCAATGTCTGTCTGTAATTCTCCAGAGCGGGATCGCACATTCTGACATGATAATCCTTTCTGTTCCCTTCCATTTTTGCATTTGCATAAATCCATCTGTACACCGCCATGATCGTTCACCTCTCCGTATGTCTCATCCGCAGCTCTTCATCCATTTCTCAGTTCTTTTATCGCTTTCGCAAGCAATAAATTATTTTCCAGCGCTTCCTGATCGTTCTTCATCTTCTCTATCCAGTATTTGAGCGCATAATAAATATACCTTTCGTCCTCCTGCCATTCTTTCTTATGGTACTTCTGCCAGAAAAACATATAACCGTAACATTTTAACTGTTCCAGCAGGAGTTCCTCTTTCTTAAATCCCATTTCTCTCCTCAGTTCCTTTACTGCCTCTTTTATCGCCTTCCTCTGCTCAGGCGGCAGTTCTGTTCCGCACCAGTTTGCGTAGGATTTAATAATTTCCCGTTTTCGCCCGCTTTCCTCCAGTTCCTTTTTATATTTTCTTTCTTCCGTCTCCGCCTTCCCTTTACCGCCCTTTCTGATCTGCCCCGCTATGGTCTCCGCTGCCCGCTCCATAAGCCCTCTTTTGAAATCCTCATCCACATACAAGACGGGTGTTTCCGGCTGCGACGGCGCTTCCCGGATCTCCCCTCCCGGCAGGACCGACGTCCTTTGAAGCCCGCTTTCCATATTTTTACCGGCTGAATCCGCGCCGGCCTTCTTTTCCGCCTTTTCTTTTCTCCTGTCCGCGGCGCTCCTTTCCTTTTTCTCATAATACCGGATCTCCACGTCCTCCATGACCGAGACTATCCCGCCCGGAAAAAGCTTCAGCAATTTCCGGGCATCGTCCACGCTTATGATCCCTGTCATAACCGGCCGCTGTAAGCTCAGCCTCCATAAGGCGCTGTCGGTCTCTTCCGTGCTCCTGATAATATTATAAAGCGCCTCCTGTCCGGCCTCTCCATTGCCCGCAGGCTCCCTGGAACCGGCATATGCGGAAAAATCCGGTTCCGCTCCGCCTGCGCCGTCCGGTTCCCAATCCTTCCCCGTACGCTGGATTTCCCGCAGGATTTCTTTTAACGGATCAAAAAGCTCCTCTTCCTTTCGCAGCGGCTGAATATGATTTCCCGTGAGCCCGTAGCCCAGAACGCAATGCTGGTTCCGATAACCGTCTGGAAAGACCCCGATCAGTTCCTTCTGGTCTCCCCCGACCGCCATGAAGTACATCCTTTCATCTATATAGCCGGAAAACCAGCACTTCTGCCCTCCGGCATCATCGTATCTTTTCTCCGTAGACAAAAGGCGGTTCGATAAAAGTATCAATATATGCTTATAACTTTCCAGTCCGGGATCACATACCCGGATATGATAGTCCTTTCTGTTTCCCTCCATTTTCGCATTCGCATAGATCCATCTATATACTGCCATTCCGCTGTCCCTTCACGCTCCATTTCTTTTTATTCAAAAAATTCTCTCAGGGGTCTTTCTTCCCCCTCCTCATTCATATAGATAACATATTTACAATTATCGTCTGTGCATTGCTCTATATAACTCAGAATATCCTGAGAATACGATTTGAGCCTGTTATCCAGCTTTTTCCGGTCATTCTCCAGCTCCAGCATTTTCGCTTTGCTTTCCGCTGCTTTCTTTTCCAGCTTCTGTATCTGTTCTCTTTTTTTCTTAGAAGGCCCGAATACATTATACACAAATCCGCTCTGCAGCCCCCCTAACTCCTGGTATCCCCTGGCAATCTTGCCCTGCTCCAGCTGCACCTCGGCATCAATTCTCGCATTTTCTCTGGTTTCCCATTCCTTTCCCTCATCCGATATGAAATATCCGACCGTCAGCATTAACGGTATTTCAAACCCTTCCGGGACAATGCCTGCCTTAATCGTATTATCCTCCACAATGAGATCTCTTCCCAGCGTGGAATGACAGCCCAATATTTTTTCGTGTCCTTTCAGCAGGCGGTGGCTTTTCAGGAACGCTGTCAGTTTGCTGAATTTCTCCCTGTCGTCGCACACCAGTTCATCCGACTTGGTAATATAGAAAAGAATCGGTATTTTCTGATAATCGTCTTTCCGAAGTTCCTTTACTTTTTCCATAATAAAATTGAACTGGCCCATTTCTTTCGTTATTTCCGCCATTCCGATCGTCCGTTCAAGAGACTGGGGCGGTAATTTTTCCAAATCGCTGTACTTCTGGACGATATCGCCCGGAATAATATAGATCAAAATCATCGCATGCCGCAGCATCGCTTTAAATTCCTGGATATCGCTTTTCTTAACGCTGTCCCCGGAATCATCGTCCGGCCAGTTTTCTTCTATATTGGCGCCCCGGTAATCCATCCACATAATTTCACAGATCGTCTCCGCATTTCTCCGGAACGCAAAGTCGTAATATTTATTGTCGATGCTCCCATTCGGAAACGTTCCTTTCAGCATCCTGATAAAATTATCAAAGAGTTCCGTATTATTCGCGGCGCCCGCGTTCCCGATACTCGTCAGATCAAATTTCACCTTATCATCGCCAACGCCGCCATCCGCATTCATTTTGTAATAGGTGCTGCTTGCCGCAACCGTTTTTCCGCTGGAAGCCCCTCCTATAAATAAGATATTTGTACTTTTCACCACATCAGCCATGATTCTTCCTCCTGTATTTTCAATATTTTTATCTACTGCTCTTTTTATGGTCATCCTGTTATCATAAAAATTTCCTGATCGATTCTTCGCGCGCTTCCAACAGTTCCCCTCCGTATAATGTAAAAAGTTATATTCTCTGCTGAACCTCTGCCATAAGCTACCGCTTCCTCTCTTCTTCTCCGCGCATATAAGCATCGGGGCCATCCGGATACAGCCTTTTCTGAATCTCTATGAGCATCTTATCGCAATTATCGATAAAAAATTCCAATCTGAGCGTTTCTTTAATTTTGATTTCCCGCTCCCGCATTTTCTTATCTCTCAGCTCTTTAATTTTTTCAATTTCCTTTCCCAGATATTCCCGCATTTCCGCAGTATCTTTCTGATCCGGCGCCGCCGCTGCCAGGCGCACTTTCCACTCGAACAGAACTTCGTTTTCGTCATCCATATGCCTTGCCTCCCTTTCTTCCTCTTTCCGGGTCAGCATCCTGACTTTGGGCGTAAGGTCCATTTCCAGATAACGCTCTTTGTATTCCTGCACCTGTCTCGGCGTGATCTTATGAAAGCAGCGAAGCACCTCTTCTTCCGGAATCTGGTAGCCTTCCTTTTTCGATTTCAGTACTGCCTGAAGCTTTATCTGAGGGTCTTCGGTCATTTCCTTTACTTTTTTGCTTAAATATTGTTTATTGCCCCCCGTCATCTCCGCCAGCATCTCTATACTGAACATAAACGATTTCCTAAGCATCTTCATATACCTCTTCGTCAATTAATTCTTCCGGTTTTTCCGGGCGGAAATTGCCCGGTATCTCAATTTCTTTTTCCTGCCCGTTTTGAAGCAGCTTTTTCTCAATAAAAGATTTTAAAAATGCTTCCTTCTTATCCAAATGCTGTGCCTTCCTGCATTCATTCCACAAATTGCTCAGCCCGATCTGAGCGGCGCTTCCGAGAATAACAAGCTTAAACAGAAAGAACAGCGCTTTGGCCGCTATCAGTACCGCCGCCGCTTTCGCCAGAAGTTTCAGATTTTTCCCGGTAAAGATTCCGCCGAGATAACTGTATGCCAGCTTCATCGCATGCTCCGGGCTCTCTCCCGCCTGGACCATCGATACGGAAGACACGCACACCGGTATCACCTGCTCTGTCATGGCCTTCTGCTCTTCCTTAGTATATTCCTCATCCGTCTCCGATACTACCATCTCTGAAATCAGGAAATCCATCAGAAAGCAGACATCTTTTTCTGCGGCCTCCATGGAACCATCCTTAAATTCTGTCCGCCATCCCACGCCGATTTCCGCCAGGACTTTACGCGTCTCATCGTCGTAGGCCAGACCGACATAGCGCATCAACGAAACCGTTTCCGAAAATAACTCCTGAAATTCACCGTCCGTTATCCCGCCTTCCGCCCTTTCCCATTCTTCCTCATATGCCTGTTCCAGTATGGCCCTGAGTCCGCCGCCTGATTCCTTATCCATGAGTCCGAGAAGTTTATCATAACACAGCTGTCTGACATTCAGCACATATTGATATCGCTGTATCGTATCAAATTCCAGCTCGATCATGACGTTTTCGAGCATTTCCATTCCCTGCCATAATTCCAGTTCAGGAGAATCGGGATATCTTTCCGCATATCTTTCAAATTCCCGTTCCTTTTTTTCCCATTCCTGAACCAGCTTCCGGAAGGCGGCCTCCCGTTCCTCCCGGTCTCCCGGATCGTCTCTGTGAAATTCCATATATTTTTTGAATATGAATTCTTTTACAGAAGCCGCGGGTTCCTCTTTCCTGCAAAGGATCCATTCCCGAAAAATACTTCCAATCCTTTTATCCTCCATGACATACCTCCCAGAAGCATAAACTTATATATATTTATTTTTTCTTATTATAGCATTATGTCTAAATAAACACAATGTTTATTTAGATTTTAAATATATTTTTCTTCAATCGCTGAGAATCATGCGCGTACCATTGTTAATATCTGTCTTTGCCTTTTACAAATGAGCGTTTGGCTATTTATATGCGTATAGGCGGATGAAATCCGTCAAGATATATCAAAAAGACAGACTATATATTACAGCAAATGTAACATCAAATTTCAAAACGGCTGAATAGATAATCAAAGAGCGACAGCCTAAAGTGTTGCCGTTTCTCTGAATTATAAAAAAGGAATCGATAATCATGCAACGCCCTATGGGGGAGAAAGGGGGAATCATCTATGCCTTGCATAAAAACATACAAGGAACACATCATGTACACGTTCCACGGCTTTTGCAAAGCCGTTATCCATAATGCGGCTGTCACCGCATGGCACGACCAGCAAAGGCAGTGCAAAAGAGAAATATCCCCTGAATACCTCACAGAAGAAAAGTTTTTTCCTCTAAACACATCAGACAGGCATTTTGCCGTACAGTACGAAGAATACCCCGTTACAATCTGCGGTCAGACAGCCGCCCTTACCAGCAGTGACCTTGCCGCCGCCCTGCCGTCCCTTCCGGAAAAGAAACAGGAGCTTATTTTCCTTTACTTTTCCGGAAGCTGCGCCCAGCAGGAAATCGGGAGAATGTACAGACGCTCACGGGCTGCCATGAACCGCTGCTTACACAATGCCTTGCAGATGTTACAGGAAGAAATGGAGGTATTTTCTCATGGGGAATCCGGCCCTTATCCCGTATGAAACGATTGTGCGGGCGAGGGAGGGCGAGCCGGAAGCGGCAGACGGGGTTTTACGCTATTACAGCCGGAGAATCCGCCGTGAAGCCATTGAAAACGGGCACGTCAACACGGACACGGAGGACAGCATAAAAGCCCGCCTTATCGCTTCCCTGTTCAAGTTCCGTTTTGACGGACAGGAAGTATAAAAATACTATTTCCTTTTTTAAGGAAAAGAATATATAATCAAGTCAACAATAAAGCAGAATTTGTGGAGGAAATCATAAAATGCCAAAAAAATATTTATCAATTACCGGTATCATCATCTGTATGCTTTTATCAGGCTGCGGAACGCAGGATGATTTGGTGAAAGATAGCGGTACCGTGTTACAGAATGATGAAGAAACACAAAGTCCAAATGAAATGATTGAAGAGTTGAACGGACAGGAAACCGGTGATGCACTTCCACCGTTTTTTGTGGACATAGAAGATGAGTATCCAAAAGGGGTGCAAATAAACGATCAGACTTTTGATGTAAACCTGAATCCTTTTGGAA
>JAMPFK010000017.1 GCA_023664485.1 Bacteroides fragilis | reverse complement strand
GTTTATCTGGCACGAAGGGGATATCATTACAGTCCCGCAGCCATACACAAATATAGGAATACAGAACTCGGACTGCATTCTGTTGTCCGTCCGAAGAAACCGGATTATCAACATGGAAAGCCGCACAGGGTATTTGAAAATAAGCTGGATCAGGACTTCACCGCAGAGAAAGTAAACCAGAAATGGTGTACCGATTTTACATACCTGTTCCTTGCAGATCATGAAGCAAGATACAACTGCACCATCATTGACCTGTATGACCGCAGTGTTATCGCCAGCATCACAGACCGCCACATCACCAGTGGCCTTGCGATCCGTACACTGCAAAAAGTATTGGATTCGCAACCTGCATGGAAAGGGGAATTGATCCTGCACAGCGGCCAGGGCTCCCAATACACATCCAGGGCATTTGTGGAATTCTGTGAATCCGTCCATGTGACGCAAAGCATGAGCAAGGCGGGATACCCATATGACAATACGCCGATGGAGAGATATTTCAACACGCTGAAAAACGAATGCACCAATCTGTATGAATTTCGGACAGAGGAAGCGCTCTATCAGGCAGTGGAAGAACTTGCCTATGTCAGCTATAACCATGTGCGTCCCCATAGTTATAACAATTACCATACACCTTATCAGGCACGGATTGCGTCATAAATAAAGCTGATTTTTTTAGCCACAGGTGTTACAAAAATGCTTGACCACAACACCCTTAATCCAAATCCTCGATTTCTATTTTCTCCGATTCCTTTTTCCGCTTTTTCCTTCCGGCCCCGCCATCGCCTTTGCCGGCTTTTCTCCCGTTATCTCTATCATCATTCCTTTCAGCGTCTTTCCGGCTGTTCTTTTCGGCTTCCTCATTCCGGCCGCCTCTTACCGCCGAGAAGATGCCGACGCCAAAAATGCCGATCACAAGTACGATAATAATCGTCCCCCACATTTTGGAACGCCGCGCATCCGCACGATACTTTTCCACGACTTCCACGACGAACTTCGTCTCCTCCTCATTGGCCGCCATTTCCGCGTTCAGGCCCTCTATATCGATTTCCAGAGCGGTAAGGGCGTCTTCCTCCACATATCCCTCATTCCCCTGATAGATTACGCGGTACCAGCCGTCTTCCGGCCCGCCCACAGCAAAAACCAGGCTGCCTTTCTGAAAGCTCATCAACGTTTCCGCCGTTTCTTCCGGCGCCGCTTTCATTTCAACGCGCTTCTCCGCCTCCAGAACCATCCCCTGTTCATACGTTTCCAGCTCCCCTGAATCCCCATTTTCCGACGTTCCGGCGGCATCCTGCGCCTGTGCTGCGCCTGCCTGCCCGTCTCCTGCCTGCGCCTTCGCATAAAGCGAAAACGCCTCCGCTCCCGCCAGCCCGCAGAAAATAACTGCCGCCGCTGCGCATCTTCCAATCCACATTTTTACCCTTCTTCCGCAGACTGAGATTTTGGTTCCTTTTTTCAACATTTTTTCATACCCCTTCCTTTCAATGCTTCTCCCCGGATTTTAATACTGACCAGTCCGGGCCTTTCTTCTTTCTGAAATGCCGCGAACAAAAGCAGCATAAAATAAATTGTCAGCGTGTTTGCCGCCGGTTTCCAAAACAACATCTGTACCATAAAGATAACGGCTATCAACGTCAGAATTCCTGTCATGGGTTTATCCAATCCATAATTCCGCCTCAGCCTTTCCATTAAGAAAATCAGAAAAACGATGACAAAAAGCGCAGTCCCGGCTCCCGCTTCCCGGAAACACAGATAAAAACCGCTTTCTTCATACCTCACCGATTCCGCAAGCGGCAACGCAAACCCCCTCCATGCCTCGTCCGACATTTTTTCACCGAGCGCAGCCCATCTGTCCGCGCCGATAATCGTTCCCGCAAAAAGAATGCAAAGCGCCATAAGCAGCCCCTTGTAGACGCGGCGCATTTTCCGCATGACGAGCCGCTCCAAATCGACTCCTTCGGGAATTTTATCCCAATAATGGAAAAAGAAAATCCCTCCGGCCGCCAGAAGTAAATCCAGATATACGCTGTGCTCCAGCGAGTAGGAAAACTCAGCCAGGAAAATCTGAGTATATTCCGTCAAAAGGCTCATATTACTCAGCATAAAACCGAACAGAAAGAACATCTGCGCATTCTTCTTTACCAGATACGCCGTCGGCCTCAGCAAAACCGGCACCGCAATAAAATACGCCGTCATCAGCCAGAAACTGACGATATTCTGATTGACAAACAGCGCCAGAAAGCCGACTACAGATACCGCCAGATAAAAACAGGAACGCAGTCTGTCCCGACAGAAGCAATACTGATAAACGCCGACCATACAGACCAACAGAAAACAGGAGGCCGCCGCGCCTCCACTTTGCAGCGTCCCATAGCCATTCACCGGTATCCCCGTAAAATATGGGAACAAAAAAACGGCGCAAAGCAGCAATCCTCCATATAAAAGCATATCAAAATAAAGCTGTCTGAAGCGTATGCCGGAAGACAGGCAGAAATAAAGCGCCACGAAAGCGAGCGCTTCCGCATTTCCGGAAAAATCGATCACGCCCTGACCGGAATCCTGAAACAGCTTCCGCACGATTGACGCCACTTCATAAAAAACAACAAAAGCAGCCATTATGTCTGTCCAATATCGTACCGGCCGGAGTGCCTGTCCATCTTTTTGCCATAAAAAAATTCTGACTGCCACCCAGCTAAACGCCGCCAGAAAAAGCAGCAGACTGTAAACGGGAAAATCAGCGACTATAACATCCCTGGGCAGAAGCATGGATGCCATAAACAAAAATAAGATAAGTTTATCTGAAAGCCATATGATATTGACTTTTGTCGTCATGTTGATGTCCCTCTCCCGTCTTAGCTATTACAAATATATTTTATTATACAAAACTATACATCTAATAGCATATCACAAACAAAAAGAGATTGCATCAATTATTTTCAGGATTATATCATTCTGCGGATAAACACTTGAATTTATCCAAATCCTGTCATTGTGTCCCTGTTATATGATAAAACGAATCTCCTGCCTTTGCGCGGAATCCGGCATAGAATGATTTCAGCGGAACATTCCGCTGCATTTGACAGGAGCAGGGAAATCTGCTACAATAAAAATACAAAAAGAGGTACTGCCGATAGACGGTCAGCCTTGAAAATTGATTACAAAAAAGTAACCGCGTTCCTCGGCCAAAGAGCGGTTACTTTTTGTGTTGTTTATGTATGCTATCAGAATCGACACGATGATTCCAGGAATCATCAGAACAACCGTCAGCAGTTCATAGCCACTCATAAGCAATCCCCCTTTCCCGGTTTTATCCGTAGTCAGAGGGACAGTCCCCTCTGCTGAGAAAGACTGACCGCCTACCCGTTATGGCAATACCCCATAAAGATATTTTATCAGAAAATGTCGGATGTCACAAGGGATATTCCGGCTTTTTCACGACAAACGTATGAATAATATGGTTGTTATTCTGTGCTGTCTGTACTGCTTGTCGTCATACCTTTGTCAATTCTTTTGATGCCGTTTTTTATGACTTCTTTTGCCTTTTCAACATTATTCGTATCAAGTAATGCTAATATTGAATCAAGCAAGATGCATAATTCCTGATTATTCATTGCGTTTACCATCCTTTCACCTTTTTATTTTGGTATATTTATTATAGCGGATTGTTTAAGGAGTGTAAAGCCTGTTCACAGGACAACAGCATTTATTCCGGCAGAATACCAATACGCTCTTAATCATCCTCCATTTCCAATCCCCACATCGTCACATACTTTGCCCCTGCCGTCGAAGTACGCTATCTGCCGTTCACGTCTGCTGCAGACGCCTGTCTCTTTTTTTCGACAATATATTTATAAGGGTAAAATATTATTTGCAGCCAATGTAGATACTTCACTTCTGTAAATAATTTTACTACCAAAAAAGCCAGAAGAAGCTGCAGGACAATCATAAAAGATAATAGAATGAAAGAAACTCTTATATGCAATATCTCAGTTATCACATAATAACAGACATATTGCGATAATCCGTGTATTATATAAATTACCATACTGTTTTTCCCACATAATGCCAACAGCTTTATATGGGGAATCTTTTTGATGCACATATACATTCCAAAAACTGATACGCCCGTAAAGATTTTTACAATTTCATCCAATCCGCATAAAGCATATCTTTCTATACCGAACAAGAGCAGATTGATACACCCGATATATAGGATACTTTTCCGTTTTGTTTCAACAGAATACCGATTCATGATATAGCCCAGACAAAAGAAAACCCCCCACTGCAGATAATACAGTACTGCACATGAGAAAATATCATATAACCAGAAGAATAAGGAAAACATAACGAATGCAGATATATCCGATACATATGTATCCAAAAGATTAAATACAATTTTCACAAGCATCAGGCTTAATAAAAACCATGTCAGCCAATCTCCCCGCCATAACAGTTCTATTCCCCCCGGATACTCTTCCCGCATCAGCTGTATTCCAAATACTCCGGACGCTATGGCTCTCTCAAACCAATATAAATAATTCAGGAACAGATATGGAATATAAAATGTTATTACATTTTTTATGATGATATTGAAGGCTTTTTCATTGTTATTTCTGTAAAGATACCCGGAGATCATGAAAAATAAAGGCATATGAAAGGTATATATGGCATCATAAATAAACCCGCCCACATCGGAAGGAATAATATCTGTATCGACTAATAAACCAACGCCATGACCAACCATGACCAATATGATTGCAATGCCCCGAAGCATATCAATTTTTTCATTCCGATATCTTTTTTTCCACAGACTCTCCCTTCACTGCTGTTCAGTCAGGCGCTCTTTCTTATGAGATGAGTCCGCAATGCCGTCTTCGCCGATCTGCATAACATCGGAACAATAAGTCCCACTATTGTATATGCCAGCCAAATATTTTTCCCCGTGTATAATATTGGAAAGGCGGCTATGAAATATAACGGTTTTCTTTCAAAAGATACGCCTGTATAATTTATAATCTTAAAACATAAAAAATCTATCAGGCAAAATAATATCTATCAAAGCGTTTCTTTGAACGTTATTAAAACTGCCTGATTTTCCATTCATTCAACTTCCGCCTTCTTATAATCATCTATAATTTCAAGCAGCTGACTTAATAACTCATCCGCATACTCCTGTTTATTCCGTACTACTTTTCTTTTTACCGTTTCCCTGTCCAGGTGCTTATCGTGAATATGTTCAAGCATCACATCCGCCAGGTCGTCCGCATTATTTGCCTGGAAAAAATATACGTTTTCATATCCTGTAATTTCCTGATTCACCTTTATGTCCGAAACAATGCATGGCACTCCCAAACACAGCGCGTTACGGACCGATCCGCCCCCCGGCCCGCCTTCGAATAATGTGGGCTGCACCAGCGCTATTGCTCTGTCCATTATCTGCAGTTGGTCTTTTTTCGGGATAAACCCTGTTAAATGGATATTATCTTTACAGTTCAGCCCCGAAAGATATTCTTTTAATTCCTGAATATACTGCGGGAAACGATTGTCTTCCATCTTTCCCGTACATACCAGATGTATATCCTGATGTCCCCCGTTAAATATTTTTTCCAATGCCGCAAAAGCAAGCCGGTGCGATTTATGAATCCAGAACTGGTTACAGATAACATAATATTTCTCCGGAAGCTCATAACGACCCAAATCAGCCTGCTCTTCAAGCTCCAATGTCTGAAAAGGTTTGAACGGAAGGACGATTACTTTCCCTTTATAATCCGGAAAAAATTTATAAATATCCTTTTTTACGTCCTCGGCATCAACTACCAGATACCTGGATTTTTCTATCTGTCTTTCAAAATTCCTGTCCCTTACCGCTCTTTCCTCCTGCGAAAAAAAATCCAGTAAATATTTGTGTTGAAAATCATATAAATACCCTACCACCGGAATCCCTATATCCTCATCCGCGACCTCGGTCTGCGGCATTATAATGTCAATTCCATTCTTTTGTACATATTCTTTCAGTTTTTTTGTGCGCGTATTCATGAAACGATTCGCACTATACATATATTTAACTATTTTTGTATCAGGCGAGCATGCGCGAAATACTTCAATTAATAATGACTCATTTGTTTTTAGCAGCTTTTCATTCGCAGCTCTCCCGGTATACAGTTTACGAAAGTATCCCCAATTCCCTTTACTCTTAATAAAATCTTTTATCCTGCCCAGAAATTTATCTGACAGCGAATACTCTGTAATCAATAAGACGGTATCAACCTGATCCGATGCTTCCAATCCGTCTGCAATCGTAGCGATTAAATCCCTTCCGCCGCTCCATCCTATAAAACCTTCCGCGAAAATCGCAACTTTCATATCCTTCATCCGTCCCTTCTCAAAATTCAGGTATTATAGTAAACGACATAACAAATTGTGCATTCCATCTTTCACAAAAGCCATATATGCAAGCTTTTGTGAAGCCAAAATGGCAATTTCTAATGTCGTTAACTATATATATTCCTCATGTATCATATTGCGCCTTCATCAATTTAATCATTTTTTCCATATCCGCAGTACATTTATTATATTTCAGATTTTTATGATAATAATAATATTGAATCATCCATCTGCAATGATCCGGGAAAAAGACCTTTATAAATTTTTTACTCAAATGTTTTGGGGTAAAAAGATGTAAGTCGTCACATAAACGATAATAATTCACGCCATACTCAGCCGCAATATACCTGCATGTTCTTTCACTGTAAAAGGCTATGTGCTGTCCCTCTTCAGGAACATAGTACCACCACTCGGAAAACCCTTTACAGGACAACTCTTTATCATAAAGCATCGTCGAAAAAAGGATATTATCCGAGAACTTAAAAAGCGCTTCCACTTCCTTTCCCGGTTCGGCAAAATGTTCAAACACTTCAAAGGCCGTAACCAGTTCACACTTTTCTTTATTTTGATATTCAAATCCTCTCGCCAGCAAATTAGGCGAATACTTGTCCATCCACGTCCAGTTATATCCAATATCCCGCATCATACGGGTAAATATGCCATAGCCTCCTCCATAGTCGAGAAATACCCCCCCCTATCAAAAGCTCTGTCAACAAGTACGTTAGCGCTTAACACATTTCTTACGTTCCTGCTCATAATCCCTGTATCCATACATGTAATAGAATCCTTATAGGATTCTTCCAGCCAATATGGAGCCTCGGTAAAGACAAGTCCGCAATGGCGGCACTGAAAATACTGAACCGCATATTTTGCCAATAGAATGCCTTTAAAAATTTCATGACCCTTTTTTCCACATAATGGGCAATTCATATCATCACCTTCCGATTTCCTTTCCCTTATTTTCTTTCCTGGATTCCGCCTGTTTTAAAGAAAAAAATTCTTTAATACTATTGCAGATAAACGCGATCTCTTCTTCTTTCAAAGCGGGATAACTGGGCAGATTTATACCGGACCATCCGAGTTTCTCCGCCACCGGCATCCGTTGATATTGCTGATCGTACATGGGCATCATATGAATCGGATAAAACGTAGGACGGGTCTCGATTCCCTTTTCCCCAAGAAATTCTCTCAGCCGGTCCCTGTCGTCTAAATCATCGCACGATATCGACACCATCCAATAGGTACACTTCACGTCGCCAACCGCGGAAAGCACTCTTACCGGGCAATCTTTTAATCGTTCTTTATAAGTATTGGCTATTTCAATTTTACGCTCAATAAACGTATCGATCTGTTCCAGCTGCGCCAGCCCAATTGCCGCGGCAATATTGGTCATTCGATAATTGTAACCGATAATATCATGCCAGTATTCTCTGTGTTTTGCCAGCCCCTGCCCTTTCAGATGAATCGCCCGTTCATATAATGTTTTATCATCCGTTAAGACCATTCCGCCTTCGCCGCAGGTAATCGTCTTATTTCCAAAAAAGCTAAATGCCGCGATGTCTCCAAAGGAACCGACTTTTTTCCCTTTATATTCCGACCCGATCGCTTCGGCACAATCCTCAATTACGAACAATCTATATTGTTTCGCAATATTCATGATTGCTTCCATATCGCAGGGATGGCCATATAAATGAACAGGCATGATTGCCTTTGTTCTGTCTGTGATCTTCCTTTTGACATCTGCCGGATCTATCTGCCATGAGTCTTCAAGCGATTCGGCAAATATGACTTCCGCCCCCGTATATCTGACCGCATTTGCCGACGCAATATAGGTAAACGTTGGTACAATTACTTCATCTCCCTTTCCTATGCCCAATGCCATTAACGCCAGATGTAACGCCATTGTTCCGTTAGATACTGTAGTCGCATATTTTACGCCTGTGTATTTCGCGAATCCTTCTTCAAATAATTTATTATATTTCCCCTTGGAAGAAATCCAACACGAGTCCACGCAATCGTCTACATATACTCTTTCATTACCGCTTAATGTCGGTCTGTAAACTGGAATTTCCACACTGTCTCCTCCTTCTGTCCGGTATATTCCTATGTCTCTTCCTGTCGTCTTTTTCTAATTTCACTATGGACCACTATCGGCATTATAATCGCATCAACAGCCATGCTAAGTACCGTACCGGCTAAGACCCCCGCGCTCTTCATGTTCATTATTTCAGCCAGAAAGACGGATAAAGGGATATTCATGGCCGCCTGGCATACCGCCGTCTTCATCGATATTTTCAGTAATTCCAGGCCATTTGCCACGCTGGCGTAAGTATTACACCAGATACTCAGCAGACAATACGTCCCTCCCATACAGATCAGTTCTGTACTGTACTCTAACTCCCTGCCAAGCCACAATCGCATGAGCGGCCTGAAAATGATCATCAACAGTACAGTCCCCAAAGCAAAAGGAATCATCGTTAATTGGAGCCTTTTGATCACGCCCGTTAACCTGGTATAATTTTTCTCTACCTTAACCTTCGTGACCGCACTCCATATCGGCGCCAGTATAGCCGTATAACTTCCAATAATGACATTAAATATCCTGTTGACCGCATGATACGGCGTAACCGCCGCGGCTCCGTAAAGATAAGAAATAATGACACTGTCCGTGGCAAATAAAATCAATGCGCATATCTGTATTACAAAAAACTGCACCCCCAGATTCATTAAATTTTTACCGGCGGTAATATCTATATATCTGTATCCCGGCCTGACTTCCCTGTTTTTTAAATAAATGAGCAGGCTCGCAATGAAATTAACGGTTATCATCGAGCCTCCGTGTATAACGGCCATGATAAACAGATTACTCTCAAAATATCTTTCAGCCAGAAGAACGCCGCCCATATTCAGAAGCTGAATCATCAATTCCATGCAGCTGACATCCGCCGCTTTCTGTAATGCATATAATATGTTCTTACATATTGATAAGACAAAATTTATTGCCACGAAAATGATGCTTATCGTAACGACCATACCAAGATTATGAATCGGCTCCTCCACTCCCAGCATCCGGTTCCAATCGACAAACGAAGCTCCGATGGCAAACAGAACGGATACGATACTCATAATCACTGCCGTAAAAGCATATGTAGAGGAAACCAGGGTTCTGCTTTTTCCGTCTTTACGATTTAATGATTCCGTCAGCCTGTTGCGAAGCCCATTCCCTATTCCTATATCAAAATAACTGATCCATGAAAGAATCGTCAGTATGATCGACCAGACGCCGTATTTTTCTATTCCAAGATAATTTAATACCACAGGTACATATAGATAGCTGATGATCATGGAAATGGGCTTGCATATCCCGCTGATGATCATATTGGATGCGATACTGCCTTTTCCTTTATCCAATATTTTTCTTATTCTATTCATTCCATGCTTACCCTTTTGTTTTTACCGCAGTTCAAAATCATTGTCTAAAAATCCTTTCGCACCACTTTATATAACGCTGTTTCACATACTACGGCATATCCCTCCGGAACAGAAATATTTTCACAGATAATAACGATTGGAGCCGCTTCTTTTATCCATGTTATATCCTGGATGCAGTATAAGCTTCTGTCAGGTAACAGATATTGAATACTTCCCGTCCAAAGATTGCTCGAATTGCACGACGTATCATCATACAGATAATAAATCTTCATATCCGGCGCATCCTGTATATACTCCACGACCGGACGCACTTCCTTCTCATGCTGTAATGAGATAATACCATCAATTGCCAGTTCCGTAATATCGATCCAACAATGAATCAATAAAACAGTCATGAACAGTGTTTTTAAGAAAGGATGCTTTACCAGGGTTATAACGCCAGTAACTACGCCCACTGCTATCATTGTTTCTGCCATATATATCAACATTATTTTAGTATCCGGCGCCTGCTCTGAAAAATAGCGGAATACTGGCGAACATGTTGGGAAAAAAACTGAAATTTTATATTTTTCAATATAATTCTCAAATACTGACAAAAAAACTAAACAGCATATTATCTGCGGCAATAACATTTTTGCCTTTTCTTTTGTGTTCGATAACAGCAAATTAAATAATCCAAATGCGATTATGATTATCCCGATCCAATCCGTATACCTTCCATAAGCAACCGTATCTACCCTGCTTGGGTAGACCATAAAAACAGCCGCCACAAGCGTTGTGCCTAAATATGCTCCAAGGATATAGCAATATACCAGTCCCTCCAGATTGTCATACCTTTTATTCTTAATATATTTTATAATCCCATAAACCAAATGCCATAATCCCATTCCCCCCACTAAAAATGAAGCAAGTACAAAATAATATACTTTTCCGCCAAAGCTGATTAACAGATTTCCGAAACCTTCTTTGCTGAAAATGTATTGGATTTTTCCAATCTGTCCCCGAAAATCACTCTCATTAGCCAATTCGTTCTCGTCGTCCGGCTCGTTTTCCATCACAATATCCGTATACACATTTTCATAGATCGATTTTTTCATCAACGAACTGCCTGCCGCACATAATATCAGAACAATTGCAAAGATACCGATTTGTTTCCACCTGTCTTTTTTTAAGACGGCCATAACAAATAACAAACCGCTTCCTGAAATGATAATTGCAATACTTCTCTGATGCGTAATATACATATCCATCAGAATCAGCGCAAACAGAAAATAATCTATCGCTCTTCCTTTTTCAATTACCCGTATCAGCAGGACAATACTAACGAGAAACAGGAAAAATAAATAAGTTTCTGTCCATGCGACCTGTGTATGATGCTGAATGCTCGGATAAAAGAAAGGAATCAGGCAAATAAGATTTCTTACTGTTTCATTTACCTGAGAAAAAAATCTTTTCATAATCTGATTCATCATGCAATATCCGCATAGTATCATGGCAATATTCACGATGATTGCCGCCTGATGAAGCAGAAAAGGATCCTTAAAACATTTCATTAATAAAAACAGGATTATACTGTATCCATAGGAATAATAAGGGGAAAAATTGCTCATAACGCCCGCCCAGCTCTGCCCGTTCCAAAACGCGGCATTTGCCCAATACCCGATTTCATCCATACAGATAGCCGGCATCACCAGATCATTTACGTTTTGGATATAAAAAAAGAATAAGAAAAGCAGACATCCCCAAAACGAAATTTTTCTTATAATATTCTCCATATATTTTTCACCTGTCATCTGCCAAATACCCACATATATAAAATCCCTGTTATAAACCTCTCCAATTCAGCAGCTTTCAAATTATTTATAATACTTATACATATGTATAATTCTTTTAGAGTCAAAAACAATATGTATGATCTCCAGACTTCTTAACAGCACCCTGCCGATTATTTTTTTAATAATGGAAATATGTCCAATTTCTTTCTGATAAGCATCCTTATTCTCAGATAATTGTCCTTTATGTCTTCTGAATCCGCTCAAAGGCACATCTACCGTTCTTAACTCCGCATATTTGGCAAATTCTCTCCACAGCCAATAATCCCCCGCCAGCTTATATGACCTTATGACTCTGCCGGCGTCCGCGCGGTTCCATAAATCACGGCGCCAGAAGGTTGACTCCTGTTGAATAAACTTACCTCTGCTGGAATATCCATGTCTTACCGCCCACCTGAAATAAACGGGAATCATCCGCGAAATATAATATACCGTTCCGTTACTATCATAAATTTGCGGCATGCCTGTAAGCCACTGAACAGAACTATGTTCAAATACCGTATTTACAATTTCAAAAGCATTATCCATATACATATCATCATAATTGAGCCACGCCATAATATCTCCGTCCGCCATATCAAACCCTTTACAAATGGCGTCATACATTCCCTCGTCAGGTTCGGAAATATATCTCATCGGATAGGTTCCTTCATATTTCCTGATAATATCGATTGTCCCGTCGGTGGAGCCTCCGTCTATTATGATATGCTCATAGTTCGTAAATTTTTGTTTTTTAATAGACAATATACAATGCTCAATATATTGTTCTCCATTGTAGACAGGCGTTACAATACTGATTTTCACTCTCTTTCCTCCGTACATTACATATTTTTACTCAAATGCTTACAGAACAAAAAGTCGGAACACATCGGGAAACATTTGGAAAAAATTGTTTTTATCTTCAAAATAAATCTGTTTGATCCGGTGGGGGAAATATGAATATTATAATTTTCCAGTATCGCCTTTCGCTCTGAAAATACTTTTTCGACTTCCTGAGACGAGACTCCATGCCTGTCATAATTAGCCACGATGATATTAAGCGGTGCAAATGCCGCGCCCGCCGCCTGTGCCTTCAATAAAAAGTCAAAATCACCCAAAATTTTATATTTTTCAGAAAATGGAAAACCTTCTAATAACTCTTTTCTTGCAAACCATACCTGCTGGCTGATACCCGCTCCCTCAGGCAGTCTCTTATGATGGTTAATCTTTACGAACTTATAACCGTCCGCAAGCCTGAGCATGGTATGCCCATATAAGATTCCATAGCCATCCCATCGTTTATTCTGAAAGACGTCCTCCAGAACGTTCCTGTCATAGAACGAATCTCCCGCATTCATAAAATTGACCCATTCGCCCGACGCTTCTTTTAACGCGATATTCATCGCATCATAAATTCCCTTATCATTACCTGTCAGATGCAGAAAACGAATCCCTTTCTCCGCAAATTTTTTTCGGTAACTCCTGATAATATCGTTTGAGCGATCGGAGGAATCCCCATCCTTAACAATAAATTCCATATTGCGATAAGTCTGATCCAAAACGCTTTCGATCGTTCTGGCAACACTCTTTTCTTCATTCAGGCAAACGGTAATAACCGTAACCCTTTTCATCTCTTGACACATATTTTTTTCAACTCACCTATATATAAGATCCTGTATAATATGGGCAATACCCATTCCATACCATGAGCGACGCAATATGTTGTGATCGATATGGACTGAATATATGCAAAATTAACGCCATTTTTTATAATTTTCCTGACGGGTATTTTATGTTTTGAAAATGATGACCGTATCTCTTTCAAATAATTCACTTTCGTCAACCCAAAATCCCCAAAGGATTCATAATTATAATGATAAAGCTTTTTCTGCATACGGATTTCCTTTGTTCCGATTTTACACAGCATCCTTAAATGAATCTTCGCAAATAAATCCCTGAAATCATCGGGACGATAAACGGTATCGGCAAATATCCCTGCAATATCAGAAAACAGGATTGTAACCGCTTCCTGCCAGGAAGAAATATACCGATACGCTTCCGATTCATCTATATAACTTTTTAATACGGGAATCACGCTGCCCTCTGTCTCTTTATATCCATTTGTCGTAGGATGATCGGCTATTAAGATTCTTTCAAACATGAACTTGTCAAAATTCCATATTTCAAAATTTTCCGATTTACATGGGTATTCCGAGAAAATCAACCCTTCTTTCAGATTTTCTTTGGAATTAGTCCACAGTTTCGATACGCCGATATAATAACCATGTATATTTATTTTCCCATCAAAGCACCGGAAAAGATTATCCTGAATGCTTCCTCTCCACCCAACGTCAACGATGTTTAAACCCCTGTGATAGTCTACGCCTGATTGTTCAATATACTTTAGCATTAATTGATTCTGTTCTGATCTGTGTTTATCATAAATTCTTAAAAAAGTCGTATTGCCTTTTAATTCCTGAAATTCAGGCGAATCCGGAAATCCCGGTATTTTTCGGTTAATATCATCCCCGATACAATCTTCTAACTGCTTTATTTCCCCTTCTTCCCATCCAATAGATTTCAAAAAAACAAGTATGCTCAGATCCTTCCTCCGCCTGAACAATCCTCCAAATTTTTCCTCTTTTATCGGCTTTAATCCGGCGGCATAAGACGCGATTCTGGACGTATAGAAATAATATGTTTTGATATCCGTCTCTTCCTTTATCCGTAAATATATATCAAAAAGTCTTTTTAACATTTCTCCTTCTCTGGCAAGAAAAAGAACCTCTTGTATCTCATCAGCTTTCAGTTTTTTATACAGTTTATCAATAAAACAATACAATACGAACGCATAATTCTCATAAGCGTATCGCTTTTTACGCTTTGCCAGACGCGCCAGATCCTTCTGAATCTTTCTGCGATCATTTACTTTGAGACAATCATTCCATTTCTTATAATATGCTCTGATCCCCTTAGACTTTGCAGATATAAAATCTGCTTTCCTATTATCTCCTATCATTAAAATATGTGCAGGATCTGTTTTTAGTTCTTTAAGAATCTCTTCGTACAGTTCTCCCGAATACTTTGCTTTTCCAAAATCGGATGATACGAAAATAAGATCAAATTGATCGATCCCGAATTTTTTAAGTAAAGATGCTAATTCCTCCTTATTTAAATAAAAATCTGAAACTACGGCGAGTCTTACATTCCTTGCTCTGAAAAAAGCGATCGCTTCTTCAATTTCTTTATCTACATATCCATATTTTCTCTCCAGAAACAGCTCCAGCTCCAAAGCAATTTTATAAAATTCAGGAAAAGATGCATTGAATCCTTCATAAAATGACAATCGCATATAGATCTGTTCTGCCAGTTCACGATATGTATACTCCCTCAGGAGAATTCCTTTTTCCAGACGAAGCGAACTTTCGGACTCTTTTCTCATTTTATATAAGACAATTGGCAGGATATTCAGGTTCAGTGTCCGGCACAGCTTTTCCGCCCATTTCATTGCTATGTTATCAGGATGCAGATTACGATGTATGATCGTATCAAAACAATCTAAAAAAACCCATTCTATTTTTTTCCTTCGATTTTCCCTGTGATAAAAATCAATTATCCCATTCCCCATATCCGCGTTTTTCTCCCCAAATAACGATATTAGACGTCATTCCGAACGTCCTTATATGGATCGTCTTCCATTTCACATTCTCCGGGAACAGCGCCTGAAACTCTTTTATCGTTAAAAGATTTAATATCTGCTCATCCGCCAAAGCGTCTTTTCCAAGCACTTTTAAAATTTTCCGGAAAATTCCGGGCGGAAGCCAATGAATCAATGGCAGCGCTGAATGCACTTCAACAGGAAACCATCTGTTAGGCGTGGTAAAGAAAAACTTTTTCCCAATTCTGCAGTATTCCTCTATAAACGCTTTCTGCTGTTCTCTCGTGCCCGTATGCTCTACCACCGCATTGCAGAAAACCGCATCGAACTGGTTATCCGTAAACGGCGTATGATACGGCTCCGTTCTCACAAACGTCAATCCCGGAAAAGAAGCTTCCAGATTACTTGCGTCCTCTATACTGGTAGCGGTTATTTTCTCTGTGTATGGATACAAATATTCAAAAAAGTTATTTGTGATTGTTTTTGCGCCGGCAATGCCTTTCACCGGCGCTACCCCGGCATCCAGAACATTATCATCTTCATTCGGATTTAAGTTTTCCATAAACAAACGGAATATCTTTTTTCTCGCGCGAAGCACAAAATATGCTTTGCACTCTGAAAAAATATTTGCCTTTTTAAATCCGTCATATTTGATTGCGCCTGTTAATTCATCTATCATTGCTTCCCCCGTTTTATTTAAGACTAAATTTTATGGACTTTATTCCGGCCCTGAACAGGCTTGGAATATGCAGCAGCTCATTACTGTACGCCTGATTCGCCAATGGGCATGCACAGTTTTTCTTTTTGATATACTTCCGTACTTTCTGCGCCTCTTTTGAATGCCATAATTTCTGAAAATCATAATGATAATCCCTTAGATTCCCCATCTCCTTGTCATAACCAAGCACGCAGCACGGCCATACTCCGCCGTCATAATTTATATGTACATTGGAGATTCCCGCATAACAGGGAATGACCTGCCGCTTTTCTTCCAGTATTTTTCCCGCAATATCGTAATAAACGACCCTCATTGCTTCCGTCGTCCTTGCGAGCTTCTTCTTTTTTCCAATGTTATCTTCCACTTTCCGCGCAAAGTCTTTGATCAGTCTTTGATAAACATCCGCAGGCGGCGTAATCTTATCTTCCAGATTAAAAAATTCTGTTCTGCATTCCGCAACCTCGTTCCGATAGCTCTCCACGCCAAGCGAGTGAACAAAATCTTCTATCTCGTCCAGATGATCTATATTATAATTAGAAATGACCGTCCCCAGCTCCAGATGAAAATTATCATATTTTTCTTCCAGTTTCTTTAAACCGTCAATCGTTTTTAACAGGCATTGAAAATTCCCTTTCACGCCCCTTATTTCATCATGTAAATCCCCGATACCGTCGATAGAAGGTTTCACCGTAAAAGGGACTGCAGGATCATATTTGCGCACGATTCGGATGATTTTTTCCGTATCTTTGATAATCTTATCAGATAAGATCGCATTCGTCGGCGTATGAATCACTCTCGGTTTCAAATATTTACAGGCCAGCGCTACGATTTGGGGCAGATCGTTTCTCATAAACGGTTCGCCGCCGCTCATATTAAAGAAATACACGGGTTTCATAGATTTAAAAACCTTTTCGATCTCCTCCAGTTTTAAATCCTTTTCCGGACGGCTCGGATCCTGGCAAAACATTGCCCCGATCTGACAGGTCTTGCATCTTGACTGACAGGCCGCCGTAACGGAATATGTCAGCGTCATGGGCTGAAAATTACGATATCCGAACCATCTGTTCATTTTATAACCTGCCAGATATGGCGCCAGTTTTGTAAATAGATCGCTTTTTTTCATAACTATGTATTACCTCAATCTAATAATTTTTCTCTTGTGCACCAACTAATAGTCTGTTCCATTCCCTTTTTTATATCATACTCCGGCGCAAATCCAATTAATTTTTCTGCTTTCTTATTCGATGTACTATGGTCTAAAGCCAAAAAATCAATTTTATTTTTTGATACGAAACTTTCCTTTTTTAATAATTTTTCAAATACCCTCTCTGCAATAGACGCAAGAAAAACAGATATTTTATAACCAATATTTATATGAATTAATCTGCTATTGACACAATCTGCAATAATCGTCAGATACTTCTGAGATGTAACGTCTTCTTTTGCAGATATATTGAAAATCTGATTATAAGCATAAACATTTCCTAACGATTTCATGAATCCCTGTGTTACATCGAGAATATAAGTCGGATGAAGATATGCTTTTCCACTGGTAGTAAGAATAAATTTTTTTTCTTTAATATTCTTATACATTTTTATTCTTCTTCTGTCGCCAGGCCCATATACAAAATCCGGTCTGATAATCGTATACTTAATATCAGCCTTCTGACAAAAAGAAATTATTTCTTTTTCTGCCTGCGCTTTCGTTTTCTCATAAAAATTTCGGGGTGCATAACGCTCTTCTTCTACCGCTAAACGATGTCCAAATCCCTGCACTCCTGGCGTGCTGCAAAAAATAAATTGCTTTACTCCTTCCTGTTCACACCACCTTAAAATCCTCATTGTTAAATTAACATTAATTTCCCTGAATTCCTCTTCCTTAACGCCATATTTTCCCATTTGTCCTATCAAATGTATGCAAATATCCTGATTATGAAATCTCCTTCCTGTCTCCTCTTCCATATAATTAACTTCTATAACCGATAATCTTTCCTCTTCTTTCAGATCATTTCTTTTACTTTTCTCACGAACTAAAGCTGTAATCTGATACTCTTTCTCGTTTAATAATTCATTGATTAAATTTGTTCCTATAAATCCATTAGCTCCAGTAACAATTATATTCATTCAACGACCCTTTCTATCGCCTCTGTCATCCTGTCCCAGCTGAACTGATAAGCTCCCCGCCGCACATTTTCCGTAAATTCAGCTCCCTTATCCTGATTAAAATATTTCAACACCGCTTCCGCCAATGCCGCCGGATCCCCCGGTTCCACCACATATCCTGTCTTTCCGTCTTCCACCACATCGGGCAGCCCGCCGACGTTCGTTGCGATAACAGGTTTTTCAAATCCAAAAGCTATCTGGGCAATTCCGCTCTGTGTCGCTGATTCATAAGGCAGAACCACCAGGTCGCAGGCCGCAAAATATTTCTCCACTTCGTTATCCGGCAGATAATTATCGATAATTTCAATGCTGTCCGCAATTCCTTCCTTCTGAATCATCTGCATATATGTTTCTCTGTCATTTCCAAAAGAACCGGCTACTAACAATGTTACATCTTTCAGTTCATTTCTGATCGCAGGCATCGCCTGTAACAAATACTTAAGACCTTTATATTCTCTGACATATCCGAAAAAAAGCAGAATTCTTTTATCATATGGAATACCCAGCTCATCACGGGCCTGCTCTTTTGTCATGTTCTTCATTTGAAACGCATGATAAGTGGGATGCGGATTGTACTGAAAATCCGCGTTTTGTTTAATCGTCAGTAAATCTTCTCCATCGCGCTTCGAATGTACGATAAAAGCATCCCCATTCTTTAACGCCAGTTTCGTTAAAAATCTATCCAGAGGAAATCTTTCATGCGGGAAAACATTATGACATATAAAGACTTTCCGTATTTTCTTTCCCATTGCCTTTTCCAGAATCCGGTAACAGGGCGCAAAGTATGGGTGCCACCACTGTATAATTACCATATCCGGCTGTTTTGCCCTGATTTTTCTTCCAACGCGGACAATATTAAAAGGATTCGCCGTATGGAGCAGAAATTCCGTATTTTCTATTTTAAAAAAGTCATTTCTGAAATCCTTCTGTTCCTTCCTGAATAAAAATCCGGGATACTGCATCTTGTAGGATATCATTTCCACAGGATACTTTTTGCTCAGGGCCCTGTACATAAGACTCGTATAATGTGCGATCCCTCCCTTATAGGGATAGACCGGCCCAATCAGAACAACTCTTCTGTCTTTATTTTGCTTTTCCATTTTTCAGTCTTTCATCCTCATTCATGAAACCGGATAATTTAAAATCCCGATTAAAGCGCCCCAGGCCAGTTTCTGCCCATTCAGGACTCCCACAGCGGCATAAAGACAGCGATCGAATAAATCACACTTGATAATCACACACTTGAAATAATCACACTTGAAATACTATTTATTGACCACACACTCTATTCACCGTCAATGCGCATCTATGGGAATCCTGAACGGGCAGAAAATATAAAAACATTTCAGGCATATTCACTGGAAGCAGATCCCCGGCCCGCTTCAGCCCTCGCCCGCCTCTGCGAGCGGCGATATCTCTTCGTTCCTGATAACATGATATGTACGGACAGCCTCTTTTTCCATTTTCTTCTGCATATAAATCGTTTCATATTCCGAACGTCTGGCGTGGTACTGGGTATCCTGTAAAAGCTTTCTGTTGGCGGCGATCACATCCGCCATCAGCCCGATTACCAGCGTCAGAAACCCGATAACAATTAACGTACAGCCCAATATCAGAGACTGCACATGACCGCCGGCTACTCCTATTGCCATATAATAAAGGAAACGAAAACCAATCAGTAATCCGATGAGCATCGGTATCACCGCGAGAAAAGAAAACGCTTTTAATGGTTTATACATCATATAGGCACGCAGAATCGTGAGCATGCTCTTTTTGACATACCCCCAGATGCTGTGAAAGAGCCGCGAAGGCCGAAGCTCTCCGTTGGTACGGACAGGGACGCTCGTAATCGCCATCTTCTCCCGCCCGGCCTGGACGATAGTCTCCAATGTGTATGTATAATCATTGACCACGTTGATACGCATTGCCGCTTCCCTGCTGAAAGCCCGGAAACCGCTTGGCGCATCGGGAATATCCGTATTGGAAGCCTTTCGCACGACCCAGCTTCCGAAATGCTGCAGTTTCTTCTTGATAAAAGAAAAATGTTCCGTTTCATCGATCGGCCTTGCCCCGACGACCATATCAGCCTTTCCGTCAAGAATCGGCCGTATGAGTTTCTGAATGTCATCGCCGCAGTACTGGTTGTCCGCATCCGTGTTGACAATGATATCCGCACCGTTCCGCAGACAGCCGTCCAGACCTGCCATAAAGCCTTTCGCAAGCCCCTTGTTCTGCTTGAAATTCACAACGTGATGCACGCCCCACCTTTTCGCTACCGCCACAGTATCGTCCTGACTGCCGTCGTTGATGATCAGATATTCGATTTCATCAATTCCCTCTATCCGCTTCGGCAGCGCATTCAGCGCAATTTCCAATGTCTCCGCTTCGTTATAACATGGGATTTGAATAATCAGCTTCATCTTTCCGCTCCTTTAAACAATACAAATGAATTGCTTTCCACGCATTTTTCATAACATTCTTCCAGTTCCACAAGATACGGACTGTTGTAATCGGCAATCAGAAACCCATCCTCCGGCAGTAACGGTTCCAGAACATCCCATGCCTTCTCCTCGCCGGATTCCTCCTTTTCTGCCAGGATTTCAATTCTCTTATCCCGCATGGCGAACTGAAGCAGATCGATAAAATAGGTTCCGCCGCCGTACAAATAGGAGACCGATGCGTCGATATTCCCATTTCCGGCCTCATATTCTTCTATATACTCACAGACCTTCAGATCATAATAATCGGAATCGTTATAGGCCCATGTATATTTCCTGCAAAGGCATATCGTGAGCAATAGTTCTATCAGTATAACAAAGGCCGTTACGCAGGCAGTTTGTTTCAGACGTCCGCCAAGCCAGACACTCCCATACACGAGTGCCATCAGCAGAAGTCCGAATAAATACGCTTTCAGAAACTCCGGCAGGATCTGATAAGGATAAGCGTTTTCCGATAAATAACTGAGCCCGGTCGCAAAAACGCCTCTCATAACAGCTGCTCCGCTGTGTAACGCCGTCCATAGCGTGACAATGAACAACGCGGTAGAAATACCCGCGCCGCATCCGAACGCTTTCCAGGGGTGCCTGCACTTCACTAATTCCAGAATTCCGATTCCCATAAAAACGGGCAGCAAATACTCATTGTATCTGCCATAAATAATGCTGTCCAGCCGCCAGGTCTCCCTCGTATAGACTGCCGTAACCACAAGCTGCCCGATCATGGAAAGCAGGAGGAACAGGCAGAACCAGTCCGCCGTCTTTTTCCCTTCCGCGGCGTCCTTATGGAAAATGCCGTACAGCAAAGCTCCCGTTCTTCCAATGCAAAAAAACACCGCCGGATAGAACAGCCCGAAAGAGGCCATTCCAAGATAATAAAGCTTTCCGGCAAAACTCTGTAAGAGCGTTTTCATGCCCCTTAATGTCAGTATTTCTTTCAGGAGCTGCAGTTTCCCGGCATAATCAGTGACCGCCAGCTTTCCGGCATCTGCCGACGCATAAACAGTCTTTGTCACCGCATCTTTGAACCAAATGCCAATAGCCGCTCCGATCAGGAGCGTTACTCCTGCCATGAGCAGCAGTTTCCGGTATTGAGGCCTATGCCATAAATAAAAAGCCATGACAAACGCCGCGAAAACGACAACGCCCACCGTACGCATATGTACAAAATGCAAATACAGAAATGCTATTAATAATAGCAATATCCGCAGTATCACATGCACCGTTTTCCGCTCTTCCAATAACAGAAGAAACTGGTAGCAGACGAACACATACAGGAAAGCAATAAGCGTCTCCGCCAGCGTTGTCTGCGTATAAAAAGTCCATGCCGGATAAAATGCCGACACGCCGACGGCAAATACGATCTGCTTCCCCCTGATGCGCGCCCCTTCCGCGCCGCAGTCCGCCGGGCAGTACAGCCTCCTGAAGATCCCCCACAACAGGCAGGCGGAAAGACATTGCAGACTCATATTCACAAATGCCGCCGCACGGTATGCCTGAACATTATCATGGCAGAACCGCAGGATTGGCGCCAGAATCAGACTGTATCCAAAGGAATAATAATATCCGAGCGAGGCCACATCAGACCAGTCATATCCAAGCCGCTGCGCCGCATTTGCCCAATACCCGAACTCATCCGGATAAACGGAAAACCCATATAATCTGTGTGCGCTGAATTGATAAAAGCAGAAAATCAGCACAACGAATAATAAGAGATACTGGAAGAAGAAATTTCTTCTCCCAGCCTCTATGTCACGACTCATCAAATTAATATTTGATGATTGCATATGCACCCTGTCCGCCAGTTGTCGCAAAGGTTATCACATTCGGATTTGTGCTGATATTAGGCAGGATCGTTACCGCTCCGCCAGGACGCACGCAGATGACCGCATAAGTCTTGCCAGCCTGTATAAAGGATTTCGGGATACCGAAGCTCATCGTGATCTGCGCTCCATCGGATGGAAGCAGGCCGAATTTGCCGCCTTTTACAAAACCGAGTTCCACATTAATGTAAGGGCCTACAGTCGCGCCAAGCGCTTCCGCTGCATTGTCGATGGCTGCCGCCGCAAGCGGGCTCTTCTTTACGTCCATGTTATAAACGCGCGCACAAGGGGTCTCTCCTGTGCCCAGATTGTAGCTGCTTGCAATGTTCGCAACGCTCGTGGTAACAGCCGCGCCGTTGACGCTCGTTGCAAGATATACGCCTTTTACGGACGTCGTTACGCCTTCCACGGAACTGCTCTCCGGAATCTGTGCGATGCTGCTTACTGCAGAGCCGCCTTCATCGTCATTGCTGACCGGTTCATTGACAATCGCAACGACCTCTTCTTCAACACTCGGCGTATCAACGACAGGTGTGCCGCTGCCGCCCGGTGTCTCGCTGGCAAAAACGCCCATGCACGGTGCCGCTGCAAGAGCCGCCGTCAAAGCGCCTGCCATAAGTTTTTGAATGAATTTTGTTTTCATTCTCCTTCCTCCTTAAAAATATTTATTTGTGTCGCGGAACGTTTTTTCGTTTCCGCGTATCCACCCGTTGTATTCTTCTTTATGTATATTTCTATCGTTGTAAATGCTATTTTTGAAATCTTTCATTTTTATATATGCTATTTCTAATATACTTTCAGTATCTATAATATGCTATTCTTAATATATTTTCAAGTACTTTTTGCAATACAATTCATTATTGTATAACAGCTCAGCCTTCCGACAGGGCCGAACTGTTACATTATTGTCCGCACATAAAGATTTCACAAAAAAGGATGACGAGCGGGGGCCGGAGAATGGATATTCTATTAAGATATAAGTAAAGAGGAGTGTGACGGCGAAATGTCAGGAAAATCATTGGAAAAATATTTAAGAGAACTTCGTAAATCTTTCAATTACTCGCAGGAATATGTCGCATCACAGTTGAATATCACAAGACAGACTTACTCGCATTATGAAACCGGACGCATTACGCCGCCCATCGATTCGTTGTACAATCTGTCTAAAATATATAAAGTTCCTCTGAACAGCTTTCTGGAACTCTCTATCGACCATCCCCGGAATGAAGAATGTCCCATAGCGGAATCCTCCGGAAGCAAATCGGAATGCGACGATATAAATGAATTTCTGAAGCATATCAGCATTCCCGAAAACGATAAGAAATTCAAGCTTTTAAAAAGACAGGAAAAACTTATCCTTTACTACTATCAGCAATTGGACGACCGGGATCAGGAAGATATTCTGACTTTTATGAAATTGAAATACCATAACCGCAAGAGGGGTTCGCAGAAAGATATAACACAGGCCGAAAGATCTGTGGCAAAAGAGGCAAAAACCCCTCCGCAGGCGGCAGGACATCAAATCTGAACGCCCTGGGATGCGTGGTTTCTTCACAAAAAAATCCTCTGTGCCTGTTTGGCACAGAGGATTTTATCGTTCTTGTATTTACAGCTCTCACGCCGCCTTTTTCCCCATCTTCTCACGGAACAGATACCAGAAAGCTCCCGCAAGGCAGATAGACGAATAAGTACCGCAGATAATGCCCGCCATCAAAGGAAGCGCAAACTCCCTGATAGAAGAAACGCCGAATACCTCCAGCGACGCCACCATGAAGAAAGTCGTTAAGGAAGTGAATACGCTTCTCGATAAGGTCTGGGAAATGCTTCTGTTCACCACCTCTTCCAGACTGCCCTTCCGGCCCATCTCCCGCACATTCTCGCGGATACGGTCGAAGATAACAATCGTCGCGTTGATGGAATAACCAACTATTGTCAGCATACAGGCGATAAAGGTATTCCCGACAGGCACTCTGACCGCCGCATAGAAAGCGAGCACGACCAGAATATCATGTAACAGGGCGATGACCGCGCTGGCGCCGAAACGGATATCCTTGAAACGGAACCAGATATAGAGTAACATACAGACAGCCGCCGCCGCGATCGCGATAACCGCATCGGATTTCATTTCCGAGCTGACCGTCGCGCTGATCGTTTCGGCTGTAATAGAGCTTTCCTCCACACCGAAATTCGCCGCCATCACGTCTTTAAAGGTCTCTCTTTCCTCTACGTTCAGCGTCCTTGTCTTAATGATGATCTGATTGGATCCGGCTACTTTCGTCGTCTGTACATTGCCGTCTCCCGTAATATTCTCAATCAACGGCACGATATCGGAATCGATTTTTTCAATCGGCATATCTTCCTGCAATGTCAGCGTCGTAGAAGTACCGCCGACAAATTCAAGACTGTAATTCAACGCGGAATTCCCGGCCGCCTGATTGACGCCCATGACCACGAAGCCCGCGAGAATGACCGCTGCGGAAAGCGCGAAGAACGCCTTTTTTCCGGAAAGGATCTGCAGAGTCTTCTTTTCCTTCGCCACACCGTACGCCTTTGTGCTCTGAACGCCCAGCGCATGAAGGGCGTTTAAAATGAATTTCGTAATGATCAGCGCTGTGAACATCGAAAGGATAATGCCGAGCGCCAATGTCTGCGCGAACCCTTTGATCGAACCGGTTCCCTTTAAGCCAAGCACCGCCGCGGCGATCAGGGTCGTGATATTGCCGTCCAGAATCGCGGACAGCGCCTTGGAAAAACCGATCTTAATCGCCGACTGAACCGTTTTCCCGGTCGCCAGCTCTTCCCTGATACGGGCAAAAATAATGACGTTCGCGTCTACCGCCATACCGATCGACAGGATGATACCCGCGATACCGGGCAGCGTCAGCGTAATCTCAAAAGCATCCAGCAGAATGATCATCAGCGCGGTATACAGCGAGAGAGATAAGCTGGCCGCGATACCGGGCACATAATAGACCGCGATCATAAAGATAACGACGAGGGCAAAGCCAACGACCGCCGCAATTAAACTGGTCCGGATCGCATCGGAGCCGAGCTGTGCGCCGACCACGTTGGAGCGCAGCTCCTGCAGCTCCAGTTTCAGTCCGCCGATACGGATCGTGGAAGCGAGCCTGTCCGCCTCTTCAAAGCTGTCCTGCCCGGTAATGACTGCGTTCCCATCCGAGATGACCGCCTGTACATTCGGCACACTCACGAATTCTCCGTCATAGTAAATCGCGATGGATTCCCCCGCATTATAGGCCTTCTCGGTCGCCGCCGCAAAAGCCTCCGCTCCCGCATCAGTCAATGTCAGCTGCACTACATACTGGGTATTGTTCATCAGCTGATCCTGCTGGGTCCCGGCCTGCGCGCCCGCCACATCCGTACCTGTCAGAACGATGGAGCCGTCCGCCTGCAGTTCTTCCAGCGTTTTGGTCAGCTCATACTGCATCACAATATTGCCGTCCGCATCGACGCCGAAACCGGAAAGGTAATTCTGATTCCCCTCGCTGTCCGTCTGCGCGATGAAATACAGCGTACCCGGCTGGCCGAGCTCTTCCAGAATGGCGTTGGCGTCGGAAACGCCCGGAATCTCGATATTGATCCGGTCGTCGCCCTCCTGATATACCTGCGCCTCCGTACTGTAACGCTCGACACGCTGCTGTAATTTGTAGATCGTGTCGCTCATATCTTCCTTATCCGGCAGTTCGTCTCCCACTACCTGATAAGTAATACTGACGCCTCCGGCAAGATCAAGACCCAGCTTGATGCTGGAAGCGGAGCCCGACTTGTCCGCGCCGATACCAAACGCTGCTGTATAACCCAGCCCGATCAGTACGAGCAAAAAGACAACCAGACCCGTAATGGCTTTGTTCTTTTTCATTTCTTTTCATCCTTTCTTAATACCTTATGACACCGGCCCTCCTATGCCCCTTCACAGTCAGCCAGCGCCGCTTTGATCATAATGGCGCATTCGATGCGCTTTCTCTGCAGCTGGCAGCCGAGGTCGTATACGTCATGAATATTCCCGTGGAACTGATAGGAATTTGCGGCGCAGCCGCCGCTGCAATAGAACTTCGCAAAACAATTCCGGCACTTTTCTTTCGTATACACATTACAGCTTTTGAAGTTCTCCACAATGTCCGGGCGGGTGATACCGTCCTCCACATTCCCCATCAGAAAATCCCCGTTCCCCACGAACTGATGGCACGGGTAAAGATCGCCCCATGGCGTAACCGCCAGATATTCGTTTCCCGAACCGCAGCCGGACAATCTTTTGGCCACGCAGGGCCCACCTTCTAAATCTATCATAAAATGGAAGAAATTGAAAGCTTTTCCTTCTTTTCTCCGCTTTAAATATTCCAGGGCGAGCTTATCATACTCCTCAAGCAGCGCCGGGACATCCTCTTTTCGCAGGGCGTATTCCTCTTCCGATCCCGCAACGACGGGTTCCACGGAAATCTGTTCAAACCCCAGATCCGCCAGATGCTTCACGTCCTCCGCAAAATCCGGGTTATGCCGCGTATAGGTGCCGCGCACATAATAATTCATCTGTCCCCTGCTTGCGGCAGCTCTCTGAAACGCTGGCACGATCTCCTCATAGCTTCCCTGTCCGCCGCGGTGGGGCCGCATCCTGTCGTTCACTTCTTTTCTGCCGTCGATGCTGAGTACGATATTTCCCATCTCCCGGTTTACGAATTCCAGAATTTCATCGTTCAGCAGAATGCCGTTCGTCGTCAGGGTGAAGCGGAATTTCTTATGGCGCTCTTCCTCGATGCTTCTTCCGTACTCCACCAGCTTTTTCACCACATCCCAGTTCAGCAGAGGCTCTCCGCCGAAAAAGTCCACTTCCAGATTGACCCGGTTCCCGGAATTAGCCGCCAGAAAATCCAGCGCTTTTTTCCCGACTTCAAAGCTCATGAGCGCACGCCTTCCATGATATTCGCCTTCCTTTGCAAAACAATACCGGCAGGCCAGATTGCAGTCGTGAGCGATATGCAGGCACAGGGCCTTAACGACCGTTTCCCGCCTGCCGAAATCCGCGATATATTTCTCGTAAATATCTTCCGTAAAAAGCATTCCGGCATCCTTTAACTCCAGGATTTCCGTTACCGCCTCCGCCAGCTGTCCCCCGGAAGCAGGCGCTCCCGCCCGGCCGCCGTTTTCCATGCCGGGGGCATTTTCACAACCGATGCTTTCCCCAACAGCCGCCTCAAGCGCCGCTTTCTCCGTCACGCCCTCCGCCAGAAGCTTCTCCACGACGGGCAGGATATCATAAACAATATCGTCCACAACATGAACGCTTCCACTGTTCACATCCAGTACAATATTGTAGCCATTATTTTTGTATTGATGTATCAAAACAGGTTCTCCCTTTCCTAACGCATAATAAGCAGCGACGCGAATCGCTGCTTATAGAACACTATTTCATTCCCGCTGTTTCCGACGATACCGTAAAATTACTTTGCCCTCTCGCAGCTCTGGTTTCCAACCGTGCAGGACGTCTTGCAGGCCGACTGGCAGGATGTCTGGCATTCGCCGCAGCCGCCTTTTTTCATGGATTCTTTCAGATCTCTTGTGTTCAAAGTCTTAATATGTTTCATTTCTATGACCATTCTCCTTTCAGCTTATCCTCTGTTTCCGCTCGGCCCGTCTGTAAAGCCTCGCCCATAACTTGAAATAGTATACCATACATTTTTCTGTATGAAAAGAGTTTTTTTGCGGGCTAGCTTATCATCCCGCCCAGCATCCCGCTTCCGCCGCACAGCATAAATACCGTGATCAGATTTCCTGCGGCGTCCTCTATCCTCCTGTTTACGATGAGCGAAACGCCAGTCAGAATCAGAAAATAAATGCAGCCCATTGCGAGCCCCCACAGGAATTTCTTTTCTCCCGCTCTTTTTCCGGCGATAAAGCCCGCAAGGAACGTCACGACTATGTAAATCACAATGATGCAGATCGACACTGTCTTTTCCGACAGGCCGAAGCGATACAGCATGAGCGCCAGAAGCAGCAAAAGCCCCGCGGTCAGAATGTAAGCGGCGAGCATACATTTCATCACAAAGACGACTTTCCCGCTGTCAACCATTTTTTTCTCCATACAACAAACCCCTTCCTTTTCCGGTTTTCTGAAATATTTCCCGCTTTTCTTAAAAAGATATTAAATATATATTCGGCGTCCAGGAAAAACTTGACACGATATTCTCTATCATGTAATATTTTCTACGAAAGGAATCGATTATTTTTAAAGGAGTGTGAATTTTTCATTGGATACCACAGGTGTCATACAACTTATCTCTTTGTTCGTTCTTGTTCTGCTTTCGTCATTCTTTTCTTCGGCCGAAACCGCTTTCACGACGGTCAATCAGGTGCGGCTCCGCACGCTGGCGCAGGAAGGCTCCAAACGTGCTGCGCGGGTACTTTCCATCCTCGAACAATACGGCAAAATGCTCAGCACGATTTTAATCGGCAATAATATCGTCAATATCGCCGCGTCCTCTGTCACGACGACCTTTGCGATCCGGACGTGGGGAAGCTATATGGTCGGCTTCGCAACGGGCATGCTGACGCTCGTTATTCTGCTTTTTGGCGAGATCATCCCGAAAACATGGGCGATGAATAATGCGGAGAAGATATCTCTTTTTTACAGCGGCATCATCCATTTCCTGATGACGCTGCTCACGCCGGTCATCTTTCTTGTCGATAAACTATCGTCCGGCATCATGCGCCTTCTGCATATCAACGATGAAGGCCGCAAGATGGGCATTTCGGAAAATGAGCTGAAAACCTATGTGGATGTGAGCCACGAAGGCGGCGCCATCGAGTCCGAAGAGAGGGAAATGATCTACAACGTATTTGATTTCGGCGACGCGGTGGCAAAGGATATCATGGTTCCGAGAATCCATATGACGAGCATTTCCATCTCCTCCACATACGACCAGGTATTATCGACCTTTAAGGCCTCCATGTTCACGCGGCTTCCGGTCTATGAGGACGATCCGGACAATATCATCGGCATCGTGAATATCAAGGATTTTATCCTGGTAAAAGACAAAGAGAAATTCCAGATCAAGAAAATCCTGCGGAATGCTTATTATACATATGAATATAAGAAGATCGCCGACCTGATGATGGAAATGCGGGAAAAATCCTTTAACATCACTTTTGTTCTGAGCGAATACGGCACGACGGTCGGCCTGATCACGATGGAAGATTTAATTGAAGAAATCGTCGGAGAAATCCGCGACGAATATGACGGGGACGAGGAAGAGCTCATCAAAGAAACACAGCCCGGCCAGTTCCTCGTAGAGGCGGGCATGAAGCTCGACGATATCAACGACGCGCTGGAAACGAAACTGAACTCGGAGGACTTCGACTCTATCGGCGGCCTGATGATCGAGCAGCTGGAACGGATTCCCGATGACAAAGAATCCATTCAGCTCGAAAACGGTATTGTGCTGCAGGCACAGGGCATCGCCAAGAACCGCATTTTAAAGGTGCTTATCACCCTTCCTGAGAAAGCGCACGAAGAAGAGCCGGAAGCCGCTTCGGGTCAGTGACCATGAGCCCCTCTTTCGCTCCCGCGGCCAGCAGCTGGCCGCGGCTGCGGAAGCCCCATGTTACGCTGATGCAGGTCATCGGCACATTGGCCGCCGTGGCCAAGTCCACGTCGGAATCCCCGACATAAACGGCATCTTCCGCTTTCGCCGATAATTCCTCCAGCACCTGATACACCGCATCGGGCGCCGGTTTTTTTCTGACCTTCTCACTCTCTCCTACCGCTGCCTCGATCCGATCCCCGAAATACAGCGCGCATAGCTCTTTCACCGCAGCGTCAAATTTATTGGAAACGACCGCCATCCGGTAACCCTGTTCCCGCAGCGCGTCCAACATCGGCAGGATACCGTCATAGGGCCTCGTCTTATCCTTGCAATGCAGGGCATAGTATTCCCGGAAAGTCTTTAAGACCTCGTCATAATGAGGGTTTTCTTTTCCTTCCGGCAGGACGCGCGCGATCAGGCTGGCGATGCCGTTGCCGACAAAACTTCTGATCTCATCGATTGTCCTTTCCGGAAAACCGGATTTTCCCAGCGCATCATTCACGCTGTCCGTCAAATCCTCCAGCGTATCCAATAAGGTTCCATCCAAATCAAATATGATCGTCGTTATCATGCTTATTCTCCTTCTTCATCCCCGCGGATACCGCCTGCCGCCTCGGATAATCTCATGATCGTTTCAATCTCCGCTCCGTTATCCGGCGCCGCCTCGACGCTCTCATGCTTCTTATCCTCACAGACGCGGCCGATCGTATTGCCGTTCTCCGCCTTTTCGATCGTATAATACAGTAATTTTTCATCCGTCCTTTTCCAGACGGCATAGACGCGGCAGCACAGCCCCCTGCTCAGATTCGCCTCCGGCATATCGATTCTCGTAATCTGCATATCCTCCGTGACATTCAGCGTCATCAGGGAAAAATCATCTTCACCGTAAGGCATTCCGATTTCTTTCGGATAGACCGACGCATAAAGGGACGCCAGGAACTTTCCTTCCTCTTTCTGCAGCCGCTCCAGCCCCTCTTTCCGCTTCTCGAATAAAAAGGCCGGAAGGACCTGCCAGGCGATCATGCCGTGCGCCATCTGGTGGAACTGCTTTTCCGTTACTTTTACCGTTTTGTTCTGCGCGGCCTGTCCTCTCTTCCTCGCGATTTCCAATATCTGCGGCGGCAGGGCAATATTCTGCGTAAAAGGATTTAAAACGACCATATGCACCTTTTCTTTATTTGCTAACGCCATCGCCGCACAGTTAAAAAAGGGAAGCGCCAGAATCGCCGGGCTTTTTTTGTCCTCAGGCACCTGCTTCAGGGAAGAAAAAACGGGAAGCGCCTGCTCGCCGCTTTCTTTTTTCAAAAGGCAGGGCAGAAGCTTCGCATCCGCAGGCAGTTTTACCCCTTTTCCCTCCCGGATGCTCTCCATCGTCTCTTTATCGAGATTATCCGGCATCATTGTCGGCACATATACGACCGCCTTTTCCAGATGCTCCATGATCTTCACAAAATTTTCTTTCGTCCTGTCCCCCGCGAACGTTTCCGCCGCCAGCTCCAGCTGACTGTTATCTGTCCTTTTCTTCTCTTCCATTTCTATATTCAGCTCCTTTGTTCCTTTATAAAAATTTTCCGGGAAAAAATCCAAGCATCCCCCGGCCGATGGCATGCGGCGCGGCCTTTGCTTCTCATAAGGAAAAGCTTTCAGGAAATTCCCGAAAGCCTTCTCAAAATTACCTATATCTAACATAGCATTTTCTGCTTAAATGTCAAGTGGGAAACGCGGGCCGCCTGCCGGTCCGGCGCTCTGGTATTTTCGCATGAGCGGTTCATAGCGGCATAATCCCTTCCTGTACCATTCACAGTTCTGACAGGAACCCTCAAAAATTTCTGCCGTCAGATTTCGGCCCACGATATGTAACAGCTCCGGAACCCGATAAACGCGCCCTGTTTCGAGTCCGAGCGCCTGTGCCAGCGCCGCATCCTTCGATACGACATTATTACGATCCAGCCTGCAGCCATTATCCGCCAGATTCGGGCACTCCCTGCAGATATTGTCCGGTCCGGTAACCAGCCTTACTTCTCGTTGCTCCCCTTCACACAAGATGTATTCCGGCTCTCCCTGCATTCCCCTGTCTTTCTCCGTTTCGGATAATGGCTCCCACAACCACCCCGCCACCCTCTGCATATTCTCACAGAACGCTTCGCTGTAGCCCCTTCCCACATAAAGCGCGCTGCATAGAAGGTGGTGCACGCGCAGCCGCATCATAACAGGCCGGCCTTCAAAAGGCGTGTCCGGATCTGTCCGCCGACGGCAAAACCGAGCACGACTGAAATGATATCCTTTATCAGATAGGGTGCGGACGCCAGCAGAAAAGATTCCGCAAACCCCGTTTTCATCACGATCATAAACTGTAATGTGCCGGACAGATGGCAAAGCGCCAGGCCGGCTGTTCCGAACAGAATACCGGCTGTCCTGTTCTTCATCTGTGTGCCGATACCGCAGAACAATGTCATAAAAAGAAAGCCCCACAGAAAGCCGCCCGTATAATTCACAAGCACCTGCACGCCGCCGGAAAACTCCGCAAAGACAGGAACCCCCGCCGCGCCGAGCAGAATATACACCAGCATGCTCGCCGTTCCCAGCCTCCAGGCCAGCACCACGCCCGTCAGTGCCACCGCAAAAGTCTGTAAAGTAATCGGCACACCCGACGGCATCGGAATCGAAATCTGCGAAAGGACAGCCAGAACCGCCGCGAACATTCCCACACAGACGACTTCTTTCGTCGTAATCTTTGCGGCTCCCTCTTTCTCCTTTTTCACCATATCGTTCACCGATCGTTCCGCCGTTTTGCTCATTGCAATAAAAATCTCCTTATAAACTGTATTCATACCGGTCTGCGGACAGGCGAAAATCCGCCCTGCCGTTATCCGGGGTCTTTTACAGTATATAAGGAGAAAAGATGATTGTCAACCAAAAAAACGATTTGGTTGACAATCTGTTTCTCAGACATCATTTTCAGCAATCTGCTTCTCACGGCTTTACAGCCAGGTCTTTCAGCTCTTCTATCAGCTTCATATCCTCCGCGCTGATTTTCAAATTGGAATTCAGGCTCTGCCCGTCCGGAGTCGTGACATTGATCTCTATAATGCTGCCTTCCCTGATTCCATTCTGGTAAACCGCCGTCATAAATTTAGGGAATTTTGAATGATTCTTCTTAAATCGATTCCATAGATTCATCATCTGAAAAATGGATGCCGGATTCTGAAATCCCATCGTAATCACCATTCCTTTCTATTCTTCCTTCGCAGGAGCGAGCGCTATCTGCAATTCCGCAAGCTGTTTTTCGTCCACCGTTCCCGGCGCATCCGTCATCAGGCAGGACGCATCCTTCATTTTCGGGAAGGCGATGACCTCGCGGATATTGTCCGCATGAACAAGCAGCATGACAAAACGGTCGAGTCCGTAAGCCAGTCCCGCGTGCGGCGGTACGCCGTATCGAAATGCGTTCAGCAGAAAACCGAACTGTTCCCATGCCTGCTCCTTCGTGAAGCCGAGTACCTCGAACATTTTTTCCTGAATATCGTCCTGATGGATCCTGACGGAGCCGCCGCCAAGCTCCACGCCGTTCAGTACGATGTCATAGGCCTTGGCGCGGACGCGTCCCGGATCGGAGTCAATATACTGCCAGTCCTCTTCCATCGGCATCGTAAAGGGATGGTGCATCGCCATAAAACGGCCCTCCTCCTCGCTCCACTCAAGAAGCGGAAATTCCGTTATCCACAGAAAATGGAATTTCGATTCATCGATCAGGCCAAGCTGTCTGCCGAGCTCCACACGGAGCGCGCCGAGCACGCTGTACACAACCGTATTTTTATCCGCCGCAAAAAGAAGCAGGTCTCCTTTTTCTCCCTGCATCCTGCGCACGAGCGCGTCAAGCTGTTCTTCCGTCATAAATCTGGCAAAAGAGGATTTATAAGAGCCGTCCTCCTGAATGCAAAGATATGCCAGCCCTTTTGCGCCGCAGCCCCTGGCAAAATCCACGAGTGCGTCTATCTTCTTACGGGGCATTGCCGCCTGTCCCTTGACATTCAATCCTCTGACAGAGCCGCCGTCTGCAAGCGCGGAGGTGAAAACGCCGAAGCCGCAGTCTTTCACCGTTTCCGACACATCTGTCAGCTCCATTGCGAAACGGGTATCGGGTTTATCGGAACCATACCGTTCCATCGCTTCCTTCCAGGTCATGCGCGGAAGAGGCAGAGCCACTTCCAGGCCGATCGCTTCTTTGCAGACATGGCGGATCAGCCTTTCATTGACCTCGATCACGTCATCCACATCCACGAACGACAATTCCATATCCGCCTGCGTAAATTCCGGCTGCCTGTCTGCCCGCAGATCCTCATCCCGGAAACATCGCGCTATCTGGAAATAACGGTCATAACCGGAACACATCAGAAGCTGCTTATACAGCTGCGGCGACTGCGGCAGCGCATAAAAGCTTCCCGGATGCACACGGCTTGGCACGAGGTAGTCTCTCGCCCCTTCCGGCGTAGATTTGCACAAAATCGGCGTTTCGATTTCCAGAAACCCTTCTTTTGCCATAAAGGAACGCATCTTAGATACGATCCTGCTTCGCAGCATCATTTTCTGCTGCAGATCGGGCCTTCTCAGATCCAGATAACGGTATTTTAAGCGAATTTCTTCTTTCGTTCTGGATTCCGCCTCTACCGGGAAAGGCGGGGTCTCCGCTTCCGACAGGATACGGACCTCTTTTGCCCGGATCTCGATTTCCCCGGTCGCCAGGTTTTCGTTAACGGCGCCGGAGCGCTTTTCAACTCTGCCGGCGGCGGCGATAACGAACTCGCTGCGCATTTTCTCCGCCTTCGCAAAATTCTCTTTCCCGCAGTCATTTTCTTCAAAGATGATCTGCAGAATTCCTGAACGATCCCTTAAATCCACAAAAATAATACCGCCTTTATTCCTCTGCTTCTGAACCCACCCCATAACGGTCACTTCTTCTCCGATATTCGCCGGGGAAAGCTCCGTACAGCGGTGAGAACGTTTCCACCCCTTCATTGATTCAGCCATTTTTATTCCCATATCCTTTCCGCAGACCGCTCTTTATTTTTTCAGCTCATTTACATAAAATTCCCGAAATTCCTCATAGCCCTGCGCCGTCAGCTGTTCCTTCTGGAATTTTTTATTTTTATTCATCCGGACGACAAGAACCTGATTGCCCTCCGCCCGCTCTTCCTGCGCCCGTGTAACCACTTGGCGCAGCCTGTCCGCCGGAAGCCCCTTTTCCATCAGATAGGCGACCTTTTTTCCTTTGCCCGGAACCTGAAACCCGCTCTCCAAAAGCAGCAGGATAATCCGCTCGAAACCGATGGAAAAACCGCAGGCCGGCACATCGTTTCCGGTGAATCTGCCGACCATCTTATCGTATCTCCCACCGCCGCCGCAGCTTCCGCCAAATTCCGGCATGGCGATTTCAAAAATCGTGCCGGTATAATAAGACATTCCCCGCACCAGCGTCGGATCGAATTTCAATTCAAAAAAATCGCCCTTTGTCGCTTCTACGCTGTCGATGATCTCCTGGAAGCTTTCCTTAACGCCTTCCGGCAGAAAATCCGCCAGAATCTCTGTGATATAGGAGATCGGCTCTCTGGCCTCTTCCATGCCTTTGAACAGGCCGAGATACTTTTCCGTCTGTTCCGCCGTATAACCTGCCTCCAACAGCTCCGCCCTCACGCCGTCCATGCCGATCTTGTCCATCTTATCCAGAATGATGAACACCTGATCATACGCTTCTTCCGCGAAACCGCTGTATGCCGCCATCGCCTTCAAAAGCTGCCTGTCGTTGATACGAATCTGAAAATTGCGGAATCCAAGCTTTCCAAGCGTCGTCGTCGTCGCCAGAATCAGCTCGATTTCCGCCAGGTTGGAAGGTTCGCCCAAAATATCGATGTCGCACTGCATGAACTGACGATAGCGTCCCCGCTGGGGCCTGTCCGCCCGCCATACACTGCCCATCTGCAATGCCTTAAAAGGGGACGGCAGTTCGTTCGCATGATTGGAATAATAGCGTACGAGCGGCACCGTCAGATCATAGCGCAGTCCGCCGTCCACCAGATCGTCCACATCCCGCGCCTCGTTGAGCCGCAGCTTATCTCCCCTTTTTAAAATCTTAAAAATCAGCTTTTCATTCTCGCCACCGGCCTTGCAGTTCAGATTTGCAATATTCTCCACGCAGGGCGTCTCTATCGAAGTAAATCCGAATTTCCCATAAGTCTCTTTGATAACGCTTATGACATAATCGCGGATTTCCATTTCTTCCGGTAAAATGTCCTTCATGCCCGTAACCGGTTTTTTGCTCAATGTCATTGTAATCCTCCATTCTTACTTAGCCTGCGAATTTGGGCGCAAGCACAAATTTGCCTGTGAAAAATTTATTTTTCACAGTATATCTCCTTTCGGGAAGATTATTTTCAACCCATTTTACATACTTTTCCGGAGTTTTTCAAGATTTTGCTGCGGATTCCATCCGGGACTTCCGTTTCTAACTGCCAGCTCTTCCCGTGATTCCGCGCATACTCTTAAAAAATGCTTTACTCTTAAGAGCTGGAAGAGAACGGGTTGATAAAGCGCACCGAACACATGGAGGTTCCTATCCGGGTGGAATACGAAATAACCGACCTGACACATGACTTACTGCCGATCCTGTCAGAATTGGCAAAATGGTCAGTCAACATTAAGTAACCGTTTATCTGCCTCCGCCCTGTTTCAAAAGCAACGCCATCTATCCGGCGCCGCCTTTATTTTTCTGCTTCTATACCGCAATACCCGCTATGGCCCCGCCAATCATTGCTCCCGCCAAAAATCATCCGGTCTCATTTAAAATAAAAACCGAGACCCGCTCAAAAGTCCTGATTCCTTCTATAAATTTATTTCTTTAAACGCCTTCGTTCCTTTCCCCCGCCTCCGGTATGCGCAGCCGGTGCAGCAAGAACGGAAGCTCATACAGCATCATCGCGCCCCATCCGGCCAGATACGCCCACGGCAATGCGAGGATGCCCATTTTGCAGACAAATACGAGCAAAAGGCATACGATAACGCGGACGCCCATATTGATCAGGCTGCTCCACAGCGTAACCGCCAGATCTCCCATTCCCCGGAAATATCCCTGTACGCCGTTCGTGACCGCCGGCACAATATACATGAACGCGATCAAATGAAGATACCGCTCTCCCATAAGGACTGTCGCTTCGTCCCGCGTGAACAGCCGCATGAGCGGATTCGCCAGCAGCAGCAAAACCCCTCCCGCTGCGGCGCCATACGCAAACTCTACATACATGCCGATGCGAAAGGCATCCTTTACACGTTTTTTCTCTCCGGCGCCGCGGTTCTGCGCCATTACGCCTGTCATGGCGTGGCCGATGTTCTGCTCCGGGATATAGGCATAGTCGTCAATCCTGTTGATTGCGGCAAAAGCCGCCGTCGATGTTACGCCCATCGTATTCACGGTTCCCTGAATACAGAGTTTTCCGAGCTGCACCGTCGCCTGCTGCATCGCGCTGACGAAGCCGTACTGAATCGTCTGCTTTAACAGCTTCTTATCGAACCGGAACCACTGCTTTCCAAGATTCATGAACGCTATATTTTTCCGGATATACAGCCAGCATAAAAGACAGCTCAGCGCCTCGCTGAGCACCGTGCTGACAGCGCATCCGACCGTCCCCATCGAAAAAGCGATGACAAAGACCAGATCCCCGACGATATTCACAAACGCGCTGATTCCGAGAAAATAAAGAGGAGACCGGCCGTCGCCCATCGCCCTTAACGTGCTGGCAAAGAAATTATAAATAAAATTAAATACAAGGCCGCACATGATAATGCGGAGATAGACCGCCGCCTCCCCGCGGATTGCGGCATCCACCTGCAGAATAGAAAGAAGCGCCGGCGCCGATACCAGCGCCGCCGCGGTGAGCGCCAGCGAAAAGCCTGTTCCTGCCATCATCGCCGTGCTGATCTGCCTCTTTAACGTTTCGTAATTTTTCGCGCCATAAAGCGTCCCGATCAAAATTCCCGCGCCAAGGCAGATGCCCTGTAAGAACAAAATCATAAGCGTGACGAGCGGATTGCTCGTTCCGACCGCCGCTAACGCCTCTTTTCCCACATACTGCCCAACGATAATGCCGTCGATCGCGTTATAGGTAAGCTGGAGGAGATTCCCCAGCACCAGTGGAATTGTGAATTTAATGAGCATCGGAAGAATGGCTCCCTTTGTCATATCGTTTGTCATGCCCGCATCGCCTTATTTTATACCTGTACTTTCCCAGCCAGAACATTCTTATAATCTTCCAGATTCTTCTGCAATAACGCCGGCGTATCCAGCCCGTAAGGACATTTGCTCTTACACTGGTTACAATGGATGCAGCTTTCTATTTTCATCATTTTCTCCTGCCCCTCCTTACTCAAATGTCCCGCGGAAGGGGAACGGCGCAGAAGCAGCGACATCCTCGCGCAGTTGTTGATTTCGATTCCCATCGGACATGGCATACAGTAACCGCAGCCCCTGCAGAATTCGCCGAGCAGTTCTTCCCGGTCGTGCGCGATCAGCGCCTCGATCTCTTCATTCATCACCGGCGGATTCCCGATATAAGAAAGGAATTCATCCAGTTCTTTTTCACGCTGAACGCCCCAGATAGGCAATACGTTATCATATTGCGCAAGATACGCGTAAGCTGCCGCGGAATTGGTAATCAGTCCGCCGGACAGAGCCTTCATCGCGATGAATCCCATATCCTTTTCTTTACATTTTTCGACCAGAGCGATATCCTTCTCCGTCGCGAGATAACAGAACGGAAACTGTAAGGTTTCATACAGCCCGCTGTCAACTGCCTCGTTCGCAACGGAAAGCCTGTGATTGGTAATGCCGATATGCTTTACCTTCCCCTGCTTCTTTGCCTCTACGATCGCATCATACAATCCGCTTTCGTCTCCAGGTTTCGGGCAGAAGGCCGGATTGTGGAACTGGTATACATCGATATAATCCGTCTTTAAATTATCGAGGCTCGTTTCCAGATCTTTCCAGAAGCCTTCCGCGTTAGCCGCGCCCGTCTTCGTCGCAATAAAGACCTTATCCCGGATTCCCTCAAAAGCGAGTCCAAGCTTATGCTCGCTGTCCGTATACCACCTCGCCGTATCGAAATAAGTCATTCCATTTTCATAGGCTTTTTTCAACAGATACACGGCATCCGCATCCGGAATCCTCTGAATCGGCAGCGCGCCGAAAGCGTTTTTATTCGTTACAATTCCTGTTTTTCCAAGTCTTACCGTTTCCATCCTCTCCTGCTCCTTCCTTTGCATGAAAATTTCCCGGCGGCATTTTTGCCCGTCCGGCTCATACGGATATAATCGTTTTCTTAGGGCATTTCTCTTTACACGTCCCGCATCCGGTACATTTCTCCTGATCGATGGAGGCATTAAAATTATCGATGACGACCGCATCCGCCGGGCAGTTCTTCTTGCACAGCTGGCATCCGATACAGCCGGCCTCGCAGGCTTTCATCGTCACGGGCCCTTTGTCATGGGAGCTGCACGCTACCGCATACTTCGCGTCGTAAGGAATCAGCGTAATCAGCTTCTTAGGGCAGGCCGCAACGCATTTCCCGCACGCCTTGCACTGTTCCTTATCCACGACGGCCACGCCGTTCACAACATGAATCGCATCGAACGGACAGGCTTTCACGCAGCTTCCATATCCGAGGCATCCATAATCGCAGGATTTCGCACCGCCGCCCGGCACATAGGAAAGCATTCTGCAGTCCTCGATGCCGTAATAATCATAATCCGTTTTCGTCTTATCGCAGTCGCCCTGGCACTGTACAAAAGCCACCTGCCGGACGCTGTCTCCTGCCTCCACGCCCATGATCTCTGCGATCTGTTTTCCAACCTTCTCGCCGCCTACCGGACAGGCATTGACGGGCGCTTCTCCTTTCGCGATCGCCGCTGCCAGATTGGAACAGCCTGCATAGCCGCAGCCGCCGCAGTTATTTCCTGGCAGTGCACCGAGCACCGCTTCTTCTTTTTCATCCACTTCCACTTTGAATTTAATCGCCGCAACGCCGAGAAACAGTCCGACAAAGAGTCCAACGCCTCCGACGATCGCCGTTGCGACCAAGATTCCTGTCATTTCCATATCTATCAATAGGCTCCTTTCCTAATCTGCGCAGCCGCTTAAAGCAATCCGGAAAAACCGCAGAATGCGATCGCCATCAGCCCTGCCGTAATCAGAACGATAGGCATTCCCTTAAAGGATTCCGGTATATCGTTATATTCCATCTTCTCCCGGATGCCCGCCAGAATGATGATCGAAATGGTAAAGCCGACAGCCGTTGCAAAGCCGTTCACGACGCCCGCCAGTATCCCATAATTTTTCTGCACATTCGTCAAGGCCACGCCGAGTACGGCACAGTTGGTCGTAATTAACGGCAGATATACGCCGAGCGCATTATACAGCGCCGGCATGAACTTCTTTAAGAACATTTCCACGAACTGCACGAGCGCCGCGATGACGAGAATAAAAACGATCGTCTGCAGATAAGTAATGTTGAGCGGCGTCAGCACATATTTATAGATCGCGCCTGCCACCGCGGAAGCAAGCGTAATGACGAAAATGACCGCCACGCCCATGCCGCCCGCCGTATCTGTCTTTCTGGAAACGCCAAGAAACGGGCATAATCCGAGAAACTGGCTCAACACGACATTGCTCACAAGGGAAGAACTGATCAGTATAATAAGCAGCTCTTTAACCATTTTTCTTCTCCCCCTCTCCTTTTATCCTCTGCGGCCCCGTACAGCCTGTATCCGAACAGTTCAGACAGTCGCCGCCGCATCCGGATTGAATTTTCGACATATCTCTTCCTTTTCTTTCGCCGTTTATCTTAATCTTATTCTGAATTGCCGTTAAGGCCGCCAGCACGAAGAACGCGCCCGGCGCCATAATGAAAATACTGCATGGGATATAGCTCTCCGGCATAATATGTACGCCGAACAGCGTTCCCGCGCCGATCAGCTCCCGCACCGCGCCGATGCAGGTGAGCGCGAAGGAAAAACCGAGCCCCATACCAATTCCGTCAAACAGAGACGGAAGGACCGGATTCTTCGACGCATAGCTTTCCGCCCGCCCCAAAATAATACAATTCACGACAATTAACGGGATATAAATGCCGAGCGCATCGTACAATGCCGGGATAAAGCCCTCCAGCAAAAGCTCCACCATCGTCACAAAAGATGCGATAATAACGATGAACGCCGGGATTCTCACTTTGTCGGGGATAATATTCCGAAGCAGGGAAATAAAGGCATTGCTAAGCGCCAGGACTACCATCGTCGTCAGCCCCATGCCGAGACCGTTCATCGCGGAAGTGGTAACGGCAAGCGTCGGACACATACCGAGCATCAGGACAAAAGTCGGATTTTCTTTGATGAGTCCGTTGATAAGACGTTCTTTTATATCATTCATTTCTATATCCATTCTCCTTTCTCAGCCTGCAGCCGCGCATCATTGCAGCTTCGTCTGAAAATAGTATAATCCTGCATTGACTCCATTGGTCACGGCGTTTGTCGTGATCGTTGCACCGGAAATCGCGTCAATCTGGTCATCGGATACCGCCTCCGATTTCGTATACCGGAACTGTTCCACGGTCTTATTCCCAAACTGCGGCGCAAGCACCTCTTCCGCCCGCATACCGAGCCCTGCCGTCTCCGCTATTTCCAGAATCGCGATGCCGTTCACCGTTCCTTCTTTCGTGATGCCGACGGTAAAACGGATATCTCCTCCATAGCCTTCTTTTGTCGTGACGGTAATCACATAACCGAGGCTCATGCCGGAAGCATCCTGCGCCTCCATGACCTCGTCTATCGTCTCCTGCGCAAACCCGGCCGCCGCCCATTCCTGCGCGTCAGGCTGGACAGCCTCCATTTCCGCAAAGACTGCGGCGTCCTCAAAAACCGCCCTGCAGGCTTCCTGTTTTGCCTTTTCCTTCTGTACGGCGATGGGCTCCTTCGTAATCTGGTAGACCAGACCGAGAAGCAGGCCGGCAATTAAGGTAATTGCGAGCAGAATTGCCGCATCTTTGAACATGCCGCCGATATCCGAACTCTTTTTTACTCCCTGGCTTGCCGCTTTGCTCATGCCTTCGCGCCCCCTTTCCCAAATGCTGTCGGAAGGGTCGCTTTTTCAATCAACGGCACCAGAAGATTGCCAAGAATGATCGCATAGGAAACCCCCTCCGCAGATGGCCCGAAAATACGGAAAATACCCGTTAAAATGCCGAGCAGGACGCCGTATACATACTGCCCTTTTACGGTGATCGGCCTCGTCACATAATCTGTCGCCATAAAGAATGCCCCCAACATCAGGCCGCCGCCGGCCAGATGCGCGGAAATATAAGCATAATCGACGCCGCGTCCGCCGAACAGACAGATAAAGATCACAAAACTCACTATGTAGCTTCCGGGAATCCTCAGGTCGATAACGCCTACCAGAATCAGGAAGCAGGCGCCGATGACGATAGCGACCATGGAAGTCTCGCCGATGGTTCCCGCCGTCTTCCCGACCACCATATTGAAAATATTCACCGTCCCGCCGTTCTTTAACGCCGCAAGGGGCGTCGCGCCCGTATAAGCGTCGCAGTCGAAATTCGTCATGATCGAGGTAAAAGAGATTAACAGGAAGCATCTCGCTCCCAGCGCCGGATTCATAAAGTTCTGCCCCAGGCCGCCGAACAGCATCTTTACGACGAGAATCGCGAATACGCCGCCGACGACGCCGATCCACCAGGGCGCGGAAACCGGCAGGTTTAACGCCAGAAGAAGCCCCGTAACGACCGCCGAGTAATCTCCTGTCGTAATTTTTTTCCCAAGAATTTTCTCAAAAATATATTCTGTCAGGACAGTGGATAGAACTGTCACCAGGATCAAAATCAGCGCATCCGTCCCGAAATTGTAGATACCAAAGCCCGCCGCCGGCAGCAGCGCGATGACAACGGCCAGCATAATGCTGCCCGTAGAAGATTTCGCTCTGATATGGGGATTGGATGACACTTTCATCAAATCGCTCATTTTTTCTACTCCTTTCATTGTCTGGAAGAACTTGCCGCAGGCGGTTCTTCTGTGCCAGAGATCAGATTCCTCATTCGGCGTCCTCTGCCGGTTAAGGAAACTTACTTTGCACTTTTCTTCTTCGCGAGCAGCATCTTACGCATGGACTTGATCGCCTGCGTCAGCTGCCGTTTGGCCGGACATACGAAGCTGCAGCATCCGCATTCGCAGCATTCCATGCCATCATGGGACAGAAACGCCTCTTCGTCATAATGCTCCGCATAGTCCGCGAGCAGCTTCGGCACGACGCGGCCCGGACAGGCTTCCACGCATCTTCCGCAGTTGATGCAGGCGCCCGGCTCCGCCTCGGACACAGCGTCCTCCGTCATACAAAGCAGCGCCGATGCCGTCTTGGTCGTCGGCACGTCCAGATCAAAGATTGCAAAGCCCATCATCGGACCGCCTGAAACGATTTTCACGGGTTCCTTTTGAAAACCGCCCGCCTCTTCGATCAGCTCATGATAATTCGTTCCGATCCTGACGATAAAGTTGCGCGGGTCCGCGACCGCATCCCCCGTTACCGTCACAATGCGGTTCATCAGCGGCTTTCCTTCCACTACCGCATGATAGACCGCCACGATGGTATCTACATTATCTACGATACAGCCCGCATCCGCCGGCAGCATGGAGGAATTGATCTTTCTTCCGGCAGCGGCATAGATCAGCTGCCGTTCCGCTCCCTGCGGGTATTTTGTTTTCAGCGCCTTGACGCTGATCCTCGTTTCATCCTTCGTCAGCTTCTTCAAAATCTCGATGCAGTCCGGTTTATTATCCTCCACCGCGAGAATGCCCCTTGCGTTATCAAACAGGCGCAGTAAGATTTTCAGCCCTTCCACAAGCTTCTCCGGCTCTTCCATCATTCTTCTGTAATCGGATGTCAGATAGGGCTCGCATTCCGCGCAGTTTGCGATAACATAATCGATTTTTTCAGGTTCTTTGGGCGAAAGCTTGATAAAGGTCGGGAAGCCCGCGCCGCCCATACCGACAATACCCGCCTCTTTTATCCGTTCAACAATCTCTTCTTTGCTCATCTCTTCCAGCGGCTTTACGGGCGGATATTCCACTTCCTCGTACAGCCCGTCGTTCTCGACTATAATGCTCATCACACTGTCCCCGGTCACGACCCGGTGCGGCTCGATCGCTTTCACCGTCCCGGATACGGTCGCATAGATGGGCGCCGATACAAAAGCCCCTGCCTCCGCGATTTTCTGACCGGTCAGCACATGGTCGCCTTTTGCCACGATCGCTTTCGCGGGCGCGCCGATATGCTGCGATAAGGGATAGACTAAATCTCCTTTCGGCAATACCTCCTTCATAGGTTTCTCTTTGGAAATATCTTTTCCATCATACGGATGGATGCCACCCGAAAATGTTAATTTTGCCATTCGATGCCCCTCTTTCCTTATATTCTCAAATGTGAACACGAACCGATTCTCATTTGCAAAAACCTACATAGTAAATATACTATTTTTCGACGGAAAATACTACTGCTAATTCAAAAAATATGATATTATTTATTTATGGAATAAATACTTAATATAAAATGAACGGATGTTGATGCGTATGCGTATTGAAAAAAAGAAACTGGAAAATTTCACCCTGGAATATCCGCTGGAGCAGATCGCGCCGCTTGAAAAAATCCTTTTTATCGATATCGAAACGACCGGCTTTACGGCGAAAAATTCCAGCCTTTATCTGATCGGAGCCGCCTATTGCAGCGGCGGGAGCTGGTATGTCAAACAATGGTTCGCCGATTATTATGAGGAAGAAAAGGACGTCCTGGAAGCTTTCTTTGCCTTTGCCGCTTCCTACACGCACCTGATCCACTTTAACGGCAATAACTTCGACCTGCCCTACCTGCTGCAAAAATGCGGCCAGTATGAGCTGCCCTGCAATTTCGATTCTTTCGAGGGGATCGATCTGTACCGGCGGATCTCTCCCTATAAATTTTTCCTGAATACGCCAAACTGCAAGCAGAAGACGCTGGAAGCCTTTCTGGGCATCGGCCGGGAAGATAAGTACAACGGCGGCCAGCTGATCAATATTTATCATACCTATGTCAAAAATGCGGCCGACTATCTCTATAAACTGCTGATTCTGCATAACGGCGACGATATGAAGGGAATGCTGCGGCTCGTTCCCCTGCTCGCCTATCATGACCTGTTCAACGGCGACATCCGGGTAAAAAAGGTACATGCCGCCTCCTATCCCGACAGCAGCGGCATGGGACGGCAGATGCTTGTGATGAAACTTGCCTTTCCGTGCACGATTCCCCGCCCGATTTCCGCTGTTTCCAACGGCTGCTGTTTCAACGGCGAAGGGAACGGGGGCATATTAAGGGTTCCCATTTACGAGGAAGAAATGAAATATTTCTATTCCAATTATAAGGACTACTATTATCTGCCTGCGGAGGACACCGCCATTCACAAATCCGTGTCTTCCTTTGTCGATAAGACATACCGCACACAGGCTTCTGCTGCGACCTGCTATACCCGGAAATTCTCTTCCTATCTGCCCCAGTGGGACGTACAGGTGGAACCCTTTTTCAAACGGGAATATAAGAGCAAAGAGCTGTTCTTTGAGCTGACGGAGGAACGCAAACAGGACCGGGAGCTGTTCTCCTCCTATGCCAGCTATCTGCTGGGCAAGATGGCAGGAATCTGATCTCTTTCCGCTCCTGTTCCGGTATTTCCTATATCGATATATTATTTATCGCCATATCTTGCATCATACCATAAAAAGCGCAGGCCTGAGGGCCTGCGCCTTGCTTCTGTCTTATGATTTTTCAGGGTTTCTCGTAATAGAAAGAATTCCTGCGCTCAAAACCGATGTCCTTGTGGTTAATGATCTGTTCCGTACTGCCGATGAACAGGAAACCGCCCGGTTTCAGACATTTCTGGAACTTACGGAACACCTCGTCCTTTGCTTCCTCCGTAAAGTAGATCAGCACATTACGGCAGACGATCAGGTGGCAATCCGTCGGATATGTATCCTTCAACAGATTATGTTCTTTAAACTCCACCCTCGACTTGATCTCGTTCGAAATCTGGTAAGACGGCCCGATCTTGGTAAAGTATTTTTTCTTCAGATCATCGGGCACGCTGGCGATACTTTTCTCCACATATAAACCGGTCTTTGCTTTCGCAATGACCTGCTTATCCAAATCAGTCGCGTATATTTTGATCTGGTTCAAAGGCAGATGTCTTGAAAATGCCATAACAAGAGAGTACGGTTCATCGCCGGTCGAGCAGGCTGCACTCCAGATCTTTAAATTCTTACCAAATTTCCGGATCAGTTCGGGGATAATCTCCCTGTCCATGATCTGCCATTGGTCGGGATTGCGGTAAAACTCCGAAACGTTGATGGTCAGATAATTCACAAACTCCTCGAACATCCGGGTATCTTTTTTGAGCGCCGCGACATAATTCTCATATCCGGTAATCTTATTCTTGGCAATCAACGTATCAATACGACGCTTCATCTGCTTCTCTTTGTAAGCGTCCAAATCAATTTTGGTCAGATCCAAAACCGCTTTTTTGAAGTATTCGTAATCATATGCCATATACAATTCTCACTCTCTTATTATTTTATGAAAATGCCCCTGTGGGAAATGCTCACGCCTGGTCGTTTTCTCCGCTCCCGTTCGCGATCACGGATTCAATGTCTACGGATACGACATCCGCATCCTCTTCCACAGCCTTAGGTTCCTGTGTGAGAAGCGCCTTAATGCTCAGGCTGATCTTCTTATCCGCTTCATTGAAATCGACTACCTTCGCAGTCACTTCTTCTCCAACCTTCAGAACATCCGACGGTTTGTCGATATGCTCTCTGGAAATCTGTGATACATGGAGCAGCGCGTCGATACCGGATTCCAGCTCGATGAACGCGCCAAAATCTGTCATTCTTGCGACCTTTCCGGTCACAACGCTGCCTGCCGCATATTTCTCCGCCGCGCCCTTCCAGGGATTGGAATCCTCAAATTTCAGGCTGAGCGCAACTTTGGTTCCGGAAATCTCCTTGATCAGCACTTTCAATTTGTCGCCGACCCTGAACACCTTCTTAGGATTCTCCACTCTTCCCCATGACATCTCGGAAATATGGAGCAGCCCGTCAGCGCCGCCCAAATCGATAAACGCGCCGAAATCCGTAACATTTTTAACAACGCCTTCTACGGTGTCGCCTTCCCTGATCCTTTCAAATAACTGTCTCTGCAGTTCGGCTTTCTCAGCCAGAAGAAGCTGCTTGCGGTCGCCGATATAACGTCTTCTTTTCGGATTGTATTCGCTGATTACGAACTGAATTTCCTGTCCCGCATATTTGGTAAGATCCTTCTCGTAGCTGTCGGATACGAGGCTTGCCGGGATGAAAATCCTGACCTCCTCAACAACGACGCTTAAACCGCCCTCCAGTACCTGGACAACCTTCGCCGTCAGCACTTCCTTATTATTATATGCCTCTTCGATCCGCTTATTCCCTCTGTCTGCGGCAAGACGTTTGTAGGTAAGAAGAACCTGTCCCTCCCCGTCATTTACCTTTAACACCTTTACTTCCATTGTTTCTCCAGGCTTTACCACGGTCGTCAAATCCACGTTCGGTTCGTTCGTATATTCATTTCTGAGCAGGATGCCGTCTGATTTGTATCCAATGTTGAGAATAATTTCTTCCGGCTTCACATCGATGACTGTACCTTCAACAACCTCCCCTGCGTGTATTGTCTTTAAAGACTCTTCTAACATTTGTTCAAAAGTTAATTCTGACATAATTTTGAACCTCCTCAATAATATTGTTCGGGGTAGATGCCCCTGCTGTAATACCTACCAGCCGGACAGATTCAGGTAACTCTAAATATAAGTCATCCAATGTCTGTATAAAATATGTGTTCTCACACTCCTGTCTACAGATTTCATATAATTTCTGCGTATTAGAACTATGATTTCCACCTATTACTATCATCACATCAACCTGAGATGCTATCTTTCTTGCTTCGGTCTGTCTTACTTCCGTCGCGTTACATATAGTATTCACAACAATAACATTGTAACCTTTTTGCTCAAAAATTTCAACTATATCTTGAAATTTATTGTAGTTATATGTCGTCTGCGACACAACGCACAGCTCTTTTTCCCCCTGATAGCTGAATTTTTCCGCCTCTTCCAGCGATTCGATCACGATCGCGGGCGTCCTGCACCAGCCGAGAATGCCCTCTACCTCCGGGTGTCCCGCATTACCGATCACGACGATCTGACGGCCCGCCGCGCTCTCTCTGCTCACGATATCGTGAATTCTTTTGACAAAAGGACAGGTAGCATCGACGCACCGCAGTCCCCGTTCCTCTATTTTCTTACAGATGGCTTCCGGCACGCCATGGGAACGGATCACGACCGTCCCCTCCGTTATCCCGTCAAGCTCCGCCTCCGACGCAATGGAATAAACGCCTTTCTTTTCCAGATCCTTCACGACTCCTTCGTTGTGGATGATCGGTCCGTATGTATATAGCTTTCCCTCCGTCCCTGCCTGTTCGTATACGGTATCCACCGCGCGTTTCACACCGAAACAGAAGCCCGCATTCTTTGCCAATATCACTTCCATACCCTGTTCCCTGTCTTATTTCCTATCCTGTTTCCTGTCGTCTGCCAGCGCGATGATCTGCGCCGCCACTTCCTCTATCGTCATATCGGAAGAATCGATCAAAACGGCATCTTCCGCCTGCCGCAGCGGGGAAATCTCCCGCGTCATATCCAGATGATCCCGCTCGATAATATCCTTTTCGATCACTTCGATATCACAGGCCTCCCCCTTTGCTGTGAGCTCCTTATAACGGCGCATTGCCCGCACCTTGCTGCCCGCCGTCAGATAGACCTTCACCTGGGCGTCCGGAAGAACGCAGGTCCCGATATCCCTTCCATCCATTATTACGTCGGCATCCGCCGCAAGTTTCTGCTGTAATTCCACGAGCTTTTTCCGGACATCGGGATTCCGGCTCGTTAAAGACGCCATTGTACCCGCCTGCTCGCTTCTGATCACGCCGTTCACATTCTCTCCATTCAGATAGACGACCTGCTCGCCGTTCTCATAGCGGATCGTGATATCCGCTTCCCCGCATTTGGCACTGACAGCCGCCGCGTCTGCCGCGTCCACGCCCTCCCGCATCAGATAAACGCCCATCGCCCTGTACATCGCCCCGGTATCCACATAAATAAAATGAAGCTCCTTGGCCGCCCTTTTGGCGATCGTGCTCTTTCCCGCGCCTGCCGGCCCGTCAATCGCGATATTATATCCCATGTTATCTGTTCCTGCCTTCCTTCTTTCTTATTCGATGCTGGTGCCCGCAAGATGCCCTGTCGCCCATGCTATCTGCAGATTAAAACCGCCCGTCAGCGCGTCCACATCCAGTAACTCCCCCGCAAAATACAGGCCCCTGATCCGTCTGGATTCCATCGTGGAAGGATTGACTTCCTTAACAGAAATGCCTCCCTGGGTAATAATTGCCTCATCCAGTCCCCGTGTGCCCGTCACATGGAGTCTTAAATGCTTTATCAGCTCCAACAGCTTTCTTCGTTCCTCTTTCGTAACCTCGTTTACTTTTTTCTCCGGCGCGATTCCGGAAAGCCCGACCATGACCGGTATGAGCCTTATCGGAAACAGGCCGCCGAGCGCATTTTTGAACTGCTTCTTCTGATTTTCCTCAAAATCCCGCAGAAGCCTTTTATCCAGCTGCTCTTCCGACAGGGCCGGCTTTAAGTCCAGTTCCAGAAAGACTTCTTCCCTTTTCTTACATTTTCCATAGAAACTGCTGGCGCTCAATACGAGCGGGCCGCTGACGCCGAAATGGGTAAAAAGCATCTCGCCGAAACCCTCGTATCTTACTTTCTTTCCTTCCCGCATCAAAAGGCTTACATTTTTCAGGGAAAGCCCCTGCAGGGACTGGCACCAGCTTTCCGAGACGGTGAGCGGCACGAGCGCGGGCACACAGCCTTTCTTCGTATGTCCGAGTTCTTCCGCCATCCGGAAGCCGTCCCCCGTCGAACCGGTGGAAGGATAGGAAAGCCCGCCCGTGGCCAGGATAACCGCATCCGCTTCCTCTTTCGTCCCATCCGCAAGGCATACGCCGCGGACGCGCATGGACGACGTTCCCGCAGGCAGCGCCTCCGCCGGAAACGGCTCTGTCAGAAGCGGTTCTGTCAAGAGCGGCTCTGTTAAGAGCTTTTGTACCTTCGTATGCAGCCGGACTTCCACCCCGCCCTTTTTCAAAAGGCGCTGTAAGGCCGCGATAATATCCGAAGAATGGTCGGAAGCGGGAAAAACCCGTTCTCCTCTTTCTGTCTTTAACGGGCACCCCGCTTCCTCCAATAAAGCCATCACTTTTCTGTTATCAAACCCATAAAAGGCGCTGTATAGAAATTTAGGGTTGGAAACCACATTTTCAAACAGCTTATCCATCTCACAGGCGTTGGTCACATTACATCTGCCTTTTCCTGTGATAAAAAGCTTTTTCCCAAGCTTCCCGTTCTGTTCAAGCAGAAGCACCCGATGCCCCCGCTCTGCCGCGCTGATGGCGGCCATCATGCCGGCGGCTCCGCCGCCCGTTACAATCACTCTGCTCATACTTATTCTTCCTTTGAAGGATTGCGCAAAGGATAATTTAACATCGGCTCTTCATCGATGAAATTGATCTCGTCATTCAGATATACCTGATAATTGTTCCAGGCGCTTTCCAGCTCTTTCAGGTTCTTCGTTACATCCGCCGGCCGCTTTAAGCACATCGCGACCACGAGCGCATTGATCAGGCTCAGCGGCGCCACAAGGGAATCGACGATGGAAACCATATCGCTCCTTGCAAGAAGATTGCAGGAAGAGTACAGGTTCATCGGGGAATGCACCGTATCGGTGATTGCGATTACCTTGGCGTTCCTGTCATTGGCGAACTCCATCGCTTTCAGGGTCCGCATGGAATACCGCGGGAAACTGATGCCTATCATCGCGTCTTTTTCATCGATGCGGATCATCTGTTCAAAGGTCTCCGATACGCTCGTCGTCCGGAGCAAAATCACATTGCCGCGGATCATATTCAGGTAAAAATGCAGGAAATCCGCCAGCGGCGCACAGCTGCGAATCCCCATGATATAAATATTTCTGGCTTCGAGAATGGTATTGACCGCCGTCTCAAAGGCCGCCGGATCCAGATTATCGATCGTATCCGTTATTTTTTCGATATCGGCGTTCAGCACGGAGGTCAGTATTTCCGACTGCGTGCTCCTTCCGTACTTCGCATCGATCTTCTGGACGGAATTTATCTTATTCTGTACCCATTCTTCCAGATCCTTCTGAAATTCCGGATAGCCGCTGTAGCCGACATAGGAGGCGAACCGAACGACGGTGGATTCACTGACCCCGACCGTATCGCCCAGCTTCGCCGCCGTCATGAATACGGCCTGGTCGTAATGGTCATAGATGAAATTCGCAATGGTTTTCTGCCCTTTGCTCATCTTTCCATAATACTGATTGATTCTGGTAATGATATCGTAACGATTCTCCATTGCCGCCACCCGCTGTCCTTTCCTGTCTCTCTGCCGCCGCTACAGTGTTTTCTGAAAAGCCTGATAGGATTCGCCCAGAAGCGCGATGGTCTCCTCCTCATCCAGATCGTAATCGCCGGTAAGGGACATACAGGCAGCGCCATGAATAAATATCCACATTTTCATAAACATAACGCTCGGATTACGGCATCCGGCGAAACGGGCATTATTCACTTCCTTAACAATGGAACCGCCCTGTCCGTTCAAAATATCATACAGGCTTTTTCCGTACTTATTTTCCGAGTCGAACAGCAGTTTGAACAGTTTCGGATAATCCTGCGCAAATTTAATATAGGCAAATCCAAGATTAACAAAAGGCGTATCACTTTCTTTCGGAAATTTCTCGTAATACTCATCAAAATAGGCGACAACGCGTCCGAACAGCTCCGTTTCCAGCTCTTCCATATTCCTGTAAACCCGGAAAATGGGCTGTGTCGAGCATCCGGCTTTTGCTGCGAGAGTTCTCGCCGTAACATGGTCAAAGCCCTCTTCCATCGTCATTTCAAACGCTGCATTCAAAATATCCGTTTTCGTAATCGTTTCTTTTCTTGCCATACCGCAATTCTCACCCCTATGTAAATATTTTTATAACACACGTTATTATTATATTATTCTATTCCTCCGCCTACGTCAATAGCAAAAACATATTTTCCGGATACTTTCGGGCATCCTTCGTGTTCTTCTTTTATCTCTCCTTCATCTATACGGAAAAAGCCCCCAAATCATCTCTGACTCGGAGGCATCCTTTTACCTTCTCAGCTATTTTTCGCTGGCAACTGAAATTTAGCAATCAAAGCATCCAGTGAAGCCGCAGAAGCGGACAACTCCTGGCTTGTTGCAGAAGACTCCTGTGCGACTGCCGCATTCGTTTGAATAACATCCGAAATCTGATTGATTCCTTCCTCTGCTTCTTTCATTGTATGTGCCTGGCTCGCAGAAATATTGCTCAATTCCCTGGAAGAAGCCGCAACCTTTCTGATACCCTCTACGACGACCTCGATAGAAGCCACCGCGCGATCCGCTACCCTGTTACCGTTCTCGATCTCCAGCATAGCCCCTTCGATCAGCGTTCTCGTATCCACCGCCGATTTACTGCTCTGTTCCGCAAGCTGTCTGATCTGGTCAGCCACAACGGAGAACCCTCTTCCCGCTTCGCCTGCTCTCGCCGCCTCGATGGAAGCGTTTAAGGAAAGCAGATTCGTCTGGGATGCAATACTCTCAATTTCTGAAATAATATTTCCGATTTTCTTAGAGGCATCGTTGATACGTTCCATCGCCTCTACCATCGCCTTGATATCCGCGCTGCTGTTATCCGCCATATTGGCATATTCCTGCGACTGATGATAAGCTTCTTCGGCGCTCGAAGCCGCATGCTCAGATGCTTCCGCGATCGTTGTAATCGTCGCCTGCAGCTCCTGTACCGCGCTTGCCTGTTCCGTAGCGCCTTCCGCAAGGCTCTGCGACGTCTCCGCCAGGTTGCCGGAACCCGCCGTCACCTGTAAGGAAGATTCTTCGATAAACCGCAGCGTATCTATCATACAGTTCCGCAGCTTCCTCGATGATTCAAACAACTGCTGGAAATCTCCTATGTATTTGGAACTGTCCTTCGATCTTACGGTATAGTTGGAGTCCGCCATCTCTCCCAGCGTATATTCCATATCGGCAATAATGAAGTCGAGCGACTGTGCCATATCGTTTGCCGCCGCGATCATATCGGCGACCTCATCCTTTGTATCCACTGTCGGAAACGGACTGAACAAATCGCCCTGCGCAAAGCCTTCCAGCCGGTCTCCAAGAGACTTCATCGGAGCCGAAATACCGTCGGCGATCCTTCTTCCAAGCCTGATCGAATAGAACACCGCCACAATGATGATAACCGCGATCGCAACCGCCAATCCGGTGCTGACGACCGACAATATAGCGGAAAGGCTGTTCCCTCTGTCTACTTTTACATTCATAATTTCCGTCAGCTGCTCATAAATATCATTGTATAAGGGCATCAGCTCAGTCATCGCACGGGCCTGCGCCTGTGCGGTAATCGTCCTGTCCGTGACCGCTCCAAAGATCAGGATTTCATTTTCCAGCTTCCAGTAATCCACCAGCTTTGTGGAAATATCGCTGTAAATCGCCTTGTTCGCATCCGATACCATGGCGCTTTCCAAATCCGCAAAGCTCTGCTCGAACAGCTGGACGTTCTTATTATGATCCTCCATCATGCTGTCTATGGCAGTCTGCTCGTCATAACCGATAACGCCCCGCAATGCAGACCGCGTCTCTGCAAAATATGCCAGCGTTTTCCCCACATCCCCCTGTGCAAAACCGTAATCCACCAATGTACTCGAATAAATCTGCGATACCGCAATAAGCGTGACCAGCGCTATGGCAGCCACCAATGCGGGGATGCCGGATGCGATCAGAAACGAATGTTCCAAACGCTCCTTAATTCGGTACTTATCCATTCTACTGCCCTTTTTCTCTCCTTTGTTACCTTTGCTACCCATCTTTTCTCCTCCTTATATTTACCATAGATTCTTAACCATTTCTTTATCAACAAGATGATGAAAAAGTCAGACCAGCCCCCCCGAAAACTGTCTTCACATCACACATTCTATGGCTACGCGCAAGTACAGGTAACTCGTAAAATGTCTATATAAGTATAATATATTTATATAAATATGAATGACCGGCAATCTTCTGCCGCTTTATCTGATTGCATTATATTGTATCAGATAAAACTATATTAGTCAATAGTTCATCAATATTGTTTTATTCTTAAAACAATATACGAAACACCGGACAGAACGCGCCCTGTGCGTAAAAAGTGCCTCTGACTTTCCGCAGAGACACTTTATTATTTACATTTTATTACGCCAGTATTAAACCGGATATGCGTTATTCTTCGTATCGGCCTGCGTCATATCGACCTTTTCCTGCTGTGCCTGGCGATATTTGAAGAAATCTTTCGCTACCTGTGGGAACAGCGCGTAAGACAATACGTCCTCATCCTGCTGTTTCCACTCCCGCATTTCCGCTTCCAGCTTATCCATCTCATTTTCAATCAGATCGGCCGGACGGCATGTGATTCTCTGTTCACCCGGAATGACCTTATCGATCACTTCCTGATTCATCGGTTTTACGGTCTGGCCGTACTCGCCGCGGAGAACCGCTTTCGTTTCTTTCGTCGCCATCTTATATCTTTCGCCCATCAGTACGTTAAAGACTGCCTGCGTACCGACGATCTGAGAAGAAGGCGTAACGAGCGGCGGCTCGCCCAGATCTTTTCTTACCTGCGGAATCTCCCGCAGCACATCGTAATATTTGTCTTCCGCATTCTGCTCTTTTAACTGGCTCACCATGTTGGAGAGCATGCCGCCGGGCACCTGATAGAGCAGCGTCTTGATATCGACGCCCATGACCTTGGGATTCAGCAGGCCGTTCGCGAGGCATTCGTCTCTGTAAGGCCTGAAATAATCCGCAATCTCTGCGAGCAGATTCTGGTCATAGCCCGTATCGTAAGGCGTTCCCTTGAAGGTCTCCACCATAACTTCCGTTGCCGGCTGCGACGTACCCATAGCGAAAGGAGAAATCGCGCAGTCGATAACGTCTACGCCCGCCTCTACCGCTTTCAGATAAGTCATGCCCGCCACGCCGGACGTATAGTGTGTGTGGAGCTGGATCGGCAGCTTCGTTACGGACTTCATCGCGGCAATCATTTCGGAAGCCTTATAAGGAACGAGCAGGCCCGCCATATCCTTGATACAGATGGAATCCGCGCCCATCTCCTCGATCTTCTTCGCCATATCCATCCAGTATTCCATCGTATAGGCATCGCCTAACGTATAGGAAAGAGCGACCTGTGCATGTCCTCTGCCCTCTCTCGCTTTTACCTGATTGGTCGCATTGACCGCTTCCTGTAAATTCCGCAGGTCGTTCAGACAGTCGAAAATACGGATGATATCGATGCCGTTCGCGATGGACTTCTCTACGAAGCTGTCCACTACATCGTCCGCATAGGGCCGGTATCCTAAAATATTCTGTCCTCTGAAAAGCATCTGCAGTTTGGTATTCTTAAAGCCGTCTCTTAACTTTCTCAATCTGTCCCACGGATCCTCCTTCAGGAAACGCAGGGAAGCATCAAATGTCGCGCCGCCCCAGCACTCCACCGCATGATACCCAACTTTATCCATTTTCTCTACGATCGGAAGCATCATCTCGGTAGGCATTCTCGTGGCGATCAGAGACTGATGTGCGTCACGCAGAATGGTTTCCATGATTCCAACCGGTTTTTTAGCCTGTTCTGCCATTTCTGTTTCCTCCTTCTATTCTCTATTAAAAAACTCCAAATACGGCCATAAAGGTTCCGGCCGCTACCGCAGTACCGATAACGCCCGCTACGTTAGGCCCCATCGCATGCATCAGCAGGAAGTTCGTCGGGTCTTCCTCCGCGCCTACCTTCTGGGAAACCCTGGCCGCCATCGGCACGGCGGATACGCCCGCGGAACCGATCAGCGGATTGACCGCTCCTTTTGTAATGATGCACATCAGTTTACCGAACAGCACGCCGGCCGCTGTACCGAAACAGAATGCGATCAGGCCGAGCGCTACGATTTTTAACGTGTCCAGATTCAGGAATGCTTCCGCGCTCGTCGTCGCGCCTACGGAAGTGCCGAGAACGATAACAACGATATACATCAGCGCGTTGGATGCGGTATCCGTCAGCTGTCTTACAACGCCGGATTCCCGGAACAGGTTGCCGAGCATCAGCATACCGATGAGGGGAGCCGTGGTCGGAAGAATCAGGGAAACGACAATTGTAACGACGATCGGAAACAGAATCTTCTCCAGCTTTGTGACCGGACGAAGCTGCGCCATTTTAATCTGTCTTTCTTTCTTCGTCGTCAGCAGTTTCATGATCGGCGGCTGAATGATCGGCACGAGGGACATATAGGAATAAGCCGCCACAGCAATCGGACCAAGCAAGGTCGTCTGCTGTAATTTTCCGGCGAGGAAAATCGAGGTAGGGCCGTCCGCACCGCCGATGATGGAAATCGCCGCAGCAGCTTTATCGTTAAAGCCCATCGCGATTGCGCCGAAATAAGCTGAAAAAATACCGAACTGCGCCGCCGCGCCGAGCAGAAAGCTCTTGGGATTGGCGATCAGGGGGCCGAAATCCGTCATCGCGCCGACGCCCATAAAGATCAGCGACGGTAAGATCGCCCATTCATCCAGTTTGTAGAAATAATACAGTAAGCCGCCGCCGGCACCGCCTTCGCCGTACTCGGCCATAATATCCGGATAGATATTAACGAGCAGCATACCAAAGGCTATCGGAACCAGAAGAAGCGGTTCAAACTCAAATCGAATAGCCAGAAATAGAAATACCAGAGCTACCACGATCATCAGATAATTTCCCCAAGTCAGGTTGAAGAAGGCCGTCTGATGAAGCAGATTGGATAGCGTATTTGCTATGTAAGCCATGTTTTTACCTCCTGAAGTAATTTATAACAACACCTGTTCCTAGTTCAAAGTAGCAAGCAATGCGCCCGCTTCTACCGGATCGCCGACAGCTACGTCGATGCTCGCTACCGTACCGTCCTGAGGAGCCACAACAGGAATCTCCATCTTCATCGCTTCGAGAATCACAACGGTGTCGCCCTTCTTTACCGCCTGGCCTACGCCCGCCTCTACTTTAAATACCTTGCCGGCCGCGCCCGCCTCGATCTTTACGCTGCCGGCCGCGCCGCCAGCCTTGGGAGCCGCCGCTTTGGGAGCCGCTTTCGGCGCCGCCTTGGGAGCCGCCGGAGCTGCCGCTGCTGCGCCGCTCGATGCTCCCTCTTCCACTACTACGTCATATACGCTTCCGTTTACGGTAATTGTATAATTTTTCATTTTAATACCCTTCCTTTCTCTCTTCCTGCAGACTCTGGCCGACGCTGAAAGCGTCCCATCGCCAAATTTGTAATGGAAAAATCCTGGATTTTTCCGTTTATTCTCCTGTGATTACTTACAATCAGGCTTTCTGCCTTTACTTTCTGTATACTTTTCTGATGGAACGGACAACGAATCCATCGGTGGAACCGGAACCCTCATAAGCCGCGATCGCTGCGGAAATAACAGCTGCAAGCTCCAGGTCGTCGCCAGGCTCTTCTTCGCTGATCTGTACGGCTGCATCGTTCATTTTCTCTTCCGGCGCTTTTTCCGGCTCTTTCTTCTTCTCCGTAAGTTTCGGAATCAGGCCGAACAGGGAGATGATCAGACTGATCAGAACCAGGACAACGAATACGGTTCCCATGCCGAGCAGCGTATTTAACGCCGCCTTCTCCATCTTTTCCCCAAAGGTATAGTTTACATTCGTTGCAATGCTCGTGAACTGTGCCGTCTCATTATCCACTACCATTTCGACAACGGCGCTGTGAGCGGAACCGTTCACATTAATTCTGACGACATAATTATCCTCGTTATATTCGATCGTGCCGCCATTTGTTCCAAGGTAATTACCTATATCTTCCATTGCGCTCTGAAAGCCCAGAAGACCGTTATAAACGACCTCGTCCTCCCTGCTTTCCTCTATCCCGCCGGAACTGCAGATCTGATAAATGATATCGACTCTCTGCGCAAAAAATTCGAGCATCTGCTGTTCTGTCGCCGCATCGACCGGCGCCGCTTCCTCCGCAGAACCGCAGGCAGCCAGACCGAACATACAGGTAATCATACCTAATATTGCTAATAGTTTTTTCATATTAAGTATCATCCTTTCTAAACTGTACCGTGTTTTTTCTCCGGAC
>JAMPFK010000016.1 GCA_023664485.1 Bacteroides fragilis | reverse complement strand
GCATTACTGTTCATTTGTCAAGGTGCACGCATTCCTGTGGAAATGCGCCCGTACCGTCTTTGCAGACGGATCGCTGCTTTTGTACTCTTGCGTTCCTTAGCAACGAATTAGAGTATATCACTATAAAATTGCATTGTCAACACAATTTTTGATAAAATTACCAAAAATTTCCCAATTTCTCCAAAAGGCCGAGAAAACCCCTTAAAATTCCATTTTCAGCCCGATATTTTTATTGCAAAATAAGAGTCGTCCTGCCGGTATCGCTTCTTAATACAGCAGAAAGATTGTCCACAGAGGTTCCCTCCGGCACTTCGATAACAGCTGCCAGCTCCACCGTTTCTCCCGCTCCGATGGTTCCCCGGTAAGTCTGCAGATCATTTGGCAGCATCGTAGAAAGCGCGCTCTTTGGCGATTCCCCGTTCACCGCAATGCGAAGCCTGGTTCCATAATCCGACATATTCAGTCCGGTTTCGGCGCCGCTTAAATTGAATGCCTGAAATTTCAGCACCAGCAGCTTCATGCCATCTGTCGCGCCCATAACAAAAGCGATATCCGCACTGTTTTCCGTTATGTCCGGATATTCATCCATCAAATCATACCCGGCATACTGAAATACGATGCCCTCTATTCCATAAAATTCTTCGATCGTGGAAGCCTGCGCTTCTTCCGCGGCATCGATGACCGGCGTATCCGCAATATCAGATTCTTCCGTATCCGTCTCTTCCGGGGGCATCTCCGCCGGTTCTTCCTCCTCTATCGCCGGTTCCTCTTCCAGAGTGCTCAGCTCTACGAGGTGATTGCTATAATATTTGTCATATTTCAACAGCAGGCCGACCGCATATTCGGTAATGATCTCATTTTCCTCTTCCGTCAGCTCCACGGTCCTGCCGCACCCTGCCAAAACGCAGGCGATACCAATACTTGCTAATAAAATTTTTATCTTTTTCACCGGAATCATTCTCCTAATCTGTCATTTCCTGTACATTATACTCTAAAATCCGCTCCATGACAAATATTTCTTTTACCAATCCGCAGAATCGCCCACAAGCGATGCGGGCTCCAGCTCATACCAGAATTCCACGCCGTTGTCATAATTGATAACGCCGTACTCCTGATTCACAGACTCCATGATCGCCTTAACGATAGACAGGCCGATCCCGCTCCCACCGTATTCCCGCGTCCTCGCCTTATCAGCTTTGTAGAATTTTTCCCACAAATGTATGAGGCTGTCGTCCGGTATTGGTTCTCCCGTATTAAAAACGGATACTCTGACTTTGTTTTCCGTTATCCGTATCTTTACATCGATGATCTTTTCATAAAGCGCATAGTGAATCGCATTGGTAAAATAATTCATGAAAACCTCTTCCGTCCTGAACTCATCAGCCCACACATAAATGGGCGGATAGTCCTCCATGCGGACGGAAATTTCGTTTTGCTTCGTCAAAATCTCGGATGACTGGATATAATTGCGGATGAGCGCCACAATATCAAAGCGTTCCATCGTGACCGTATCGTTGCCGCTTTCGAGCTGGTTCAGGGTCAGAAGCCCTTTCACCATAATATTCATTTTCGCCGCTTCATCCATGATCACATCGCAATAAAATTCCCTGCTCTCCACATCGTCGCTGATACCCTCTTTCAAGCCCTCCGCATAGCCCTGGATGAGCGCAATCGGCGTTTTCAGCTCATGGGATACGTTAGACAAAAACTCTTTGCGCATCTCGTCGATTTCATTTTTTCTTTCAATATCCCGCTGCAGCTCGTTGTTGGCGCTTTTCAGTTCCGAGATGGTCTGTTCCAGAATGCCGGACAGTTCGTTGATATTATGTCCGAGCAGCGCAATCTCCGTTTTGCTCCCGCCGCTGTATTTCGCTTCAAAGTCCAGATGAATCATCCGCTCGGAAATCTGCGTCAATTCCATAACCGGCTTCGCTATTTTACCGGACACCCACAGGCCGACCAGGGCGCTCAGGGCCACGGCAAAAACGCCGACATAAGCCAGAAAACGGTTGGCCAGCTTTACGCTTTCTTTAATGCTTTCGAGCGGATTCCGAAACAAAAAAAGGTTCCCGTTATCCAGCACGCCCCACATCTCGACGAATTCCGTTTTGGTCCAGTCATCCAGCATGATACGGATCTCGTAATTATCCCCTTTTTCCAAAAGACGGACGTTGGAAGGCTTTCCGGCGCCAAAAATATTGTTCAGAAGCTGTCTGCTCAAAATCTCATAATCATTGGCGGAGGCTTTCAATGTCTTCGTTTCCGCATCCAGCAGGATGAAACTGATATTGTACTTTCCGCTGATCTTCTGGAACTCGATATCGAACTCTTCCGTACTGATTTTGCCTTCATTGGAAGCCGTATTGATATAGGCGTAGACGTTCATCAGTACATTCTGCTTGTTTTTGATATAATAATTTTCCAGAAACGTATTATTAATGAACCAACAGATCAAAACGGTCCCCACGATCATAAAACACAGAACACCTGCGAACTGCCTTTTCATCGAATATTTCATGGCTCGTCCTCTAACACGTCAAAAGCGCATCCCCTTGCCCAGGGGCTCCCGATATCGCAGCGGCCGTGATGATACTGCCGCCTGCTTTCGCCTGCCTCAAGCTCGTCCGACATATCAATTTTCAGCCTGCTCCCGTCGGAGGCCGCAAAACTATCCAGCATGGCGACGAGCTTTTCTAACTCCGCATCCTCCCTGGAATCAGGGTCATCCTTCCCATTCAGGCCGTCATTTAAATCCGGATTGCCGCTTAATTTCTCATTTTCATTCTGCTTCAAATTTATACCCCATTCCCCAAATCGTCTTGATCAGATCGCCCTTCTGCCCCATCTTACTGCGAAGCTTCTTCACATGGGTATCGATTGTCCGGGCGTCGCCGAAATAATCATAATTCCAGACGCTGTTCAGAATTTTCTCCCTCGATAAGGCGATTCCCTTATTTTCCATAAAATAAGTCAGCAGCTCAAACTCTTTAAAGCTCAGCTCTACCGACCGCCCGTCTACGGTCACGATATGCGCCGTTTTGTCCAGCATGATTCCGTCCGCTTCCAGGACGCTTTCCGCACTCATCTGGCTGGTCCGCCGCAAAATAGCGCCGACCCGCGCGACCAGAATCTTAGGGCTGAACGGCTTGGAAATATATTCGTCAACGCCGAGCTCAAAACCCTGCAGTTCATCCCGCTCATCCGATCTGGCCGTCAGCATGATGACCGGGACTTTGGAATAGGCGCGGATTTCTTTACAGACCTGCCAGCCGTCCATTTTGGGCATCATCACATCCAGAATAATCAACGCGATATCGTTCTGCTCAAAAAAAATATCCAGCGCCCGGCTGCCATCCTCCGCTTCCATGACCTCATAACCGCTCTTTATCAGAAAGTCTTTTACCAGCTTCCGCATGCGGCTTTCGTCATCTACGACCAGTATCTTCAATTTATCCATATCAATAACCATGCCTTTCTCATAGCCTGTGAAAAATTCATTTTTCTTCAGTATACCCTGTAAATATGAAAAAACTGTGACGAAAAACTTTTTTATGGAGTAACGCCGTATTTTCTTTCGGCTTCGCGCACGGCCTGTTCCCGCCGGGTCAGCTCCTGCTCCCATTCCGAATATTCATTGACGATGGCTGTCCGGTAATTGACGATATTAGGCGAATCGCTTCGCAGAGAGATAAAGAACATAGCCGCAATGACGATGGCCATCAGGACGTTCAGGCAGACGGAAGTAACAAACCTTCCCTTATATTCCGGCTGCCTTGCCGCAATGCTCCGCCTGATGGAGCGATTCGCTTCCGTTTTGTTGGTAAATGTCATATTCAACGGAACCGGCTTTATTTTATCCTCCGATATGCCGTAATGCTTCAAATGCTCCCGTACTGTCAGCAGGTAGGCAAAGCCGATCGGGGTCTGTAAGATTTTTGTTTCCAGCGCCCTGTTATAAAGCAAAAGCGCGCTCTGAGGCTTCCGGTAATCCAGATTATCCTCCAGATTTTTGATTCTTTTCAAATCCATCCGCGCCGTTTCGGCATCCGCCAGCGTCGCAAAGCGATAACCCTCCACGACCAAATCGTCCTTCGTTTCCATCAGCTTCCCACCCATCCTGTATTTTGACAAATCGCGAGTCCGCAGAATTTTCCGATTCCGGCAAATTCCCGGCTCTGCTCCAATTTTAACAAGATTCTCCGCGCTTTGCAATATAAAAGGCATAGTCTAATCTGACTATGCCCCTGCGCAATATCGTATTCCGGCTTTTTCGCCCTAATTCAAAAAAGAAAAAATCATAATAACGGCGCCCAGCACGACCAGCACGACGCCCGTGGCACGATTCAGCGTCTTCGGCTCTGCTTTATTGGCAAATACGGCGGCAATCCTCGCCCAGATGAACGTAAACAGGACGCACAGAATCCATATGAGCACATCCGGCATTCCGCCGATGGCAAAATGAGAGACCGCCCCTGTCAGAGCCGTAAAAGCCATGATAAATACGCTTGTCCCAACAGCGGTCTTTAATTCATAGCCGAGTACCGTGGTTAAGATCAAAAGCATCATCATGCCGCCGCCCGCACCGATAAAACCGCAGATAAAACCGATCAGAACACCGCAGATCACGGACTGGACCGCCCGCTTTTTTGGTGAAACGGCCTGCATGGTCTCTTTCGTCGTCATAACCGGACGGACGATAAATTTAATACCCAGCAAAAAAGTCATAAAAACGGAAAAATTTCCCATCGTCGCAGGCGGAACAAGACTTGCGGTATAGCTCCCGACGATCGTAAAGACAAGCACGCTGACCATCATGATCGATCCGTTCTTAATGTCCAGATTCTTATTCTTTCCATAAGTATATGCCGATACGGCGCTCGCCAGTACATCTGACGATAAAGCGATCCCTACCGCCATATAAGGATCCATTCCCAAAAAGGTAATAAGCATCGGGCTGATGACAGCGGCCGCGCTCATACCGGCAAATCCCGTTCCGAGCCCCGCTCCCATGCCGGCAAAAAAGGTCACGGCAATAACCAGTAAAATTTCCATTCTAACGCTCCCATCCTGCGTATTTCTCCGCAATCTTTATCAGCAGACGGACGATCGTTTCCATTTCATCCGCACAGGCATATTCAAATCTTCCGTGGAAGTTCTGGCCGCCCGTACAGAGATTGGGACAGGGCAGCCCCATAAAGGATAACCGCGCGCCGTCCGTACCGCCCCGGACCGGCACGATTACCGGCTCGATGCCAAGCTCCGCCATCGCCTCTTTCGCATTATCGATCAGGTGCATATGCTGCTCGATCATTTCTTTCATATTGTAATAAGAATCCTTTAAATCGATTTCAAAGGTCCCTTCCCCATATTTTTCATTTAAGAACCTGCCGATCCGCAAAAAAGTCTCTTTCTTTTTTTCAAATTTCTGTCTGTCGTGGTCACGGATAATGTATTCCGCCGCCGCTTCTTCCACTGTGCCGCGCAGTGCGTCCAGATGATAAAAGCCTTCATAGCCGCCCGTATACATGGGGTTTTCCGCAACTGGCAGCATCGTCTGGAATTCCTGTGCCATCAGCAGGGCGTTGCGCATTTTATCCTTCGCCTCGCCCGGATGCACGCTTCGTCCATGAACCGTTACTTTCGCGCCCGCCGCGTTGAAATTCTCGTATTCCAGCTCGCCGAGCCTGCCGCCGTCCACCGTGTACGCATAGTCCGCACCGAAAAGCTTTACGTCAAAGTAATCGGCGCCGGCGCCGATCTCCTCATCCGGCGTAAAACCGAGCCGTATCTTTCCGTGGGGTATTTCGGGATGGGTCAGCAGGCATTCCGCCATCGCCATGATTTCCGCAACGCCCGCCTTGTCGTCGGCGCCAAGCAAAGTCGTTCCGTCGGTTACGATCAGCCTTTTCCCCCTGTAAGAAGGAAGCTCCGGAAAATCTGCCGTCCGCATCACGACGGATTTTTCCTGATTCAGTACAATGTCTTTTCCGTCATAATTCTCTATCATCCGCGGCTTTACCCCCGCGCCCGTCACAGCCGGCGAAGTGTCCATATGGGAAATAAAGCCGATGACCGGCGCTGTTTCGCAGCCCGCGGAAGCCGGGACGGACGCATAAACATAGCAGTGTTCTTTATCATAGACAATTTCTTCCGCGCCCATTTCCTGCAGCTGCTCCGTCAGAAGCCCCGCCAGATCGCGCTGTTTTTCCGTAGAAGGCGTGGAGGCGCTTTCCTCCGACGATTCCGTATCAATTTTAACATATGCCAGAAAATTTTCGATAACTTTTTCCATCTTTGCAGTCATGCTCCTTTCAATCTGTCATGCGCAGGCCGGACGCCGCCGGCACAAATCCGTTTTTATATCCGAATCTCCATACCACAGTGCAGCGGAATCAGCTTCTCTTTCATAATCGGCTGCATAAGTCCGATCGCTTTCCTGCCGGTACAGTGGCCGGTATAAAAAAGGATATCCTTCTTTGCCAGCTCCTGCGCTGTCCGCCGGATGATTTCCGCTTCCTGCTCCGTATAATCCGTTTTTTTCATCATATGAAATCCGCTTACCACGATATCCGGCTGTCCGCCATAACGTTCCTGATAGCCGTCCAGAATATTCAGAATACCGTTATGAGCGCAGCCGGAAAGCAGCAGATTCTTTTCTCCCCGGATGACAAGGCACTGTTCATGCCGGAATTCATCCTGAATCCTTTTCCCCTCCACCATTTCCGACAGGGTGAGATTGCTCTGCGGCCAGTATCTTCTTCCCGTAATGCCCGTAAAGACGGAAAGCTCTTCGTCTATCACTTTATCGCCCTCCAGCGTTTTGATGCCGGGCAGCCCGATAAGATCTTTCGCGACGCCGATATAACGTTCGCCGTGGTAATAATCGCCAAAAGCCGCCTCCTGCACATAAACGACCGCTTCCGGGTTCTGTTTCCCGAATGCGGCCAGACCGCCGGAATGGTCATAATGTCCATGGCTCAGCACAACGGTATCTACCTGTGATAACGCAATTCCGAGTTTCCGTGCATTATCGAGCGTTTTTTCGCTTGCGCCGGTATCCATCAGGAGCTTATGCTTCCCGGTTTCCACATAAACGCTCAGTCCGTGCTCGTATTCGCATACCGGATTGCCGCAGGTATCTTCCATTAAGACAACGATCTTCATAATACGCCCTTTCCATCCTGTTCCAATCTGCTCTCATTGTAAGACCAAATTGGAACAAATACAAGGCCGCCCGGAATATTTGAGAATAATATAAGAATCTTTAAGAAAATTTAAGAAATTTCCACCGCTTTTACAGGCAGTCTCGCACCCATCCTGCACAACAGCTCGTTACTGATACGGCCCGCTTTCCCGGCGACACAGGGCGCCGAAAGCTCCAAAAAGCCTTCCGCTCCGATCAGCACCGCCACATCCCCCGCCGCGATATCCGCCGCATCCGTAATATCCACGATCAGCTGATCCATACAGATTCTACCGACGACAGGAACAAGCTGCCGGCGGATCAGCGCCCGGCCTCTTCCGCAGGACAGATCTCCCGGATAACCGTCGCCGTATCCGATGGGCAGAATCGCGATCCGGCTGTCCCGCTCAGCCGTAAAGCATCTTCCATAACCGGCGCTGTCACCCTTTTTCAAAGAGCGGATGAGCGCTACCCGGCTTTTCAGGGAAAAGACCGGGCGCAGATCGAGATGCAGCGCCGTTTCATTCCCCGCCGCACTGTGAACACCGTAGAGCGCAATTCCCGCCCGGACATAATCGCATTGCAGACCGGGATAATTCAACAGCCCATAACTGCTCTGGATATGCTTTTTAGGCAGGGAAACGCCTTCTTTTTCCAGCGCATCCATCAGATGATAAAAAAGTGCGATCTGCCCCTTCGTATAGGCGATGTCCTCCGCTTTCCTGCTGTCCGCGCAGCATAAATGGGTATAAATGCCGCAGACCTTTATCCCTTTCATCCGAAAAACGGCCCGGACTTCGGAGACCGCTCCGGCCGGTATGCCGAGCCGGTGCATTCCCGTATCGATCTTAACATGCGTTTTGACGGGCATGCCGGCCAAGGTTCCCTGTCCGCTCAAAGCCTCTGCATATTCATAATCTATCAGGCTCTGCATCAGATCGTACCGGGCCAGGTCGGCCGCGCGGCGGACATCGGTATAGCCGAGGATCAGGATTTCCCCGCGAATCCCATTTTCCCGCAGGCGGATTCCTTCTTCCACGACGGCGACCGCGAACGCTTTCACGCCCGCCCGTTCCAGCTCCTGTGCCGCCAGAACGCCGCCATGCCCGTATGCCTCGCATTTAACGACGGCCATCAGCCCGCAGTCCCGCGGCATCGCTTTCTGTAAAACCGCCGCGTTGTGCCGCAGATTCCGCAGATCGATTTCTATCCATGCGCGTTCCTCCGCATGTGTCCCGATTCCGTCCGCATCTTTTTCATATTTCATATTGCGTTCCACTCCCATCCGTACGTTCTTCCTGTTTCATGCTGTACCGCTCCCCTGGCTGCGTTTCCCATCCCCCGATTATGCGGCAGGGCCGGGAAACGACCGTACAGCCGGCAGGTACGTCCCCGCATACCACCGCGCCCGCGCCGATCTTCACATAATCGCCGATCCTGATATTACCGATGACGACCGCTCCCGCTCCAATCAGGCAGTTATCGCCGATAACGGGAGCCTGTCCATTCACCTCCCCGATTGTCACATTCTGATAAATCCGGCAGTTTTCCCCGATCTGCGCATAACGTGAAATAAAAATTCCATGCAGGCCATGGGGCAGCGACGGCACGCCTTTTATCAGGGCATCGGGACCGATATAACCGCCGTGGCGGTCCGCGCTCCGGCTCAGGAAAAAGGTCAATATGTCGTGCGCGGCGCCGCCCTGCACTTTTTTCTGCCACCGATACAGCCGCCAGAAATGGCCGAGGGCATTCCCTCTCGAATATTCAACGATTCTTCTTCTGATGTTCATATGGCTCCTCCTCATACAAATCGAGCAATTTCTCCAGCATCTGTGAAAAAGACAGGCCGATCCCCTTCATCATATTGGGATAGCGGCTGTGCGCGGTAAAGCCGGGAATGGTATTCACCTCGTTAAAAACGATTTCACCGGACGGCGTATAGAACATATCCACTCTGGCTAACCCGGAACAGCCGAGCGCCCGGTAAATGGCCATGGCCGTTTCCTGTATCCGTTTCTCCTCCCGCGCATCGAACCGCGCCGGCATATGGATCCGGGAAGCCTCCGGCCCGTACTTTTCCCGGTAATCGAAGAAACCGCCTGCCAGTTCAATTTCATCGACCCTCCCGGCAAGCAGCGTTTCACAGCCGAGAATGGCGCAGCCCACTTCAAATCCCTCTACCCGCTCTTCGACGATCACCTCCTCGTCGTAAGTAAAAGCAAGATCTATGGCGGCTTCCAAAGCGTCCGCGCCGCCGACTCTCGTGATGCCGATGGAAGAACCCGCGCGGACAGGCTTTACAAAGAGCGGATAGTTCAGCTGTTCCGCAATCTGTCTGAGCGCCTCCTCTTTTTCCGGGCGTCCAAACGCCACCGAAGGCGGAACCGCGATTCCCGCAAGAGCGGCGAGCTTATGCGCCCTGTCCTTGTCCATGCAGAGGGCGGAGGAAAGCGTTCGACAGCCGACAACCGGGATTCCCGCCAGCTCGAACATTCCCTGCAGGGTACCGTCCTCTCCGTTTTTTCCATGCAGAATGGGAAAAACGAGATCCACGGCAATCCTTCTGCTGCCGTTTTCCTGTCGTTCCAAAAATCCCCGCATAGAACGGCTTACCGAAACGGTGACGGGATGCAGCTTCGATCTGTCGAGGCGCCAGCTGTCGTCCCTGACAGACTCAGGCCCTCCGGTATAATGATACCAGTCGCCCTCCCGCGTAATACCGACCGCCATGATATCGAAACGTTCCGCGTCCATATGCTCCAGAACGGCCGCCGCCGACTGCAGCGACACCGCATATTCCGCAGAACAGCCGCCGAAAAGAACGGCAATTCTTTTTCTCTTTCCATCTTTCTCACGCATACCGCCCGCTCCCTTCCCCTCTTCTTTCCCGATTTCGTAAGTAATCTCACATCGGTTGTCATAAAGCTTCCGCTCCGCCGCTTCGCCCGTTTCCGTATCCATTTCCCGGCGCCAGACCTCCGCGCACTGAAAGACCTTTTCCCCCTCTCTTTCACAGGCGACGGACGAATTAAAAACGGTATATTCCGTTTTTACGGGGTCCTGCGATAATATGCGGCCTTTTAAGAACCGCTCGTCAAAATCGACGGCGAGCTGGAACACGGTATCCGTTTCGTTTCGGACTTTCAAATCCAGCCACCCTTCGCTGACCGCCGCATCCGTTCCGCAGGGCAGGTCTTTCGTTGTCCGCGGAAACGCCTCGGTCCTGTGTCCATGCCGTTCCGTGACCGTCATCGGCGTGTGCAGGAACATCCAGAAAAGTATATCGCTCAGCAGGCACAGGCCGCCGCCATAGGAGCTTCGGACCTTACCGTCGATGAGGCTCAGACCCTCTTTATACGGCTCGCCGCGGTCCGCCAGACGGACGAGCCGCCAGAAAGAAAAGGTCTCTCCCGGCAGAATCACGAGATGGTCTATCGTTTCCGCCGCGAGCCTTAAATTGTGTATTTTATTGATCTGGTATTTTCTGTCAAAACCGCTGTTTTCATTGACCATAAGGGAAGAAGCTTCAAATACCGTACAGGGCAGCAGGGCTTTCTCTTTTTTCTCCGCATACCGGTTCCCGTCCAGCCTCATTTTCAGATAAAAAAATTTCTTCCGCTGCCATTTCCGAAGTGGGAGCAGAAAAGGAAACATCTGTGTCACTCTTTTTCTTGCCATAGTTCTTACCCCGTCCTTTTCCCGGATGCCGTTCCATCCGTCATACCGCTTTCTTAAGATTCATTGCCAGGCACAAAAAACACGCTTGCTCCGGTACTGTCATCGTACCAGAAACAAGCGTGTGGTTTCTTTGTTTCTCCCTGTTATCTTCCTCTGTTTTCCTGCGGAATTTCTTACGATTTTCCTACAAAACCGGAAGCGTAACGGTAAACTCTATGATTTCCTCCCCGCTCCGGGCCGTTATGGTCCCCCCGTGGAGCTCGACGATCTGTCTGGCAATGGCAAGCCCCAGACCCGCGCAGCCGCTGTCCGTACTGCGGGCCGCGTCCAGCCTGTAGAACTGCTCAAAGAGCCGTTCCAGCTTTTCTTTCGGTACCGTTTCGCCGCGGTTTACGACCTTCACGATAAGCGCGTCATCCCCGGCCTTTACCGTGACCGCAATTTCCGTATCGGGAAAACTGTACAGAACCGCATTCCGCAGAAGATTATCGAATACGCGCTGCAATTTATCCGCATCGCAGTTCAGCATGATTTCTTCTCCCGCCTCCAGCGCGAGCGTTAAGTTCTTTTCCCGAAGCATCGGCGTGAACTCGCAGGCAAGCTGCTCCAACAGCCGGGAAAGATTGATCCTGCCGTACTGCAGCGTAATATCGGACAGATTATACCGCGCGATCTCGAAGAATTCATCGATCAAATCCTCCAGACGCTCCGCTTTGCTCAGGGAAATGGAAAGGTATTTTTCCCGCAGATCCCCGGAAATCTGCCCTTCGTCGCGCAGCAGATTCAGGTAGCCGATAACGGAAGCGAGCGGCGTCTTCAGGTCGTGGGCAAGATACATGATCAGATCGTTCTTCCGCTGCTCGCTCACGCGCATATCGTCCTTCTGTTTTCCCATCGTATATGCCAGCGCGGTCATTTTCCTCTCGATCGGATACAGCTCCTGCGATAACGATATTTCTCCCTCTTTCTTCCCGATCAGAATATCCATCCGGTCGTTGATTTCCTCAAAATATCCGGTGAACCAGCCAAGATACAGGCGGAGCAGAAGGAGGAACACGAACACGATAAACAGAAAGATGAACCACTCTTCATAATTGCGGAAAATCTGCTGATAAAGCTGATACGCCGTATCGTAATCCATGCGGAAGCCGGTCTGCAGGACCGATATCATCCATTCGGCGAATTTTCCCCGCACAAAATAACGGTGGACGAAGAAAAAAACGAATACCGCTATCAGAAACATGCCCGCCGTCCTGATAAAAATTTTTGTCCGCAGCTGGCGGAATTCCTTATGAAACGCCCCCTTCGAGGACGGCTCCTTTTTATTTTTCAATGGTATATCCGACCCCCCATACCGTCTTAATGAATTTTGGATGTCTGGCGTTTTCGTTCATTTTTTCCCGCAGCCTGCCGATATGCGCCATGACCGTATTATTATTCTGAAAATATTTTTCGCCCCATACGGTCTCGAACAGTTCTTCGGAGGAAACGACGCTCCCCTGCCGCTCGCACAGATACCAGAGGATGGAAAATTCGATGGGCGTCAATGACAGTTCCCTGCCGAACAGAAAGCATTTGTGATTGTCCCGGTTGATCAGAAGCCCTCTGATATCATGCTCCTGCGCCTCCGCCTCTTTACCCGGCGCCATCCGGTTATAGCGTTTATATCGTCTCAGCTGCGTTTTGATCCTCGCCACTACCTCAAGCGGATTAAACGGTTTCGTGATGTAATCGTCCGCTCCGACGGTCAGTCCGGTTATTTTATCCCTGTCTTCTGTTTTGGCGGTGAGCATGATGACAGGATAATAAAAGCTTTCTCTGATCTTCTGGCAGAGCTTGAGGCCGTCGATATCGGGAAGCATGACATCCAGCACCGCCAGATCCGGCTCCGTTTCTTCAATACATTTCAGCGCGTCCGTGCCGTTGTAGAACTTATACACCGTATAGCCGTCGTTCCGCAGATAGACCTCCAGCAAATCGGCAATTTCTTTTTCATCGTCCACGACCAGAATCTTTTCCGTCATCTTTGTCTCCCGCTCCCTTCCCGCATCCGTAACAACAGACCGCATGCGCGGACCATTTTCTGTTAAGCGAAAACGCAGGCCCGAAAGCCTGCGTTCATCATCACTTCTTCATTGCAAAATAGCCGTCGATTCCCTTCTTAATTTCCGCCGGCTGCAGAGTCTTTACCAGATAACCCGCCGGCTTTAATGCAATGACCTTCTTAACGCTCTCCTTATCCGCCCGGCCCGTCAGGAAAAAGACCGGAATGTCCGCAAAGTCCTCTTCGGCACGGATCATTTCCAATACCTGGCTGCCGTCGCAGACCGGCATCTCATAATCCAAAAGGATCAGATCCGGCCGGTTCAGCGTGATGCATCTGATCGCGGACAGGCCGGAGTTCGCCGTCGTGACCTCATAATCGGCACCAAACAGCTTCGTCATCGCCTCCCGCACAAGGCCCGAATCATCCACCACGAGTATTTTCTTTTTCTTCTTTACGTCTTTCCTGTCGAGGTACTTTTTCACCTCGGTCATCGCATTTTCCGCTTTAATCGAGATCTCCTCTCCCTTTTGGATAAGATGCGGCGCGGTAACGCAATAGGCAAAATAGCCCTTTCCCGTATCAAAAAGCAGGCTGAACTGCAGCTTCTGCCGTTCAAATACCTTATGGAACTGTTCGTATGTAAGCAGATTTTCCTCTTTCATCTCATACAGTTCCGCGGACGGCAAATGCTCGCTGATACTGTTCGCGAACTGCTGCGCCGTATAACGGGAGGCATTCATCATCATGACGTTAACCGTATTCGCCTCGGTATCGATCATGCTTCCGATCGTATTGACGATCAGCTTTTCTTCAAAAACAAACATGACCTCCCATCTTTCCCCATGCCTGTTCTCATAATTCAGACGGTAATAGATTCCTTTCCCGAAGCGCTCGCCGCCGTAGCATTCGCTGATCACCCGCGCTTCCAGCTGGAACAGGTCGTTCAAAAGCTGCAGAATGCTCTGCCGCACCGCCGCCTGCATCTGCTCCGGCAGAAGGTCTCCCCATTTACTCGCCGCTCCGCCCGCAATCGCATGATCCTCTGTTAAGGTATGACCGATCAGCCAGCCCGTCGTAACGCCCAGAAAATGGTTGACCGCTTCCGCGGAATATCCCGTCTGCCGTAATTCTTTTTCGAGCGCAGGAAGCGTTTTTTCTCGAAAATTATCGTGAAGACGTTTGTGCGTATCGAACTCGCTATATCGAATAGAAGCCATATAAGCCTCTTCTTCCGAAAAGTGCTTCATCGCGTGGTCCTTGAAATATTTGATACCTTCCTGACATGCCCACCGGCTCTTTTCCTCTTCTTTTCCGGCTGCGAGCAGTTTGTTCAGAATACCGAACAGCTTCTTATGTTCCTTGTCGATTACGTCTACTCCGATGTTATAGCGTTCCTGCCATACCAATTGATTTCCCATGCTGCTTCCTCCTGGTTGAATACCCTTCTCCTTTGATTACACAAATTTTCCGCCTGCTTTTCCAGTCTCTCAGCGGCTGCCCTGTTAACAAACCCGTTCCCTTATTCCCCGATCCGGTCTATTTCCGTAGGATTAACGCCGGATGAAGTAAGTATAACTTTCAGCGCATTATATCTTATCTTCATAACTTTATATGCTTCTGATTCTTTCTCTACTAAAAGCATATAGCTTTGTAGTTGTACAAATTCTTCAATCGTTATTTTTAACATTTCTTTTTCTGTCATATTATCCTCCATGTCAGAGCAGTTTACTGCGATGACACGCGATGAAAAATTCGCTTACTGCCTGCAGTATTGCGATTCTCCCATCTGCGATCAGGGCATATTCCCGGCTCTGACTCAAATTGCCGGTTGAAAAATAAGCTATCAGGCTTATTTTTTAACCTGATCCCCCATTCTTACTCAATCTGCGGATTTGGACAGCGCAATTCCCCAGGCCTTCTATTCTTTTATAATATCTAATTCCGTCAGATTAACGCCGATGATCTGCAAAAAAACTTTTAATTCAACATAACGGGTTTTCATCCGTCTGTATATCTCCGAGTCCTTATCCGCCACCACCATGTAATTCTGTAATCTTGAAAACTCTTCAATAGATACTTTAATCATTTCTTTTTCTGTCATATTGGCATACCTTCTTCATCAATATTTCTATTATATCAGATTTCAGAACATTTTCAAGAACCTGATCATCCGCCGGGGGAATCAATTTGCGGTTTCAATTTTCTGAAAAACGCTTATACAAAGCCGCATGGTCCTCAATACATCTCCACCTGTTGACCGCATTCGTCGTAACGCAGATATATGCTTTTCCATTCTGATCGACGGCACAGCTGACCGCGCAGCTTCCCGACTGCGCAACATATCCCGTCTTTCCGTAAATAGTCATGCCGCCGGTATCCTTATCTTCTATGCGCCGTAAGAACCAGTTGGAAAGCTCGATCCCGTCCGGATGCTCTTCCGTTCCGGAAGTCGTATAAATACGGGTAGACAATACCTCCCTGCAGATCTCATTCTGCATTGCCGCTTCCATTATGACCGCCATATCATAAGCCGTACAATAATGATTACTGTCATAGATTCCGATACAATTCGTAAAATGCGCGCTCCCGGACAATCCCAGTTCTTCCAGTTTCCGATTCATCAGTTCCACAAAAGCCTCCTGCGAGCCAGCCGTATAAACAGCCAGCCCCAGCGCCCCGTCGCCGCCGGACGGCAGAATCGCGCCATACAGCAGATCCCGGATAGTCACGGTCTCTCCTGTCGCATAACCGGCCACGCTGCAGTCATTCCGAAAACAATAGTCTGTAATTTCCGATGTAATCACGAACTCATCATCCAGATCATCGATATGTTCCACGGCGACAAGCAGCGTCAGCACCTTTGTCATGGAAGCCGGAACGAGTCGGCTCTTTGCATCCTTCATGGCAAGGATCTCCTCGCCCGCCGTATCTACCAGAATCGCATGTTCGCTGAAAACCTCGCCTCCAAGCCGCAGCGTGTCTCCCGTTTCCGCATACTGGAAAGTCTGCTTCCCCGCCGCTTTCTTCTCTTCTCCCAGCGCCAGACACTTTTCCTGCAGAAATACGGCCGTACGTCCGGCTCTCGACGTAAGCAGGACGGGCAGCCCGTCTGTCTCTTCTTCTGCACCCGTTTCCGCGTCCGTTTCCGTTTCCGCATCTGTTTTTCCATCCGCCGCTTCGGATCTGTCAGCCGCGGCGCCCTCATCCGACTTCTCTTTTCTGCCGCCTCTTCCCGCTATTACCGCAATAATGATAATGATCAGAACTGCCGCCAGCCCCAGCGGGGACAGTTTCCGAAAAAGTGCCTGCCTCCTCTTTCTTTTTCTCATTTCCTTTCTGCGCCGCGCACGCCGGCGGCGGCGCATTTCTTCATCGTCATAATATTCTGCCATTTTCTTTTTCTCATTCCAGCGTTTTGATGGTATTGCGGTTTAAGGTTATTACTCGCAAGCTCGCGCTTTCAGCACTCCATGTCCGATTTCATCGGACGCTTGCCCGTTAATAACCGCATGAAAATCAAATGCCGCTCTGCGGCGCCTGATTTCCCTCTGCGGTTATTATATCATGAATCTGCGATTCATGATCGCCATTCGCCGCTCGTCAAACATGCAAGCATGCTTTCCTCGCTAACGCTCATTATATCATCTACACAAAATTCCCTCAACGGCTTTCTGTTGTTTCTTATGATCCGTCCGATTATTTCCACCTCTCCATCGCCTCTTCCAGCCTTATCCCTTCCGCTATCGCCTTCTTGCGCGCGGCGTTTACTTCCTGGATCTTCTTCATCCGCTCTCCGGTCAGCGTATAGCCTCTCATCGCGACCAGGGTCGCGATCCAGGCCGCCATCGGTATGAGGCAGAACAGAACGATAACCACAACGTTCATTCCTTCCGCATAGGGCGTGTTTCCATCGGGAAGCACATGAATGCCGATCAGGGCTAGCGCGATCCCCACGATCGTAGAACCGAGGGAGCTGACGAGCTTATCCACCAGCGAGAACAGCGTTCCCATGATGCCCGGAATATAATTTCCGGAGCGGTAAGTCTCATAGTCCGAGCAATCCGCCACCATCGGTATCGGCATATCCGCCGTCGCATAGTATGCGCCGTATCCCAGGCCGAAGCAGAGGATGAACAGCACGGTGTAGAGATTAATCGAAGTCAGGCTTAAATTGACCGCCGCGCTGTCCGGCCTCCACAGGAACAAAAGGACCAGCACACCGATATACATGACGAGCGCCAGCCTCGTATATCTTACCAGCGAGGCTTTCTGTCCGTGTTTCTGCGATGTGCGCACGGTCAGCAGAAAGAAGGGGACGGAAAAAACATATCCTACGATCATCATCGGCAGATACAGGCCGCCGTAATTCCCCATCATCGCGCCGTACAGCATACAGAGCACCGTCATATTGGTAGCGATGGAAAACGCGAGCTTGCATCCTGCGCCGGCAACCATCAGCCTCTGCAATTCTTTGTTCGCCTTTAAGATCGCCGCGTATTCTTTTAATTTTACCTTTTCTTTCGTTCCGCCCACGCCGAAAAATTCCGGCCGGTCTTTCTGCCAGATACCGACGACCGCCAGAAGCGTCAGCAGCGCGGATACGACGATGGACATCGGAATCATCACGTTGAAAAATGCCTCGCTGTTGTATCCTCCCAGTTTCCCGCTTAAAATCGGCGCGAGGAACTGAATGAGCCCCATGCCGATCAGGCTCGCCACCGTATTAAATACGGTAAAAAGCGGCCGCTGCTTCGGGTCGTTGGTCAGACAGGTCTGCCCGGAACGGGTACAGGCCGTCTGAAACGTATAGCCGATAACATAGAGCGCATAGAAGAGCACGAAGCACACATATTTCAGCCACAGCATATTTTCGGAAAGAATCCGCGTCCCAAAATAAAGCAGAATGGAAGAAACAATCATGATCGCATTCCCCAATATCATATAAGGACGGAACTTTCCGAATTTCGTCGAAGTGCGGTCGATGAGCGCGCCGATAATGGGGTCGGTCACCGCGTCAAAAAGACGCATGACCGTGACCATCGTTGTTGCGAACATCAACGCCAGCCCCAGAACCCCATTGGCATAATAGGCGATAAAATTCATCGTCAGAATATAATAAACATTCGTCGCGCCGTTGTTCATGGGAAACAGAACGAGCTGATAGGGCTTCGCCCGGTTCAAAGTATTATTTTTCTCCATATCCATAAATGTTTCCTTTCCGTTTACCACAAAAACCCGTTACAGTCTGGCTCAGGCTTCCCGTTTATATGCCGCCTTATATGCCATAAAATCCTGATAACTTCCCGTCTGTTTGAATCCGCGCTTCTTTAAAATCCACAGAACGAGAGAAATAACGAATAATATGACAAATATTACCGCGCCCGTCCTGCAGATCTTAACGATCGCAATATCCGCCTTTTTGATCTTCGTATCCGCGCCGACGCCGTTCATGCCTGCGGAATTCGCGATGGAATACAGATTCTGGTGGCAGGCCTCCCGCATCGCCGTTACGACTACCGCATCCTTTTTGTATTTCGGAAGCTGATTTGTCACGAGGGGCAGCATCGCATCGAAAGCTGATACGCCGCCGGCCATCAGACCGTCAACGCCGTTCACATAGGACGTTAATACGTTGTCCGTGATATTCAGCCCGATCTTTCCCCATTCTTCCCGGAGAATATTGGTCATCAGTCCTTTATTTCCTCCCGACCAGATAGCGCCCCATCTCGTATAAGCGATCATCACGCCGGCATCCGCTTCCTCTACCGGCGTCTGGAACGCTTTCAGATAAATTTCTCTCGCCGCCTGCTCCGTCAGCCACACACCGAGGCCGATGCGGTCCTGCTCGCAGTCGTTCAGGGCAAAATGCTTTAATACCACGAAAATGCCTTTATCCGCCATGCCCTGCACTTCCTGTTTTCCCATCTCTCCGGCAAGGAAAGCGTCTTCCGAATAATATTCAAAATTACGGCCGCCGTAGGGCGTCCTGTGCGTATTGGCCCCCGGCCCGTAAAGGCATGCGATATCCGCCGCGATACAGTTATTGCCGATTACCCTGCCGATTTCATATAATAATTCGGTATTGAAGGTCGCCGCCATAACGTCTTCCGAGGTGAACGCCGTCGCCTTGAGCGCCGTTTTTCCATCCGAAACATCTGTCGTGAACAGGGATGCCGTCAGACCCTGCGGTCCGTTCTCGTCGCGGGTTCCGGGCGCCTGTATGGATTCGATGGGCATCGTCCAGTGGAAGGAATCCCCAATCAGAGATACCATTTCGTCAAAGGTCATCTGGTCGAGCAGATCGTTCCACTTAGGGTCATCGTAAGGAGCGCCGGTCATATCCACGAGTTTGAGCCCGTTCTTTGCGCCGAGCACCGGCATATCCACTTTTTCATAATCGGCCGGATCATACTGCACATCCTGCAGTTTCGCCGTCAGCGCATCCGTTAAAGTAAGCTTTAAAATCTCCGTCGGAAAGGTTCCGTTCCAGTCGCTGCGCGACAGATATCGGATCTTTTCCTCCACATCCCGCGTCATATTGATATCGGAATCGGAAAGCCTGTTCGTAATCTTCGTCCCATTTGCCGCTGTAGAGCAGCTCTCTGCATCGAGGGCCGGATTGTTCCATTTGTAAGTAAGCCCGCTGTTTCCAGGCGCGTCCATGCGTCCGGCCGTCGTCTCCGGCGTACAGCCCTTTGCCGCCAGAACGTTATTGGCCGCGTCATGCGCGTCCGCCGCGCAGGTTAAATAATAGTCTCCCGCATCCAGAATATAAGTGCCGGCCCCGTATGCGTCATAGGATGCCAGATCGTTTTTTTCCACCAGACATTCCGCCGTTATGCTTTCCCCCGGTGAAAGGACCGGCGTTTTCGTAAAGCCGACAAGCGAAACGGAAGCTTTTTCCACGCCGTTCTCTATATCATACTGCGTATAGGGGCTGGAAGCATAGACCTGCACCGTTTCTTTACCCGCCGTATCCCCCGCGTTCGTTACCGTCAGCTGTACGCGGAACTGTCTCGCCGTCTCGTCATAGGACACCCGCATATCGTCATAAGTAAATTCCGTATAGCTTAAACCGTAGCCAAAGGGGAATGCAACGTCATCCCGATAACTGTAATCGCCCGCGTTCCCGGTTCCCATAACATAATCTTCATACCGCGTCTCATAATATTTATACCCGACATAAATGCCTTCCTGATAGATCATATAGGTGCTCGCGTTCGCCGGAATCACGCCTTCGCTGTAACCCGCGTAAGCCGTCGGTACAAAATTCGCCATGGCAGGCGCAGAATAGTTATTATAGCAGTAGGTATCCACAAGGCTTCCCGAAGGATTCACATTTCCTGCCAGGATATCCGCTACCGCATCGATGCCCGAAATACCGACGTCGCCTATCCAAAGGCAGGCGTCCACGCCATATTCGTTTTCTTTCAGGAAATCCACCTGCAGCGCGTTCGCCGAATTGATCAGCACGATAATTTTGCGGATACTTCCATCCTTTTTCATTGCCGCAAGATTCTCCATCATTTCCCTCTCGTCCGCGTTCAGCGCCAGATAATTTTCCCCGGAAAAAGACAGATCCGCGCCTTCCCCGCCGACACGGGAAAAGGTAACGATCGCCGCATCCCCGTAGGACGCCGCAGAATCCTTTACTTCCTGCGTATAACGGCTCCACGGAAGTTCGGATATTTTCGCCGCTTCCAGCGAAACCACGCCTCCCACCTTTCTTAAGTAATCTGCATTATCCTCACTCAGGTAAAAATCCCACAGGACCGGGTTGACCTCCATACCGGCATCCTCCAGCGCGCCTTTCAGGGTATTCGCCGTCGATGCGTCGATATTGCCAGAACCTGTGCCGCCGTATACGAGATTGCCCGATGAATTGGAAAAACAGCTCACCTTAGAGCCCGCCTGCAGCGGCAGCGCATCGTTTTCGTTCATCAGAAGGGCCGCGCCTTCCGCCTCCACCAGCTCGCACAGTTCCAAACCGTAGGCAATCATCTCCTCATCCGATGCGAAATCCGATTCATAATAGACCGCATTCGGATCCTTTTCGAAATGATTGAAGGTCCCGCCTACAAAAATAGAGAGCGAATTGTCGAACATACTCGTCAGGACAGCCGCTGCCGTCAACAGGAGCGCGAACGGCGCGCTGAACCAGGTCAGCCACTTCCACGGCCTGACGGCTCTGCTTCGCGCCTTCTTATACGCTTTCTTCCTTGCTTTCATCTCTTTCTTTTTTTCATTCATACCTCTTCCTCCTGTCCTTGCCAATCCCTAGACCCAGTTCTGGCTCTTTCCTTTTTTCACTTTATATTCGTCCCTCGGCCTGTCTGTTTTGTAAATAACCGCTGAATCCTTTAAGTTCCCCGCACGCGCTTCCAGGCGGTTCTCCGCCGCTAACTTCACTTGAAAATGAAAAGCGTGCCTGCCTTTTTTCGTTTCAAGCAGCTTTTGATTCCGGTATAAGGATACTTCTTCCTGGTTGCTGTAAACCGTAATCCGCGTTATTCTCTCCGTCCGGTACTTGTAGCGCTTTCCGCAAAGATGGACGAACGGCTCCCCGCTCCACCACGCCTTATAGATATAAAAACTGTCTTTTCTGATCTTCCGGTCAAAAGTCACCAGTCCCTTATGGTTCATGCCCGGCTCGCCACCCTGATTTCTGGCGTCCGCCGCAAAATCGAACATATTCCATACATAAGTCGCCCACAGAAACGGATGCCTTTCAAAACATTCCAGCATATACTCATGGTATTTCGCCTGATACTCTTCCGAGTGGTCTCCGCGCACCGGCCTTGCGCTGTGCAGGTTCGGCATACCCTCTGCTCCGTATTCCGAATAGCCGAGCGGCCGTTTCGGATACTTCCAATGATAGAATTTCATAAAGAAATCATTCAGGAACAGCCCCGGCACATACCACCCCAGATACAGATTCCAGGCTACGATATCGGAAATCTTCGTGACCGGGTGAAACGGATGGCACATCGCATAGCAGGCCAGCGTAGTCGGCCTTGTCGGATCCATTTCCTTCACGAATGCCTGCAGTTTCCGGTGATTATCCAGCATATCTGCCTTATGCTTCAGGGAAATCGTGATTTCGTTGGACAATCCCCACGTTACGATGCAGGGATGGTTGAAATTCTGTACGATCAATTCCTTCATCTGGAAAAAAGTATTCTCCCTCCCTTCCGGCATATGTTCGGAAATATAGGGAATCTCCGCCCATACGACCATACCGGATTTATCGCACAGGTCGTAAAAACGCTGGTCATGCTGATAATGCGCAAGGCGTATCGTATTGGCTCCCACCTCGCGGATCAGCTCCATATCCCGCTCCATCTGCGCATAAGTGACCGCGTTACCGCATCCTTTATAATCCTGATGTCTGGAAACGCCGCGGAGCGGATAGGAAACGCCGTTCAGGAAAAAACCTCTGTCCGGATCGATGGAAAAAGTGCGGATGCCGCAGGGAATGCAGATTTCATCCAAAACCTTTTCTCCCTGCTTAATCTGCGCGGTCAGCCGGTACAGATACGGATCCTTTATGCCGTTCCAGAGATGCGCGCCGGGCACCTCGATGACGGCGTCTCCGCCTTCTCCGCATCCCGCCGTATTCCCATCCGCATCTTTCAGCTCATAAAAAATATTCATCCCGGCGCTCTCCAAATCCTTTACGTTCGTATACGCCCGCACATGAAGAATCCCTGTCTCCCCCTGCACCCGTGCCGAAACCATGACCCCCTGCCCGCCGTAATAATCCAGATCGAAATGGACCCGCGGCACGATCAGAAATTCCACATCCCGATAAATCCCTCCGTAAAAAGTAAAATCGGCGACCTGCGGATATACTTCCCGGTTCCTGCCATTATCCACTTCCACCCTGATCTCATTCGTCTCCCGCATTTCCTCCGTCACATCGACCCGGAAGGTAGAATAACCGTTATGATGCGTGCAGATACTCTTCCCGTTCCAGATGACATGTGCGCTGGCATTGACTCCATGGAACTGCAGATACACCCGTTCGTCCTCATGGAACGCCGGCTTTTCGGCCTGCTTTTCATAAATGCAGGTCCCCCGGAAATAATCGTTTCCGCCGTCCTGGCCATCCAGCGCATTCCATGTATGAGGCAGATCCACCAGCCGTTTTTCTCCGTTTTTCAAGAACATCCAATCCTGCATCAGTTTTTCTGTTCGTCTCATACTGTCTCCTCTCCGATTCTTTTTGGAACCTTTGCACAATTTTCTTCTCAAATAAAAAAGAACTTTGTATATTCTGTTTAAACATACAATGTTCTTCTTTTCTTCACAATATCATTTACCTAACTGGCCGATAAAACGTCCTAAGTGGTCTGCGGCACCGGTATCAGCAGCATAAGCGAAAAGCATCCCGCTTCCTCGCTGATATTGACGATACCGCCGCGCTTTTTCACCATATATTTAATACTTTTCAGTCCAAAGCCGTGATACTTCTTATTTTCTTTCGTCGTCACAGGAAGCCCGTCCTCGTATATGAGAGGCTCTTCCAGCGGATTGATGACGTTGATTGCCAGAAACTGCTCTTTCCGGTAGATCAGCACATCGATCTGCCGTTTCTCCTGCTGCTCAAATTTTTCCACCGCCTCGATGGCATTATCGAGCGCATTCCCCAGAATCGCATACAGATCCACCGTATTGATAAAATCCAGCTGTCCGCCGTCCGCGACACAGGATATCGTAATCCCCTTTCCTTTGCAATAAAGGCTCTTTTCCGTCAGAATCGTATCCAGCGCTTCATTCCCGGTCTGTACCATCGCTTCATAAATCTGCACGGATTCGGCAACCTCATCGAGATACTGCTTCCTTTCCGCTTCGCCGATATTGCGCAGGGCATATATCTGATGCTTTAAATCATGACATTTCTGATTGATCAGGGCAATATTTTCTCTGGATATCTGATACTGCTCCTGCTCTTTTTTCCAGAGAAGCGTCATCAATTCCAGCTCTTTCCGCATTTCACTCTTTTTAAAAAGCTCGTTCTGGAGATACAGGATGACCGCTAACAGAATCTGGATCAGATAGCGGGAAAGCCAGCCCCGGTCCCGCAGGACTTTTTCCCTGTCTCCCGGCACAAAGGCCATCAACTGAAAGGCGGTAAGCGTCAGAACGGCAAGCGAAAACTGCCTCGGCCCGATCTTCTTTTTCCCCTTTTCCGGCAGCCATCTGCCGATGGTAAGTGCCATGACAATGTGCCCGGCGATAAAAATAAGCGCCTCGCCCAGCCAGAAAAAAAGCTCTCCGTTCCCGTTCACAGGCTCGTTGTTCCACTGATAAAGCAGACATAATTCAAACAAAAGCTGCCAGGACATCAGGGCCCATATGGCGTAATAAACCGCCGCAGGCCAGGACAGGTTTCGTCCCATATGCAGAAAACAGGCCAGAAACAGCAGCCCGGCTATCTGAAGCAGCACATGAAAACGGAATACCTCCGCAACCGGAAGCCGCCCGAACAGCGCGACACCCAGAAAATAGGCGGCAGTCAGGAACGCCAGGTTTCCCGCTCTTTTTATCCTGAGCTCAATCGTATAGACATAAATCAGGCCGCTCCCCAGCAGTGCGACGGCCGCAATCCAATAACTGACGGTATCCATTAATGTATGCCTCCTACATAGGCGGCCAACGCTTTCAGGAACGGCGTCCTGTTCCTGCGGCTGATTTCCAGCATATGCCCGCCCACGACCACGGTATTCTGCCGGACCTCCGATACATGCTTCAAATTTACGATATACCAGTGATTGCATTTGGCGAACGGCTGCTTCTCCAGCGCCTGCTCCACGCTCTGCATCGTTCCACGCACACAATACTCGCCCTCATCCGTATGATAATGCAGGATGCGGTTCTGCACCTCCACATAATAAATCTGCTGAATTTCCAGCTTTTTTACCCCATCCGGAAATGTCAGCAGAATCTGCTGCTGTTCTCTCAGGCGGACCCGTTTCAGCACTCTGGCAAACCGCATCGCAAAAGCATAATAGGTAAGCGGCTTCATCACGAAATCGAGCGCCCCGACTTCGTAGCCGCGGAGTGCGTAAGAAGCCACATTCGTTATGAACATCATCACAACATCCGCATCCGTACGGCGGATCTGCGCCGCTGCCTCCATTCCGTTCATGCCCGGCATCTCGATATCCATCAGGATGACGTCATAAATCGGCTCATAGCCTTCCAAAATCCCCGCGGCATCGCAAAATACCGAGATTTTGAAGCGTATGTTATTTTCCTCCTCATATTGTCGCAGAAAACGCTTTAACTGCTCTGAAAAACTGATTTCATCCTCTACGATGGCGATATGGTACATCCGCGGGCCTCTGTTCTTTCTCTTCTATCCGTCATTTTTCATTTTACAGATAATATGATAACGTACTTTTGAATAAATTACAAGTATTGGCGGTATTTTTATCCCCTGTGCGGTTTTGGGACGGAATCATAGTTCTTTACAATAATCCATCCAACAGCCTGTACAAAAGCCGATATAACTGCTGCGCTTCCTGCGGCTCAACGTTGACGCAGGCGCTCAGGTCCGCAGGTATCGAGACCGCCCGCTCCTTTAACTTTTCTCCTTCCTGCGTGACGGTAACGATTAAACTGCGTTCATCTTCTTTCGAGCGCTTCCGCTCTACAAATTTTTTCTCTTCCAGCTTCTTTAACAGAGGCGTAAGGGTGCCGGAGTCCAGATAAAGGCATTTTCCGAGTTCCTTGACCGTTACCTCTTTTTTCTCCCACATTACCATCATTGCGATATACTGTGTATATGTCAGGTCAAGCTTGTCCAGATATGGCTTATACCTTCTGATCACTTCTTTGGAGCAGGCATAAAGCGGAAAGCATAACTGGTTTTCAAGTTTCAGGCAGTCGTATTCGTTATCTGGCATGGTATCATAACTCCTCATATCTTTATTCTGCCGTATACTTTATCACGACACGGCCTTTTTGGCAAATGGTACATTATGCCTGTATCCTCTCTTTCTGCGCCTCATATGCCTCCCTGCATGCTCTGGCGAGCTGGTCCGCGCAGGAAGTCGGCCTGCGTCCGCAGAGCACGCCGGACAGCTTCTCCTCAATCTCTTCGACCGTCCAGCCGTCTACCAGAAGCGGTATTGCTTTTAAATTGCCATTGCATCCTCCCGTAAAGGAAATATTCGTAACGACATTTCCGTCAATATTCAGTTTTATTTCACTGGAACAGGTATTCTGCGTCTTATAAACATATTCCATCGGGCTCTTCGTTTCTAACAGACTTACGATTTTCTCCTCCACGGCCGCCATATCCGCAGTCGGCTCGAATCGTTCCACGACATTCCCTTCCCTGTCGATTAAAAATTTAGTAAAGTTCCATTTAATGTCGCTGTTTTCTGCATAATCCGGATCCATCCGCTCCAGAATGCTCTCAAGCATTGGCGTTAAGGGGTGGCCGGGATTAAGGCCCCCAAAACCTTTCTGTGATTTCAAATAAGCGTAAAGCGGGTGTTCCTTACTTCCATTCACCTCGATTTTGGAAAATATCGGAAAAGTGATTCCATATCTGGAATCGCAGAAACTCGCTATCTCTTCATTCGTTCCGGGGGCCTGATGCCCGAACTGATTACAGGGAAAATCCAGGATAACAAATCCCTCGCCGCCGTATTTCTCAAATAAATCCTGTAAACTGTCATATTGGGGCGTAAAGCCGCATTCCGTCGCAGAATTAATTACCAAAATAACCTTTCCCGCATAGTCCCTTAACGATACTTCATCCCCATTGATATCCCCTGCCTTAAAATCATAAAAATTCATCGTACCACCCTTTCTCTTTTCAAACTATTATAAAAGTTCCTTTATCTGTTCCTCCAGCTTTTCCGGTGTAACCGTGGGGGCAAAACGCGCCGTCACATTTCCGTCTCTGTCAACCAGAAACTTCGTAAAATTCCATTTGATGTGACTGCCCATGACGCCTTTCTTCTGCGCTTTTAAAAATGTATACAGCGGTTCCTCATCTTCCCCGTTCACCCGGATTTTCTTAAACTGCTGAAAAGTCACTCCATATCGCGACTGGCAGAAGTCCGCAATCTCTTCTTCGCTGCCGGGCGCCTGATTTCCAAACTGGTTGCAGGGAAAATCCAAAATTTCCAGTCCCCGCGGCTGATACTTCTCATATAAATCCTGCAGGCCTTCATACTGCGGCGTAAAGCCGCATCCCGTTGCCGTATTGACAATCAAAAGGACCTTGCCCCGATAATCGTTCAGCATGACATCTTTTCCATCCTGCGCTTTTACAGAATAATCATAAATATTCATGGTTTCTTCCCTCCTTTTTAATTTTATAAAATATAATTGTGTACAATCTTTTTTAATTGTACACAATTATATTTTGCCTGTCAACTCTGTTTTTCCTTTAATGAATATTCGTAACAGTTCATCCGCGTTATTCATCATTTGACGGAATATCGAAAAAACGCCGGCAAAAAAAGCAGCTCCGAAGAACTGCTTTTTTCCTGCCTGTTTTTGTGATGATCATCTGGTAACTACTTCTACCGGCACATTAAATATTTTGGCAACTTTCAAAATCGTGTCGATATGCCTGCCTGTCGCCGCCGCAAAATGATGTGTCGGCCCGCACTCGCTCCAGCGGTTCACGAACTCCCTTGCCCCGCAGGTAAACCGGGTCCTCATGTTGGTATCTCCGAAGGAAAGAATCTTTCCTTCCTCATTGATGCCTTCCGCCGCAATGAATTTGAAATGTCCGTCCCCGTCCTGCGTAATGGCAAGATAAGTAACAGGGCCCGTATAAGGATAGAACTGTGTCAGATAACCGCCGCCCGTTTTCCCATGGAATACCTCTACAATCTTCATGGTCGGTTTTTTATCGGAAATATCCGCATCACCGGAACCGCTGTGGCCGATAATCGCAATATCGTCGTTGAAATCGATGGAATACATTTCCGCGAGCTGGCCGGTTCCTGAAATCGTTTTCAAAATACTCATCGCCATAGCGACTTTCATATCCCCTTCGACCGCACAGGCCACGCCCTGTTTGATCAGCATGGAAAAAGCCGGAATCAGCATACTGTCAAGGACGCCCGCCTGTCCTTTGGCAAAGCCGTCATAATGAGAAGCGATCAGTCCTAATTTTTCTTCTTCGCACCATTTCTCAAACGCGACTACATACTTCGCCATCTCCCATACTTTCTCGATGGTGCCGCCGCCTTCAATATCAAATGTATCAAGGATTTCCTGCGCCTTTGCGCGAATCACTTCTTCATCGGTAATATTTTCCGCGATGACCCACATCTTTTCCCAGTCGAACTGTTTGGTATATAAGTGCATTCTTCTGTACAGATTCGATTCATCGATATAGAGATCCATCATGCCCGGATAAGGCCGCCCGATCTGCGCAATATTGGTATCCCTGAAACGCCTCCTGGTCTGCGCCGCGCGGCACCAGTCCTCAATCTCCGCCTGTACGGCCGCATCGCCGCCCTCTACAACGCCCGTGATCACCGCATGTCTCTTTCCGTACCGTTCCAGATCGGCCACCATCTCGCCGACCGCGCCGCAGGCATAGCCCTCGCCCAGCCACGATGCAATGTCCGTATGGTCATAGTCCAGAGCTTTCAGTTTCTGGATATTGACAAGAACCACCGGAACATCCAGATCTTTCACCGCCGGAAGCATATTATAAGAAGTCGCATAAGTAAGCAGCTGCAAGAATACCAGATCCACATCCGCCGCACGGAATAAATCCCCCGCCGCCTGTGACTGTTCCTTTGTCGTCACCAGCCCTCCGTCAATAATCTCCACTGTGTCCGGGAGCGTTTTCTTAAATGCCTCATACTGGCTTTCAAATTCAGGAACCAGCTGCGGGAACTGCGGCAGATATGCCCCCAGCGCAATCGAAAAAACACCCACCTTTGCTTTTGTTGCAACTAACATGATAATCTCCTTTCTACCATTCAATGAACGGCGCATAAAATAATAAGAGGCTCGATCCTCTGTAATTTTCATAATTGTATCCCATCTTATGTAAAAAAGCAATCGGTTCAGGAGCAAATTGTAAACGTGTGCCGCAAGGCGCGCCAGTTAAAAGCCGCACAATCCGTTTCCGGCATTGTGCGGCTCTTCTTAAAAGGAACTTATGTATTTCTATCTCACCGCCGCAAATCCCAATTCCAGGTCGGCAATGATATCGTCGATATGCTCCGTTCCGATGGACAGGCGTATTGTATTGGGTCTGATGCCCTGGTCGAGCAGTTCTTCCGCCGTCAGCTGGGAATGGGTCGTTGTCGCCGGATGGATGACGAGGCTTTTGACATCCGCAACATTTGCCAACAGGGAAAAGATCTTCAAATGGTCGATGAAGCGATGCGCCTCTTCCTGCCCGCCTTTGATCTCAAACGTAAAAACTGAAGCCCCTCCGTTCGGGAAATATTTCTCATACAGCGCGTGATCCGGGTGATCCGGAAGCGAAGGATGATTCACATGCTCCACCTGCGGATGGCCCGCCAGATATTCCACGACCTTCTTCGTATTTTCCGCATGGCGTTCCAGCCTGAGGGAAAGCGTTTCCACGCCCTGCAATAACAGAAAAGCATTGAAAGGCGAAATCGCTGCCCCGGTATCGCGCAGCAGAATCGCGCGGATATAGGTGACAAAAGCCGCCGGCCCCACCGCATCCACGAAGGATACGCCGTGATAGCTCGGATTAGCATCCGCGATCGCCGGGTATTTTCCGCTGGCCTTCCAGTCAAATTTCCCGGAATCTACGATAATGCCGCCAAGCGTCGTGCCGTGTCCGCCGATGAATTTCGTTGCGGAATGCACCACGATATCCGCGCCATGCTCGATGGGCCGGATCAGATACGGCGTTCCGAAAGTATTATCGATGACTAACGGCAGCCCATGCCTGTGAGCGATTTCGGCTATGGCGTCAATGTCCGGGATATCGCTGTTCGGATTTCCCAGCGTTTCCAGATAGACCGCGCGCGTATTTTCCTGAATGGCCCCTTCTACCTCGGCCAGATCATGCGCATCCACAAAGGTCGTTGTAATCCCGTAATGGGGCAGCGTATGCGCCAGCAGATTATAACTGCCGCCATAAATCGTTTTCTGCGAAACGATATGGCCGCCGTCCGCCGCCAGCGCCTCTATCACATAGCTGATCGCCGCCGCGCCGGACGAAAGCGCAAGAGCCGCCGTGCCGCCTTCCAGCGCGGCCAGCCTCTTTTCGAGAACATCCTGTGTGGAATTAGTCAGCCGCCCGTAAATATTTCCGGCGTCTGCCAGACCAAAACGTGCCGCCGCATGGGCGGAATTTTTAAATACATAAGAAGTCGTCTGGTATATCGGTACGGCCCTCGCGTCCGTTACCGGATCCGGTTCCTCCTGTCCAACATGCAGCTGCAGGGTCTCAAACTTATATTCGCTCATTTTTTTATCCTCCTCGCGTCCGTCTTTTTTCATCTGAAAGCAATCATACTCTATTATTCCTATATTGTCAATAGGATTAATATGAAAACTTTTTTATTGTTAACAATATTGGAAATTGCCTGTTCGGACTTGTAAAAGCTTATATATGGCTTTTGCAAGAGCCGGAAAGAGCAATTTGTTATGTCGTTTACTATAAAGTCATTTTCCCACAAAAAAACCGCCGTAATGGTTTCCCGGTTCTTACTCATGATTGGGTAAGAGCCGTCTTCCCATCTACGGCAGTTTTTCCTTCAAAGGCGTTTTTAAAAGCATCAGCCCTGTCGATTTTGTTTTTCCTGCAAATATGCCACATAGTCATTGCCCGCAATGACATCTCCTAAAAGTTCCCTGTTCTTCGCATTTCTGACGTTGTAAAAATAAACGGGCAGGCGGTCTATGACATTTCCGTCCGCATCGTAAATATCGCTGACAGTTTTGTCATATTCATTTTCCATAACGCCCTCTCCGAAAAATCCTTCCATCAGATCCACTTCATCCTGAACCGCATCCGGTACTTCATGAATTTCCCCTGCGACCATCTGCGTTCCTTCTGTCAGTGCCGGATACACCTTTCCTTTGAGGGTATGAAGCGTTCCCTTCACATAGGCATTTTGGCGAAAAGAATCATGCTCCTGATAGTATTTTTCATAATTATACATTCCTACGCGCAAAGTCCCGTACACAAACATCTTTTTCATTAATGTGTCGCACCACCCGTCACTTTAATGTCTTCCTTCGTTTCCACGATTGCCTCGATGGCCGCCGTAATCGCTTCCACCATCATATCCTGCGCCATGGAGGGCATGTTCTTTTTGTCGATTACCTGCTGTGGAAGATAAGGAATATGGATAAAACCGCTCCGCTTGCCCGGATATTTGGTCGCGAGCAGATGGCAGACGCCGTATGTCACATGATTACATACAAAGGTTCCTGCCGTGTTGGAAACGGATGCCGGGATATTCCTGCTCTGGATCTTCTGCACCATGGCCTTGATCGGCACCTTCACCAGATATGCGTCCGGCCCGTCCGGATAAACGGGCTCATCAATGATCTGATTCCCTTCATTATCCGGAATCCGGCAGTCGTCTACGTTAATGCCCACCCGTTCCACGGTAATATCCGTTCGTCCGCCTGCCTGTCCGATGGACAGGACAACGTCCGGATCGTATTCTGCAATCGCTTCATCGATTACCCTGAGGGACTTATGGCAGACCGTCGGGATCTCCAGTTTGATAATTTCGGCGCCCGCAATTTCATCCGGCAGTCTCTTCACTGTTTCGATCGCGGGGTTGATTGGCTCTCCGCCAAATGGATCAAATCCGGTAACTAATATTTTCATATACTGACCATCCCTTTCTATCTCTTTTTAAAATCCGATTACCAGCATTAAAATAATATGAACGACGATCATCATGAGCGCCATCGGCACCTGTGCCTTGATGATCGACCATTTGGGATCTTTTGTCTCCAGGACCGCACAGGGAACGATGTTGAAATTCGCCGCCATGGGCGTCATCAGCGTCCCGCAATAGCCCGCCGTCATGCCGAGCGCTCCGATAATCGCCGGATTGCCGCCCTGCGCGATAACGAACGGAACGCCGATTCCTGCCGTAATGACCGTAAAAGCCGCAAACGCATTGCCCATGATCATCGTAAATATGACCATGCCGAACACATAAATGATAACGCCGATTACGATATTTCCCTGCGGTACAACAGAGGAAATCATGCCGGAAATCACATCGCCCACGCCTGCCTCGGAAAATACGCTTCCCAGCGCGCCGAGCAGCTGCGGTAAAAGACAGGCCGCGCCGACCTGCATCAAAAGACGGGACGTATCCTCTTTGGTATCGGATACTTTCGGTTTACAGATAACAAATGCCAGGATAAGCGCTATGACGCAGGCAACACCCGTCATGATCGCGCCGTTCAGCGCCGTCGGCGTCGCCACTCCATCCTTGATTACATCATATTTCACAAAAGAGAGAATCAGCGCGATCAGGCCCACCGTAATGGCCGGCGCGAAAATCTTCGTACCGATCTTTTCGCTGGAAGCCTTCCGGAATTCCGGCGTCGATTCCACGAATTTGCCGGCTTTTACCTGCTTTGTAACGGTCAGAACGCCCATCACGACCAGCATGCCGCCCACTGCCGCCGACGGCAGGACCTTACCCAACATGAAAATAACGCCTGTCAGCGCCCAGAAAAGCATCGTCCCGATTCTGGCCTGCTCATTTTTCCTTGCGCGGTATGCGGTCAAAAAACATACCAGACCGCAGAGAACGTAGAAAAACTCCGGAAAATAAACACCTAAAAAATTTGTCATGATTTCTTTCCTCCCTTCACCTTTTTATCGAACAATAACACCTGGATGATCGTGAGGATAACAGAAATAATCATCACATAAATAGCAGAAGATGCGATCGACGATAACGTAACCTCGTATCCGGCGATTGCAAGACCCGATTGTATCAGCACGACGCCGGAGGAGGCGGGGAAACAGTTCTGTGCAAAGAAATTACCGAAGTTCTCCGTTGCCGCCGAAAGCCCTTTTACTTTCTCATCTTCCTTATCCGTCAGCTTACCTCCTTTGGAAGCCTCCGCAGCAGCCGCGGTCATCGGCAGGATCAGCGGACGGATAAACTGTACATGGCCGCCGATACGGATATTTAACGCGGACGCAACCGAACGGATTACCATCCAGATCGAAAGTACCTTGCCGGCCGAAGCGTTCCTGATCTTTCCGATCAGATAGGCCGCTCTTTCTTTCATGCCGTACCTTTCGATGATCGCGATGACCGGAAACATGATCAGGAAAATGGACATAAGCCGGTTGCTTACAAAGGACTCTCCGATGATTTCCAGAATATGTATAAAATCCAGCCCGGCTACCAGCCCCGTGACGATACCGGCTACCAGCACCGTTGCGAGAACATCCAGTTTCAGCGTAAAACCTAAAACAATAATCAGAATACCTATGAGTTTGATATACTCCATTTTGTAACTCCCTTCTTCATCAATAAGTGATTCTTCCTTTTTCGTATTTCTGTCTTTTTCTCTGCCCTCCTTCCGATTTCAGTATAATTATACATTGATATACATTTTTACACAATCATTATTTTATCAAAAAACCCATAATTCTGAATTTTTATCCGATATTCCGGCATTATCCGGCAAAATGTGCGGCCGGTGAGGGGATATATGGCTATGGCCTACAGGCTTCCGGACATAGCCTGCCCGTCTTTTGGCGCAGTTCACAGCCTGAACTTCCCTACTTCGCCGTTCAGCTTATCGACAATGTCCAGATTAGAATCCGCTTCCTTTCCGATATCGCTCACATTGCCTGTCAGCCTTACGGCCGTCTCCGTTACGTTCGTTACGCCCAGCGCACTTTCACCCACCGCCGTTTTCACGCTTTCCAGAGCCGTCCTGATCTCGTCCATATTCACTTTCAGCTGTTCGCTTTCCACCGCAAATCGCTGCATCATCTCATCCATGTTTCCGACATCGTTCTGATAGCTCCTGCTGGTCTCCAGCAGCTTTTCATAACCGCCTATGGCGGTCTTATTCATAAAGTTCAGCATTTCCTCCGCTTCCGCCGCGAGCTCGTCCACCGCCTGAATCACCGCCGCGGTCACACTCTGGATCCTCGCCGCGGAGGCGGCGGAATTTGCCGCCAGCTTTCCGATTTCGTCAGCGACCACCGCAAAACCTCTTCCGGCCTCTCCGGCCCGCGCCGCTTCGATGCTCGCGTTGAGGGCTAAGAGATTCGTTTCCTCGGTAATATTGATAATGTTCGCCGTAAGCTCTTTGATCTCCTCTACATCCCTGGATTTCTCGATCTTCCGCCGGACCGCCGACGCCATATCCGTGACCTGGCGCACCGCCTCCTGTTTCTCTTCTACGGCCCGGTTACAGATCTCCGAAGCCGTTTTCATAACTTCATTGGAAGAAGCGCTCCCTTTTTCGGCCTGTTCATAAATACTTTCTATCGACTCAAAAATCTGCCTGATGGACTCATTGATCTGATCCAACGAAGCGCTGGACTCCTCCATCGCGGCGTTCATTTCCTCCATTGCGGAGGAAACGCCGGTAATCTCCGTTTCGGCATTCGCAAGCTTGCTCGATACCGTACGGGAGGATTCCTTCAAAAATTCCGAATTTCCTGAAATATTCAGCATGATATCCCGTATATGCCGGAGCAGTTCATTGACATTTTCCGCGATCATTTCCATCTCGTCGCCGGTATGGACATCCAGCGTCTGCGTCAGATCGCCCTCGTTATGCACCAGCTCATAAATCTTACCGTCCACCTTACGCAGCCGTCTGATCACTTTTCCCACCATACAATTCAAAACGAGCAAAGCGATGGCAAGGCAGACGCCGGAAATCTGAACCACCCGTGCCAAAGCGAGCCGCAGACGCTCCACTACGCCGGACGCATCATAATCGCAGCCGACAATTCCCGCGACATTTCCGTTGCTGTCAATGAGGGGTACATAGGCGGTGATCAGGTCGCCGTCCCCGGTAGAATCGATGTAATCCTGCACATATATTCCGCCCTCAAAAACGGGTTTTAATTCCTGATAGGACGTCTCAAAAACGGCTCCAAAATCGTTCCTGTTTTCCGTTTCGTCCGCATCGACTCCATAATATACTCTGTTTCCATCCGTATACAGGGTATAAAGATACCGTATCCCGCAATCCGCTTTAACGCCGTACATAGCGTTCAGCAAAACGTTATATTCCCCGCTTCCCACTTTTTCCGCCGACAGCTCCGCCACCAGATCAGCATCGATTACCTTTGTGGAAACGGCCGCCGCCATCTGCGCTTCCTCAACGCCCATCGCGATCAGCCCTTCTTTTGTGCGCAGATAAGAATTTATGCCCATAACGACACACAGTAAAATAATCGCCATGCTTGTCGGAAATAGAATTTTTACACGAATCCCAATTCCCCTCGGTCTTCTCTTTTTCATATACAGCCTTCCTTTCGATATCGTTAACATCTGCCGACCCGATGCAAGTATACCCTTTTTTGTCCGTTTCTGTCAATAAAGCCCCAAAATTGATTTCCGTCCCCGGCAAATCTCATCCCTTCACAAAATAGCTGTTTCCAATCTGTCTGGCATATCCCAGGAGGCTTAATTTCACGAGCTGATTCATCAGCTCCTGCAGCGGCAATTCCTTTCCGCCATTCAGTAACATGTGTTCTTTTATCATTTCAGGAGACTGCGGCGTATCCTCCAATGCCTTTAACAACGCTTTCTGAACATCGGATAAAAGAGCCTGTCCGCGCATACTTCCATCCGGCGCAGAGCCCCCCGTATTCTGCCCTGTCAGGCCGCGGAGCATATCCTCCGCCGAAAAAGCGATTTCCGCGCCCTGCTGGATCAGGCGGTTACAGCCCTCGCTCAGCGCATCTGTCACGCGGCCGGGCAGCGCGTAGACCTCCCGCCCCTGTTCCAGCGCCATATCCACGGTAATCAGGGTGCCGCTCCGATTCCTGGCTTCAATGACGAGAACGGCGTCCGACAGGCCGCTGATAATGCGGTTACGCGGCGGGAAAAGGCTGTTGCGCGGCACCGTGCCGGGCGGATATTCCGAGCAGAGCCCGCCCCGTCCGCACAGCATTTCATATAATTCCCTGTTTTCCGCAGGATAACAAATGTCCACGCCGCAGCCCAGGACGCCGAGCGAATAGCCCTCCGCTTCCAATGCCGCTCTTTGGGAAATCCCGTCGATTCCTCTCGCCATGCCGCTGATGATCTGCACGCCTGCCGCCGCCAGCGTTCCGCCGAAATACTGAGCCATCCTTCTGCCATATTCCGAACAGTTCCTCGCACCGATTATCGCGGCCGTCGGCCGGTCCTGTTCCGGAAGCCTTCCCCTGAAATAGAGCCCATAGGGCGCGTCGGGAATCCGGGCAAGGCGTTCCGGATAGGTTCCGTTCCCCAGACAGGTGAACCGGATTCCGCTTTTTCCTAACCGCTCATATGCTTCCGCGACATCCCAGCTCTTCTTCGAGTCCTTGATCCGTTCCGCCAGTTTCCGCCCGCCGGGAATTTCCGCAAACAGACGTTCCAGCTCCCTGTGCGGTAAGCGGTAGACTGCCTCCGGCGTCCCTTTTTCCGAAAGCAGGTATTGAATGGTCCTGCGGCCGACGCCAGGCACATTATACAGCCAGTGCGCATAAGAAAGCTGTTCCTCTTTTATCCCTTTCTTCATTTTCCTTTTCCCTTTCCGCTTCTTTTAAAATCGGCCGCCCGGTACATCAGGGCCTCCGTCAAGTGACCTTCCCCGATTTCCTTTTCCCCGGCCAGATCGGCGATCGTACGCGCCACCTTCAGAATCCGGTGATAGCTTCTTGCCGTCAGGCCAAGCTTCCGGAAAACCTGTTCCAGCAGTCTTTTGTCGGCGGATTTTAACGCGCAGTATTTCTGAATATCCTTCGCTTCCATATCGGCATTGAACCGCAGTCCGGTCCCGGCAAAACGCTCCTGCTGCAGATGCCTTGCCTTCATCACGCGCCCCCGTATCTGTTCGCTGTTCTCCTGGATAACAGGCGTTGATAAATCAGTGACCGCTACTGCCTGAGCTTCTACGCAGATATCAATCCTGTCGAGGACCGGCCCTGAAATATGTTCCAGATACCGATGCACTTCCCATGGCGTACAGGCGCATTTCTGCATATCCGGATAATAGCCACAGGGGCATGGATTCATAGCGCCCACCAGCATAAAATCCGCCGGATAAATATAATTCCCGCTGCTTCTCGCAAGCTGAATCCGCCTGTCCTCCAGCGGCTGACGCAGGATATCCAGCGTTTCCCGCCGGAATTCCGGCATTTCGTCGAGAAATAAAATACCCCGGTGGGCAAGCGTAACGATTCCCGGCGCGGGTATTCTTCCCCCGCCCGCAAGCGCCTGTCCGGTTATGGTATGGTGGGGCGCGAGAAAGGGCCTCTCCGTCATCAGAACCTCTTTTGCCGGAAGCAGGCCGGCTATGCTGTAAATAGCAGAGACCTCCATGCTTTCCTCCAGGGAAAGAGGCGGCAGGATCGCGGGCATCCGCCGGGCGATCATCGTCTTGCCGGAGCCGGGCGGACCGGTAATCAGCAGATGATGAAAGCCCGCGGCCGCTATCTCCGCTGCTCTTTTTACCATCTGCTGGCCGTGCACATCCGCAAAATCCAGCCTGCTTTCCTTCTTTTCCTTTTCAAAAAGGGCATGGACGTCGATCCGGGCAGGCGGAATCAGTTCTTCCCGCGCTTCCCTTTCCGCCTGGAAAAAGGCAAGGGCTTCCCGGATATTGGAAACGCCTGCCGCCCGGACTCCCTGCACCACCGCGCCTTCCATCTCATTTTCTTTTGGCAGGATACAGCAGGCGACGCCCTGGCGCTGCGCCTCCCTGACTATGGGAAGCACGCCCTTTACCGGCTTCACTTCCCCGTTCAGGCCGAGTTCTCCGAGAATCAGCGTGTTTTCAACGTTTTCAGGCGGAAGCTGCCGTAAGGCCGCCAAAATACCGATGGCTACCGGCAGGTCGAGCAGAGAACCTTCCTTCCGCAGATCCGCCGGGGACAGGTTGACATTGATGCACATCGCCGGAAGCCGTATTCCCGCATTTTTCAGCGCGACTTTTACCCGTTCCCGCGCTTCTTTTACCTCCGAGCCTGGCAGCCCGACGATCTGAAAACAGGGCAGGCCCCTGGACACGTCTGTTTCCACGCGGATCAGATGGCTCCTGATGCCGTGGATCGTGCCGGCAATAATAGAACTGAACAATCTTTTTTCCTCCTGATCATTTGTAATCGTTTCTGAAAATACTGCGGCGATACGCCGGAATTTACAGATAATAAGAATACCGGAAACTTTTCTCCGGTTTATGAGATATCTCTATCATAATGAAAAAGAAAAAAGCTGTCAAGAAAAATTTTCTGACAACTTTCAGATTTTATTCCGCATGCCGTCCGGATCCTGTGCGGACCGGATCGCCATCTCCCTGTCTATCTTTCCTTCGTAAAAAAGCTGCGCGATGCTTTCATCCATCGTGATCATACCCGTCTCATGGTTCGTCTGCATGACGGAAGTAAGCTGGCGCAGCCTGCCCTCCCGGATCAGGCTCCGGACCTCATGGTTTACATGCATGACCTCAAAGGCCGCCGCCCGCCCCCTGCCGTCCATCGCCGGGATGAGCTGCTGGGAAACGACCGCTTCGAGAACGTTCGCGAACCGTATGCGGATCTGCTGCCTCAGGTGAGGCGGGAAAACGTCGATAATGCGGTCTACCGTATCCGCCGCGCCGGTCGTATGCAGGGCGGATAAAACAAGACGCCCCGTTTCCGCCGCGGTAACGGCGGCGCCGATCGTTTCAGGATCACGCATTTCGCCGATCAGAATAACGTCGGGGTCTTCACGCAGCGCGGCGCGCAATGCGCTGGCATAGCTTTGGGAATCCAGACCGATCTCGCGCTGGTTCACCATCGCCCTCCTGTGCTGATGAAGGTACTCGATCGGATCCTCCAGCGTAATCACATGGACGTCCCTGTTATTGTTGATCTTATCGACGATGGCCGCAAGTGTCGTCGATTTGCCGCTTCCGGCAGGGCCGGTAACGAGAACAAGCCCTTTTTTCCTTTCATACAGGTTCATGACGGATTCCGGTACGCCCAGAACCTCAGGCGAGGGTACCTGCGTACCGATAAGACGAAGCGCCAGCGCGGCGGAGCCTCTCTGTTTATAGGCATTTACGCGGTAACGTCCGAGCTCCGGAATCGAAAACGACATATCGTATTCCCCCTGGTCTTCAAAGCGCTCGCGCTGTGTTTCCGTCATGATCTCCAACAGGATTTCCAGCGTATCCGCAGGCATCATCCTGGAATAGTTCATTGTGGCCAGACTGCCGTTCACACGCATTTTAGGCGGTATTCCGACCGTGATATGTACGTCCGACGCGCCGGCCTCCTTAGCCGTCCTCATAATCTCTACAATCGATGGCATTGCTCAAAACCTTCTTCCTCGCCGTATTCTTTAAAAAGAACCGGGAACATATTCTTCCGCCGCATCCTTCCCGCCGGCATCCGTGTACTCGGATTCTTCCACCTCGATCCCATTCCTTTTCAGCATATCTATGTTCATTACATGACGGTTATCCATCGTTTTCATGATATCCACGATTTCGATATGGCCATCGTATACGCGGTTGCCAAGATCGATAATTCTGTTATCATTGAAGGTTAAGACGAGCGGCTTCAGGATATCTCTCTCATTTTCCACGAGAACGAGCCCTTTCGCTCCGGTATTCAATTCCACGCTGACGCCCGGAACGAGCATTTTGATGGAGCCGCTGAGCGCGTTCACCACCGCTTCGTCAAAATACCGGGGATTCCGCCGCAGATGCTTAAAAGCCGCTATCTCGGACTGCCGTTCCCTGTCGAGCTGCACCGCCGTCATCGTATCGAAGATTTCCGCCACAGAAAGGATTTTTGCGCCTGTGGCCAGTTTATTCAAGTCCGTCGCTCTGCCCCGCTGCAGATTATCCAGATTGTTCTGCGCCTGTACGCAGATATGTTTAATATTGGGATTCGCGGCGAATACATGTTCCAGCCTGTGAAACCCTGCCACCTCGGCATTGCGCATCTGGTCCCGTTCCGCTTCCGTCCATTTATCCTTCATCATAAGGCTCTTAGGCGCCGCCAGCTTGCCGATATCATGAACGATCGCGGCCGTCACCACATCGAGCTGTTCCGATGCGGACACCTTCATCGTATGAGCTATCATGGCGCACAGAATCGCGACATTCAGAGAATGCTTGTAATAGTAATCCTCTTTACTGCGCAGATTCTGCTGAAAAGTAATTTTCCTGTCTAGACGCCCATAGCTCCTGATGATATTCGCCGCAATCGTCTGCATTTTAACCTGCCGCGAATTCCGCATGATCCCGTCCAGCTCTTCCTGAATGGAAAAAACGCACATTGTCTGGAACCGCTCGAACTCGATATCGTCTTTTGTCATCGGCGGAACGGGTTCCGCCGGCTCCAGCACGAAAATACCGAGCAGGCCGAAATTTTTAATACTGTTCATTCCCTGTACTGTCAGCTTTGAATTTCTTTCGTAGAGCAGGACGCCGTTTTTGTTATAAATTGGGCGTGCAATCCGCATACCAGTCTTTAAATCATCACTTTTTACAAAGATCATCTGACTTTATCCCCCCTGTCTTTCATTATCCAAACCCTTCCCTTAATTTCTCCAGAGCCCTTTTCTCAATTCTGGAAACATAGCTTCTGGAAATCCCCAGATTTTTTCCAATTTCACGCTGTGTCACTTCCTGATCGTCCATAAGCCCGTAACGCAGCTTCAATATCTCCTTTTCCCGTTCATCCAGCTTTTCCTCCAAAAGCCCGGACAACCGTTTTAAATGTTCCTCCACTTCCATCTGTTCTATTACATCGGACTGCTCCTGCTCTATGATATCGAGCAGGCTGATCTCGTTTCCTTCCCGATCCGTCCCGATAGGCTCATAAAGAGACACTTCCCTGGAAGTTTTCTTTTTGGCACGCAGCAGCATCAGCAGTTCGTTATCGATACATCTCGAAGCATAGGTGCTGAGCTTTCCTTTTCCCGCATCAAAAGAATCTATCGCCTTGATCAGTCCAATCGTTCCCGTAGAAATCAAGTCTTCCATATCTTCATCGACATTCTGATATTTTTTGGCGATATGCGCTACCAGACGAAGGTTCCGTTCAACCAGTATTTCTTTGGCGGTCTGCCTTTGCCGGCTGTTCCCTTCTTTCAGCTGGCGCAGGTATGCGGCTTCTTCTTTCGCTGTCAGCGGTTGTTTAAATGTTTTCAAAAGAAGCCCCCAAAGGTCATTTACTCTATTCTATGAATTGGGGACAGTTCGAGTGCCTTTCCACGAAATAAAAGTATCCCATTTCGCCGTCATATCAGATATATTATACAAATTTATGAAAACAAATTCAATATGAAGCGACTCAAAACAGAAATTTTAAAACAGGAATTTTGCCATAACATAATTACTGATATCGAATCCGTAAGGCGTCAGACGGACCGCATCATCGACCCGTAAAAGACCCTCCCGCCGCAGCCTGTCGAGCGTTCCTCCGTATACATCCTCTATGGGAACGCCGAACCGATCCAGAAAATCCCGTTTTCTGACGCCCTCCGTAAGGCGCAGGCCAAGAAACATAAATTCTTCCATCTGTTCCTGCCTGCTCAGATACTGTACATTTTCTCCAAACCGGGCGCGGGCCTCGATGAGTTCCTGCGCTTCCCGCAAAGCGCCTGTTTCCTGCAAGGCCACCGCTTCTTTCAGGTTCCCCGGATCCGCCGCTGAAAGCGCTTCCCGGTATTCCCGCATCGTCCGCCGGTTGCTCCAGCGCACATCATTGACCATCGAAGCGGCTCCCAGACCGAAACCGGCATAATTTCCCCTTTTCCAGTAGACCTTATTATGCCTGCATTCATAACCCGCTTTCGCATAATTGGATATTTCATAACGGATGTAATTAAATAAAGCGAGCATTTCGCCCGTCAATTCATACAGCTCCCTGTCCTCGTCCTCCGTCGGAAAGGACAGTTCCTTCCGATGCTCATAAAACCATGTGCCCTCTTCCAAAATCAGGCTGTATGCAGAAATATGCTCCGGTTTCAGGGAAAGGACCCGCTCTAAGGTTTTCCGGTAAGAGGCGGAGGTCTGACCGGGAACCGCCGACATCAGATCGATATTGATATTTTGAAAGCCCTCCCGGCGCGCCGCTTCATAGGCCCGGCAAAATGTCCGGTAATCATGGATTCTTCCCAGCCGCCTCAGCTCTTCGTCGTCCGCGCTCTGCAGGCCGACGCTCAGGCGGTTGACTCCCGCCTGTCTGTAGGCCGCCAGTTTCGGCGGCGCTAAGCTGTCGGGATTCGCTTCGAGCGTGATCTCGCAATCTTTTTCTATTGTATAATCACGATTTAATTCTTCGAATATCCTCTTTACCGCATCCCCCTCCAAGAGGGACGGCGTGCCGCCGCCGATAAAAATGGATATCACCCGGTATTTTTTATAAAAGAACGACTGTTCTTCTATTTCTTTCAAAAGCAATGCAAGGTATTCTTCCTGCTCCCGCTCCGCAGCCGGATAGGACAGGAAATCGCAGTACCGGCATTTCCGGGCGCAGAACGGTATATGAAGATAAAGGCTCAATTCACGCATGGCGGACATACCTTTCTAATTTTCATCCAGCTTCAGTACGCTCATAAAGGCGCTCTGCGGAATCTCCACATTGCCGATCTGGCGCATCCGTTTCTTGCCTTCTTTCTGCTTCTCCAAAAGTTTCTTTTTCCGGGTAATATCGCCTCCATAGCACTTGGCGAGCACGTCCTTGCGCATGGCTTTTACCGTCTCCCTGGCGATAATCTTACCGCCTGCCGCCGCCTGAATCGGGATCTCGAACAGGTGCCGCGGAATTTCATCTTTCAGCTTTTCGCACATTTTCCTGCCCCTCTCATAGGCGCTGTCCGCGTGGACGATAAAAGAAAGCGCATCCACCTCTTCCCGGTTGATCAGAATATCCAGCTTCACGAGTTTTGACGCTTCATATCCCTTCAATTCATAATCGAAAGAGGCGTATCCTCTGGAACGGGATTTCAGCGCGTCAAAGAAGTCATAGATAATCTCATTTAAAGGTAAATCGTATTTTAACAAAGCCCTGGAAGCCTCGATATACTCTGTGCTGACATAACGCCCCCGCCTTTCCTGACAGAGCTGCATGATCGGGCCGATGAATTCCGATGTCACCATAATTTCAGCCGCGACGACCGGCTCTTCCATATAATCGATTTCCGACGGGTCCGGCAGATTGGACGGGTTCGTCAGTTCGATCATTTCTCCGTTCGTCTTATGCACACGATAAATAACACCCGGTGCGGTCGTGACCAGATCCAGATTGTATTCCCGTTCCAGCCGCTCCTGTATAATTTCCAGATGCAGAAGCCCCAGAAAACCGCAGCGGAAACCGAATCCAAGGGCAATGGAGGTCTCCGGCTCATAGTTTAACGAAGCATCGTTCAGCTTCAGCTTTTCCAGCGCGTCCCGCAGGTCGGGATATTTAGCGCCGTCCGCCGGATACATACCGCAATATACCATGGAATTGGCTTTTTTATATCCCGGCAGCGGTTCCGCGCAGGGATTAACAGCATCCGTTATCGTATCTCCTACCGCCGTATCCTTTACGTTTTTAATGGAGGCTGTCAGATAGCCCACCATGCCGGCGGACAATTCTTCACAGGGAATGAACTGCCCCGGCCCAAAGTAACCGACCTCCACTACTTCCGCGGTCGCCCCTGTCGCCATCATCTTAATATTCATGCCTTTGCGCACCGTACCCTCCATAATGCGGCAGAATACGATAACACCCTTATAGGAATCGTAGACGGAATCAAAAATCAGCGCCGAAAGAGGGTTGTCCGCCTTTCCTCCGGGAGCCGGGATCCTGGCTACTACGGCTTCCAGCACTTCTTCGATGCCGATTCCGTTCTTGGCAGAGATCAGAGGCGCGTCCTGCGCTTCAATCCCGATCACATCTTCTATCTCATTTTTCACCCGCTCAGGATCCGCACTCGGCAGATCGATCTTATTAATGACGGGGAAAACATCCAAATCATGATCCAGAGCAAGATATACGTTGGCCAGCGTCTGCGCCTCGATTCCCTGCGCGGCGTCCACGACGAGAATTGCGCCGTCGCAGGCGGCAAGGCTCCGGCTGACCTCATAATTAAAGTCCACATGGCCGGGAGTATCGATCAAATTAAAAATATACTCCTGCCCATCCTTTGCCTGATAGACAATGCGTACCGTCTGCGCTTTAATGGTAATGCCGCGCTCCCGCTCCAGTTCCATATTATCGAGCACCTGCGCCTGCATCTCCCGGCTCGTCAGCAGACCGGTCTTTTCGATGATACGGTCCGCCAGCGTCGATTTTCCATGGTCGATATGCGCCACAATGCAGAAATTTCTGATTCTGCTCTGATCTACTGTTGTCATAGTCTTCCGTGCCTTTCTTATTCTGAATCAGGCCGCACGGCCCTCTTAATGAAATCCTCCCGTATCCTGCGCCTGTCTGCTTCGTCCCGTCCGCCTCGAAGATCGGCACATTGCAGCTGCTGCCGGTACAAATCTATTTTATAAGAGATAAGGGGCTGTGTCCAATGTTTTTTTATCCGGCCCTAATCCGCATTCGGCTCCTCTCCCACGAGCACCAGATGAATGATATGCGCCAGCGGATCTACGGCGTTCATGATCTCCTCCACGGTATTATTCTGGGCGCCCAGCTCGATGAGGATGGATTTCGGCCGCAAATGAAGGTTGTAACGGTATGCCTTCAGATAAATCCTTCTCGCGATGCCCGGATAGTATTCGTTGCTCGCCGTCTGCAGCTGGAAAGAGAAAGCCAGATTATCATCCAGATAAGGATTCTCCAGCGATTCTATCGGGCCGTTCCTTGCCGTCCGGCTGAGTCCGTTAAAAAACATGAACTGCGCCGCAGGCCTGCCCTGCAGTTCCGTGACGAGCCTTCTGTCCTCCGGCACCGCATCTCTATGTAAGTCGATCACGACTTCAATCGACGGATTTTCCACAAGCAGCTGTTCGAGCACCGGAAGCGAATTGCTGTACGCATAATCCCTCGATTCCGCATCGAAGCTTTCCGTAAGATGCAAAACATTGTAACCATACTTGTCATGCAGCAGCCGGGCCAGTTTTTCCCCGGCCCCCACGATCGTCGTAGATTCGTCTCCGGGAATGGAATCCGCAAACGCCTCCTGGGAATGGGTATGATAAACGAGTATCTGCGGCCCGGCGTCGCTTCCCTGCATCCGCATATCTCTGGAAAGCAGTTTTTCCGTATTCAATAGCTCCGCGCTTGCTGCCGTCGTGGAATCTATCGCGTAAAAGGCTTTCACCAGATCCGTATAATCCTGCAGATTCTCCCACTGATAACGGTAAACCGGCTCCTCCACTTCATGAAAGGCAGGATCTTCCTGCCGGCCCTGCAGCCCGGCATCCTCCTGCTTCTCTTCGTCCGCCGTCCGGTTCCCGCCAGCCAGTCCATTTTCTGCCAGGAAAGCTTCCTCCAGGCTCTTATCCAGATGAATCGCATCTTCTCCATATTCCAGAGAGCCTTCCTCTATACCCTTTCTGTTTTCATCGGAGCCCTCCAGCAAAAGCAGCTCCATATAATCGCTTTCTTTCGGCGCATCCCTGTCATATTCTTCCGGCTGCTCCATGCCGTACAGAAAAACCGGAACATTTTTCAGCACGAACTGCTCGATCAGGCCGTAGTCCATTTTCCGCCGCTCCGTCTGCAATACGGCAAGTCCCGGTGTCCAGATATTCAGAACAGACTGCTCCACCCATGCCTGTAATCTGCCCCCGTCTTCTTTTTCCCGCTCTTTCGCTCCATGATAAAGCTCCTGCAAAAATGCAGCTCCCGCCATTACGCACAGGACAAGGAGCAGAATCCGCAGGATACCGCGTCCGATATGAATCTCACCGTTCCACTTTCCAAATATCCGCCTTTTTTTCATGTATCCTTTTCATCCCATCCGGGTCATCAGACCGTCCCCACTGTTCATTATATGCAGGGAATGAGCGTTCTCATGATAGCGAGATATCCAGCGCCTTATTCAGCGCATCACATAAAATATGGCTGATCTGCTGTATCTGAAAGTCCACGTCTTTGCTCGTAACATACATATTATTCAACTCCGAAAGCGCGCTCGGATACTCTCCGATGGCATCGCCCACGATCGTCGCCGCGTCCACTACGGTAGGCACGCCGATTGCAAGAACAGGGACCTGCAGGCTTTCCTGCGTCAGTGCATTCCTGTGGTTTCCCACGCCGGACCCCGGATGAATTCCCGTATTCGTAATCTGAATAGTACGGTTCAGCCGTCTGGTAGATCTCGCCGCCAGCGCGTCGATAACGATTACCTGATCGGGATTCGTCTGCTCGATGACGCCCCGGATGATTTCCGCCGACTCCATGCCCGTTTTGGCCATAACACCCGGTATCAAACTGCTGACCATGTTCATCTTTGAACAGTTATAGGCAACCTTGCCGTATTCCATCACAATATGTCTGTTGATAAAAAGATTATCGACTACATCAGGGCCGAGCGAATCTGCGGTCACGTCCCGGTTTCCGAGCCCTACCACGAGAATTGACTGTTCTTCCTCAGGTTTGTTTAATAATTTCCGGATTTCTCCCGCAAGGATATCCGAGATCTCCTGATGATAGTCCTCTTCCGGTTCGATCATAGCCGGCGCTTCCAGCGTTACATAGGTTCCCATCGGTTTGCCCATGGCGCGGGAACCGTTTTTTGTTTCGATGGTGACCGTCGTAATATGCACATCATTTTCCTCATCATAATCTTCTTCTACTTTCACTCCATGAATTTCGTTTTCTTTCCCGTCAATACTTTCTCTGGCTTCTAACGCCAGGTCTGTTCTGACCTGAAACCAACTCATATCTCATGTCCTCGTTTCTTCGTTTCTTCTTTCCTTAGTCTATTATATGCGTGGGAGCGGCGGTGTGCTGCGGACGCAGACCGCCTGTTTTTGTTGGAAAGTGCATGGCTTTAGTTTTCGCAAAAATGTACAAAATATGTATTGACAGAAATTAGTAGTTATTCTACAATAATAGCTGTGTGTTTCCATTAAAACGTCCGTGTCCGGATTAATGAGACACTCTCCATAAAAATCGATTATAACAGGAGGTGTGCATCTTGGCTAATATCAAATCAGCAAAAAAGAGAATCTTAGTAAACAAAACAAAAGCGGATAGGAATAAAGCTATCAAATCCGGCGTTAAGACTGCTGTTAAGAAAGTAAATGCTGCCATTGCCGCAAATGACAAAGAAGCTGCAAAATCCGCGTTGCTGGCTGCTACCGCTACGATTGATAAGGCCGCTTCAAAGGGCGTATTTCACAAGAATACCGCTTCCAGGAAAGTATCCCGTTTAGCACAGGCAGTTAATAAAATGGCTTAAAAGCTTTCTATTAACAATTTATCGGCGAAAACAAATAAATGATTCCATAAAAAACAACCCATACCGTCATGTGGGTTGTTTTTTATATTTTTATGAACGGCAGTGCAGGCAGATCTCCGCGCCGGCATCAGCGGCTATGGCCCCCGCCGCCGTGGCTTCCGCCGCCTCCTCCGCTTCTGTGGCCGCCGCCATGGCCTCCTCCTGCGCCGCTCGTTTCGATATGGCGTCTGACGACGGATTTTCTGAGAAAAATATCCTGTTTATTCACAAAATGTTCCCTGCCGCCGTTTACATAGGTAACGGCCGTCGTCGTCCGGCTGCCGCTTCCCGCCGTCCAGTTCAGGGGAATAAAAATAACAGCCGCTATGATTCCTGCCAGGATCGGGAGCCATCCGGGAAGATTCACATGCAAAAACTTTCTGCCCGTCATATCCCGGTAAAAATCGTTTACATAGGTCTTGTAAGCGCGGTACGGGTCGTTCTCCACATAGCGGTATACATCGTCCAGAAGACGGTCGATATCCTCATAAGAACAGGTATCCTCCACGATGCCGGAGGGCCAGAGCCATGTATGTATATGTCCGTCGGCTTCCCGGAACCAGTTATCGACCAGAATCACGCCGTCTCCGCCCGGTCTGTTATAGCCGAATTTATTTTCTCTGTAGTATTCTTCCGCAAAAATTCTGACGAACTGATTACAGGGCACCTCCGGCTCGATTTCCCTCGCGTATTCTTCCAGTGATTCGCAAAGCGTGACGAGAACAATATCACAGCCCGTCTGCCTCTCCCTGCCGGCGATCAGCGTTTCCAGCTTTTTCTCTTCTTTGTCCGTGAGGACATCCGCATAATCGAATACTCTCCGCGCTGCCGCACATTCCGTATTCGTCCGCTCACGCCCCCCTGCCGCAGCCCTCTCTACGCCCTTTACCCCGGCAAGTACCGCCGCAAGTACGGCGATCGTTATAAATACCCACCTGAAATATCTGAAATATTCTCTCATTTCCAAACCATGCCTTTCTTACAGTTTTTCCGCCCCGTCTTTCAGACAGCTCCCAGAATCGCCATCATGAGGTAAAAAACCGCGCTTACGGAAACCATTGTCGTAAGGCCGTACAAAAGTACTTTTCCTTTGGAGACCGGCGTTTTCCCGATTACTTTTCCGGTCTGCCCGTTCACATGGAACCGCCATGTTTTTCCCTGATACTGATACAGATATATCCATACCGGCATGAGCGCATAGCGGACGCCGTTCCTGTCAAGATTCAGATTTCTGCGTCCCGGCCGGATGCTGTTATACAGAGCAAGAGACTGCTGCATCAATGACTCCGACGCATCCCGCACCTTGGCCTGCGCGCGTCCTTCCAGTTCCGGCGCACTCTGATTATAGACCTCCCCGTCGAAGCCGGACATATATTTCGGATCGAAATCCTCCAGTTCCTGATAGGCATAGGGCTCCATCAAATCCATTTCGCCGTCGTCCATCACAAAGGAAGCGTCTGCCGGAACCTTATCAAAATCCGCCTCCATCTGCCTGACGATATGGTAATAGGAAGTTTCTGTATATTCCGTATCCCCCTGGCGCCAGCTTCTTATCCGCGTGCCCTCTCCTTCAAAATCATAATGGGCCCGATAATCGTACAGCCAGAAAGGAACATAGACCCCCTCCAGCTTTTCCAGACTTTTCCGGGAGAGAAAGCCGGAAGGAAGAAAAGTCTTTTTATGAAACTCCTGATTAAGGCGTTCCACCGCCATCTCTCTGTTGATTTTAAAAGGCAGTATCAGATGCGGCTCATAAACGCCCTCGATACGTTCATTGTAAACAAGATAACTGCCGCAGTGTTCACATCTGCCTGCAGAAGCATACATGCCGGGCGCAAGCGGCGCGCCGCAGTTCCCGCACTGCATCAGAGAACCCTCCTGAACGATATTCTCGCTGTCCAGGCTTTCACAATGCGGACAATACATTCTTTTTCTTGACGGTTCATAAACCGTATTTCCGCCGCAGTTCTTACATTTAAAGATCATATATAACGGACCGTTTCCCTTTCAGTTTTTTCAAAATCCCATTGCTCTGTGCCCTGAATTTTTATATACTATAGTTAACGGCATTGGAAATTGCCATTTTGGCTTCACAAAAGCTTGCATATATGGCTTTTGTGAAAGACGGAATGCTCAATTTGTTATGTCGTTTACTATAATAATATCACAAAACATCTTATGCGCAAAGACAGAACAGGAGTAGAATATTATGGGTGGATTTTTTGGCGTTGCATCGAAGGAAGACTGCACATTTGATTTATTTTTTGGTACGGACTACCATTCCCATCTTGGAACAAGGCGTGCCGGCATGGCCGTTTACAGCAGAGAGAAAGGTTTTGACAGAGCCATTCACAATATCGAAAACGCGCCTTTCCGGACCAAATTCGATAAAGATATCAACAAAATGAGCGGCACGCTGGGCATCGGCAGCATTTCCGATTACGAACCGCAGCCGCTGATCATACGTTCCCATCACGGTACATATGCCATTACCACTGTCGGTAAGGTCAATAACAAAGAAGAAATTGTCAAACAGCTTTTCCGGAGCGGCCACGCGCATTTTCTGGAAATGAGCGGCGGGGATATCAACACCACAGAGCTTGTTGCCGCCATTATCAACCAACGGGAAAATCTGATCGAGGGCCTGCAGTATGCGCAGGAATTGGTCGATGGCTCCATGACGATGCTCCTCATGACCCCCAGGGGCATTTATGCCGCCAGAGACCGTTTGGGACGTACGCCCCTCGTCATTGGAAAAAAAGCCTCCGGCTGCTGTGTTTCTTTTGAAAGCTTTGCTTACCTGAATCTTGGCTATCAGGATGAAAAAGAGCTCGGCCCCGGCGAGATCGCCATCGTTACGCCGGAAGGCGTAAAAACGTTAGCCGCGCCGGGAAAAGAAATGAAAATCTGTACTTTCCTGTGGGTCTATTACGGCTATCCCTCTTCCTCTTACGAGGGCATCAGCGTAGAACAGATGCGCTATAACTGCGGCGCAAAGCTGGCGCAGAGAGATGATGCCCGGCCGGATATCGTTGCCGGCGTGCCGGATTCCGGCACCGCCCATGCCATCGGTTATGCGAATGAGTCGGGAATTCCTTTTTCCAGACCATTCATTAAATATACGCCCACCTGGCCCCGTTCCTTCATGCCGACGATTCAGAGCAGACGGAACCTCATCGCCAAAATGAAGCTGATTCCGGTGCACGACCTTATCAAGGACCGCAGCCTGCTGCTCATCGACGATTCTATCGTACGGGGAACGCAGCTTGGAGAAACGACGGAATTTTTATACCAGAGCGGCGCAAAGGAAGTGCATATCCGTCCGGCCTGCCCGCCGCTGTTATTCGGCTGTAAATATTTGAATTTTTCACGTTCAACTTCCGAAATGGAATTGATTGCCCGTAAGGTCATCCAGGAAATGGAGGCAGACAACAAATATCCGAATCTGACCGTTTATGCAGATCCGGAGTCTGCGGAATATCGCGATATGCTGGAAAAGATAAGAGAGAAGCTGAATTTCACTTCTCTGCGCTACAACCGTTTGGACGATATGATCGATTCGGTCGGAATCGAGCCGTCTAAACTGTGTACTTACTGTTGGGATGGACGTCAATAGATCGCAGATGAGAAGAATTTCTGACGGCTCACAGCATTTTCAGCCGGGGGAATGCCCATTATGGGCATTCCCCTGTTTTTCTACTTTAAAAATCCGTTGATGATCTGTTCTTCGGCTTCGGCTTCAGTCAAGCCGAGCGTCATCAGTTTTATGATCTGCTCGCCGGCGATCTTGCCGATTGCCGCTTCATGAATCAGCGCCGCGTCCACATCGTTGGCTTCAAGCTGCGGAATTGCCAGTATTCTCGCATCGTCCATGATAATTGCGTCGCATTCCGTATGGCCGCTGCACGAAACATTGCCGATGATACGGGAATCGAACTTCTGACAGGAAGTATCCCTCGCGACCGAACGGGAAACAATATCCGCACTGGCGCCTTCTCCATTTAAAAATACTTCATAGCTGCTGACCGCCTGCTGATCCTCATGAGTCATCAGCCTTTCCCGGACGATCAGTCTGGCGCCGGCTTCCAGTTTCGCCGTCGTCGTCCGCGCCGTAGAGTCCACGCCCCTGATCTGCACCATTTCCATTTCCATGAAGCTGTTCTCTTCCATATAAACTTCCGTACCCGGATTCAAGATACGCTTCCCGCTCCCGCTTCCGGAGCCATAATGCTTCTCCACATATTTGACCTTTGCGTCTTTTCCGAGATAAAAACGGTGAACGCCGTCATGCTCCGAATCCTGTCCGCCGCAGTTATCAATGCCACAGCCTGCAACGATTATCACATCGGCGCCCTCTCCAACATAAAAATCATTATAGACCATTTCCTTCAGGCCGCTCTGACTCAAAACGACAGGGATATGAACACTCTCGTTCTTTGTCCCCGGTTTGATATGGATATCGATGCCGCTCACATCCTGCTTGGACACAATATCGATATTGGCCGTTGTATTCCTTGCCTCCATCTGCCCGTTCGCCCGGATATTATAAGCGCCCTCCGGCACCTGATGTAAATCCGCAACTTCCGCCAGAAGACGTTTTTGTATTGTATCTATCATTGCGCCGCTCCTTTCCCTGAACACAGATTCATTGCCGCAGAGGTCCCAAGAAGCCCTGGCAGAACCTTTTCCTTCGCCCCTCTCTCTGCAATCCGTCCATCCGCGACCACGACGATTTCATCCGCAATGTTCAGGATGCGTTCCTGATGGGAAATGACAACGATGGATCCTTCCTGATTTCTTTTCTGCATCCGCTCGAAAACCTGAATCAGATTCTGAAAGCTCCATAAATCGATTCCTGCCTCAGGCTCGTCGAAAACGGACAGCCTGCTCCCTCTGGCAAGGACCGTAGCAATTTCAATCCGTTTCAGCTCGCCGCCGGAAAGGCTCGCGTTGACTTCCCGCTTGATATAATCTCTGGCGCAGAGGCCGACTTCCGAAAGATATTCGCAGGCATCCGCAATGGATAATTGTCTGCCCGATGCGATACGAAGCAGGTCGAGGACCTCCAGCCCTTTGAACCGCACCGGCTGCTGAAAAGCGTATCCGATGCCCAATACGGCGCGCTCCGTAATGCTTTTTTCCGTGATATCGGCGCCATCCAGAAAAATCTGGCCAAAAGTCGGCCGTTCAATTCCCGCAATCAATTTGGCCAGTGTGGATTTGCCGCTGCCATTCGGTCCCGTAATCACTACGAATTTATGATTTTCCACCGTCAGGCTGATATCGCGGACAATTTCTTTCTGGTCCTCTTCTTCGGAAACTTCAAAAGAAATATTTTTTAATTCCAGCATAGTAATCCTCCATATCAGCTCAGCCCGCCAAGGAGGGCAAAAAGCTCTTTCAATAACTTATCATATCTCTTTTCTGCTGACTGTGCAAATATTTTCCGTAAATTTCTACTGAACCCCGCCTGCTAATTCACCGGAAGAAGTCCTAAAAATGCTCCTGAATTCCCACGCTTTCCACGGCTCGCCCTGTGGGAAAAAAGATAATCGGGATTACAGCAGGTGCAGATATCCGTCACCTGTATTTTTCCAGGAAGGACTCCCGCTTCCTCCAACACGATCCGGTTGGCCCGCCACAAATCGAGCTGGTACTTTCCGTTTCCCTTTGCGAAAAGAAGCGCTTCTCCCTGCCCCGGCCGATGGAATTCCCGGTAAAAGGCCTCCGCCACATCTTCGCTGACCTCATAACAGTCCTGGCAGATGGAAGGGCCGATCGCCGCGGCCACATCCTCCGGCCTTGTTCCATACGCTTTTTGCATCGCTTCTATCGTCTTCTGTCCTATCCTTCCGACCGTTCCCCGCCAGCCAGAATGGGACAGGCCGACCGCCTTTTTCTCCGTATCAATAAAAAAAAGCGGCACACAATCCGCATAAAAAGTTGCGAGGACGATACCGGGCGTATTCGTTATCAGCCCGTCAATATCCGTATAATCTTTCGGACGCAGGACGCCTTTCCCTCTATCCCTCTCATCCACCGCCCGGATATTCGTCGTATGGGTCTGGTCGGAGCAGACGATGTCCGCAGGCTCGCACCCCAGCATTGCGGCGATTCTGCGGTAATTTTCATCCACCGCCGCCTTTTCATCCCCCCGCGTATAGCTGAGGTTCATGGAAGAAAAAATGCCTGCGCTCACACCGCCCAGCCTGGTCGAAAAAAGATGCCGGACAAGCCCTGTCCCCTCTAAAAGCGGAAAAGTCAGATACTCCGCATCGCCCTGTCTATTCTGTTTTATCCGCCGGTCGTTCGGTTTTCTTCTGATTTCTTTCATAAACTTCCTCTCCCAGCCTGTCTTTCCCGGTAGGGAAAGGCATTCTGAATCCATTCTATCCTGCTGCCGTCAATCGCTATCACATCAAAGCGGACCGGCGTATCCAGAGAGTATCCGTGCAGCGCCCGGTAATAATCGGATACCCTGCATATTTTCCGCTGCTTTCCAGGCCCGACGGCCTCCGCCGCGCTTCCCCTGGAACCGTCCTTCCGGTATTTTACTTCAAAGAACACCAGATATCCCTTCTCGTACCCGATAATATCGATTTCCCCCTGTCTGCACCGAAAATTCCGCTCCCTGATCAGGACACCCCGCTCCACGAGATACCGGCACGCGTGCTCCTCCTGCTCTTCTCCGACTCTTCTTCTGTTCAATCCGCTTTCCTTTCCCTCAGCCTCTGGCATTGGCTAATTTTGCCTTGATCTTATCCATGGAATCCACAAAGACAAGAATCTCCGCCACGACCTCATAGAGCTCCGGCGGAATCATCTCGCCGATTTCCAGTCTCGACAAAGTATCCGCCAGCTTATCGTCGCGGTGCACCGGAACGTCCGCTTCTTTTGCCTTCTCTATGATTTTTTCCGCAAGTGCGCCTTTCCCGGAGGCAATGACCCGCGGTGCCTCGTCCGAAGGGTCGAACTCCAGCGCGATCGCCTGTTTTAATTTATTTTCTTTTCTTTTCTGCATCCCTTTTCCCCCTGGTTCTATCCGGATCGCTTCTCCACATTCAGGAAGAACGCCGCATTCCAGGCGTTCTTTCAGGCACAAAAAGTTCGCTCCGCGAACTGCAGAAAATCTTCGCAAAACGCCATTGGCGCCAGCGTCAGATTTTCTTTCTGCCCTATGCGCGCATATCAAAAGACGTTTTACTCAGCACGGAAATATTCTTATTCTGTTCCAGGATTTCCCGCATCATATTCGTTACCCCGTCCTCTCTGATCTGGAAATTCGCTTTCATGGAATATCCGCGCTTTTCCAGCCGTTCGTTGAGGATGTGAATGTGGCTGGCAATTAAATCGAGCGCCGCCTCATCTTTTACGGTGAAATTCGTACTGACCTTATTCAGATTCTTCTGCATGGCGACATAGACATCCAGCGGTCCCAAATGCTCCATATCCAGATGCAGGAGCGCGCTGACATTCCCGTCCTTTTTCGCAAGGCTCTTCTTATTCGTATAAACATATAAATCCCCGTGCGCCTCGTTTCCCGCCATTTTAAGCGGAAGCTGTATATAGGTAAAAAGGTGGTTCATCTGATTCATAAAATCCACGTTATTCTGCAGGTTCTGAACGCTTTTCGCGCCGGCGCTGTCCGCCTTGCCCGCCATATGAAAGGCGTCTTCGATTCTGGCCGTCTGCTCCCGGATTCTGGCATAGAGCTGTTCTACCTTCTCCTTATCCGCTACTTCCTCCGGCCTGATCAGCCAGTCGTTCTTCATGCCGGCTTCCAGCAGCTCCCGGAATTCTCTGCTTCCGAAAAGCTCTTTGACATCCTCCTGAAAGCCTTCCCGTATCGTATGGGGATTCCCCGCAATCAGGTCATGGAGCTGTGTGAGCGCCTCTTTGGGAGAAAAGCCGCCGCTTCCGACCTGTTTTGCAAGCGTCTCATCCGCTCCAAGTTTCTGAAACATATCGCCGATCCTCTGCCATACTCTGGGAGGCAGCTCCGCCCGCTCCGGCGCTTCCCGGACTGCTTCCTGTCCGACATTCCCCCGGCCTTCGCTCTCCTGTAAAACTGCCGCCCTTTTCCCGGTTTCTGCCTGCTCCCCCTTTGCCGCTTCCGCCATTTCCGCCGGCGCTCCCTTCAGGGCTTCCGCCCCATCCGGCAGTTTCCCGGCCTCCGGCAGGACTTCCGCCTCCGCTTTCTCAAACGTCCCGGCTAAGGCCTCCGGCAGGATTTCCCCGCCGTTCCCGCCTGCGGCGCCGTCCACGGCTCCCGCTTCACCTGCCTGCTCTCCAATGACCGGCTGTCCGTCCGCGCCCGCCGCTCCGCCGCCGGTAAAGGCTTTCAGAATCTGCTCATAAAAAGAAACCGCTTCCGCATCCTTTCCTTCCGCAAGCAGTTCCTGAAAGGTCTGTGGAATCTCTTCCATGATCTGCTCCGCGCTCTGTAAGATCTGATGTTCATAATTTTTATAGGCTTCAAACTGCTCGATATTGCTCTCGGAAACCGGAAGCCCCAGCCGTATCATCTGTATGATAGAAGAAGGATCCGCATCCGGAAAGTCTATCAGCTGCCTGCTCACATAGGCAAGCGAATCTCTGTCGATCGGCATCCCCTCCTGCATCATATTCGAGACCATACGGATATTATCCGCGCTCTCTGGCAGCCCGGCCGCCGACAAAGCCTTCAAAATCGTCGCCTGATTCGCCATATTGGCATAAAGCGGCGCGAGAAGGAGCTGGGATCCGCTGTTCGTTTTTACCTCAAAACTCATACTCTGGCCCAGCACAACATTCAGCTCCCGCTCCAGCCTGGCCGTTAAGACAGTATCGCCATCCAGCGCGATCTGTATCGTGCTGCCCTCTTTTCCTACCACTTCACCCTGTATCGTCTGCCCCGGCACCATATTCCGGATTTCGCTCTGTATCCGGTAATTCCTTTCCCCGGCAGAAACAGTCCCGCCTGTCCCCGGTACATTTACCTGTCTGGTATCCGGATTTTTCGACTGAAAAATATTTCCTAAGTTCAATGCTGCTCCCCCGCTTATGAAACGAAATGTGTAATAAAGGTTTTCCTGTGAATCGGACAGGGACCGAATTTTTTCAGAGCCTCAATATGCGCCTGCGCGCCGTAGCCTTTGTTGGAGGCAAATCCATATTCCGGAAAAACGCTGTCATACTGTACCATCAGCCGGTCCCTTGTCACTTTCGCCATAATGCTTGCCGCGCCGATGGATATGCTCCTGGCATCCCCTTTGATGATCGGTACCTGCTTTATGGACAGCTGCGGTATCGTAACGGCATCGTTCAGCAGCAGATCCGGCGGAACGGATAATTTGGAAACCGCTTCCCGCATCGCCTCATAGGTCGCCTGCAAAATATTAATCTCATCGATCCTCTCCGGCATACTGTAACCGATTCCCACCGCTACTGCTTTTTCCATAATGATATCATAAAGCTCTTCTCTTTTTTTTTCGGATAGTTTCTTGGAATCGTTGATATATAAAATATCACAATTTTCAGGCAAAATCACGGCGCCCGCCACAACCGGGCCGGCCAGCGGCCCTCTTCCTGCCTCGTCGATGCCGCAGATGTTTCCGTAAGCGGCATATTCTTTTTCATACCGTTTCAGCCCTTCTATGCGCGCCAGTTCTTTTTCACAGGCCGCCAGACGTTTCTTCGCCCTCTCCACCTCCTGCCGGACGCCGCTTCTGCCGTCCTGTTCGTAAAGCTGAAATAAATCAGGCAGCCTTTTATAATCAGCTGCCTGCAATTTCTCTTTGATTTCCCGAATCGATTCCGCCATATCCATCTCCCCCGGCTATCTGTGCTTAATAAATCCAAATTTGTCGAGCGGCCATATTCTGAGCCATGCCCGGCCGATGATAGCATCACGCTTTATGTTCCCGACCGATACGTCCCTGCTGTCGGAGCTGTTATTCCGGTTATCCCCCAGGACAAAATACTCATCGGCCCCCAGCGCTATCGGCTCGTACGCCCTTCCCGGATCCTGCATCACTTCTTTTCCATAGCCCTCTTCCAAAAGCTTTTCATCGATATAAATATTCCCTTCCCTGTCAATTCGGACGGTCTCTCCCGGAAGCCCTATAATCCGCTTGATGTAAAATGTATTATCTTCATATTGAAAAGGAAATACAATAATATCATAACGCTCCGGCTCTCGAAAACGGTAGGTAATTTTATCCACGATCAGATTGTCCTCGTTGCTGAGCTTCGGCTCCATGGAGCTGCCGCTCACCTGCGTCCTCTGGCCGACAAAATGAATGACCAGATAGACCAGACACAGTACCGCCAAAAGATATAAGCTGGTGCTCAATATTTCCCGTAATACCTTTCTCATCACACCGATAACCTCAATTCTATTATCCTGTTTTTCCGGGCCTCTCTATTGTGATCCGCCCGATTCTCCCGTTCCTGAAATCATCCAGTAAAAGCAGGGCGCCTTTCTCATAATCGATCTCCCCGCCTTTTTTATAGCATTTTCTGCTGTCGCAGATATGCTCATAGAGCTGAAGCGGCGTGCCCGTTTCTTCCGGGCACTGGTAACGCGCCGTAAGCTCCTTTTTATAGTTTACCATCAAACAGCCTAATAAGTCTATCGCAAGTTCTGTCTTCTGCAAAATTTCATCGTTCATGGATCCGATAAAGGCAAGATTCCTCCCTGCCTCCTGATTATCGAATCTGGGCCACAAAATCCCCGGCGTATCCAGCAGTTCAAGCTCCCTGTTCAGGCGGATCCACTGTTTTCCCCTGGTAACCCCCGGCTTATTTCCGGTCTTTGCACACGCCCTGCCCGCTATGGAATTGATAAAAGTGGATTTCCCCACATTCGGAATGCCGACAACGATAGCGCGCACCGGCCTGTTCACGATCCCTTTTTTCCTGTCTCTTTCGCGTTTTTCCCGGCAGGCCTCCCGGACCGCTCCCTGAACGCCTTTGATGCCGGCGCCGGACCTTGCGTTGATTTCCAGTACATGAAAGCCCTTTTCCTGAAAATAAGCGACCCACTCTTTATTACAGGCATCGTCCGCCAGATCGGCTTTGTTGAGCAGGATCAGTCTTGCTTTGTTCTTTCCCAGCTCGTCGATATCCGGGTTGCGGCTGCTCAAAGGAATCCTTGCGTCTACAAGCTCAATCACCAGATCGATTAATTTGATATTTTCCTGCATCATACGCTTTGCTTTCATCATATGACCAGGATACCATTGATAATTCATCCTTACCGCACCTCTTTCCGCCCTTACCCTATTCGATAAACCCGATTTCGCCCTCTTCATCCTGCAAGTGAAACCATGCCTTGCCTATGATATTGTTTTTTTCAATCGGCCCGATATTGCCGGAACGGCTGTCCTCGCTGCTGTTCCGGTCGTCTCCCAGCACAAAATATTCATTTCCGGCCAGCGTTATTTCATTTCCGGCGATTCCCGGATCAATGATTTTATCAAAACGCTCATCCTCTTCCAGAAGCTCTCCGTCAATATAAACCTTTCCGTTCAAAATCTGTATCGTTTCCCCCGGCAGAGCAATAATTCTTTTTACATAATAATGCGTATTCTGGTTTCCGTTCGGAAGGAAAACGACGACATCCCCTCTCTTTGGCGCGGATAACTTATACAAAAAACGGTTGATCAGGATTTCCTGCCCATTGCTCAGCGCCGGTTCCATTGAATCTCCGATCACGCTCGTTCTCATGCCGACAAAATAGGTCAGCGCGACCGCCAGAAAAACGACAACAAGGGTTCCCATCATCATTTCAAAAATATCCTTCAATAACGAAGAATTTATTTTGCTTTCTTTCTGATAAAAATGCAGCCCTTTTCTTCTTGCCATTTCATCCCTCTTCCATTCGTATTCCGGCCGTTTTCCAACGTATTCTCAAAGAGTACAAAAACAGCTACCTTAAATTTCTTCAAGGTAACTGTTCGCATTCACTCTTATTTTACCAGTTCTTTTACTTTCGCTTTCTTACCAACGCGCTGTCTCAAATAGTTCAATTTTGCACGTCTTACCTTACCTCTTCTTACGACTTCGATTTTCTCAACATTCGGAGAATGAAGGGGCCACGTTTTCTCGACGCCGATACCGTTCGATAATTTTCTCACCGTAAAAGTCTCGCGGTTGCTGCCGCCCTGTCTCTTTAATACAGTTCCTTCAAAAATCTGGATTCTTTCGCGGTTACCCTCTTTGATCTTGCCGTAGACTTTGACCGTATCGCCTACTCTGAATTCATCGACCTTCTCTTTTACCTGAGCGGCCTCAATCTCTTTAATAATCTCGTTCATCTCTGTAACTTTGCTCCTTTCAAAAATTGGATGTTCTTAATACGTTCTGTAACAGAGGACCATCTTATCCGCAACAGTAATAATTTATCATATTGGAGGGGAAAATGCAAGTTTTATTTTGGCTTGAGTTTCCGGTTTTCAAGCCGCCGGGAAAATTTTAACTTTTACTAATAAAATTTCCAGACGGTTATCAAAGCCCGAACGTAAATTTACAGCAGATATCACTTACGGTATGCTGGCATCCGGGAGTTGTCTTTTAACCGATGTCGTTGACCAGCTTCACGAACGTTCTAAAAAGATAAATATTATTGACCGGCTTTCCCGGCATCTTGCTAAGGGAACTCCTGCGCAGGCGGCTGCCTCTTACCTTCAAACAGTCAAAAAATGGGTTCCCGCAGACCCTGTCATTCATATTGATGACAGCGATGTTGTAAAACCCGACGGCCATCAATTTGAGGCGCTTGGCATTGTCCGCGATGGTTCGGAAAGCACCTCAGCTAAAAGCGTTTACAAAAAAGGCTATCACATCACGGAAGCCTGTGTCCTTACCACCAGTAACCATCCGGTCAGCATATTTTCCAGAATACACTCATCTGCCGAAACGGATTATAAATCAGCCAATGCCATTACCTTTGATGCCATGGAACAGGGGGCTGCCCTGTTTGGCAGGGCAACTTTTGCAATGGACCGTGGCTATGATGGTGTTAGTATATAAGTGTGGACAAGAAAAGTTGAACAACCTATACTATGATG
>JAMPFK010000015.1 GCA_023664485.1 Bacteroides fragilis | reverse complement strand
TATATCTATGTCGTGCCAGTACTTCTTATCAAAAATTTCATTCTTAGTAAATCCTCAGTAAAACGCCTTCCCAAACTTCCAAACATACCATAAATTCAGCATTTTCAGCTTGTTGTAGCATTATTGCCGTGGCAGATAAAAAGTATTTTTATCATTATGCTAAAACTCCTTAAAATGCTGTATTTACGCCACTTTCATGCATTTTTGCGGCAGATGGTTTTCTGCTGTGGCAAGCTCTGCCTGCCTTATCATAGAATATCGTGGCATAAATTGGTATATTTTCTCATCCATTCTTAGTAAAATGACCTCGATTTTTGATTTTACGAAAGACTTTACTTTTGGTTGATGATATAGAAACTAATATGCAGAACGTCCCCGGATTCTGGAAACAGACATTGGGGACAGAGGAGTTTAAGCAATTATGTAGTTTCAGCCAAAATGAACCAAAAGGCATTTTGGGAGTTACAGTGTACGGCATCTGTCCTGAATATCATAAATTCAGCATTTCCGGCTTTTCGTAACATTTGTTAAAGACCCGGCTTTATAAGTTTATCCTGTAATTGCCGGGATACACCTGACAATCCCGGCTTTTTCTGGTATAATCATTATTAAAAGACAGGAGGAACCGCAATGAACGATTACGAAATCAGACATAATCAATATTTAAGAAGTATGGGAGCCGAATGCACCGTCCTTTTAAAAAAGGACGGTTATTTTCCGCTTTCCGGCGCGGGCGACATCGCCGTATATGGAAGCGGCGCGCGGAATACGGTCAAAGGGGGAACGGGTTCCGGCGAAGTCAATTCCCGGTTCTTTGTGACAGTCGAGCAGGGGCTGGAAGACGCAGGATTTCGGATTACCACGAAAAAATGGATGGATGCCTGTGACAGGCTCCGCGGACAGGCAAAGGCCCGGTTTCTCGCGTCCTTAAAAGCGGAGGCCAGGGCGAAACATCAGAATATGATGCTTATGGCGATGGGGCGTTCCATGAAGGAGCCGGAGTATAAACTGCCCTTAAATGGAACCGGAAATACAGGACTCTATGTGCTTTCCCGCATTTCCGGGGAAGGAAGCGACCGCGTGCCGGAGAAAGGCGATATTTTCCTGTCCGGAACAGAAATACGGGATATCCGGGCATGTAATAAGAAGTATGAGAATTTTATGCTGGTCGTCAATGCCGGCGGGGTGGTCGATTTAACGCCGGTGGCCGATGTAAAAAATATCCTCGTGCTCTCCCAGCTCGGCGTGGAGACCGGCCATATTCTGGCGGATATTCTGCTGGGGGAACAAAGCCCTTCCGGCAAACTCGCCACAACATGGAGCGCATGGGAGGATTACCCGGCAATCGGCAGTTTCGGGGAGCGGGACGACACCTGTTACCGGGAAGGTATCTATGTGGGATACCGCTATTTCGACAGCGTCCGCAAAAAGCCGCTGTTTCCCTTTGGCTTCGGCCTGACCTATTCGCAGTTTGAAATCCGCGCATCGGGCGCGAGTCTCGATAAGGATATCGTGACGGTAGAGACGGCCGTGAAGAACTGTGGGAACCGGGCGGCAAAAGAAGTGGTGCAACTTTATGTTTCGATTCCGGAAGGAAAGCTGGACGAACCGTATCAGGTGCTTGCGGGATTTACAAAGACGGGGCTTCTTGGAGCGGGAGAGGAAGAAACCGTCGAAATCTCTTTTTCCATGAAGGATATCGCCCCGTACGATATGGAGAGCGGAAGTTATCTGCTGGAAGCGGGCAGTTATCTGCTCCGCGTGGGAAACAGCAGCGCGGATACGGTCCCTGCAGGCGTCGTGAAGGTGGAAGATGAGGTCACGGTGCTGCGGGCTAAAAATGTTCTGGGCAGTCCGGGATTTACGGATTATAAGGTTCCGGCGGAAGCAAAGGGCGCGGGTGAGGAAGGGGCTTTGGGTGCAGCGCCCGTTCCCGAAAATGTGCCGGTCCTCACGCTGCAGCCGGATGCGGTTTTAACAGAAACCGTGGATTATACGAAAAAAGCGGTGATTAATCCGAAGCTGAAAAAACTTCCGGCCAGCCAGATCGTAAAATTGAATATCGGCGCTTTTGACCCTGCGAACGGCGTCGCCAGCATCATCGGCAACGCGGGCTTTACCGTCGCGGGCGCGGCAGGGCAGACATCCCTTGAGGCGGAGCGTTTCGGTGTGAAATCTCTGGTGATGGCGGACGGCCCGGCGGGAATCCGCATTGCGCCCAAATATGCGGTCGATAAGAACGGCGGGGTTCATGCGATCGGCGCCGCCATACCGGCATCCTTTGAGGACTTTATGCCGGAGCCGGTCAAATGGCTGATGAACCGGATCGCTTACAAGCCGAAAAGGACGGATAAGATCTGCGAGCAGTATGCGACGGCGCTTCCGATCGGGACGGCGATAGCCCAGAGCTTTAATACCGATTTTGCCGAAGAATGCGGTAAGATCGCAGGCTTTGAAATGAACAGGTTCGGCGTGCATTTGTGGCTGGCGCCGGCCCTGAATATCCACAGGAGCATCCGCTGCGGCAGAAACTTTGAATATTTTTCGGAGGATCCGCTCGTATCCGGCATGATGGCGGGCTATATGACAAGAGGTGTCCAGTCGTTTGCCCGTTGCGGCACGACGATCAAGCATTATGCGTTCAACAATCAGGAGCGGAACCGTACGCAGAACAATTCCAGGATCAGCGAGAGGGCGGCCCGTGAGATTTATCTGAAAGGTTTCGGCATTGCGGTGAAAATTTCCCAGCCGAAAGCGGTCATGACCTCTTATAATCTCGTGAACGGCGTGCATACGAGCGAGCATAGAGGCCTGATCGAAGAAATACTCCGCGCGGAGTATGGGTTCAAAGGAATCGTGATGACGGACTGGGTCATTTCGCGTTATAAGACGGAGACGGACTGTAAATACCCGGCGGCGAAAGCGTATAACGTGTGCATGGCGGGCGGCGATCTTTTCATGCCCGGTTCAAAGGCCGATTATAACGAAGTGATGAAAGGACTGAAAAAAGGGACGGTCAAGAAGAAACAGCTTCTGATCAATGCGAGCCGGGTTGCCGCTATGGCAGAAGAACTCGCCGGCGGAGCGGAAGAAAAATAAATGGAAGGCGGAAAAAAGAAAAATGGCAAAATTATTGTATCAGGGGCATGGAAGCCTGCGGCTTATTTCAAAAAGAGGAACGGTCGTTTATATAGACCCTTATAAGGGCAATGGATATGACGAGCCGGCGGATCTGATCCTGGTGACGCATCAGCATCCGGATCATAACCGGATCGATCTGCCCGCGCGGGCGGAAGGCTGTAAGGTCATTCAGAATATGGATGCGTTAAAGGACGGCGAATACCGGAAATTTACGATACAGGATATCACAATAGAAGCTGTGGAAGCTTATAACGCAAAGCATCCGAAAGAAGAATGCGTAGGTTATCTTGTTTCCGCGGACGATGTACTCCTCTATTTTTCAGGCGATACCGCGCGGACAAAGCAGATGGAGACACTTGCGGAGAGGAAGATCGATTATGCTTTTCTGCCGATCGACGGCATCTTTACGATGAACGTGCAGGAAGCCATAGCGTGTGCGGAGCTGATACAGGCAAAGCATACGATCCCGGTCCATATGGCGCCGGGAAGATTATTCGACGCGCGAAAGGCCGGGAAATTTGTCACAAAAGGCGCTGAAATCTTAAAGCCGGGAGAAGAAATCGAATTATAGAAAAATTTAAAAGCCCTGTATTATTCCGCCGGCATAAGGCCGCTCGAATAGTGCAGGGTGTAATCGTCCGTGATAAAGACCGCTTCCACGTTTTCTAAAGATTCGATAAGCCGCATCCCCTCGTCGGGGCCGAGGACGAAGCATGTGGTGGAGAGCGCGTCGCCCATCGTGGAGGAGTCCGAAAGGATCGTAACGCCAAGAAGCGTGTTCCGCACCGGATATCCGTCCGACACATCCAGAATATGATGATACAGCGTATCGTCCTGATAAAAGTATCGTTCATAGACGCCGGAAGAAACGGCGGATCGGTCGGAGACGGAAAGAACGGCGGCCGGCGTTCCCTGCGCCGCAAAAGGCGTCTGTATGCCGAATTGGAAGGGCGAGCCGTCCGGCTTCCTGCCGACAGCCAGCAGATTGCCGCCTAAATTGATGATGGCGCTTTGAATATTTTGAGACAGCAGATATTCTTTCAGTTTATCAGCGATATAGCCTTTTGCGATAAAACCAAGGCTTATCCGGCTTTCCGGGTCGAGCAGTGTGACCGTATTGCCGTCCAGGAGCAGATTATGGTAATCGACATGGCAGAGGGCTTCCGTAATGGCGGCCTCATCGGGAATAAGGCCTTCTGTGCCGGCAGAGCCGGAGCCGGATTCCCCCGACAGGCCTGGGCCGCCCGTATGGAAATCCCACAGGGCGCTGACCGTTTCCATCGTCAGGTCGATGCGTCCCTTCGACATTTCGCAGTAAGACAGCGCCGTCTCCAACAACGCGGCGGTCTCGTCGGAAACGACGACCGGTTTGCCGCCGCTGTGATTGATCTTCCAGAGATCGGAGCCCTCGATTGTCGGGCTGAGCATTTTCTCGTAGGTCTCCGCCAGCCGCATACATTCGTCAAGATGCGCTTCTTTTTTCGTATCGTAAATGGTGATTTGTATGACTGTATCAAAATAAAAGCCTGTTCTTGAAACCGGTTCCGCGTTCACGCCGCATCCGTTCAGGACCGGGACGAGCATGATAAGAAGCAGGAGTATCGATACTGTTTTCCGCATGGGCGTTTTCCTTTCCTCTGACCGGGCTGCCCTTCCGGAAAAGGTTTCCACTCCGGCAGACGTTGTCAACCGGAGCATTTCATGATAAAATATCTCTGTTCCTTTCCTTTTATGACAGCATTATCATGACAACATTATACTCGATGGAAGGCTTTTTTGCCATCCTGATTATAAGAGGAAAGAGGGAATAGGAGGATTAGTATTGAAAAATAAGCCTGATAGCTTATTTTTCAACCGGCTATTTGTTTCTGAGTGAAAACAAATAGCCTTGATGGCAGACGGGAGAATCGCAATACTGCAAGCAGTAAGCGGATTTCTCGCCGCCTCTTCGCGACAAGTCGCTCAGAAATGGAGATTAAGATGAGATTACCCGGAGATGATGGAAAACGTACGAACAGCCATTCCGTTTTTTATATGATAATCGGCGTATCCGCTTTTGTGCTGGTATTGCTGTTCGTCGTTATGCAGAACAATGATAAAAACAAAAAGGACAGAAGCGGGCCAGCGGCGGATGTCGTACTGCAGGAGGAGGAGGCTGCGGAGCCGGAGAGGGCTGCGCCGGAGCAGGAGCAGAAGCTGCGCGCGGAGGATCTGAGCTTCTGGGGAATGTATCCGGCAGGAGGAGAGGATGAGGAAAAGCTGCGGGCGGGAGAGCAGGATACGGCCTCGCAAAGCGGTTCCGGTGAGGATGACCGGACGGACGCCGGCACAAAGGCCAAAGAAGAGGTGGTGCAGGAGGACCCGGCTACGGATGGTAAACATACGCTCGTAAAGACTTCGGACGGCAAAGAGGAATGGGTGCTTATCAGCCCGTATCTGACGAAAAATACCTATGATTTCAAGAATCTGTCGGAAAGCGCGAATCTGCGGAAATATACGGATAACGGGAAAAAGATTTCCCGCGTGGGCGTCGATATTTCCAAGCATAACGGCCAGGTCAATTTTAACGGCATAAAGGCGGCAGGGGTCGATTTTGTTATGCTGCGCCTCGGCGCGAGAGGCTACAGTACCGGCCAGCTATCCCTGGATGATAATTTTGTGGAGAATATGGAAGCGGCGGTCGAAGCGGGGCTGGATATCGGCGTCTATTTCTACTCGCAGGCGGTCACGCAGGACGAGGTCATACAGGAAGTGAATTTTGTCATACAGAATCTGGAGCCGTACAGGGCGCACATCACATATCCGGTGGCCTATGATATGGAGAATGTGGCGAATGATACGGCGCGTATCGACGGGCTTTCGAGGGATGACAAGACTTCGATTGCCGTTACCTTTTTAAGCGGAATGCAGACGGCAGGCTATGTGCCGATGGTCTATGGAAATAAAGAATGGCTGATTAAAAATATCGATTTGACGAAGCTTCAGGACTACGACGTATGGCTTTCCCAGGAGCAGGCTGTCCCCGACTATCCGTATCAGTTCGCGATGTGGCAGTATACGACGACGGGCGTGCTGAACGGCGTGACAGGGGATGCCAGCCTGAATCTTTGTTTTGTCGATTATTCGGACAGATAATGCGTTATCCTGGGCGAGATATGAACGGCGGTGTAAAGGTCGGCGTAAGCGGAAGGCGACATACTTTCCATGTAATTTGGAGTATACGCTTTCTTTACGCCGGCTTTTTTCAGGCAGTCAATAGCCTTATTATAGGCGATGGCCGCCTCTTCCTCCGTTTGATAGACGCCCACCGTATAATTTCCTCTGATATGGATCTTTGTCTTATAGAAGAGTCTGCCGTTTTGGAAAAAAGAGGAAACGCCGTGGTAGGCATTCAGGATTTCGATATTTTCATAGCGGTAATCGTTGGTATTTCCATTGATGAAACGATAGTCCTTATTCAGCACGGCATAGTTTTTGATGCCGTAGCGGTTCATGATGTTGATCTGCATCCCGTAATCGGCGACGAAATAATGCCCGCCCCGGCAGGAAATTTTGTGATTGGAATAGTAAAACAAATCATCCCTGTCGAAGATGAAAAAATGGGAGGGGGAAAAATAATAATAAAAAAAAGAGGGACGTATATAAATCGGGTTGGAAAAATAAATGCCGTTGTCCCGGAAATTGATCAGGGAGACCCATTTTTCAAAAAAAAGAACGGAGTCTGCATGATAATGGCCGATCGTCACGGACCGCTCCCGAAGGAGGCGGTTCGCGAGCAGATAGGCTTCGTGCGCGGCCTCCATCGAGTCATAGCCGCCAAGGCTGATATGTTTTGCGCGATAAGTTAAAGAAGAACGGTAATAAATTGTGCCGTTTTTCTTTTTTGCCTGATAAACACCGGGTAACTGCGGCATCGTAAATCTCCAATCTTTAGGGATATTTCTTAATATTGGAATTAGTATAACATATTTTTCCGGATTTCTGTATAAAATATTACAGATATGTTAAGAGACAAGTTATAGATGGAAATTGAGGAGAAATATGATATGTATAAGAGGTGTCTGACAAGGTTACTTTTGATGAGTATGATTTTTTTTACCGCATGGGTGTGTTTAAAGGGGCTTAAACTGAACCGGATCGCGGCGACGCAGGCGTTTCGGATGGAATATCTGACGGTGGCTCAGGAAGAGGACCGGAAGAGCTTTTTAGAGGTAGTCGCCTGTGTGGCGTCCGGGCAGCGGGTCGTGGATTATGAAGTGCTGGAAAAGACCATGAAATACAATCTGTCCGAACAGGATTACGACGCGCTGCTGCGGATCGTCGAGGCGGAAGCCGGGGGCGAGGACTCCGATGGGAAACTGCTCGTGGCGAACGTTGTGCTGAACCGCGTCAACAGTAAAAATTTTCCGGATACGGTGACGGAGGTGGTCATGCAGAAGGAGCAGGGCGTGGCTCAGTTCAGTCCGACGGTGGACGGGCGTTTCCAGAATGTTACGGTCAGCCAGGGAACTTATGAAGCAGTGGAGCGGGCGCTCTATGGGGAAGATATCTCTCAGGGAGCCTTGTATTTCTGTGCCAGACAGAAGGCGGATTCCACGAAAATCAAGTGGTTCGACCAGAAGCTGACCAGACTTTTTTCCTATGGAAACCACGAGTTTTTCCTGTAAATCCAGATTGCCATGGCCGCAGGATAGTGTTATAATCTAATTGTATGCGCATACGCAGGATATGGATATTATGGGGAGAAGAGATACATAGTGATGAAAGAAGAAGACGGGAGCCACAGACAGAAGAAAGGATATAGATAAAATGGAAGTTATGTATAAGAGCACGAGAAATGGGGAAAAGAAGGTATCGGCTTCACAGGCGGTCCTAAAGGGACTGTCCGGGGACGGCGGGCTTTTTGTGCCGGAGCGGATTCCGCCTCTCGACAGGTCTTTAAAAGAACTGGCGGGTATGAAATATCAGGAGATCGCCTATGAGGTCATGAAGCTGTTCCTGACCGATTTTACGGAGGAGGAATTGAAGGGCTGTATTGACAGGGCTTATGATTCCAAATTCGATGTGGAAGAAATCGCGCCGCTCGTAGAGGCTGATAATGCTTATTATCTGGAGCTGTTCCACGGTGCGACGATCGCATTTAAGGATATGGCGCTGTCGATCCTGCCGCATCTGATGACCGTGTCGGCGAAGAAAAATCATGTGAAAGAGGAAATCGTTATTTTAACAGCTACCTCAGGAGATACCGGAAAAGCGGCGCTTGCAGGTTTTGCGGATGTGGAGGGAACGAAGATCATCGTCTTTTATCCCAAAAACGGCGTAAGCCCGATTCAGGAAAAGCAGATGGTAACGCAGAAGGGAAAGAATACTTTTGTGATCGGAATCCACGGGAATTTCGATGATGCCCAGACCGGCGTGAAAAAGCTTTTTGCCGATAAGGAGCTGGAGCGGATCATGCTTCGGAAGGGTTTCCGTTTTTCCTCCGCCAACTCTATCAATATCGGCCGCCTCGTGCCGCAGATCGTGTATTATGTATACGCTTATGCAAAGCTTCTGCAGAATGAAAAAATAACGGATGGGGAAGAGATCAATGTGGTCGTTCCGACCGGGAATTTTGGCAATATCCTGGCCGCTTTTTATGCCAAAAATATGGGCGTGCCGATCGCGAAGCTGATCTGTGCGTCCAATGAAAACAAAGTGCTGTATGATTTTTTCCGTACCGGAAGCTATGACCGGAACCGGGAATTTATGCTGACAAGCTCGCCTTCCATGGATATTTTGATTTCGAGCAATCTGGAACGCCTGATTTACCGGATCGCCGGAGACGACGCGAAGAAAAATGCGGAATTAATGGAAGCCCTGTCGCGGACCGGACAGTATCGGATCACAGAGGAAATGAGCGGACGGCTGGCGGATTTTTATGGAAATTATGCGAGCGGGCAGGAGACCGCGGCCAGAATCAGGCAATTGTATGAAAAAACGGGCTATGTAATCGATACTCATACGGCAGTCGCGAGCGCAGTCTGTCAGAAATATAAGGAAGAGACGGGGGATGAACGGAAGACGGTCATCGCATCGACGGCGAGTCCGTTCAAGTTTACGAGAAGTGTTATGAATGCGATCGATTCCAGATATGACAGTATGACGGATTTGGAACTGGTCGATGAGCTTTCCGCGCTGGCCAGGGTAGAGGTGCCGAATGCGATCGAGGAGATCCGGACGGCGCCGGTCGTACATGATATGGTCTGTGAGAAAGATGAAATGAAACAGGCGGTAGAGAAGATTTTGGGCATTTCATAAATGCCCAGACAGAGGATAAGGAGAAAGGAGCAGGATTAGCAGTGTACAATTTCATTGATTTATTATGTATCATCGGCGGAGGATATCTGGTATATACCGGAATCGTCATGAAAACGAAAGGGAAGATCGTTAACAACGTTGTCATGAATAAAGGGGCAGATGAGAGCGCGCTGCGCGATAAAGAGGGATTCATCAATTATCTGTATTTAAAGCTGATTATCATCGGCGCGGTCATTATGCTTGCCGGCGTCGCGAATATCGTAAATGACATTACCGCACAGTCGTCCATTATCGCGGCTGTTTCGAGCTGTGCTTTTGCGGCGGCAATCGTGGTCTATGCGGTATTTATCAATAAGGCGCTGAAAAAGTTTTTGAAGTATCCCCGCTAGGAGGTAATGAAGATTTTCTAAGGCGTGAAAAAGCGCCGCCTGAGAAAATCTGAGTCATTCCCGGCAGAATGTCTCTAGCGAGCCATTCTGCTTTTTGTTTTTCGCTGCTTTCCGTATTTCTCAGCGGTTTTCCATCGGAATGTAGGTTTTGTCCTCGCTGATCGCTTTGTAGGCGGGACGGATGATCTTTCCGTTGTTTGCAAGCTCTTCCATCCGGTGCGCGCTCCATCCGGCGATTCTCGCAATCGCAAAAATCGGCGTATACAGTTCCAGCGGAAGATTTAACATCCGGTAAACGAAGCCGGAATAGAAGTCTACGTTGATGCTGACGCCCTTATAGATCTGCCGTTCTTTGGCGATGACTTCGGGAGCCAGACGTTCTACAAGGGAGTAGAGCGCAAATTCTTCCTGAAGCCCTTTTTCCTCGGACAGTTTTTCTACGAAGGATTTGAAGATAACGGCTCTTGGGTCCGATTTGGAATAAACGGCGTGGCCGACGCCGTAAATGAGCCCGGCATGGTCAAACGCGTCCTTATGCAGCAGTTTCGCGAGGTAATTGCTGACCTGTTCCTCGTCCGTCCAGTCCGCGACCTGATGCTTCATATCGTCGAACATCTGAACGACCTTGATGTTGGCCCCGCCGTGCCGCGGCCCTTTTAAGGAACCGATTGCCGCCGCGATGACCGAATAGGTATCGGTCAGGGAAGAGGTGACGACATGGGTCGTAAAAGTGGAATTGTTGCCGCCGCCATGTTCCATATGAAGGACGAGGGCGATATCGAGAATCTTCGCTTCCAGCGGCGTATATTTACTGTCAGGCCGCAGAATATGTAAAATATTCTCCGCCGTGGATAATTCCGCAATAGGCTGGTGAATAAATAAACTTTTCCCATCGTGATAGTGGCTGTATGCCTGATATCCGTAGATAGAAAGCATGGGAAAGAGACTGATGAGCTGTAAACATTGTCTGAGCACGTTCGGAAGGGAAGTGTCGTCTGCCCTGTCATCGTAAGAGTACAGCGTCAGAACGCTTCTCGCCAGGGTATTCATCATATCGTTGCTCGGCGCCTTCATGATAATATCGCGCACGAAACTGGTCGGAAGAGAACGATAGCCGGCTAAGAGCGATTTGAACGTTTCCAGTTCCTTTGCATCCGGAAGCTTGTTGAAAAGCAGTAAATAAGTGACTTCTTCGTATCCGAAATTGCTGTTCTTATCGAAACCGTTTACGAGGTCTTTGACATCATAGCCCCTGTAAAAGAGCCGTCCGTGGGTGGGAACCTGAACGCCGTCTACAATTTTGTTCGCCCGCACATCAGAGATATGCGTGAGCCCGGCCAGAACACCTTTTCCATTCAGATCGCGCAGTCCGCGTTTCACGTCGTATTTCGTGAACAGTTCCGTATCGATGATATCCGCCTCCTTGCCCATATTAGCGAGGCGGAATATTTCGGGTGTAATTTCCGAATAGCTGTTATGATCCATGGTATACATGAGATAGGCCTCCTTTCAAAATAGTGGTGAATGTGTGACATGATAGATATAAGTTATCAGAGAATATCCTGATGGGTATTGCAAGAACCGTTTACGATTCTTATGACATAAGTTGTCAAACAATACCCGGCAATATACATAGAGCAGAATTGACAACTTACAATGTTAGTTGTCAAACAATACCCGGCAATATACATAGAGCAGGATTGACAACTTACAATGTTAGTTGTCAAACAATACCCGGCAATATACATAGAGCAGGATTGACAACTTACAATGTTAGTTGTCAAACAATACCTGGCAATATATAGAGAGTAGAATTGACAACTTACATTTATTATAGCATGAAAATCCCTCCAAAAAAATAATGTTTGAAAATTTTAGAAAGTTTTAACATATTACACAATTTGAATGAGGTTGCGAAGGAAGCGAAAAGGTATTAATATATTATAGTAAGCGGCATAACAAATTGCTCTTTCCGGCTCTTGCAAAAGCCATATAGGTAAGCTTTTACAAGTCCGAAAAGGCAATTTCTAATGTCGCTAACTATAGATGTATCAATTTCATTTATAAGGAAAGGATATTATAAGGAATGAATATTCAGGAAATATTGAAACATGTGGATCATACGCTGCTGAAGGCGTTCGCGGCCTGGGAGGATATTGTGGAGCTGTGCGATGACGCGATCCTGTATCAGACGGCTTCCGTCTGTGTGCCGCCTTCCTATGTGAAAAGGATTCATGATACTTACGGCAGCGAACTGAAAATCTGTACCGTGATCGGCTTTCCGCTCGGTTACCAGACAACGGCGGCCAAAGCAGCGGAGACGGAACAGGCGGTAAGGGATGGCGCTGATGAAATCGATATGGTCATCAATATCGGCGATGTCAAGAACAGGCTTTACGATAAAGCGGAAGCGGAAATCCGTGCGGTAAAAGAAGCATGCAGGGGCCGTGTCTTAAAAGTGATCATCGAGACCTGTTATCTGACAGAGGAAGAAAAAATCGCCATGTGCCGTGCGGTGACGAATGCAAAGGCGGATTATATCAAAACCTCTACCGGATTTGGCACAGGCGGGGCGACGCTCGAAGACGTCCGCCTGATGAAACAGCATATCGGGCCGGATGTGAAGATCAAAGCGGCGGGCGGCATTTCCACGCTAGAAGAAATGGAAGCGTTCCTGGAAGCAGGGTGCGGCAGAATCGGCACCTCCAGAGCGGTCGGTATCATAAAGAGCAGGGAGGGACGGTAACATGGAAGTAAAAGAAAGAATCAAAATGCTGCAGGAAAAGATGGAGGAAGAGAAGATAGATTACTATCTGATTCCGACGGCGGATTATCATAATTCGGAGTATGTCAGTGATTTTTTTAAGTTGCGGGAATATTTTTCCGGTTTTACGGGTTCTAACGGTTCGCTGGTCGTTGGACGGACGGAAGCGGGCCTCTGGACGGACGGGCGGTATTTTATCCAGGCGGAAAAAGAATTGAGCGGAAGCGGCATCAAGCTGTTCCGGATGCAGGAAGAGGGCGTGCCGACGATTCCGGAATATCTCGCGCAGCATATGCGGGAAAAAGAGGCGCTTGGCTTTGACGGAAGGGTCGTTACCGCTTCTTACGGCAAAAAGCTGGAAAAGGCCCTGCAGGACAAAAAAATCGTATTCCGCTATGAAAAGGATATTGCGGGCGATTTATGGGAGGACAGACCAGAGATGCCGGGGAATCCCGTTTCGGTGCTTCCCGAAGAGATCTGCGGCCTGAGCGCGGCGCAGAAGATCGCGCAGGTCAGGGAAAAAATGAAGGAACAGAATTGTACGGCACACCTGCTTGCGAAGCTGGATGATCTGATGTGGCTTTTGAATATCCGTGGAAAAGATGTCGCTTACAATCCGGTAGCCTTATCCTATGGCTTTTTTACGATGACCGAAGCCTGGCTGTTCCTTCAGGATAAAGCGGTCAGCGGCGAGCTTCGCGCCTATGCTGCAAAATATGGAATTACATTAAAGGATTATGATGAGATCACACCGTTCCTAAGAACGGTAACGGCGGAAAAAGTATTGTTCGACGAAGACAATGCCAGCTATGCGCTGTACCGGATCCTGCGGGAGCAGACGGAGCTCGCAGCGGATGCCAATCCGACTGAAAAACTGAAAGCGGTAAAGAATCCGGTGGAGTTGTCCCATATGGAAGAAGTATATCTGAAGGACAGCGCCGCGCTGACAAAATTTATTTACTGGCTGAAGACCAATATCGGCAAAATACCGATGAACGAATATTCGGCGGCAATGTATCTGGATAACCTGAGAAGAGAAGCCGACGGCTTTCTTGATTTATCTTTTCCGACGATCAGCGGCTATAAAGAAAATGCGGCGATGATGCATTATGAAGCGACCGAGACGGATAATAAAGAGTTGAAAGCCGAGGGAATGCTTCTCGTGGATTCCGGCGGCCAGTATATGGGCGGTACGACGGATGTGACGAGGACGATCGTGCTCGGCGAGATCAGCGATGAGATTAAAAAACACTTTACGGCGGTAGCGGTCGGTATGCTCCGGCTTACGGCGGCCAGATTTTTGTATGGATGTACGGGCAGAAATCTGGATATTCTGGCAAGAGAGGCTGTCTGGAATCTGAACATCGATTATAAATGCGGTACCGGGCACGGCGTCGGCTATATTTTGAATGTTCACGAAGGCCCGCAGAATATCAGATGGCGGTACACGGATACGATGAAAGAGGCCGTTATCGAGGCCGGCATGGTCATTTCCAATGAGCCGGGCGTATATAAGGAAGGAAGCCACGGCATCCGCACGGAGAATATTATCGTGGCTAAGAACGGGGAAAAGAACGGAGACGGCCAGTTCATGTATTTTGATACGCTGACCTATGTGCCGATCGACCTTTGCGCCATTGAACCTTCCTATATGCAGGAAGTGGATATTCAGCGGCTGAATGCCTATCATAAAGCCGTTTATGAAAAAGTGAGCCCTTATTTGAACGAGGAAGAGCGGGACTGGCTGGAGAAAGCGACCGCGCCTGTTCAGAAATGAGGTATCCATGAAATTTTATCAGAATCTGTATGTCGGCGATACGATTAAGAATCCAAATAAAATCAAGAGAAAATTGAGACGCCATGCAAAGCAGTTGAAGATATTCGTGATTCTCCTGGCATCCGGCAGCGACCAGCTTGAAATCTGCCACAGCATCCTGCTGGAACAGCCTTACTACCACCGAAAAGAAAATATACCTTATATCGTCGGTATTGCGGGAAATTATGAGGAAGCGGTCGGACTGGTCTGCCGGATCACACAGGAGGCGGTAACCCGGAACGGGGATGCCGATTTGAAGCGGTATCTGTTTCCGGAAACTCAGACAGCAGGAAAGGCATGATTGAGCGATGTTACATATATTGTTGCTGATTTTAAAAATAACAGGAATCATCGTGGGAACATTGCTCGCGGTTCTGCTCGTCTGCCTTCTGCTCGTGCTTTTCGTGCCGGTGCGCTATCGGATAGAAGCCGGACGGACGGAGGAAGAAGGCGCGCCGCCGGTAGAAGCCAGCGCGAAAATCACATGGCTGCTGCATCTGCTCGATGTCAGAATACAATATCCGGCGGATGTCTGTGTCAGGGCGCGGATCTTCCTGTTCACTGTGTTCCGGCTGCCGCCGAAACAGAAAAAAAAGAGCGGCAGAAAGGCGTCAGGCAGGAAAAGCGCAGAGAGCGCGCCGGAGGATAAGCGTGAAGAAGGCCCGGAAAAAGCGCCGGCTGCCGGAAGCGGGGAGCGGCCGGAAAGAGCGCCGGCTGCCGGGAACAAAGAGCACATCGAAAGCGCAGGAACTGGCGGGAGCATGGAGAGCGCCGCGTCGGAGCCGGGAACAGACCGGAGACAGGAATCCGTTCAGGGTCCGGAACCTGCCCTGGAACCGGAATCCGAAAAGCAGAAGATTCCGCTCAAAGAGAAACTGAATGGAAAGATAAAGCAGATTCAGAGAATCTTTCAAAAGATTTGGTACACATTCACCGGAATCTGTGATAAAATAAAAACAATATGGGAAAATATAGAATACTATAGGGGGATTCTGCAAAGCGATACCTTCCGGCAGGCGTTCTCGCTTTGCAAAGAAGAGCTGTTTTCTCTTTTTTCTTATATCAGACCCCGGAAATTTCAGGCGGATTTAACGATCGGCATGGACGATCCGGCAGCTACGGGAAAGATTCTCTCTTATTATGGCATGCTGTATCCGTTCATCGGCGGCAATATCGCTGTGAATCCGGATTTTGAGAGAAAAAGGATAGAAGGCACGGTTTATATCAAAGGAAAAATCAGACTGTTCACGTTCGTTAAGACGGCGGTTCGTCTTTATTTTAACAAAAACATCAGAAAATTACTCAGGATGTTCAAGAAGGAGGATGAATAAATGGCAGATAATAATTTTACCGGCGTAATCGAATCTTTGATGAAAGGGATGAACGCGGTTCTGTCCACAAAGACGGTAGTAGGGGAAGCGACACAGATTGGCGATACCATTATTCTTCCGCTCGTGGATGTGACTTTCGGCGTCGGAGCCGGAGCGAGTGCCGGAGATAAGAAGAACGGCGGGGCGGGCGGCTTTTCTGCAAAGATGAGCCCCAGCGCGGTGCTCGTCATTAAAAACGGTTCTACAAAGCTTGTGAATATTAAGAATCAGGATATGGTCACAAAAGTAATCGATATGATTCCCGATATCGTGGATAAGTTCACGGCGCCTAAGGAAGAAATGATAGAGGATGACGCGGCGGTGGATATTGCGTTTCCGGAGGAGAACCAATAGAGGATAGCCGCATATAATAAATAAAAGGCATAAACAGGGAGTTTTTATGAAGAAGATGATTGGCCTTGTGGCGCTTTGCGTTGCATGCGGAATGCTGTTTATGCTTTTTATGACGAATCGGTTCATCGGACTGATTCTGATTGTATTACTGATGTTGATCGGTTATAATTTTTTCTGTTGCGACTGATTTGGAAGCGTGCGGTACAGGAAAGAAATGACGGTGGCGGATAAAGATATGGTGAATGAGGATATGATAAAGGAAGAACTTGCAAAAGAAGAGTCTGTGGAGGAAGAAATGGAAAAAGAAGAGTCCGCGGAGGAAGAACTTGCAAAAGAAGAGTCCGCGGAGGAAGAAATGGCGGAAGATATTTCTGAAGGAGGCACAGACGGGACAAAAGAAGAGAACGGGATGGAAGACGCGCTGGAGGAAGCGGCTTCGGCGGAAGAGCTGAACAGGCTGAAAGCGTGGCTTTTTAAAGAAAATGTCCGGCTGATTTCCGCGGCGAAGGAACTGGAGCAGACGCAGGAGCAGTTCCGGGAAGAAAAAGAACAGTTCCAGGAAGAAATGAAGTCCCTGAACCGCAAAATGGCCGCCGAACGGCAGCGCCTGAAGGAGGATAATCTTTTTTTTGAAAAGAAGATGGAAATCCTGAAAAGCGGTTTTACGGAGCTCGATATGGACAGGCGCCGCCTCGAAAAGGAATGGGCTAAGCTGGAAGCGCAGAAAGAAGTCCTGCAGCAGCCCGCATACAGCGGCGGAAGGGATGTTTCCGATCTGTTCAGGGGTGTAAAGAATCCGCTCGCATTGAAGAAGCGGTATAAGGATCTGATTAAAATTTTCCATCCGGACAATGTGGCCGGAGATAAGGAAATGATCCAGAAGATCAATATAGAATATGAAACGTTGAAACATGATTTCGATATCGGGAAATGGGCTTAGGCAGATTTCCCGTTCTTTTTGCGCGGGCCATTGTGCAGAGCGGCGGACGGCATCCTGCGGAGGAGAATGGCAGGGGAGAAGCGTATAAGAAAAAGACCGATTGCAGATAATGCGCCGGTCTTTTCATTGTCCTGCTTTGGCAGTTTTGCGCCGATGATCCGGGGATTATGCTCTTTCTACTTTTCCGGACTTCAGGCACTGGGTACATACATGTAATTTTTTGGTTGCTCCATTCACTTTGCACTTGACATTCTGTACATTAGAATTCCAGATTCTGTTAGATCTTCTATGAGAATGGCTTACGTTGTTTCCAAAATGAGCGCCCTTACCACAAATATCACATTTAGCCATCTTCGCACCTCCTGACAATATATAATCAAATTCTTTTTCTGCGTAAACAACATTTGTATAATAGCAGAAATAGGAAAAGATTGCAAGTAAAATATGAGAAACTTTTAAAACTTTTCACAATGGATTTTGCACGGCTTCCAAAAATGAAAAAACCTTTTCTAAATATTGACTTTTAAAACTGATTTTGAGATAATATATCCGATATGCCGGACATCGGTACAGGTCATGCGGATAGCGGAGGGCCGGGAGGCTTTTCCGTTAAATAAATAATATAATTTTAAGGAGGAAATGTCATGTCAACAAAAGCGAATTACAAGATTGACGAAATCGGTAAGGGCAAAGTCGGTTTTTCAAAGACCCGTTCTATTATCGAAGCTGCTTTCTACGGCAATAACGTAGTAAAGGTCAACACATTGAAAGAGGCTTATAATCTGGCGAAGAATTCACCGGGAACCATTGTTACCGATATGCCGGTCAAAGACGGTGAAACCTTTGGTCTTGATGCTGACGCAAAAGTTCTGTTATTCAACGATGGCGCTGTAACGGGCCGTTACGCGGCGGCACGCCGTATCAAGGGCGAGCCTGGCGTTGATGAAACGAAGCTCGACAAAGTTGTTATGGACGCTATTTACGAGACACGCTGGAAAACAATGTATCATGCGGAGTGCTTCGTAGGTCTTGATCCTGAATTTATGGCCAAAGCGCATCTTTTGATTCCGGAAGGAGAAGAGAATCTGCTTTATAACTGGATGATCAATTTCCAGTATATGTCCGACGAGTATGTGAAGATGTATAAGAAATCCCAGCCGATCGGCGGCGGCAAAGAGCCTGATATCTATATTTTCTCAGATCCTCAGTGGGCTCCTCACGAGGCTCCCGACGTTGATTACAGCTGCCTGAGCGATCCGCTTACGCTCTGCTATTTCGATACCAATGAGAACTGCGCGGCAATTCTCGGTATGAAATATTTCGGCGAGCATAAGAAAGGCACGCTGACAATGGCATGGGCTCTGGCGAACAGAAACGGCTACGCTTCCTGCCACGGCGGGCAGAAAGAATATCTGCTTCCGGACGGTAAGAAATTCGTTGCGTCCGTATATGGTCTGTCAGGTTCCGGTAAATCCACTCTGACACATGCAAAGCACGGCGGAAAATATGAAATCAAAGTTCTTCATGACGATGCTTTTATCATCAATACAGATACCTGTGCATCCGTTGCTCTGGAGCCTACTTATTTTGATAAGACGGCCGACTATCCGACAGGCTGCCCGGACAATGAATATCTGTTATCCGCTCAGAACTGCTCCTGTACGCTGGACAGCGAAGGCAAGATTCAGCTTGTAACGGAAGATATCAGAAACGGTAATGGACGTGCTATCAAATCCAAACTCTGGTCCCCGAACCGCGTGGATAAGATTGACGCTCCTGTTAATGCGATTTTCTGGATTATGAAAGACCCGACAATTCCGCCGGTCGTAAAACTGAATGGTTCCGCACTCGCTTCCGTAATGGGCGCTACGCTGGCTACCAAGACCTCTACCGCAGAACGTGTCGCAGCAGGTACGGACTTAAATGCGATCCGTATCGTACCTTATGCAAATCCGTTCAGAACGTATCCTCTGGTAAATGACTATGAGAAGTTCAAGAAACTCGTTGAAGAGAAGGATGTTGCATGCTACATCGTAAACACAGGCGATTTCATGGGCGAGAAGGTAAAACCGGCTGATACGCTCGGCATCCTTGAGACAATCGTAGAAGGCAAGGCGAACTTCGAGAAGTGGGGCAGCTTTGAAGATATCGAAATCATGAATACATGGGACGGCCAGACAGAAGGCTTTAAGAACTTTAAGGCGGATTTGGACGACGCTGATTACAAGGCACAGCTGAAAGCTGCTATGGAGACCCGTGTAAAAGCGGTTGAAGATTTCGCTTCCAAGAAGGAAGGTTATGATAAACTTCCGGATGAAGCTTTAGAGGCTCTTCAGAAACTGGTTAACGCTCTGAGCTGATTGGCGGCGGTTCCTGATGAAGCGGCGTTATCTGTAAAACAGAAGTGATAAAAAGGGATGTATGGCAGCCATATGTCCCTTTTTAATATACAGGAGATTTTGGAGTCTGTTTGTTGTATCTTTATAGAAATAATGGTTGTATTTTTATTGTGTTCTGGATATAATAGAATTAACCTGAGATGCGCGATAATTCTTGTTATTTTGAACCTACAGTTACTTTAAACGGGATTCCTATATCGTCATGTGGATGTCAAGCCTCCGGTCTATAGCGACAGTGTGCAGTGGAAGACAGAAATGTGATTGCGGTTACCCACCTGGCTATTGCTAGGAGTCAAAATACAGGATTCGGCATTTTGGGGTCTTATACAAAAGAAGAAGCAGTCATTACGACTGCTTTTTCTTTTGTGGGGATGTAAGTGGAAAGGCTTTGATGATGCGGGGAGAAGCATGCTGTGAAAAATAACTGGGAAAATTTGGTAAAACTGCTTATGATCCTGGCAGGAATGGTATTTTTGTTCTGGCTGTGGCTGAACCGGATGGAATCCGTTAAGGAAGAGCCTGAAGGGGAAAAAATCAGGGCAGAGGATGTGCAGATCTTACTGGAGGCGCTGGAAATACCCGCCGTATTGGATACATCGGAGGATACGATACAGGAAGAACTTACATATGAACAGTATAAGGAAATCTATGAACAGATAGGAGGCGCCGACAAAGGAATCCCGGATTTTGCGGAAAAATACGAGGACGGCCATGCTCTTTTAAAGGAGGACTGGTATCGGGCTTTTCAGATCATGCTGGCTTATTTCGACGTGGAATCCTCCATCTGGAAAACGACCGTATTTATCATAAAGGTGGATGCGGATGAGAAAAAGCTGTATACGCAGAACAGCGAATACACTTATTGCGCTTCTTCTTTTGCGGATTCCGCTTTTCTCAAAGAAGAGGTCTATGTCAAAGGAGACGCGCTTCTGACCAGTATCCGTACGCTGGATGAAAGAACGATTTTGGAGAACGTCTGGGTGATGGAAGTGACGGGTAAGAAGAGCAGCTTTACGTTATCCTGTTTCTACAGACAGTTCGAATTCACCGTCCCGGCGGCGGAAGGGACGGAGCGGGAACAGGTCGCGGATCTGGTTTTTGAGGACGGAAAGCTGGCGGAAACGGTGGTCAAGCAGGAAAAGATCCGGGGAAAGCTGCTGCGCGTCACGCCGGATTCCATGGAGATCGAGGGCTGTGGGATCTACGAAACGGCGGAGAATCTGGAAATCTACAAGCTGTGCGGGACGCTGGAGACGCAAAAGGAGACGGATCTGATGATCGGTTACGATTATACCGATTTTGTCGTATGGGACGGAAAAGTATGCGCCTGCCTCGTATCACGGGAAGGAGAAATGGATCAGATCCGCGTACTGTTAAAAAATACGGCCGGGGGAGGCTATTACTATGAAAAGGCCCTCGTGACCGTGGACGGAGAGCGGACAGAGGTATTGGCGGACGAACTGGCCGAGGGCGAGCGTCTTATTTTTCAGAGCAATGCGTTGACCGACAAAGTCACACTTGAAGTCGAAGGAATCCAAAAGGGAGATAACGCTTACAGAGGGGCGCTGGAATTCTATAAAGCGGGGGACGGCATGGTCATTATCAACGAACTGCCGCTGGAGGAGTATTTGTATGCGGTTGTGCCGAGCGAGATGCCGGCCTCGTATCCGATGGAGGCGCTGAAGGCGCAGGCGGTCTGCGCGAGGACTTATGCTTTCAAATATATACTTCATGCGGGCTTTGCCTCCCTTGGCGCGCACCTCGACGATACGACCTCTTATCAGGTCTATCATAATCTGACAGAGAATGCGGCGACGACTACGGCGGTAAAGGAAACGACGGGCGTGAAGCTTTACTATCAGGGCGGGCTGGCCGAAAACTATTATTATTCCACATCCTGCGGTTATGGGACGGATACGGGAATCTGGAAGTCGGAAAAAGAGCCGGTTTCTTATATCAGGCCGGGGAAGCTGGCGCCGGAGGCGGCGGCACAGGACGCGCAGAGCGCGGAAGCCATGGCGGAGGAAGCGAATTTTGCCGAATTTATCAAAAAAGTAGATGATTCTGATTTTGAGAGCGGCGAGGCATGGTATCGGTGGACGTATGAAGTGGAAGAAATGGATGCTGATGCGCTGCTTGAACGGATCAAGGAGCGGTATCAGGCAAATGCGGCGCTTGTCCTGACGGGAAAAGAGGGGGCGGACGGAACATACTATGTATCGGAGCCGATAGAAGAAATCGGGGAGCTTCAGGATATTTCCGTCAGCCGGAGAAGAGCCGGAGGCATTGCGGATGAGCTGCTGATTACAGGCAGCGAGACGGTGGTCAAAGTCGTTTCGGAATATAATATCCGCCGTATCCTGTGCGATGGGGAAGGCCGGCTCGTTAAGCAGGACGGGAGCGTATCTGTGCCGGGGACGCTTCTGCCGAGCGCTTTTTTTGTCATAGAAGCTGGAAAATCAGAAGAAGGTATGATAGGATATACATTAATCGGCGGCGGCTATGGTCATGGCGTAGGAATGTCGCAGAACGGTGCAAAAGAAATGGGCAGTCTGGGCTATGGCTATGAAGAGATTCTCACGAGCTTTTTTGCGGACTGTGAGGTGTATTGATGAGAACAGTTATCAGGTTGTTTTTGATTATGAAGGATTTTGCAGGGGAGATGACGCGGAAGAATATCAGCGCTTTTGCGGCGAGCGCGGCTTTTTTCCTGTTCCTGTCCATGGTGCCTCTGCTGATGGCGCTCTGTGCGGTGCTGCCTTATACGTCCTTGACTGCGGAAAATCTGATCATGGCGGTCATGAAGGTTGTGCCGGAAACAATGGGCGGTTTTGTGGAAAGCATCATTCAGGACGTATACGCCCGCTCCGCGGGTACGATCACGGTATTTGCGATCGTGACTGTCTGGTCCGCGGCCAAAGCGATGCTGGCCCTGATACAGGGGCTTAACGAGGTGAACGATATCGAAGAAAAGCGCAATTATCTGCTGCTCAGGACGATTGCCTGTTTCTATACGGTCATTATGTTAGTTGCCATCCTTCTGTCCGTTTTTATCATGGTATTTGGAAATGTCATCGTCAATCTCGCCCTGCGCGATTTCCCGCAGCTTCATCTGCTCGTGGGATTTATTATGCACTTCCGCTTCCTGTTTTCCTGGGTGGTTCTGACCGTTATTTTCGCCATGATCTATACGTTTGTGCCGGGCAGAAAACTAAAATTCCGCAGACAGGTTCCGGGCGCAGCCTTTTCTGCCGTTGCGTGGAGTATCGCGTCTTACTTTTTTTCCATCTATGTCGAGTATTTCAACGGTTTCGGAACTTACGGCAGCCTGACGACAATCGTGATCTTAATGTTCTGGTTCTATATGGTGATGTATATTTTGTTGATCGGCGCCCATATCAACCGCTATTTCGGGCCGGTTTATAAATTTCTGTTCGGATGGCTTGACAAGTCCTGGAAAACTCATTAAACTAATACAAAGATATTTGGAAAATCCATAGATACAAAGGCTGTGAAAGTGTCAGTAGGGTATTATTTTCTTACAGAGAGAGGAAGCCATCGGCTGTAAACTTCCTCAAGTTCAGATAATGGCCCGAATTTCTCACCGGAGCCGCCTGAGGGAACGGCCTGCACAGACCCGCGGAAGCGGCGGTGCGGTTCAGTAGTTCAGGACGCAGGAGCACGTTACGCCGAACGAGTGTCTGTCCGCGATAACGCGGGCAGGAATTTGGGTGGTACCGCGGTCTGTTCGTCCCATATGTTTGCGCATATGGGATTTTTTATGTAAGCAGGAAATTCCCCGCTACAATAAGATAATCGCGAAACGATTTTCCTGCGCAAAAAATATCAGTAAGCTGCACCGCTGTTTTGCAGCCTTCTGAGCGAAAAAGAAGAAAGGGAATACGATATGAAAGAAAAATTAGAACAACTCAAGGCGGAAGCCCTGCGTCAGATCGAGTCCAGCGACGCGCTGGAGAAACTGAACGAGGTGCGGGTTGGTTTCCTTGGTAAAAAGGGAGAACTGACGAGCGTATTAAAGGGAATGAGGGATGTTGCGCCGGAGGATCGTCCGAAAATCGGGCAGCTGGTCAATGAGACGAGGGAGCAGATTGAAAGAGTGCTGGAAGAAGCGATTGCCAAAATGGAAAAGGCAGCGCGGGAAGCGCAGATGAAAGCCGAAGTCATTGACGTTACGCTGCCGGCGAAGAAGAACGAGGTCGGGCACCGCCATCCCAATACAATTGCGATGGAAGAGGTGGAGCGTATTTTTACCGGCATGGGTTATGAAGTCGTAGAAGGGCCGGAAATAGAGACAGATTATTATAATTTCGAGGCGTTGAATATTCCGGCGGACCATCCGGCGAAAGACGAGCAGGATACCTTTTATATTTCGGGGGATATTCTGCTGCGCACCCAGACGTCCGGCACACAGGTACATGAGATGGAAAAAGGGAAGCTGCCGATCCGTATGATCGCGCCGGGCCGGGTATTCCGTTCCGATGAAGTGGACGCGACCCATTCCCCTTCCTTCCATCAGATCGAAGGGCTTGTTATCGATAAACACATTACGTTTGCGGACTTGAAAGGCACGCTGGCGGAATTTGCCAAAGAGCTGTTCGGCGAAGAGACGAAAGTAAAATTCAGGCCGCATCATTTCAATTTTACAGAACCCAGCGCGGAGATGGACGTCAGCTGTTTTAAGTGCGGCGGAAGCGGCTGCCGGTTCTGCAAAGGTTCCGGCTGGATCGAGATCCTGGGCTGCGGCATGGTACATCCGAATGTGCTCCGCATGAGCAATATCGACCCCGAAAGCTATACCGGGTTCGCGTTCGGCATCGGTCTGGAACGTATCGCGCTGTTGAAGTATGAAATCGACGATATGAGACTGCTGTATGAGAATGATATCCGGTTCCTGAAGCAATTCTAGGGCGGGAAGAAGTTCTGAAACCCGCGCCAATGGGCGCATCGTTAAGAACTTCTACGGTTCGCGAAGCGAACCTTTCCCGCCCGAAAAAATGCCCGGAATACGGGCATTCTTCCAGGGGATGATTGAAGTATATAAAGGTTGAGATAACAAAGAAAGGATTGAATAGGATGAATACTGCATTATCTTGGATTAAAGCATATGTGCCGGAGCTTGCCTGTACGGATCAGGAATATGCGGACGCGATGACCCTGACGGGAACAAAGGTGGAGACTTATGAGAGATTAGATAAAAATCTGGAAAAGATCGTTATCGGTCGGATTGAAAGAATAGAGAAACACCCGGATGCCGATAAACTGATCGTCTGCCAGGTCAATGTCGGCAATGAGGTGATTCAGATCGTGACCGGAGCGCCGAATGTTAAAGAAGGCGATAAAGTGCCGGTCGTACTGGACGGCGGGAAAGTGGCGGGCGGACACGACGGCGGGCCGCTGCCGGAAAACGGGATTGTCATTAAGGCGGGAAAACTGCGCGGCGTGCCGTCGAACGGCATGATGTGTTCCATCGAGGAACTCGGATCTTCCAGAGATATGTATCCGGAAGCGCCGGAAGAGGGCATTTATATTTTTCCAGGGGACGCAGAAGTCGGCGCGGATGCGGTGGAAGCGCTGGGCCTTAGGGATACCGTATTCGAGTATGAAATCACGTCCAACCGGGTAGACTGTTACAGCGTTCTCGGCGTCGCAAGGGAAGCGGCGGCGACCTTCCGCAAACCTTTCATCGCGCCTGAGGTAGACGTGAAGGCGACGGCGGAAAAGGCGGCGGATTATATCAGCGTAGAGGTACAGGATCCCGCGCTCTGCCCACGGTACTGCGCAAGGGTCTGTACGAATATCAAAATCGGACCTTCCCCCAAATGGATGCAGAGAAGGCTTGCGGCGAGCGGCATCCGGCCAATCAATAATTTGGTTGACATAACAAATTACGTCATGGAAGAGTATGGCCAGCCGATGCACGCTTTTGATCTGGATACGGTTGCGGGCCATAAGATCATCGTGCGCCGTGCCAAGGACGGCGACGTTTTCCAGACGCTGGACGGCCAGATGCGTAATCTGGACAGCGATATGCTGATGATCTGCGATGCGGAAAAGGAAATCGGCATCGCCGGCATCATGGGCGGGGAAAATTCCAAGATTACGGAAAACGTGAAAACGGTCCTTTTCGAGGCGGCGACTTTTAACGGCGCCAATATCCGAAAATCCGCAAAACGTCTCGGCCTCCGCACGGACGCATCCGGCATTTTTGAAAAGGGCTTGGATCCGCGGAACGCACAGGCGGCAATCGACAGAGCCTGCCAGCTCATTCAGGAGCTCGGCTGCGGCGAGGTGACGGAAGGCATGGTAGAGGTCTGCTCGCCGTTAAAGGAACTGCGGAAGATAAAATTCGACAGCGGGCGCATCAACGCCTTGCTTGGAACCGAAATTTCCGAAGAAGAAATGGAAGAGATTTTTGAACGGCTGGAGCTCGTTCCTGAAACGGAAGCGGACGGCACGAGGGTATTGACGATTCCTTCTTTCAGACAGGATCTGGAAGGCATCGCGGACATCGCGGAAGAGGTAGCCCGTTTCTACGGTTATGATAAGATCCCGATGACCCTGCCGAGCGGCGAGGCGACTACCGGGAAACTGCCTTTTAAACTGCGGATCGAGCAGAAAGCGCGGGATATCGCGGAATACTGCGGTTTTTCGCAGGGCATGTGCTATTCCTTCGAGAGCCCTAAGGTATTCGATAAGCTTTTGTTGGATAAAGACGACGCGCTGCGGAATGCGATCACGATTGCAAATCCGCTGGGAGAGGATTTCTCCATTATGAGAACGATTTCCCTGAACGGCATGCTGACCAGCCTCGCGACGAATTACAACAGGAGAAACAAAAACGTGCGCCTTTATGAGCTCGGCAATATCTATCTGCCAAAGGAGCTGCCCCTGACGGAACTGCCCGACGAGAGAATGCAGTTCACGCTCGGCATGTACGGCGCCGGAGATTTCTTTACGATGAAGGGCGTCGTAGAAGAGTTCTTTGACAGCATCGGTATGAAAAAGAAAGCGGTCTATGACCCGAAAGCGGGAAAGAATTTCCTGCACCCCGGCCGTCAGGCGAATATTTTTTACGACGGGGAAATGGTCGGTTATCTGGGCGAGGTGCACCCGGAAGTATGCGATAACTACGATATGAAAACGAAGGCTTATATCGCGGTATTGGATATGCCGAAGATTCTGCCATTTGCTACTTTTGACAGGAAATATGCAGGCGTTGCCAAATACCCGGCCGTTTCCCGTGACATCAGCATGGTCGTTCCCAAGAACGTTCTGGCGGGAGAAATCGAAGCGATTATCGCGCAGCGCGGCGGCAGGATACTTGAAGATTATCGGCTGTTTGACGTTTATGAAGGGAGCCAGATTAAAGAGGGGTATAAGTCATTGGCTTACTCCATCACTTTCCGCGCGAAGGACAGAACGCTGGAAGAGCCTGATGTGGCGGCTGTTATGAAGAAGATTCTGAACGGCCTGGAAGGCATGGGAATCGAGCTCAGGGACAAATAAGAAGGCAAAAGGAGAGTAAAAATGGAAACGAAGAATATATGGGAAACCTATGATGAGAAGCAATTAGCGGAAGTCGATGCTCTTGCACTGGAATATATGGATTTTCTGAATAACGGAAAGACTGAGCGGGAGTGCATCGATACGATCGTCAACCGCATCGAAAAGGAGGGATATCAGGAGCTTAATACCCTCGTAAAGACGCAGAAGAAATTACAGTGCGGAGATAAAGTCTATTCGGTATGGATGAATAAATCTATCGTGATGTTCCAGATCGGGAAAAAGCCGATGGCGGAGGGGATGAATATTTTAGGAGCGCATATCGATTCCCCCCGTCTCGACGTGAAGCAGAATCCATTGTATGAGGACGGCGGCTTCGCCTATCTGGACACGCATTATTACGGCGGCGTCAAGAAATACCAGTGGGTGACGATTCCCCTTGCTCTGCATGGCGTTATCGTGAAAAAAGACGGTACGACAGCGGAAGTCAATATCGGCGAAAATGAAGACGATCCGGTCTTTTTCGTATCGGATCTGCTGATTCATTTAGCGCAGGAGCAGCTTGAGAAAAAGGCAGCCAAGGTCATCGAGGGCGAGGCGCTCGATATCATCATCGGCAACAAGCCGCTCGTTATCAAAAAAGAAACGGAAGAAACAGACGGAGCGGAAAAGGAAACGGACGGGAAAGAAGAAGCGAAGCCGGAGAAAGAAGCGGTAAAGAAAAATATGCTCGCGATTTTGAAGGAAGCTTATGATGTAGAAGAAGAAGATTTTATTTCCGCAGAGCTGGAAGTCGTTCCCGCCGGAAAAGCGAGGGAAGCCGGTTTTGACAGAAGCATGATCTTAGCGTATGGGCAGGATGACAGAGTATGTGCCTTTTCCTCCATGAAAGCCATGTTAGAGGTAGAAACGACGGAAAGGACCGCCTGCTGCATTCTCGTGGACAAAGAGGAAATCGGAAGCGTCGGCGCGACCGGTATGCAGTCCCGTTTCTTTGAAAATGCGGTGGCGGAAGTGATGAACCTGACCGGGGAATACAGCGAGCTGAATGTCAGAAGATGCCTTGCGTCCTCCTGTATGCTTTCGTCTGATGTGAGCAGCGCCTTCGATCCATCTTATGCGGCGAGCTTTGATAAAAAGAACGTGGCTTATCTTGGCGGCGGCATGGTCTTTAATAAATTTACCGGCTCCAGAGGAAAGTCAGGCTCCAACGATGCCAATGCGGAATACCTCGCCCATATCAGAGCGATTTTTGAAAAAGAAAAGGTCAGCTTCCAGACGGCGGAGATTGGCCGCGTAGATCTTGGCGGCGGCGGAACGATCGCTTATATTCTGGCGCTGTACGGCATGAACGTGATCGACAGCGGCGTTGCGGTCCTGAATATGCACGCGCCCTGGGAAGCGACCAGCAAGGCCGATGTATATGAGGCGAAGAGGGGATATGCGGCGTTTCTGGAGAACGCGGATTTATGAAAAAGGAAGGGCTGAAAAAATCAGATTTCTATTTCGATTTACCACAGGAACTGATCGCACAGGATCCATTAGAGGACCGTTCCGCGTCCCGGCTGCTTGTGCTCGATAAAGAAACAGGCGCCATAGAACACCATCGTTTCCGCGAAATCATCGCTTACCTGAATCCGGGAGACTGCCTCGTTTTGAACGATACGAAAGTCATTCCGGCAAGGCTTATGGGCATCCGGGAAGATACGGGAGCGGCGGTGGAAGTGCTTCTCTTGAAACGGAAAGAAAAGGATGTCTGGGAAACGCTCGTAAAGCCCGGCAAAAAAGCGAAACCGGGGATGCGGCTTAGCTTCGGAGGCGGAATTCTCCATGCGGAGGTGCTGGAAATCGTGGAAGAGGGCAACAGGCTCATACGCTTCGCGTACGACGGGTTTTTTGAAGAGGTGCTTGACAAACTCGGCGAGATGCCGCTTCCTCCCTATATTACCCATAAATTACAGGATAGAAACCGCTATCAGACCGTTTATGCCAGGTATGAAGGTTCCGCGGCGGCGCCCACCGCCGGCCTGCATTTTACGGAAGAACTGCTTCGGGCAATCGAAGAAAAAGGTGTGGATATCGCCTATGTCACGCTGCATGTGGGTCTTGGGACCTTCCGCCCCGTAAAAGAAGAAAATATTCTGGAACATCATATGCACGAAGAATATTATCGGGTGACGGCCGGGGCGGCGGAGAAGATAAACCGGGCGAAGGATAACGGACATCGCGTTATCTGCGTCGGCACGACGAGCTGCCGGACCGTAGAGAGTGCGGCGGCGGATGATGGCAGACTGCAGGAATGCTGCGGTAATACGCAGATCTTTATTTATCCGGGCTATCGTTTCAAGGTTCTGGATGCACTGATTACGAATTTCCATCTGCCGGAATCCACGCTTGTTATGCTCGTTTCCGCCCTCGCCGGACGGGAGCGGGTACTGCATGCCTATGAGGAGGCAATTCGGGAGCGGTATCGGTTTTTTAGTTTTGGGGATGTAATGTTCATTCGATAAAAATCCAAAATGCACTTTTCGACATTTTTCAGAAGTGAAAATTCTTTGATGGGAATATTGCAATCAAGATTTGCATATGCTATAATGCCAATAGGCAAAGCGAGGACATAAGTCCATGTGAACAAAGAACGAAACCCCGAACCATGTGTCAGCATAGTCCGAGGTTTCTTCTTTTCTTTTATAGTGGCAAAGCACCCACTAGGCTATTTGTTGTCCTTATCGTTACGGCTGTCTAACCATTTGATAATGTAGTGGCAGGCTACACCACCCATGACAGTAACGAAAAGCGAGAACATAACTTCCATGTCAACACCTCCTCCCGTTGCCAGGTATCGGCAGGACAACAAAATAATCATATCACAGTTCTTATTCTCATTCCATAGACAACTTTTATCGGTATAGGAACCTATGCGTAAGGCCGTTCCTGAATACGATTGATTCCACATGACCGTCTACAACCGTCACGGAGTTCAGGATAGAAACTGTGCAGCAGCTGTCCTTATAAGAAAGAATTCTATGAGACACTGGAAAACATCTGGAATCTGCATCCACAGTTGGAATAGCAGCTGACAAGGGACCTTGAAGATATGAAAAGACAGAAAATCAAATATAAAATGCGGATGTTTCTGGTTTGATATTGTTTTGTATTGCTCTTAAATGAATCCCAAAGTATAATATTCCATATAATAAACCACGAAAGGATAGACGAATTGAAAGAACTAATACAACTATCTTCTTTCCCTGTGCGGACAACATTAAATATTTTGTTAAAGGATAAGACCACAAAGAAAAATATCATATGGGCAACCAGCAGCTATGAACAGTTCGGCGAACAATATGCCGATGACAGGCAGATGACGGCAGAAGCGTTGACGGGTCTTAATCCTGTTATGTTGCAGCCAAGAATTATGAAAGCGATGGAACAGCAGCAGGAACGTACAAAAAGTCATGCAGAGGTTTTTACGCCCGCATGGATTTGTAATAAAATGAATAACTACTGCGATGAAGAGTGGTTTGGCAGGAAAGATGTATTTAATATACTAAATGAAAAAGAGTGGGTTACAACAAAAGAAAAGATAGAGTTTCCACAAAACAGGACGTGGCAGCAATATGTTGATTCCAGGCGGCTTGAAATCACCTGCGGCGAAGCGCCCTACATAGTTTCCAGATATGATGCGGCGACTGGCGGGATAATTCCACTGGATGACAGAATAGGCATTTTAGACAGAAAAATGCGGGTAATTAACGAAAATACAGATAATGAGGAAGATTGGCTTACATGGACGATAAGGGCCTACCAGAGCGTATATGGATATGAGTATCAGGGAGATAATCTTTTAATCGGCAGAATCAATCTGTTAATGACTTTTGTTGATTATCTGGATAACAGGTGGCATAGAGAAGCAACTGCAGAAGAACTGAAAAAGATTGCGAATATCATCGTATGGAATTTCTGGCAGATGGATGGTTTGACGGGAACAGTTCCATTAGGCGAGCCAGAGGAAGAAACGCATCAATATTCACTTTTTGAGCTATACAGTAATGAGGAAGATAAGCTGGAAGATAAAAGAACTCCTAAATGCAGGATTTTTGACTGGAGAGGAAGCAATAAATCAATTATGTTTGAATCAGTAAAAAGGCAAGGAGGATGCTGCCATGCCAATTAAAATAAATGATTTGTTAAATCAATATGTCAATAAGATAAAGGATATCTATGGACAGCATTTGAAGGCTGTTATTCTGTATGGTTCTTATGCAAGGGGCGATTACAGGGAAGATTCAGATATTGGTTAAAGGCATATCCATTTTATGCAAATGTGGAAAGAGAAGGGGTAAAACTGTATGGAACGGCATGAAGAGGGAAATAAAATTGATTTGATGAAATATAGATTGGAAACGGCAAAAAGTGATTTAAAAACAGCCAGAATGCTGATAGAAGCAGAAGAATACAGGGCTTCCAATAACAGAGCTTATTATGCCATTTTTCATGCAATATCAGCAATCCACGCGCTTGACGGAAAATCATATAAAAGACATAAAGACACAATCAGTAATTTTAATAAAGATTATGCAAAAACAGAGATTTTCCCCAGAGAAATGGGTAAAAAAATTTCGCAGGCAGAAGAAATTCAACATGAAAGCGACTATGATGATTTTTATATCGCTACGAAAGAAAAGTCTCAGGAACAGATTGAAACGGCGGAAGAATTGATAAAAATAATTGAAGAATATTGCAAAAATAAAATAGGAGAAATAGAATTATGAAATTTGATTTTGTTATTGGGAATCCACCTTATCAGGAAAATATAAGTAAAGAATCAATACAAGCTAAACCTGTATATAATATTTTTGTAACTTCTGCAAAAGAAATTTGTTCAGAAAGTTTGGTTATGATAATACCATCACGTTGGTTTGCTGGAGGGATGGGATTAGATGGCTTTAGAAATGAAATGATTAGTGATAAAAAAATCAAAAAAATTGTAGATTATCCAAATGGAAAAGAGTGCTTTCCAAATACAAGTATAAGTGGTGGAGTCTGCTATTTTGCGCGTGTCGGGCATAATGTGGATTCATGCGAATTTGTAAATGTTGAAAATGGTAAAGAAAATTCATTAAACAGACCATTGGATGAGTTTCCTGTACTTGTACGTTCAAACTCAGCAGTTAGCGTTATAAGGAAGATTATTGCGCGGGATGAAGGAAGTATTCAAAATAATATCAGCCCCATCAGTCCTTTTGGATTATCGACAAAGGTGAGAGGTAAAAGCGAAAAAGAAAAAGGACAAATTGTTCTTCATTCCAGCAACGGAGTGTCATATATAGATAGGGATATAATTACAAAAACTGATATAGATTTAGAATCATATAAAGTGTTAATTAGTCAAACCAGTGGTGAACATGCAGGAGAACCATCTAAAGATGGCAGGTTTCGTGTCCTCACTTCTTCCATGAAAGTAATGTATCCAAATGAGGCTTGTACACATTCATATATTTATTTATCGCCATTTGAAAATGAAAAAAGCGCTGAGTATGCACTTAAATATATGAAAACAAGATTTGTAAGATTTTTAATATTACAGGCTTTAACATCTATCCATTTGACAAAAGCAACATTTGTATTTGTACCTATGCAAGATTTTTCAAAATCGTCAGATGTTGAATGGGAATCATCAATCCTCGACATTGATAAGCAGCTTTATAAGAAATACGGCTTGTCAGAAGAGGAAATTGCTTTCATCGAATCCAAGGTAAAGGAGATGGAATAATGGCAAAAATAAGCATCAATACCACGCAAAAAGTCATTCCCATGATTTATGCCTATTCCACGCCTGAAATTGCAAGACACAATGGCTGGGTAAAGATTGGATATACAGAAAAGCAGACGACAGAGCAAAGACAGAAACAGCAATCCCATACGGTAGATGTGGAATTAAAAGAAGAATGGAAAGGCAACGCTATCTTTGAAGATGGCTCTGGCGAGATATTCCATGATACAGACTTCCATGCGTATCTTAGAAAGATAGGGATTGAGAGAAAAAAGGATACAGAATGGTTTCATATTGACGGGCCAGCTTCTAAGCAAGAGTTCAATAAGTTCCGTGAGAGCAGAGGAATATTGCAAGATATTGATGAAGTGATTCCATATACGCTCCGCAGCGAGCAGAAGAAAGCCGTTGAGCAGACTGTTCATTATGCGAAAGACCATGAAAAGCCTGATTGCCATACAGGCGGCGAGTTTTTATGGAACGCGAAGCCACGTTTCGGCAAGACATTATCGGTTTATGATTTTTGTAAACAGGTTGACGCGCAGAATGTTTTGATTGTGACAAACAGACCAGCGATTGCAAATTCATGGTATTCAGATTATGAAAAGTTTTTAGGCGAAGAATCAGGTTATCAGTTTGTCAGTTCAACGGATTCGCTCAGGGGAAGAAGATATTGTATCAGCAGGCAGGAATATGTGAGAGGATTGGCAGCGTCAAAGCATAAGTGCATTGAATTTGTGAGCCTGCAAGACTTAAAAGGTTCCATCCATTTCGGCGGCGAATATGATAAGTTAGAAGAAGTCGCTAATATCTTTTGGGATGTGCTGGTCATTGATGAAGCGCATGAGGGCGTAGACACCTGTAAAACAGATGTAGCGTTTGACCATATCAGGCGTAAATTTACGCTGCACTTATCAGGAACGCCGTTTAAAGCACTGGCAAATGATAAATTCCCGGAAAACGCGATTTTCAACTGGACGTATGCCGATGAACAGAAAGCAAAGAATGAATGGAGCGGCGAAGAGGAAAACCCTTATAAAAATCTTCCGCAGTTAAATCTGTTTACATATCAGATGTCAGAAATCATCAAAGAAGAATTAGAGCAGGGCATTGAAATCCAGGGCGAAACAGAAGAATATGCCTTTGATTTGAATGAATTTTTTGAAACGAAAAACGGCAGATTTACCCATGAAAGTTCCGTTGATAAATTTCTGGACGCGCTTACAAGACAGGAAAAATTTCCATTTTCCACAGAGGAATTAAGAGGTAAATTAAAGCATACATTCTGGCTGTTAAATCGCGTTGACAGCGCAAAGGCGCTGGCAAAAAAACTGGAGGTGCATCCAATATTCAAAGATTACAAGATTATCCTTGCTGCTGGCGATGGGAGGCTGGATGACAGTGAGGAAACACAGAGGTCTTTTGATAGGGTTACAAACGCCATTACAGAAAACGAGAAGACTATCACGTTATCAGTCGGGCAGCTTACAACAGGCGTCACCATTCCAGAATGGACGGCAGTATTGATGTTGAGCAACATCAAAAGCCCATCATTATATATGCAGGCGGCTTTTAGGGCGCAGAATCCTTGTCTGTTCCAGGAAAAAGGACAATACTACAGAAAAGAGAATGCCTATGTATTTGACTTTGACCCCGCCAGGACGCTTACTATTTTTGAGGAATTTGCAAATGATTTATCACCTGATACATCAGACGGCAGGGGCGATATGGACAAGCGCAAAGACAATGTGCGTACTCTTTTGAATTTTTTCCCTGTCATCGGCGAAGATGAAAACGGCGAAATGATAGAACTTGACGCGGAAAAGGTTTTTTCTATCCCCAGAAAGATTCGCTCACAGGAAGTAGTCCGCAGAGGATTTATGAGCGACTTCCTGTTCCAGAATATTTCCAATGTCTTCCATGCGCCTATGGAAGTGATAGAGATTATTAAACAGTTTACGGCAGTACAGGAGCCAAAAGTTAATGTAAATATCACACCGCAGACAGAAGATGAATTATCGCTTGATGAAAATGGAGAGGTTTCTTTAACGGATGATTATATTATTGGAAAATCAACAGAAGTTTTCGGCGATAAAATATTCGGCGAAGTGCCTGAAAAATTAAAGAGTGTGATTGATGACATCCAGGCGGCAAAAGATGGCGAAGCTGAACCGCTGGATTACTTAAAAGATGTTTTTCATAAACAAGCTGTAGGTACAGTGATGGAGACAGCACAATATGGATATGGCGCTGATTTGCGTCCATCTGATAAAAAGCGTCTGGAAAAGAAATTGAAAGCTGATTCAGACCATCTTATCAATAAAGCCTATGGCGATTTGTCCATTACCAATAAGAAATTAGAGAAAGAGCATGAAGAGCTTTTATCCCTTTGTGATACAGATGAAGATATAAAAGCCGCGAATCAGGAGTTTGAGGAAAAGAAAAAAGCCGCAGTCGAAACTTTTAAGCAGGCACTATCTGATTCTGTGGATGATTTTGTGAAATCAGCGGGAGAAGATGTTGTCAGGACAGTGGAAACACAGAAAAAGGAACAGGAGAAAAAAGGCATTGAGGATTCTGTAAAAGACCATTTAAGAGGATTTTCAAGGACAATACCCTCTTTCCTTATGGCGTATGGAGATGACAGCGTCACTCTGGCTACCTTTGACCAGATTATTCCAGATGAAGTGTTTATTGAAGTGACGAGCATCAGTCTGGAACAATTCAGATTTTTGCGTGATGGTGGGCCTTATATCAATGAAAAAACAGGACAGCAGGAAATATTTGCGGGGAAACTGTTTGACCCTGTTGTATTTGATGATTCTGTCAAAGAGTTCCTGCGTCTGCGCATAAAGCTGGCAAATTACTTTGAGGAAACACATGTTGAGGATATTTTTGACTATATCCCGCCGCAGAAAACCAATCAGATTTTTACGCCTAAGTGGGTAGTAAAACAGATGGTTGATATGTTGGAGAAAGAAAATCCTGGCTGTTTTGATATGCCCGACAAGACTTTCATTGATTTATATATGAAGTCTGGCTTATATATCGCGGAAATTGTGAAAAGGTTATATCAGAGCGAAAAGATGAAAAAGGCATATCCAGATGAAGCCAAACGGCTGAAACATATCTTTAAAGAACAGGTTTATGGGCTTGCGCCGACAGAGATTATCTATAAGATTGCGACAAACTTTATTTTGGGATTTGATAGTAACGTCACCATTACAGAACATAATTTCAAGCAGGCAGACGCTTTGGAATATGCGAAGCAGGGAAACTTGGAACAGCTTTTGGATGAATTGTATGGGAGTGATAATAATGAGCAATGAGCAGACCTGGAAAAGACAATGTACCAATATCTTTTCTGAAATGGCAATTTTTAATGTCGTTAACTATAGATTTTTTCAACCGTGATTTGTGCCTGTGTTTACAACGTTCGATACAAACATCGCAGGCAGAGAAAGGAGAGGCATATGGAAAATAAGAATGATTTTACCCAGGGAAGTATCGTCAATAAGCTGCTGAGATTTATGATTCCAATCCTTGGAGCATTGATTTTGCAGGCAATGTATGGAGCAGTGGATATTCTTGTAGTGGGGAGGTTTGGGACGACTGCCGGAATTTCAGGTGTATCGACGGGAAGCAGCATCGTAAATCTGATTACTTTTACGATTACAGGGCTGTCCATGGGCGTTACGGTTCTCATGGGACAGTATCTGGGGGAGAGAAAGTCAGAAAAAGTAGGGCAGGTGGTTGGAGGCGCAATCTGGCTGTTTCTGGTGCTGGCCTTTATCATTGCTGCAGTGATGTTGATATTTGCAAGGCCTCTTGCGATCCTGATGAAAGCGCCGGCGGAAGCGCTGGATCTGACTGTGCTGTATGTCCGCATTTGCGGCGGCGGGATTTTCTTCATCATTGCATATAATGTGATTAGCAGTATTTCCCGGGGAATCGGTGATTCCAACATGCCGTTGTTTTTTGTAGGCATTGCGTGTGTCGTGAATATTGTGGGGGATCTGCTGTTTATTGCGGTATTTAAATGGAATGTAGCAGGCGCTGCCCTTGCGACCGTAATGGCTCAGGCAGTCAGCGTCATATTATCGATTATGATTATCAGAAAGCGGAATCCTCCGTTTACGATGAAATGGGAGTATATCCGTCTTAATCCGGAGATTAAAAATTTCATCAGGGTGGGTATTCCGATTGCGTTCCAGGAGATTTTGACACAGCTGTCCTTTCTGGCGTTGTGTGCGTTTATTAACAGTCTGGGGCTGGATGCTTCTTCCGGTTATGGCGTGGCGAATAAGATTGTGAACTTTATTATGTTGATTCCCGGAGCGCTTATGCAGTCCATGGCTTCTTTCGTGGCCCAGAATGTGGGCGCAGGGAAGGAGAAGCGCGCAAGAAAAGCCATGGTTACGGGTATGTTCATTGGAGGCTGCGTCGGCATATTTATTGCTTTCTTTTCATTTTTCCGGGGAGATCTGCTGGCACGGATTTTCTCAGGCGATGCGGCAGTGATTGTCCGCGCGGCGGAATATTTAAAGGGTTTTGCTCCGGAGGCAGTTGTAACGGCAATTTTATTCAGCTTTATAGGTTACTATAACGGCCATTCGAAGACATTGTTCGTAATGCTGCAGGGAATCGCCCAGACATTTATCGTGCGCCTGCCTATGTCTTATATTATGAGCATACAGCCGGACGCCAGCCTTACCATGATTGGACTGGCAGCCCCCTGTGCAACAGTATTCGGGATAGTAATCAATCTTTTGTATTTTATGAAGATCAGCCGGGAAATGAAGCAGACGGCTAAAATGTGATGGAGCAGCGTTTGCGCAGGACCTTCTTTGCGCAGTTTTTGCCGGAAGTTCCTGTTCTATGAAAAAGCCAAACTTATGATGTGATAATCATATCGTAAGTTCGGCTGTTTTTTCGCGAAATATTAAAGATGCGATTCCATTGCATTTAAATGCCTGTCAGCATATTATTTTGTCAAATCGACGACCAGCTCTGAAAAGATTCCCGAAACGCGGATTTCATTTTCACTGTCTGCGGCATTTTCGCACGACGCGGCTTTTCCGTCCTTTACATAATAAATGTTACATTTTCTGCCCTTATTGATGACATTTACCAGATTTTTCTCCGGAATGTGAATAATCGTTTTGGCCTTCCATTGATTAATATCCAGTTTTCCGGTAATCTTATCAACCGTAATTTCATAATCTGTTTTTGCTGTTAATTCCAGACTCCCGCTGCTGTCTGAAATCAGGATCTGCTCCGCATCACCGTCATATTCTAAACGATTCAGATGAAGATTCCTGACAGCAAGGAGTTTAACGTTGGCTGCAATTTCACAGCTGTCAGAGTATTTATCCGGCAGGATAATCTCAACTGTCAGTGACTCCTCCGCCTCATAGCGGCTCAGTTTATTCTTGTTAAGACAGATTACATCCAGCTTGTTTTTTCTTTCATCCAGCTTGATCTTAAACATGGAGTCTATATTCTCAAGGGTTTCCGAAGACAACTTGATATGCAGCTTCTCATCGCCGCCTGACGACAGCATGATCGCGGCTGCGCTGCCGATATTGACATCGAAATGTTTTTCACAGTCAATGTCATAAATTGTTTCACTGGTATACACAGATGTTTCAGGAGTTATTTTTGCGGCGGAATCCATAAGCAGCTCATCTATGGTAGTCTTAAAAATCTCTGCTATGATTACCATATTTTCGACATCCGGCAGCCCTTTTCCGGTCTCCCATTTCGTAATCGCCTGCCTTGAAACACCGATTTTTTCGGCAAGCTGCTCCTGTGAGATACCTTCTTTTTTTCGTATTTCCTTTAATTTTTCTGAAAAATTCATGCGAACCTCCTTATCAGTCTTTTAAAAGTGAATATGCGGTAATTTTTTTAATTGGCGCAGAAAGAAGTATGCTGATTACAAATGCCATGGCATTGAACATAACGGTGGATAAAATCAATATCCAGGCAGATATTTCAAAATGGTTTTTTACAGCTCCGATCATGGAAAAGATGATATTGTTGATTGCAGGAAGATACCATAGCCCGGCTGCTGCAGAAATGACTGACGCTGCAGCCATAACGGGTATGAACGCAAGCGCCGTCTTAACGGTAAGCTGTCCGTTTGTGTATCCGATCGCTTTATAAATGCCCAATTCCTGCCTGCGCCTGCTTATCATGGAATTGATGATGACATACATTACAAGCAGTACCATCAGCACGGAAATCACACACAGGATAATCACGATGACCGAAACAATACCTGCGTACATCATCCTGCCATTTTCGCTCATCTGTTCAAAGTTTACTGATGATTTAACGGTTGCACCGTGGCTTTCTTCATACTCCTTTATAAATTCATCGGCATTTTTATCATATAAATAAACATTGACAGAATTCGTTCTTTCGCCGGTTTTTTCATATCCCTTACTGGTCAGCTGACATACCGATCCGGCATTATTAACGCTTTGAATATAGCCTGTTACAGTGTAAACTGCCGATTTGGAGCCGGCCGTTATCTCTATTTTATCACCGATAGGATAATTGTCCGAAAGTGCGCTTCCTACTGCAATTTCATGCTCGTTCACAGGGCTGCTGCCTTCATAACAGATATCATTTGCTGTTTTTGAAAAGTCTTCGCATATGAAAGCGGTAAGAGTTCCATTCGGATAACTTACAGGTACGGAAGCATATTCCATAAAAAGCTTTACGCGGCTGTCGTTTTGAAGCAGTTTTTTCAGTTCTGTCATTTTCTCATCTTCTGCTGTAAAAATAACAGATGGCAATTCCTCTGAAAGCGTATTCATAAAATTATCCGGCTTGACATTTACATTATACAGGAGCGTTCCTGAGAAAGACAGCAGCGCCATGATGCCGGATGCGACGGCAAATAATAATATATTCTGTCCCGCAGATTCCTCTCCGGTAATGCCTCTTATGGCATTGACAGGCTCTAATCTATGTATTTTTCCTGCTGAAATATAGGAAAAAAGGAAGATTGCGCATGTCAGTATCAGTAATACAATCAGCAGAGCCATGATATCAAAACCAGGCGTGTAGGAAAATCCTGATTGAATTGCCAGAATACCCGCCGCGAAAGGCAGGACCGCATAAGACAGGGCGATTCCGATCACCGTGGCGGCAATGCCTGCAAGCAGATAGGGCATAACCGTTGAAGCAATAATCATATGGCTTGTATAACCAATCGCTTTTAATACCCCCATCTGTGGCAGCTCGCCTTCGATTGCACTTCGTATCCGAAAGTTACTAAGGAAAATACTTATTGCCAGTATGATTGCGGCCAGCGCTAAAAAGATGACGATAAGCAGGGTACAGACCATTGTTCTGGTCTGCTTTGAGGCCGTTTTGTCATTGATACTCAATAACGTAATCCCTTTTTCTCTCAGCACTTCAGAGATCGTATTTTTTATTTCGCTTAAATCAGCGGCGTCTGTTGTCTTTAAGGAATATTCCGCAATGATTTGATTACTGTATTCATCCGCAAAATCCTCATAGACGGCTTTGGGAAAATATCCGCCGATCAGTCCGGAGCCGTAATTCCCATACTGCATTTCCAACACGGTTCCGCCAATATCGTAGGCATGTTCCCTGCCGTCTATGGAATAGACAATACTGCCGCCTTCCATAAAACCGCCTAATTCCCTCATATATATGGGAATATAAACAGAACTGTTATTTTTTCCGGAATCTTCTGTAACATCAAGCAGATTCAGCGTTCTTTTTTCGTCGAGATTGTAAAAAACAGTATTCATATCAAAGTCGGACCCTGCAAATTCACGGACTGTTACCGGCGTAAATACCCCGCCATGCTTTTCGGCAAAAGATACCCCGTCAATTTTTTTCACTTCTGTGAGCAAATCTTCATGATCCTGAATCTGTGGAATAATAAAATTGATGTCCGCAGTATTGAGCTTATCAAACAGGCTGTCATATGCGCTGAACGTTTGAAAGGCGAGCACAAGAGCAATATTGATGATCAATGCGGTCAGGCAGATAAAGACTCCAAAGGAGAGATATTGCCCTTTTGCTTTATTCAAATTGTGCAGGGCAAGCGTGGATATTTTCTTCAATCTTACCACCCCATTTCTTTCATGAACTTATCGAGTCTTTCGGTTCTTTCGATATTGCCCGGCTCAAATTTCCCTAAATCGCACTCGCCGGAAATCTTTCCATCTTTAATATAAATGATGCGATTTCCACGCAGGGCTGATTTTTTGTCGTGGGTGACCATGACGATGCTCTGCTCCCGATTATGAAGGGAAGTGAAAACATCAAGGACTGCAGTCGAATTTGCTGAATTTAACGCGCCTGTCGGTTCATCCGCAAAAAGCACGTTTGGACTGTTGATAACCGCCCTGACAATACCGGCCCTCTGCGCTTCGCCTCCCGAAATCCGGGAAGATGTTTTCCGCCACGTTTTTTCAGGAATATTTACCAGAGAAAACAGCTCCTTTGCGCGGTTCCTGATGTCTTCCCTGTCTTTGCATGTCAGTATCCCTGCCGTAATGACATTATCCATAAGATTCATCTTATCGATCAAATAAATCTGCTGAAATACGAATCCACACTGTCTGCGCCGAAACACGGCCAGCTTGTCATTGTTCAGCTTCGTGATGTCCACTCCGTCAAAGTGAATCTCCCCGCTGTCCGGCTTATCCATCCCGGAAAGGGAATACATCAGGGTAGACTTGCCTGCCCCCGATGAGCCCATGATAACGGTAAAATCCCCCTTGTAAATATCAACATTCAGGTCTGAATAAACAACCTGAATACTTTCGCCTTTGCCAAAAGATTTTTTCAAATGCTTTGCCGATATGATCGTCTGCCTGTTCATCATACAACCGCCTCTCTTTTTTTAACATTTCCTGAAAATTGCTTCGCAATTTACCGGAACCGGAAATAACTTTTAAAGAATTATTTCCAGACGGTTCCTGAGAATGTCCTGCGAAGCGGGATATTCGTTATTATGTGGTAAGCATAATGAAAAAGCCCGGACTGTGCCACCAACAGTTGTATACATTTGAAATTTTCATGCCACTTTCCGTTGCATATCTGTGCCCTGGGGCACAGGATTATTATTTCCCATAAAATTTATTATGCCATTTGACAGCTTCCTCGCGGTATTTCGTGGCTGTGTCCATAAGCTCTTCGTATTGCCTGCGGATACTCTGAATCAACTGATCGCGGGCGGAAATATCGGACTGTAACTTTGAAATCTGTGCCTGCGCCTTTGTAAGAAGTTCTTTACTTTCATCAAGTTCAGTCTGCGCAAGAGAGAGCGTTTCATGACTTTTGCGGCTTTCTTCCTTATATTGCGCAAGCTCTTTGAGCGGAATGGAATGTTCAGGCATCAGCTTGTCGCAGCGAAGCGATTCATCGATAGTAAAAATAAATTTTTCCGTGTCATGGGACAGATATACAAGGAGCGCCGCGCCGGCAGGCAGAATGCTGAGCGCGGGCAGCGAGGCGAATACCGCTTCGCCGGAGACGGGCGTTTCTTTTGATGAGAAAAGGGTTTTCGGCAGTATCAGTTTCTGCTCCTGCTGTAGTGGAAGAAGGGTTTTCAGACAGTAACTGTTATCAACGGGGTTTTTGACAAAATAGAATAGAATCAGAGTGTTCTGTATGGCTGCAATCTGTGGATAGAAGCAGTCCGGCGTGCTGCGGCTGCTTATTTTATATAAATCGTTCCGCTCGATAACGCTCCTGAGTATGATATCCTGATTTATATTCTGATAAACGTAGTAGATGGTGTTATTGTAAACGATATCGGAAAGGCTGGAAGCATAATCATTGCAAAGAATAATAGGTCTGGTCAGGTTTTCTCCTACAGAAGTCCTTAAACATATATCATTTCCGGTACTGTATATGATCAGATTTTTCTGTGCATCGACCGCATATACATTTCCCATATAATCCCCCGTTCCCGCTCGATCTGCGATATTCCTGTTTTTGCCGGTATGGCGGCGTTTGCAGGCATTTTGCAGAATATTTCTTTTTCCTATAATTATATGGCACATGACAGGAAAAAATGACATATTATAAGGTAAAATAATTAAAAAGAAGGAATAGATTATGGCGAAGTGTAAATCTGGAAAATGTGGATGCAAGGCAAGGATTGTCAGCAACGTAGTTCAGAATATGCAGGGAAATAATTGTATAGATGTATGTGCTAACCCAATCTGTGAGCCCCCTAAGGTGTTAAGCCTTATGGCGCCATTGATATATGACGAGATTGGAATCAATCTCTGTACGTCTTTTGCGCTGGGAACGGATATTTCAACAACTTATCCGACGGCAGTATCGGCAACTGCACATGTGCTGAATATCAGTTATACCTACGGGGACGGAGACGTTGTGATCGAGACAATAACAGGCAGACCGAATTGTTATGTTGTTACCCTGTCGAATCTGACGGTCGAATTTGCCGTCAATCTGTATGACGAAAACTGCAGGCTGTTAGCTGCGCTTTATCCTACGGCTGTTTATCTGCCGCCGGAGACAACGGCGGCAACCTATGATGAGGATACCAATCCGACTTCCGTGGAACTGGAGATTTTTGCCCCTTACGGAATCAGCTATGATGCGGGAGCCACTGCTGACGCAGACCCGACGCCGAATATCAATTATGTTGGTTTTCTGGGAAGCAACAACTATATCAGACAAGGTCTGAATCTCTATTCAAGGGCAAAAGTTCTGGGATTGGATACAGATGACGATACGGTTACAGTCGGTCTGACGCTTGTTCTGCAGAGCCTGTATTTTGCAGGATACAATGTGGAGAGCGCAGGCAGGATCAACACGCCGAAGGGCAGCCTGATTACGCCGGACAACAGCAGTTGTCTGCGCTTTGTTGCAGGCGATTTACTGGATTTGGCAATCAAACCTTTGGAGCTTGGACCTCCGCTCTGCGAGGAGCAGTATAAAGAAAGCTGCGTAGTTCCGTGTAATTCGTGCTGCGGCGCAGGAAGCGGCGCTGGAGATGACACGACCGTTCTTCCCGGTATCGGCGGCGGGACAACAACGCCTGCAGGCAATACCGGAGCCGCGGATGAAACAGGCAATACGGGAAATACAGGAAACTGATTGTAAAATAACTTAAAAGAAAAAGAGGCTGCCGTTTGAGCGGTGAAAAACCGTAAAGCGGCAGCCTTTTGTGGCTGAATCGTTACCCCTTAGAATGAAATTATTTCAGTCCCTGCCTGACAGCAGCATATCATCCTACTGTGCGCCGCTGGAATATTGCCCGCCGGCCTGCATAAAATAATGATAATCTGCGACGGTCTAAGCGTCGGATACCATGCGGAAGGGGTATACAGGCGTACAATGGATTTGCTTGATATATTGACGATGATTGGCGGATTGGCGCTGTTCCTGTATGGAATGCGGGTGCTCGGAGACAGCCTGTCGAAGGCTTCCGGCAGCCGCATGGAGCGGATTCTGGCAAAGCTGACCAACGGTAAAGGGAAAGCCGTTCTGTTCGGGGCCGCAGTGACAGCGGTGATTCAGTCCTCATCGGCGGCAACGGTCATGGTGGTCGGTCTGGTAAACTCCGGTCTCCTGAAGCTGTCACAGGCGGTCGGCGTCATTATGGGAGCCAATGTCGGCACGACGGTCACTTCCTGGATATTGAGTCTGTCGGGCATCGAGAGCGGCAATTTCCGGCTCCGTCTCTTGAAGCCTTCCTTTTTTGCGCCCGTTCTTGCGGTAACGGGCGTCGTCATTCTGCTTTTTTCCACCGGAGAAAAAAAGAAAAATGCGGCCCGGATCCTTATCGGCTTTGCGATCTTATTGTCCGGTATGGAGGCGATGTCAGGCGCGGCAGGGCTTTTGGCGGAAGTACCGGCGGTGAAAAATCTGTTCGCCCTGTTTTCGAGTCCGGTTTCCGGGCTGTCCGCGGGCATTTTTCTGACTGCGCTGCTCCAGAGCTCTTCGGCTTCCATCGGTATTTTGCAGGCGCTTTGCGCTGCAGGAGAAATATCTTATAAGAGCGCCGTTCCAATTATCATGGGACAGAACATCGGGGCCTGTATTACGGCGCTGCTTTCTTCTGTCGGCGCTTCTCCAAATGCCAAAAGGGCGGCAGCTGTGCATTTATATTTTAATCTGATCGGTGCTGCGGCTTTTATGACGCTTTTTTACGGACTACATACGGCGGCGGATTTTTCTTTTATGGAACAGCCGGCGGAGGCGTACGGCATTGCCGCGGTGCACAGCATATTCAATCTTTTTGCCGTCTGTCTGCTCCTGCCGTTCTCAGACGGATTGGAAAGGCTTGCATATCTGACAATTCAAAAAAGAGGTTCGAAAGCGATGAGCGTGCGCGATTGAAAACCGATTTCCGCGGCGTTTTGTCCTGAAACGTTGACGTTTCCCGGCCAGGATTGTAAACTGTAAAAAAGATATTTCACAAATGGAGGGAACGCAGAATGACATATCAGGAAATTTTGGAAAATGCAAGAGGCTGCATCGGCGCATATTGCAAAGCCTGCCCGGTCTGCAACGGCAGGGCATGCGGAAATCAGATACCCGGACCGGGCGCGAAGGGCATGGGTGATACGGCGGCCAGAAATTTTGATAAATGGCAGGCGATCCGCGTCAACATGGATACGATCTGCGGGAATAAAACGCCGGATACTTCGCTCACCCTGTTCGGGAGAACTTTTCGTTATCCTTTTTTCGCAGGCCCGGTGGGTGCGGTCAATCTGCATTATGGGGAAAAATACAGCGATTTAAGCTATAACGATCTGATGCTGCGAAGCTGTATGGAAAACGGCATCGCGGCTTTTACGGGGGACGGCACGAACCCGGAGGTCGTGATACAGGCGGCAGGTGCGCTCGCCGAGACAGGAGGGCAGGGGATTCCGACCATCAAACCGTGGAACATGGAGACGATTCGGGAAAAGATGAAGCTTTGCAAGGATGCGGGCTGTTTTGCGCTGGCGATGGATATCGATGCGGCGGGGCTGCCTTTTTTGAAGAATATGAATCCGCCCGCGGGGAATAAGACCGTGGAAGAGCTGAAAGAAATCGTACGGATGGCGGAGGCGCCTTTTATTGTAAAAGGCGTTATGACCGTAAAAGGCGCGCGCAAGGCACAGGAAGCCGGCGCGGCGGCAATCGTCGTCAGCAACCACGGCGGGCGCGTTCTCGACCAGTGCCCGGCGACGGCGGAGGTGCTTGCTGAAATCGCCGACGCCCTGCGGGGGAGCTCCATGAAGATTCTGGTGGACGGCGGCATCAGAAGCGGTACGGATATTTTCAAGGCGCTGGCGATGGGAGCGGACGGCGTATTGATCTGCAGACCGTTCGTCACGGCCCTTTATGGCGGCGGCGCGGAGGGTGTCAGGGTCTATATCGAAAAGCTGGCGGACGAGCTGCGCGATACGATGTCGATGTGCGGCGCGGGAAAGCTGTCGGAGATAACGCGGGAGATGGTGCGGATATAGGGGATGCGGCAGACGCAATTTCACAATTAAGAATCCTTTAAGAATTTCTTAAAGAGAAAAATAGAAAGTTTTTTTATGATGAAATGGATAAGACGAATGCAAAAATGATAACATGCCGAAAAGTGAAGAAAACAGGGAGAAGGAAGCGTTTGACAGAAGAGAAAGACAAATCGGGAGGCGTTGGGAACAATGGATAACAAAATCAGGATCATGCTCGTGGAGGACGATGCGGCACTGGCGGATGAAATCGCTCTTTTTCTGAAAAAATGGGGCTATGAGACGACGATCGTAAAGGAGTTTCAGGATGTTTTAACGGCCTTTATCACATGCCGCCCGCAGCTCGTTCTGATGGATATTAACCTGCCCTGTTACGACGGTTTTTACTGGTGCAGGCGGATTCGGGAAATCTCGGAAATACCGCTTATCTATATCAGCAGCCGGAGCGATGACAACGATAAGATTATGGCGGTCGCGCAGGGCGGGGACGATTATGTGGAGAAGCCTTTCCGGCTGGAAATCCTGCGGACGAAGATGGAGGCGGTTCTGCGGAGGACTTATCAGTACCGGGTCAAAGACAGGATTTATCTGCAGGAGGATGTCTGTTTTGAACAGGATACGGCATCTCTGCTGCTGCGGGGGCGGGAGGTGGAGCTGACCAGATCGGAAAAACGGATCATGGCCAAGCTGGTGGAGCACAGGCCGGATATCATTACGCGGGAGGATTTGATGATGACCTTGTGGAGTACGGATGAATTTGTTTCGGACGGGACACTGACCACGTTGATCAGCAGGCTGCGGAATAAGCTGCTTGGTCTGTGCGGGGAGGAATTTATCAAGACCAGGAAAGGGCAGGGGTATTATATCGAATAGGATGGACGGTTACAGGAAAAGACATTATAAGATTATTTTACTGACGGCGTTTATCTGTGCGGCATACAATCTGTATTTCCTGTTCCTGCTTCCGGAGGTTAAGACGTCTTACCTGCTTTATTTGGATTTTCTGGTGTTCCTTGTATTGGCGTTTGTTTTCGGGGCGGATTTTTGGAAAGATAAAAAAAGGCGGAGCAGGAAACAGGAAGCATTGCGCCGGGACTGTATTGTTTCCGGAGAATTTCAGGACAGTGAAGATAAGGATATTACGGCGCATGACATCGCCGTTCTGGAAAGAGAGCGGCAGGAACAGTTTTTGATGAACTGCGAATTGCAGGACTATGTCGCCCAATGGTGCCATGAGGTAAAAATTCCCCTTGCCGCCAGCCTGCTGATGGCGGAAAAAATAGAGGACGTTTCTTTAAAAAGCGGGATGCGGGAACAACTCGAACGGATGAATCAGCAGCTGCATGCCGTCCTGCTCGGCGCAAGGATTCAGGGCAGCCTGTTTGATCTGCAGATTCGGGAAACAAATCTTCTGGAGTGCGTCAAAAGCTCTGTTCACAACAATCAGTTTTTCCTGATTAAAAACCATTTTGATTTAAAAACAGAGGATAGTCTGGAAAGGCGGGTCTATACCGATCCGTCCTGGCTGACCTATGTACTGGACCAGCTTATCAGCAATGCCGTCAAATACAGCAAGGGTTCCCCCTGCCTGAACATCTATGCCGAAGGACGGGATGGAGAGGTGCGGCTGTATGTGGCGGATAATGGGGAAGGGATCCGGGAGCAGGATATCCGGCGGATTTTTGAGAAGGGCTACACAGGCAGCAGTTATCACAACGGACAGTACCGATCGACCGGAATGGGGCTTTATATGGCGGCGGTCATTTTGGAACGGCTGGGGCATGAGATCTATGTGGAGAGCGTCTATGGGGAGGGGACAAGGTTCACGATTTCGTTCCATTCTGACAAAAATGTAAGATTCCCCTTCGATTTGTAAGACAGATGTAAGGATTTTGGATCTGCGTTTCCTCATAATGGAGATATAAAAAATACCTGAACAGGAGGAGACTGCATATGAACGGGAAAAAAATCGTAGAAATCAGGAACATGACAAAGGATTATGGAGCCAGGGGCTTTCGCACCAGGGTGCTGAAAGGAATCGATTTCACCATTTACGCGGACGACTTTATTGCGATCATGGGGCCGAGCGGCTCCGGCAAGACGACGCTGCTCAATATCCTTTCCTCTATCGATAAGCCGACGCAGGGCTTTGTTCTGCTGGATGGAAAAGATATTTCAAAGATATCCAATCAGGAATTGTCACAGATACGGCGGGACAAGATCGGATTCGTTTTTCAGGACTATAATCTGCTCGACACGATGACCCTGCAGGATAATATCGCGCTGCCTCTTTCCCTGAATGGCGTTTCCGGAAAGACCTGCATGGAAAAGGTGGGAGCGCTCGCCGGCATGTTCGGGCTGACAGAGCATCTGAGCAAATATCCCTGCCAGCTTTCCGGCGGGCAGAAACAGCGGGGCGCCGTCTGCCGCGCGCTGATTACGGAGCCGGAGATCCTTTTTGCGGACGAGCCGACGGGTGCGCTGGATTCCAAAGCGGGTAAGGGCCTGTTAGAATGTTTCCGCACCGTAAATGAAAGGGGGCAGGCGGCGATCCTGATGGTGACGCACGACGCTTTCAGCGCTTCTTATGCGCGGGATGTCTATATCCTGAACGACGGTACGATGCGGTGCAGGCTGAGCCGCGGGAAGGACAGGAGAGAGTTTTACGACCGCATTATGGAGGTGCAGGTATCGATGGGCGGTGATATGCCGGAGAAAGGTGCGTCCGGAGAAAACGGAGGTGATTTCTCATGAGTATCGGCAGACTCGCGTTTCAAAATTTTCGGAAAAGTTTTCAGAACTATCTGTCCATGATATTATCCCTTGCCTTTACGGTACTGATTCTTTTTCATTTCGTGAATCTGAGCTATGCGGAGACCTTCCAGGCGCTGGGCGAACAGAATAAGACTTATATCGATATCATCATCCGGATCATTTCCCTTGTGCTCGTATGCTTCATGTTCTTCTTTATCTGGTATGCGACGAATGTTTTTCTGACAAGGAGGAAAAAGGAAATCGGCATCTATGTTTTTATGGGGCTGACGAACCGCAGGATCGGAAAACTCTATCTGCTGGAAACGGTGCTCATCGGCATGGCGGCGTTGGTTATCGGCATTGGTGCGGGAATTGTCACGACGCAGCTTTTTCAGATGATCCTGCTGTGCCTCTCGGAGATCTCGATCGAACTTTCCTTCCGTTTCACCTGGCAGCCCGCGGCAGTGACAACGGCGCTTTATGCGCTGGTCTACGCGGTCTTTGCGCTGAAAGGATATCTGAATATTGTAAAGAGCAGCGTGCTTGAAATGCTTTCCGCATCAGGGCAGAACGAATATGTAAAAACGGGCGGTCTGCTTCTGTTCATCAAAGCGGCGCTCGGCGTCTGCGTTCTTGCGAACGGCTATTATCTTGCGGTCAAGGAGCAGGGATATAACGTTATGGGAAATCTGTTTCTCGCTACGGCGCTTGTTATCGCCGGGACTTATCTGCTATTCGGCGGTTTTCTGCCGCTCCTGTTTCAATGGCTGGTGAAGCGGAAGGGCTTTTTATACCGGAAGGAGCGGACGCTGTGGGTCAATAACATTGTTTTCCGGATGAAAAAGAATTACAGGACTTATGCGATGACCTGTGTGCTGCTTACCTGTTCGGTCACGGCGATCGCCGCGGCCTTTGCGGAGAAGGGGCAGTACGATAATATAGTCAATTTCAGGAACCGTTATACATTTCAGATCATCAGCGACAGGGCGGATATGGGAGAAGAGATTTCGGCGCTGCTTCTTCAGGACAGCGATATCGCATATTGCGGGGAACTGCCTTTTTTCAGCATGGATGGCAGTCACTTTTCGCATGGATACGGCCGCGGTATTTTAGCTTTTTCCAATGTGAAAAAGCTGGCGGAGGAGACGGGGCTTGCCTTTCCCTATGAAAATCTGGCGGACGATGAATTTATCGATGTGAGCTATATTGTGCTGATGTCTTTTATTACGGAGGATTCCGGGCAGATGATCGAAATCGATGGAAAGCCTTTTCGCCGGATCGATAAAACGACCGTTCCTTATCTTGGATATTTACAGGAGGGCGGCGGCTATTATATCGTCAATGACAGGGTATACGCAAAACTGTCAGCGGAATGCGGCGGAGGGATGGACATACAGACCTACACTTATAATTATAAAATTGCGGATGCCGGAAAGTTTGAGACCGGCAGGGAAAAACTGAGCGGACTTGTGTACAGTACAGAAGAAAGTTATGTGGGGCTTGCGGCGCTCGACCCTGGCAGCGATGATATCGGCTGGATCAAGGTGGAATATTCTCTGTGCGTCTTCGTATTCCTCGTTTTTGTGCTGGCGAGCGGAAGCATCCTTTTCATGAAGCTTTATAACGATGCCTTTGAGGAAAAAGAGCGTTATGCCATCCTGAAAAAAACGGGGATTTCCACAAAGAGCCTGCGCAGGGCAGCGGCCAGAGAACTGCTGGCCGCGTATGCGATGCCGTTCTTTGTGATGGCGGTATCCTCCTGGTTTTCCGTGCATTCGCTGGAAAGGCTGATGTCGAAAAACCTGAAGACGGTCAATTTGGTGAGCGTCCTCATTATTTTGCTGTTCTTTGCAGTATTTTACGGAGCCTCGCTTTTCTTTTACCGGAAGAATGCGCTGGAATAGCCCCGATCATTTATGACAAAAAGCCGTCGTTTCGTGACAACGCGTTAAGGTATTGCCTTTTTTGCCCGATATTAATAATAAGACCGGAGAATGGATTTGAAAGTAATCGGCCAGGGAGCGGCAGGAAGGAACGTTTAAAGGACAGCTATGAACATTGCAATCTGTGATGATGAAAGCGGAGTCAGAGCAGGCGTAAAGGACATGCTGCAGGAAGCATTCCCTGAGATCGAAATAAGAGAGTTTTCTTCCGGGCAGGAATTGCTGGAAGCGGCGGGCAGGGATTACCCGCCGGATATTGTCCTGATGGATATTGCCATGAACGGAGCGGACGGCATGGAGATCGCGGGAAAGCTGCGGGAGCTGTATCAGGTGCTTCTGATTTTTGTGACGGGCGCGAAAGAACCGGTGTTTCAGGCGTTTGACGTGGGCGCTTTTCATTATCTGTTAAAGCCGGTGGAGAAGAAAAAGCTGCTTTCGGTCATGGCGAGGGCCGTCGCGGTGGTGGAGAAGGCGGGCGTAAAGCCAAGGTCCATTCTGATTAAGGCGCCGGGCGGTTACCGCAGGCTGGATACGAAGGATATTCTGTATGCGGAAAGCGACGGCAGAAAAGTGATTCTGCATACGAAACAGGAAAATCTGGAATTTTATGAGAAAATGGAAGAGCTGGAACAACGGCTTGGAGAAGGCTTTTACCGCTGCCACAGGGGATATCTCGTTTCTCTTTCGGAAGTCCGGGGATACGATAAGGCCAATATCCGTATGAGCAACGGAGAGAGCGTTTATCTCGCGAAGCGCAAATACAGCGAGTTCGTGCAGATTTACAGCAGATATATTTTATAAAAAGGGGTGGAGGATTTTATGCGAGTAGCAAGAAATTTTATGAGCGCTATGCTTGGAATCGGCAGTAAAAGTACGGGCAGGCGGAGCCACAGGATGAGCAGCCTGCAGCCGACCGGCGCAAGCCGTATCCTGAATGCAGCAAAGACCAGTCAGACGAACGCCTCGCAGACGGCTTATCAGAATATGAAGAAGAATGCGGGGGAAGTGCAGTATATCGCGTCTGAGCTGATGAAGTCCGGGGAAGGTTCCGTTTTTGCAAAAGCGAAAGAGAGCGGCGATACGACAGGCATTACGAATCAGGTTAAGGAATTTGTAAACAAGTACAACGGGATGGTACGGAGCCTGCGGAGCAGCGGCAGCAGGGTGGATACCAGCTATCTGAACCAGCTGAATGCCAATGCGATGATGTGCCGTTCCGCGCTGCAGGCGACGGGCGTTACCAGAAATTCCGACGGTACGCTTTCCGTCAATGACAAGGCGCTGAAAGCGGCCAGCCTGGAGCAGCTGGAAAAAGCATGGGGAGGGAGCTCTTCCTTTATGGACAAAACGAGCGCGGCGGCGGCCAATGTGCAGGAAAACGCCGTATCCGGCATGAATAATCTGGTGAATAACTCTTACAGCAATCTGCTCAAAAATTTTGGCACGAGCGGCAATTATTTTAATTTCTGGTCATAAGCATGAGCGGCCGAATCTGTAGAAAGGGCATAAAACGATGCACTGGATACAAGACGAACAGCCTGTGGAATATCATGTGATCAGGTGGCGCAACAGCGCTTTTCACAATCATGATAAACTGCCGAAAAGAAAAATGCTCGGCGGAGTATCCTTTGACGGCGGCGCAGGAGGCGGAAAAAGCGGGAATATACAACAGGCGGGTGTGCAGAACGCACAGCCGTCTGTTCCGCGTGACGGAGGAGGAAATCTGTTCGGCTCCGGGTTCCCGGAAGACAGGACGGAAAGGGACGGAAAAACAGGAGGCGGTCCGCGGAGCGCCGCAGGAACGAAGGCAGGCGGAAGGGGGGTATTGGCGGCCCATAACAGGGATACGCTGGAGACAGGCAGTATCCAGGAGGCGATGGCCGTCTGTCAGAGCGCTGCCGCGGATGACGCCCCGGACGCGGCGAAAGCGGAGAATGCCGTTGCGCCTGTGCCGGAGGAGAAGAAAAAACGCCCTGTCTTTTTCCATGCCTTCCTGAGGTTTGGAAACGGCATTCGGGCTTTCCTGCGGGGAACGGAGCAGAGGGCTGGACGGGAGCATGTGCGGAAACGGCCGCAAAAGGAAACGCCGGGAACGAGGGCCGTTACGAAGGAGGAGTTTGCCCGGATGGAACAGGAAAGGACTTATTTGCTGGATTCTTATAATAAATATGGAGAGAGAAGCACGCTTGGGAGAGGGTGAGTTCTTTTCCATAACAGGAAAGGCAGAAAACGATGACAGAGGAGAACAGAAACGCGCTGCCTCAGGCTTTTGCAGAGCGGATGAAAAGGATGCTGCAGGAGGAGTCCGAAACGTTTTTCGAGGCTTATGAAGGAGAGCGATGGTATGGGCTGCGTCTGAATCCGCTCAAAACGGACAGAGAAACTTTTTTAAAACGGATGCCCTTTTTGCTGGATCCCGTAAAATGGTCGGAAGAAGGGTTCTATTACAGACCGGAGCAGCAGCCGGGAAAGAGCCTTTTTCATGAGATCGGCGCTTATTATATTCAGGAACCGAGCGCGATGGCGGCGGTGGAAGTGCTTTCCCCCGCGCCAGGCGAGCGGATATTGGATCTGTGCGCCGCACCGGGCGGAAAAAGCACGCAGATAGCGGGAAAAATGAGGGGAGAGGGGCTGCTTGTCTCAAACGAGATCGTCCCGGGACGGGCGAAGATATTGTCGCAGAATATCGAGAGAATGGGAATTGCCAATGCCGTCGTCTGTAATGAGGCGCCGGACCGGCTGGCGTTTTTTTTTCCTTCTTTTTTTGATAAAATACTGGTGGATGCGCCCTGTTCGGGGGAAGGGATGTTCCGAAAGGACGAGACCGCGGTAAATGAGTGGTCGCCGGAGCATGTGGGGATGTGCGCGAAGCGGCAGCGGATGATTTTGGAACAGGCCGTTTTTATGCTGAAACCAGGCGGAACGCTCGTTTATTCCACTTGTACTTTTTCGGCGGAGGAAAATGAGGGCGTTATCGGCGGCTTTCTGAAAGAGCACCCGGAGCTTTCCATCGAAGAGGCGGCGCAGGAAAAGTTCTTTGCGCCGGGAAGGAGCGACTGGACGGAGGAACCGGCGGATGGAATCGGCCATACGATGCGCCTCTGGCCGCATAAGCTGGCGGGAGAGGGACATTTTATCGCAAAATTAAAAAAGGCAGGGACGCTGCAAAGAGAAAAGGATGAAGGCCGATCCGCTGTCCGCAGGAAGGGTACGGGCGCGGCCGGAAGCAGGAAGGGCGCGGATGCCGCCGCACTCTGCAGGGCTTTTCTGCGGGAGGAGCTGGGAATGACGGATAAGGCCTGTAAAGAACTGGAAGAAAGAGGCGTATTCCTTCCGTTTGGGGAACAGATTTACCTTGTGCCCCGGCAGATGATACCGTTAAAGGGCTTAAAGGTCATCCGGCCCGGCCTGCATCTTGGCACGAATAAAAAGAACCGTTTCGAGCCTTCCCATGCGCTGGCGCTGTATCTTTCCGAGGATGCGGTAAGGGCGCGGTATGAGATGACAAATGAGCAGGCGGAACGCTATCTGCGGGGAGAGGCTTTCGCTTATGGCAGCGCCCCGACGGGCAAAATGCCTGAGGGCTGGACGCTTTTGACGGTCGGCGGCTATGCGGCGGGCTTTGGGAAAGCCGGAAACGGCCAGATGAAGAATCATTATCCGAAAGGATTAAGAAAAGAGAGGACAATCCTGTGAAAAATAAATTTTTCACAGGCAGATTTGTGCCTGCGCCCAAACTCGCGGGCTGAGCAGGAATGGAGGATTATTATGCCAAAATGGTTAAAAGATGCAGTATTTTATGAAATCTATCCACAGTCCTTCCGGGACTCGAACGGGGACGGCATCGGCGATTTTCAGGGAATCATTGAAAAGCTCGATTACATTAAGGAGCTGGGGTGCAATGCCATCTGGATGAACCCATGCTATGATTCTCCTTTTCAGGATGCCGGATACGACGTGCGGGATTACAAAAAGGCGGCGGCCCGGTATGGGAGCAATGAGGATTTGGTGCGGCTGTTTGCGGAAGTGCATAAAAGGAAGATGCACATCTTGTTAGACCTCGTGCCCGGTCATACTTCCGAACAGCACATGTGGTTTCAGGAGAGCAGTAAGGCGGCGCGCAACGAATATTCCGACCGCTATATCTGGACCGATAACTGGTTTAACGCGCCGGAAGGGTTAAAGCATGTAGCGGGGGAGAGCGAGCGGAACGGCGTTTATGTGCTGAATTTTTTCAAATGCCAGCCGGCGCTCAACTATGGATTCCTGAATCCGGAGCAGCCATGGCAGAAGCGCATGGACGATCCGGCATGTATCGCGACGAGGGAAGCGTTAAAGGATATCATGCGTTTCTGGCTGGATTCAGGCTGCGACGGTTTCCGGGTGGATATGGCGGATTCCCTCGTTAAAAACGACGACGAAAAGAAAACGGGGACCTGTATGGTATGGAAGGAAATCCGGCGGATGTTAGACGAACATTATCCGGAGGCAGCGCTCGTTTCGGAATGGAACAGGCCGGAGCTTGCGATTCCCGCGGGCTTCCATATGGATTTTTGCCTGGACTGGGCCGGAAACGGCTATAACCTGCTGATGCGGGATATGCAGAACGGCGAGAACAACAGCTTTTTCCATAAAGACAGCACGAGAAGCATTTTGGATTTTCTCAGAGACTATCTCAGAAGTTATGAACAGATTAAGGAACAGGGCCATTACTGCCTGATCACCGGAAATCATGATACGGTGCGCGCCGCATATTATCTGGATGAGCGGGAATTGAAGCTGGCTTATGCCTTTCTTTTCACCATGCCCGGCAATCCTTTCCTGTACTACGGGGATGAAATCGGTATGCGCTACCAGCCCGGACTTCTTACGAAAGAAGGCGGCTACACGCGGACCGGCTCACGCACGCCCATGCAATGGGACGATACGAAGAACTGCGGCTTTTCCACAGCGGCACCGGAAAAGCTTTACCTGCCGGTTGACATCCTGCCGGACGCCCCGACGGCAGCGGCCCGGCAGAAGGATAAGGATTCCTTATGGAACACCGTAAAAGACATTTTAAAGATTCGCCGGGAGAATGAAGATCTGAACGTGAATGAAAATCTGGAAATTCTTTATGCTAAAGAAAGCGAACGCGCTTTCGCCTATCGGCGGGGCAGTTTCATCATGTTGTGCAACCCGTCCGGTAAGGAAGCGGCGCTTGATGCCCGGACATTCACAATGGGACCGGGCCTTTCCGAATTCCCGGAGATATTCGGCACAGCGGAAAAATGTTACGAAATCGGAACGGCAGCCTGCGCCGCCGGCCGCTTTATATTGAGTGCGCAATCTTTCTCGATCTGGCAGATCTGACAGCCTGTTTTGTCCGGGTTGTTTTTGAAATTTTTGCTGAAATTTTTCGGAAATAACCCGGAGACACCTCTTGTAAATTCCCCCCGCCTATCATATACTATTACTTGGAGTCATTTGATTGGGGAGTCAATAGATATGCTATTTTCCAGTGTAGAATTTTTGTTCCGGTTCCTGCCGGTCTTTATGTTGATATATCTGTTCATTCCCGGAAAATACCGCAACATCGTGTTGCTTTCGGGAAGCTTGCTGTTTTACGGAGTGGGAGAACCTTATTACGTTCTGCTGCTTATTTTTTCCATTCTTATCAATTACGGCGCGGGGAAACTGATTCTTGAAAAAGAAAAAAAGACTGCAAGAACCGTTCTTATTTTATCGTTAATTTATAATTTTGGAATGCTTTTTATTTTCAAATACTGGGATTTTGCCGCGGGAATCGTCAACCGGCTGGCTGCGGGAGAGATCATGCCGATCCTGTCGCTCGCGCTGCCGCTCGGCATCAGCTTTTATACGTTTCAGATCGTTTCCTGTCTGATCGACTGTTACCGCGGCAAGCTGAAAGAAAAGGCAGATTTCGTGTCTTTTGCGGCTTATGTGACAATGTTTCCGCAGCTGGTCGCGGGACCGATCGTCAAATACGAGGAAGTCGCGGAGAGGATGAAAGAACGGAAAATCCGGGAGAAATCAGTGGAAAGCGGGCTGAAGCTTTTCAGCATCGGGCTCGGCTTTAAAGTATTGCTTGCGAACCAGATAGGGACGCTCTGGAATACGCTGATGTCGGCGGGCGCTGGAAATCTGTCGGCGGCCGCGGCGTGGATGGGGGCGTTTGCCTATTCCTTTCAGATTTATTTTGATTTCTGGGGATATTCCCTGATGGCAAAAGGGCTGGGGAAAATGCTCGGCTTTCGGATTCCCCGGAACTTCAATCATCCGTATCTTGCCAAATCCATTTCGGAGTTTTGGAGAAGATGGCATATTACACTGGGAAGATGGTTTAAAGAATATTTATACATTCCGCTCGGCGGCAACCGGAAAGGGTTCTTCAGAACGGCGTTCAATCTGTTCGTGGTATGGAGCCTGACGGGGCTGTGGCATGGCGCCAGTCTTAATTTTGTATTATGGGGACTGATTTTTTTCGTATTGCTGGCGCTGGAAAAGAAGGGGTTTGGAAAGTGGCTGGAAAGTAAAAAGGCGATAGGGCATCTTTATGTCATTCTGCTCATACCAATAACATGGATGGTATTTGCGATTACCGATATGCGGCAGCTATTGCGGTATTTACAAAATATGGCAGGCATCCATGCGTCGGGTGTTATTGTCGGCAGCGAACAGGTAATGCGTTATCTAAAAGAATACTGGATGTTATTTATTGCCTGTATCCTGTGTTCGACCTCTTATCCGATGGAGCTTTACCGCAAATACAAGCAGAAATGGTATACGGTCGTCATCATTGCCGCGATATTCTGCTTTTCTGTCTACGAGATCATGACGGGAAGCGATAATCCGTTTCTCTATTTTAGATTTTAGGTTTTGGGAGTGAAAGTTCTGCATGAAGCGTTTGAAAAAAATGATACACAACTGCCCGTATCTGGCGGCGCTGCTGACAATATGGCTGGTTCTGACGATAGGCGGTATGATGCTTATTCTCTACCGCGATTATGGAAAAGTAAAATGGGGGGATTTGGTGGCAAACCCTCTTTTTGCTGTTGTATGGGAAGTGGAAAGACAAAATAACATAAGTAATTTTATAGGAACGGAATCCGTTATGGCGAGACTGCCTGAACGGAATCATGCGATGACGGGACGCGGAAGCGCGGATTCGGCCCTGGCGGGTATTGGAGCGCAGGTCGGTATGCGGGCGGAGAAAGAGCTGGCTGAAGAAGAAAAGGCGCAGGAAGCGGGGGAAGAACAGGAGGCGGAGGAAGCGGTAATCGGCGAAACGGTCTTTGTCGATTATCCGCCGGTGGAGACCGATTCCATCTATTATGAGGATGTGGGAAAAACTGCTTTGACGACGGACTATCCTTATAGGAAGGTGGGAGAGGATTATTTTCAGGACGCCGCTTTTCTGGGGGATTCCAGGACGATAGGAATTTCTGATTATGCCGGTCTGGACGCGGATTTTTATTGTGAGAACGGCATGACCATTTATAAACTGCTGGGAGAAAAGGGAGTTACCTGGCAGAAGACCGGGGAAAAGGTGGACTTAAATCAGGTGCTGCAGCAGAAACGGTATGGTAAAATTTATATTATGCTGGGCATGAATGAACTCGGATATGGCGATACCGGGTATTTCAGAGAGCATTATCAGGCTGTGCTCGAACAGATCCGGGAGTGGCAGCCGCAGGCGGTCATTTTTCTGATGGCGAATCTTCATGTAAGCGCGGAAAAGAATAATTTACAGACAGAATTCAATAATATCAATATCAATGCCAAAAATGTGGCGGCCGCGACTCTGGCGGATGGAATCGATGTATTCTATCTGGACAGCAACCCTTATTTTACGGATGAAAACGGCCTGCTTAAAGCGGATCTGACATTCGACGGCGTGCATTTGTATGCTGATAATTACGCGGAGTGGAAAAATTTCCTGATGGAGCACGGCGTCGTTCGGGAAGCAGCTCGAAAGGATATCGTTGAGGATGGAAACGAGACTGAATAAATATCTTGCACAATGCGGCGTTTGTTCCAGACGGGATGCGGATAAACTGATAGAACGGCAGGCTGTTACGGTCAATGGAAAGCCGGCCCGGCCCGGCATGAAGGTGACGGAAGCGGATACTGTCTGCGTACGGGGAAAAAATGTCGGGAACCGCGAGAAAAAAGTGATTCTCGCCTTTTATAAGCCGATAGGAGTAACCTGTACGGAGAAGGACCGGCATGCTCAGATCAGGATTTACGATGTCCTGCGGTATCCGGTCAGGCTCGCCTATGCGGGCAGGCTGGACAGGGAGTCGGAGGGGCTGCTTATCATGACGAACGACGGCGATTTGATCGAAGCCATGATGCGGGGGGCTAACCGTCATGAGAAAGAATATGTGGTAAAGGTGGACAAGCCGTTGACGGAGACGGCGCTTGCGCGGATGCGGGAAGGAATTTATTTAAAAGAACTGGAGCAGACGACAAGGCCCTGCAGGATTACGCGGATTGGAAACAAAACGATGCGGATGATATTGACGCAGGGACTCAACAGACAGATCCGCAGGATGTGCCGGGCAGTGGGTTATGAGGTCAGAGAGTTAAAAAGAACGCGCGTTATGAATATAGAGCTTGCCGGTCTGGAACCGGGCGGATACCGGGAGCTGACGGAGGAGGAGCGGCAGATATTATACGCCCTGTGTTTTCCTGAGGCAAAGAGAGGCGGGACGCCGATAGCGCCTGAACGGGCGGATCGAATAGAAATGGGGGAGCATCGTCCATGCAGAATGAAAAAATAAATCGTATGAAAGAGCTGAGCGCGCGTCTGCATGATGCGTCCAGAGCATACTATGCGCAGGATACGGAAATCATGAGCAATTATGAATATGATCGTCTTTATGATGAGCTGGCGGCGCTGGAAAAAGAAACGGGCGTTATACTATCAAACAGTCCGACGATACAGGTAGGCTGTGAGGCCGTGGATGATCTGCCAAAAGAACGCCATGAAAGGCCGATGCTGTCTCTCGGAAAGACGAAGAGCAGAGAAGAACTGCGCGACTGGCTGAACGGAAAAGACGCGCTTCTTTCATGGAAGCTGGACGGACTGACCATTGTGCTGACCTTTTTTGCAGGAAAACTTGCAAAGGCGGTGACAAGAGGCAACGGAGAGGTCGGAGAAGTCATTACGAATAACGCGAAGGTCTTTAAAAATGTTCCTCTTTCGATACCTTTTCAGGGTGAATTGATACTGCGGGGGGAAGCGGTCATTTCCTATTCCGATTTCGAGAAGATCAATCGGCAGATAGAGGATGTGGAAAGCAAATATAAGAATCCGAGAAATCTGTGCAGCGGTTCCGTCCGCCAGTTGAATAATAAAGTGACGATGGAAAGGAATGTCATGTTCTACGCGTTCAGCCTCGTAAAAGCGGAGGGCATGGATTTTGAAAATTCCAGAGAAAAGCAGTTCCTTTTCCTGAAAGAACAGGGCTTCGACGTGGTGGAGTACCGGAGGGTGACGCCGGATACTATCCTGGACGAAATTGAATATTTTGAGAAAAAAACCGAGCGTTATGATATTCCTTCCGACGGACTCGTGCTCATCTATGAAGATATCGCCTATGGGCAGTCTCTCGGCATGACGGCGAAATTTCCGCGGGATTCCATCGCCTTCAAATGGGCGGACGAACTCAGGGAAACAATCTTAAAGGAAATCGAGTGGAGTCCGAGCCGTACCGGGCTCATTAACCCGGTAGCCATTTTCGAGCCGGTGGAGCTGGAAGGAACGACGGTCAGCCGGGCGTCGGTGCACAATATCAGCATTCTGCGGAGCCTGAAACTGGGAATTGGAGACCATATCACGGTCTATAAAGCCAATATGATCATTCCGCAGATCGCGGAGAACCTGACCGGAAGTGATTCTGTTCAGATACCGGAAAGATGTCCGGTATGCGGGCAGGCGACGGAAATCCGTCAGGTCAATGAGGTGCAGTCTCTGTACTGCACAAATCCGCTCTGTGAAGCGAAGAAGATCAAATCTTTTACGCTTTTTGTCAGCAGGGACGCCATGAATATCGACGGCCTGTCGGAGGCGACGCTGGAGAAGTTCATCGGTAAAGGATTCATTCATGAATATGCGGACGTTTTCAAACTGGCGCGGTATGCGGACGAGATCACGCAGATGGAGGGTTTTGGTGAAAAATCCTGCCAGAACCTGCTGGCCAGCATTGAGAATGCGAGAAAAACGACATTGCCGCGGGTGATTTACGGGCTTGGCATTGCCGGCATCGGTCTTGCCAACGCAAAGATGATATGCCGGTATTACCGCTATGACCTGCAGGCGATGAAAACGGCGCAGACCGAAGAATTGAGTGAAATAGACGGTGTTGGCGAGGTGCTCGCCGGAGCTCTTCATGAATATTTTGCAGAGGAAAGGAACCTGCGGCAGCTTGAAAATTTATTAAAAGAGATTGAAATTGCCGCAGAGCAGGCAGACGAAAGAGAGCAGACGCTTGCGGGAATGGGCTTTGTCATTACCGGAAGCCTGCATCGTTATGGAAACCGGAATGAGCTCAAAGAGCTCATTGAAGAAAAGGGTGGAAAAGTGACCGGAAGCGTAAGCGCAAAGACCACCTGCTTAATCAATAACGATGTTGCATCGAACTCCTCCAAGAATAAAAAGGCAAAGGAATTGGGCGTCAGAATTATCTCGGAAGAGGAATTCACGGAGGAGTATCTGCATGCGTAACCGCCAGGCTCCCCCGACGATTCCTGTACGTTATTCAATACTCCTGATATCATACGGTGTCGTCTGATGTACATAATAGTTCAGCCAGCTGGAATACAAAAAGCGTTGAAATTATTGATTTTACTAAGTTTTATTTTTTGATTTACACCATTACTACACCATATATTATAAAAAGAAAAGAGTCTTATTTTAATAGTCATTGTTATTTGATTTCATAAGTATAGTATTATATATCAATCATAATGTCAGACTTATGAAATTAAATTGTTTAGAATAAATAATATGGAAATGTTTTTAATAAACGAAAATATTATATCAAAAATAAAAAGAGACCAGCTATGAAAAGTCAAGCCTAAATTAGTAAAAAAATTCTTTTCTCTATTGGTGGTAAAAAAGGGTAACTTTAACAAAGCTCCCTAAGGGCGCGTTTTCAAAATCTACCGATATGGGTATGCAGACCTCTTAGTCGAGGTTAAATGCTACATTGTCAGTAAGCATCTTCCAGATGGCTCTGACGAGTTTGCCGGCACAGTGCCCGAGAGCATTGTAGTGAGTACGGCCTTCCGCCCTCTTGGCATCATAGTAAGCCTTGAAGGTGGCATTATTCTTTACAACATTATGTGCTGCATTTACGAGTGCGTATCTGAGCACCCGTGAACCCCGTTTAGACATTCTGGTGCGTCTTGCGGTATAGTTGCCGGATTGGTAAACCGTAGGGTCTAAACCGGCAAAAGCAAGCAGCTTGGAGGGGCTGGAGAAACGGTGTATATCACCGATTTCCCCAAGTATCATTCCGCCGTTGATGTATCCGATACCCGGAATGGCCATCATGACAGAATCGTTAAATTTCATGATCCCTGCCATTTCAGCTTCAACACGTTCCAACTGGCTATCCAGCGACCTGATCTGTGCAATCGTATGGGTTGCCTGAATAGATAGGGCAGTGTCGGGATTACCGACAGACTTCCGTGCGAGAACCCTTAATTCCTTTGCCTGCTCTTTTGTGAAGTGTCCGCGGGAGGATTTCACGAGCAGACTGACAAGATGGGTCATATGCATGGAAGCGACTGCTTCTGCTGTCGGAGCTTCGCTTAAGAGAGCGTAGACAGCATTCTGATGCAGGCCGGATTTGAAGAAGTACTGCAGTTCCGGAAAGGCCTGATCCATATAAGAAGTCAGCTGGATTTTTAACCTTGTCCGCTGTTTGATGGTCTTTTGGCGGAATCGCCCAAGCGTTTTCAGGTCCATCAGATCCAGATCATAGAAAGTGACGAATCAGGGAGAATCCTGCATCATAAGGGTTTTGGCAATGATATATGTGTCGGCCTTGTGCGTCTTGGTTTTGCGGATGTTATCCTTGCGCATGACAGACGTTTTGATGGGGTTCAACACACACACGTTCCAGTTGCAGGCAACAAGGTATCTTACAAGGTTGTCGCCGTAGTGTGCCGTCGATTCAAGACCGATGATGATGCTGTCGTCCTGGGGCGCCAGATCGCAGAGACGGGAATGCAGCATTTGGAAGCCATCACCGTCATTTGTGAATTTGAACGGCTTCATGAGTTCAGTGCCATCAGAAGATATGGCTGATGCAAAGTGATTGAGTTTGGCAATGTCGATGCCTATGTAAATCATGAGGTTGTACCTCCCTTTCATAAAGTCTGATACCGTGATATCCACCAGCGATTATCATCGTAGACTTGATTGAAATAAGAACTCAGGAACAGACGCTCCGGCTCATCCAGCAGATAAACAATTCAGATAAAGGTAGCGGCAATACACTCCAGTCGAGTAGTCAAGCTACAGGTAAAAATCAATTGTCCACAGTATCTGAGTTGTATTAAACCACAATATCAAAAAGAAAGGGAATATGGTGTTTGTGCTTCTATAAACATCATACAAGGAAAAATGAAGCTTACAATTTTACGAATTGATGGCATGGTAGTAAACTGTCAACTTGATAATGGCAGTCTTATAGATATTGCTCGTAGATGATTTACGGAAGATATACAGGAAGGCGATATGATAGAATTTGATGTGGACGATTACAAAGTCGTGAAAATTCAGAATCAATCGGGTCTGTATTGTCATTAAATACGCCTGTATTATATTTATCTGAATCATCTGGGAGGCTGTAATAAATCTTGTGTCTATGGATAAAAATTTTTTTTGATATGAATTAGATATGTAAAAAATGTTGTCGTATAAGAGTACTTTCGTGCTGTCGAATTTCTTTTCTAATAATAGTATTGCCAGTTCTTATGCTTTTATACATCTTTTTTGATTTTTTTGTACACCAATTAAGACATTGGCAGTAAGGCAAATTTATGTGGGCTCTGTCCACACCCGGTCTCCGGAATAAGAATGGGAATTTCTGGCTATACTGCTAATATCGATGGAATAAAGCCGGAACAGTTTGTGCTGCATGGCATGCTGTTCCAGCTTTTACATTTACAGATACTGAGTGAGCTGTTCCCCATAAAGTACGATCAGCTGGTTCAATACCTGGTCCCGGTTCCTGTACCGCTGTGTCCATTTTTTGACTACATTCCCGCTTGCAAGATAAAGCATCTTCTCCAGTGCACTGTCACTTGGGAATACACTTTTGGTTTTTGTCACCTTCCGGTACTGGCGGTTGAGCCCTTCTATGATGTTTGTGGTATACATGATGCGCCGTATGTCATCTGAAAACTGGAAAAAGGAACTGGCGTCTTCCCAGTTATTGTCCCGGTTACTGATGGCATAAGGGTATTTTCTGCCCCACTTCCCCCTGATGTTTTCCAGTTCTGAAAGGGCAGCCGTTTCACTTGGGGCATTATATACGGATTTAAAATCCGAGGAAAACTCTTTCAGGTCATTATGATTTACATATTTGAATGAGTTGCGCAGCATGTGGATCACACATCTTTGTATCTGGGCGTCCGGATAGACTGCACCGATGGCGTCCCGGAATCCCGCAAGGCCATCCACGCAGAAGAACAGCACATCCTGTACGCCCCGGTTCTTCAGGTCGTTAAGCATTCCCAGCCAGAACTTGCTGCTTTCATTAGCGCCCACGGTGATACTCAGTATATCCTTATAGCCCTCTGCCGTAATGCCAGGAACAATGTAGGCAGCGCGGCTCTGAATTCGCCCGTCATCTCTGGCCTTATAATGGATGCAGTCCGTAAATATAAAGGGATGGACTGGATTCAGCGGGCGTGACTGCCATTCCTTGATCTCCGGCAGTACCCTGTCAGTGATCTTACTGACCATTTCAGCAGACAGCTCCATTCCGCAAAGCTCCTGTATCTGGTTATGGATATCCCTTGTGCTCATTCCCCGTGCATAGAGGGAGAGCACCTTTTCCTCAATTCCGGAAATGTCCTCCGGTACTTTGGAACCAGCTTTGGCTCAAATTCGCCGTCACGATCCCTTGGGGCATCAATCTGGAATTCACCATACTGGCTTTTGAGTGTTTTTTGGGAATGTCCATTACGCTTGTTGGAAGATTTGATATTATCCTTATGATTGTTTTCATAACCAAGCGAGGCATCCAGTTCCGCCCCCATCAGCTCCTGGAGTATGTCCTTGAAGCTGTCCCTTGAGCAGGGTGTAGACATCAGCCACACTGTTAAGGTTATTATCTGCAATAATCTGTCGAATTTGTTCCTTTGCTACTGGCATAAAAATACTCCTTTTCGATAAGAATTGTCATATAC
>JAMPFK010000014.1 GCA_023664485.1 Bacteroides fragilis | reverse complement strand
AGTACAGAGAAAACCACCTTAAAAAAGTTGTCTAAAAAAGTGTTGACAATCCACAATACAAAAAGGCCAAAAAGAAAGATATTCGTGAGTTGTTGCGGGATAAGCTGCCGGATGCTTTGAGTGATACCCAAAAAGAGAATAAAATTCATAATTTGCTTGCTTCATTGAGAAAGCAGGGAACTATTGACAGGGATTCTGAAAACCATCAACAATCTAACTGGGTATTAAAGTAATATCTTGGGTTGGATAATTTGATTTACCCAAGATTATCCAAGGTTTCCCCAAGATTTATTTAAGACGTATTTAAGCTTTGTGTTTCTAAAATTTTCAATAACCAGAAAAAATAAGCTGATATTGAAGATAATAAAAATAAAAAAATCCCCATTTTATCATGGTTTGCGATGTAGACAAAACTGCCGTAGCAACGTGAGGGCGGCAGGACGGAGGAGAATGCAGATTGCCTTATTGGGAAAGCGCTTGAGAGGCGTACGAAGGGTATTATGAATGCAGACCGAGAAACTCTTACGGGGAATGTGCAGCGTATGTTGCCGCTTTCAGCAGGAAAGGGTGACGCAGTAACGGATGGGGCAATATTGAGAAGCTTCTGTTTAAGAATGTGGCACAAAAAGCTGCCTGGTTTTAAGGTGTGACTCCGCGATGGTTCTGAGTTTAACTTGCTTTTTCCAAAAAATAATTGTCATTTAGGTTAAGAGATGATAAAATAGTGCCGATACATTATACGAGGAGCGTGAGTTTATGAGAAAATCACAGAAAAAAGAAATACTTGGTATTTTAAATAGTCTGGAAGAAGCTCATGACGAAATAAGGGAAGGATTGACACAGGGAAACAGCGCTCTTGTACAGAATCTGCTTACGGAATGCCAGACGACTGCGATATCCTTGGGGGAATTAATTGAAAATATGGAAGGAAAAGGGCATATTACGGTGTCCTTTTTTGAAGAATATTGCGAGCTGCTGTTCAGGCTTTATGAAGACAGCGGCAGTCATGAAGATATCAATAGAAACAAGATCTATAAGATACTTCGCAAACAGCTTATCAAAATAGAAAATAGCGTAAAGAACGATATTGTTGTAAGGAAAGAAATTGTATTCTTTCCTTATAAAGCGTCTATGTGGGACAGCCTGGAGAGCATCTATCTTGCGGCAAAGGAAGATCCGGACTGCGATGCATACTGTGTTCCGATTCCATATTTTAAAGTAAATTCCGACCGTACGCTTGGGCAGATGCAATATGAAGGATATGATTATCCCTCTAATATAGAGATTACAGACTGGGAGAAATATGATTTTGAAAACAGAAAGCCTGATGTAATTTATATACATAATCCATATGATAACTGGAACCTTGTAACAAGCGTACATCCAAGATTTTATTCGGCAAATTTAAGAAAATATACGGATTGTTTAGTATATGTACCATATTACAGTACGACTGGCGGCATGAACGAAGGACAGCGCGCGCTTCCGGTATATTTTATTGCGGATTACATCGTGACTCAGGCGCCGATGTTCAGAAGTTATTTTGATGAAGATCTGCCTGATCAGAAATTTCTGCCCTTTGGCAGTCCGAAGTTTGACAAGATTATCAATAAATGTAAAAATCCGCCCGAACCGCCGGCGGCGTGGAAAAAGAAGATGGAAGGCAGAAAGGTGTATTTCTATAATACCAGCATTAACGGTATGCTTGGCAATACGGAAGCCTTTCTGAAAAAGCTGCAATATGTGTTTGATACGTTTCAGGGAAGGGATGACGCCTGTATTCTCTGGAGACCGCATCCGCTGCTGGAATCAACATTTGATTCCATGCGCCCGGAGTACAGGGCGGAGTATGAACGGCTCAGGAAGTATTATATGGAAAATGATATCGGGATATTCGATAATACGCCGGATATGACGGACGCGATATCCTGGAGCGACGCGTATATCGGGGATGCGGGAACATCGGTCACTTCCGTGTTTGGAATTGTGGGTAAGCCGATGTTCATCATGAGCAACCAGTACCACAGCCTTCCGAAAGAGGACAGCTGGCGCGGGCCGATGGTGGGAACGGGATTTAATTATTACGGAAAAGACAGGTTTGCGATACTGGGAAATCAGTTATATGTATCGGAGCCCTATCGATATGATTATAAATATTTCTGTGATTTGTCAGAATATGCGGGCGGAGCGTATTATGCAGCAGTTTTTGAAATAAATGGCAAAAGATTTGCATGTCCGAGAAATGCACAGGATATTCTGGTAATGAATGACAGAGGGATTGAAAGAAAAATTGAGTTAGAGAAACGTAACGGTAGCAATGATGGATCATTTTATGGGGCATGGCCATATGGAAAATATCTTATTTTACTGCCGTTTAAATATCCGGCATTGGTAATATATGATACTGAAACAGATAAAACGCGATATTTTGAGGATGCTGTCGGCATATGTGTGAGAGACAATGAGCGTAACGAAAAGGTGGCGGGAGCTTCCTGGATTTTTGAAGGTACGCTGTATATGGCGTCGCCTGTCGATAATCTCATGTACGCGCTTGACATCGAAAGCGGAGGATCAGAAGTGATCGGGCTTCCCACCCGGCATAAGGGCGGATACAGTTCTATGGTAGAAAATGATGGCAGCATATGGATGCTTCCATACAGAGGACAGACGATAACAAACTGGAATCCGAAGACCGGAGCTGTAAGGGAATATACCGGTTTCCCGAAAGGATTTGAATGTTTTCATCCGGCACATAAAATGCCGACGGACGAGTATCCGTTAGCCGGATGGGCGTTTATTGGGAAAACGATATATTTTACCCGGAATTGGGGGAATATGGATATCAAACTGGATACGGAAACAGGAGTGTTTTCCGAATGGGATGTGCCGATTCCCAATAAAGAGAATATGGAAGCCGTTGCCAAAGAATATTTCAGTACAACCGGTAAGTATGTTTTTGTACGGTCAATTGAGGAGAAGGACAGATATAGGCTTTTTTATTATCCCGAACGGAAACTTTATGATTTTGATATAGAAAAGAACGAGCTGAACGAGATTGAAATCAAGTTTGATGTAGATGAACTAAAGCGGCATGAGCCAGGATTTCATATTTGTTCGCAGTGGATGAAATACTGCTGTTGTGAGAGCGTATTTAACTCCCTGAAAGATTTATTGGATGGGAATATCTCAGGGGGACAGTTTGACAGAGAGAGACAGATTGAGTCTTATGGAGAAATTGCGGCGAACAACGACGGAAGCTGCGGGCAGAAGGTGCATGAATTTATAAAAAGCCGTACATAAGCGTAAGGGCAGAATGTATAAAAGTCAGGTTTTATAAAGAAAATCAGGAAATTGTGTGGGAGAAAAAATGGTAAAAGTAATAACATATGGAACATTTGATCTGCTGCATGAGGGTCACTACCGGCTGCTGCAGCGGGCAAAACAACTTGGCGATTATCTGATCGTCGGCGTAACTTCGGAGGAATATGACCAGGCGAGAGGAAAACTCAATGTGATGGATTCCCTGATGACAAGGATTGAGAATGTCAAAAAAACCGGTTTTGCGGATGAGATTATTGTAGAGGAATCACAGGGACAGAAATTCAGCGACATTAAAAAATATAATATCGATATTTTTACAGTAGGCTCCGACTGGACGGGGAAGTTCGATTATCTGAAAGAATACTGCCAGGTCATATACCTTGACAGGACAAAGGATATATCCAGCACTATGCTGCGTGCCCGGAAAACCTCCATACAGAGAATAGGCATTATCGGTACAGGACGTATTGCGAACCGTTTTGTATCGGAGGCGGCGCTCGTAAGCGGCGTGAACACGCAGAGCGCATACAACCCTCATATAAAGAGTGCGCAGAGATTTGCACAGAGGTGGGGGATCGATGCGTTTGATGACCTGGAAAAGTTTTATGATTCATTGGACATCGCTTATATTGCTTCGCCGCATGAAACACATTATGAATACATAAAGCAGGCGCTGCAGCGCGGAAAACATGTGCTCTGCGAGAAACCGATGTGCCTTTCCGGAACACAGTCGGAAGAACTGTTCGAGCTTGCGAAGAAAAATAACCTTGTATTATTTGAAGGAATCAAGACGGCATATTGTCCGGGATTTACCAAACTGCTCGGAATCGCGTGCGGCGGATCGATCGGCGCGATTAAAGACGTGGAAGCCTGTTTTACAAAACTGGAAGATGAGAATCACAGGGAGTTAAGGGATTTAAAATACGGCGGCAGTTTCACAGAACTCGGAAGCTACTGCCTGCTTCCTATCCTGAAAATATATGGGCATGATTATGAGGACATCAGATTTGAAACGGTATGCGACAGGAACGGGATTGATCTATACACGAAAGCGTATCTGCGCTATCCCGGCGGGCTTGCCACTGCGAAATGCGGACTCGGCGTTAAATCAGAGGGGAAGCTGCTGATATCAGGAACCAAAGGCTATATCACGACGGAAGCGCCATGGTGGAAGACGAATTATTTTGAGGTGCACCGCGAAAACCCGGATGATGTGGAACGTTTTTCAGAACGGTTTCTCGGAGACGGGTTACGGTATGAGATAAGCGATCTGCTCTCTATGATCAACGGCGACAGGAAGAAAGACTTTAAGCTGACGAGAGGGGACAGCGTGGCGATAGCAGGGATTATGGAGAAATTTCTGAGGTCGCAGGGAAGAGGATAAAGCAAAAGCTTTGTATATAGATGATAATGAACCTTGACAATTGCATACTTTACATCAGGAAATAAACGTAATTTCAAAAAATATTGGTATTTATTATCGATATGCTGCTATAGGAATATAGTTATCATCATTGATATCGAAGCAGGGGCGGTAAATATTATGTTGAAAATATTGGACGGAAAAATACTGCGTACAGATATGGAAATCAGAAAAATGTATGGGGATTGCCAATATATCGATATCATGAATCTGCGATTCATGATCGCCATTCGCCGCTCGCCGAATGAGCAGGCTCATTCTTCTTGCTAACGCTCATTATATCATAGACAGCTATGATAAGATTATAGAGGATGAAGGTAAAACAGGTGTTCTTGCAGGAAGTTATCATAATAGGGGAGCGCTTGGTGTACAGTACGAATGGAAGGGATAAACGCTTTTCTGTCAATTATTTTGGATGAAAGAGTGACAGATACCGTATTGGGAATGGATATTCTGCAGCAGGTTATTCCTGTGGCAGATCCATATGATAGACGAGGGGGATTTATTTCCGTAAGGATATAGATGATTATCATAATAACCTCGAACTGAAAACAATCTGAAAATAATGAAACAGGTAGGATAAGAATCTGATGTAAAGTATAAATTGTTATATTTTACATCAGATTTTTATTGGATTTCAAATTTATCGGGATTGAGAGTATTGCGGTATCAGGAGTTATGAAATTTTTGAGGTCGCAGGGAAGGATTTAAAACATGAAGATATGGGCGCACAGGGGATGCAGTCAGATGTATCCTGAGAATACGCTGCTTGCGTTTGAAAAAGCGGCAGCAATACAAAATCTGACAGGAATTGAACTGGATATTCAATTGACAAAAGACGGGGAAATGGTTGTGATTCATGACGAGCGCGTGGACAGAACCACAGAAAGCATTGGATATGTGAGGAGTTATACGTTATCCCAGCTAAAGAGGCTGCATATTTATGCAGATGATAATCCGGCGCAGTCGATTCCGACAATAACAGAAGTCTTTGATATGTTGGAGACACGATTAAAGTCAGGTCTGAAAATAAACATAGAATTAAAAAACAGTGTATATCCGTATGATGGCATGGAAGAGAAAATTGTTGATCTGGTGCATAAAAGAGGGCTGCAGAAAGCGATTGTATATTCCACTTTTTATGCGAAATCTCTGGAGAAGTTAAAGATGACAGATCCTGATGCAGAACTTGGAATACTTGACGGCAGAGCAACAGACTGTTTGTACAAAATAAAAGGCGGCTGCGGTGCGGCAGCGCTTCACCCGTTTTGGAAAGGCATTGACCTGACGGCTGAACAGCTGAAAGGATATACTGTGCGCGCGTGGATGTCCGGGCATTTATATCCGGAGAAACCGACAGGCGGAAGGCTTGATTTTGCATCGCTTGAGGCGCAGGGGATAACGGATATTATTTTGAATGAGCCGGAAGCGTATATAAAGTAACGAATAACCGAATCCCGAATCTTTATATTCTGATACGGATTAAGAGGAAAAAGCAGAATGCAAATTCAGAGAAAACAGGCAGAGCCTGCAGGATTTTGGCAGTAAGGCATCAGATTTTCTGGTAATAAGCTCTTACAGGAAATTGGAGGACGCATGTGGTGAAAGCAAAAAACAGATTTCTACGATGGTTTGAAAACCTGATTTTAATAATCTGTATTGTCTTCGTATGGGGTATTGTAACGGAAACAGGTGCGGTAAACAGTATTTTGCTGCCGTCTCCCAAGGTTATAGGAATTACGTTTTTTAAAAAAATTGCTGATAAATCCCTGCTTATAGCTATAGGAGTAAGCGTTGGACGTGTAGTAAAGGGTTATTTATATGCTGTTACGGCAGGAATCTGTATGGGAGTCTTTATTGGACTTTCAGAGTATATGTACCGCATGACAAAAGTCATAATTCAGCTATTAAAGCCCATTCCCCCGATTGCATGGATTCCTTTGGTAATTTTATGGATGGGAATCGGAGAAAATTCGAAGGTCTTTCTGATTTTTCTGGGCGGTTTTTTTGTGGTTCTGATTAATGTTATTGATGGGATTCGTTATATTGATCCTAAATTAACGGAAGTGGCAACCGCAGTAGAAACGCCCAGAATGAAATATATTTTTCAACTGGTAATACCTGCGGCAATGCCAGGTATATTTACAGGACTGCGGGTAGCGCTTGGGACAAGCTGGTCTTGCGTGGTGGCTGCAGAGCTGGTAGCGGCAAGCAGCGGCGTCGGATATATGATTTCAAACGCGAGGAATTTTGGGCAGATGGATGTGGTGATTATAGGTATGATTTCTATTGGCATAGTAGGGAAAATTATGGACGAGATATTAAAAATAATAGAAAGAAGAGTGCTGGCCTGGAATACTTAATTCAGACAGCAAAATCCTGAGTTATATATTATGGGCATACAGATGGGAGCAGACATGGATAATCAAAGCGGATATATTTCTGTGAAGAATCTGAAAAAGAAATACGCACGAATAAAGCAGGAAGATATTCATGTGTTAGAAGACATCAATTTTGAAGTTGATAAAGGTGAATTTATTTGTATTGTCGGAAGGAGCGGATGTGGAAAAAGCACGCTCTTACGTTCGATGTCGGGGCTGGATCCGGAATATGAAGGAGAGATTATTATTGATAATGAATTAATTAAAAAGCCTGACAGGAAAAGGGGTATGGTTTATCAGGAACACAGGCTGTTTCCGTGGATGACGGTGGAAAAAAATGTCAGGTTTGTTATGAATGGCGTTAAAAAAGATGAGATTGCGGAAAAAATTCGCAAGGTAATAGAATTGGTGGGATTAGGCGGTTATGAATCAGCCTATCCCAGGGAATTGTCAGGAGGAATGGCACAGCGTGTAAACATTGCAAGGGCATTGGTAAATGAGCCGGAAATATTATTTTTAGACGAGCCGTTCGGCGCGCTGGACGCATTGACAAGAATACAATTGCAAAGAGAGCTGCTGAAAATAAGACAAAAGCAAAGAAATACAATGCTGTTAGTGACGCATGATATTGAAGAAGCTGTGTTTCTTGCGGACAGGGTAATTATTTTAGGAGACAGCCCGGCAAAAATTTTAGATATTGTAGAGGTGGATTTACCGGGGGAACGGGATAGAAGCACGGGTGCGTTTCTGAAAATCAGAAAAAAAATATACAGGTATTTTGAAAGTAATGAATAAAAAAATAAAGGGAGAAGTAAAATGATGAAAAAAATTTGCAGTACAGTATTATGTCTGGTGTTGGTGTTCTTATTAACGGCATGCGGGAAGGATGCGGAAGAAAGCAGGGATGCGCTTAACTCTACGGATCATCTTAATATTGCCAAACAAATGGTTCTTGGATATATTCCCTTATATATCGTAGAAGATAAGGGATGGCTGGAAGAGGCATTCGATGAAGCGGGATATGATATTAAGGTTACATACACGGAATTTGAATCGGGCCCGCCGGAAAACGAAGCGTTTGCAACGGGACAGCAGGATATAGGTGTAATGGGAAACGTACCCGCAATCAGTGGAATAGCGGCAGGGCAGAAAAGGGATATCATCGGTATTGCCTATAATGGAGAAAAAACGCTTGGAATATTAGTGCAGAATAACTCGGATATCGCTGCGGTTAGCGATCTGGAGGGAAAGAAGGTTGGGATCGTTATTGGCTCAATTGGGCAGGACTATTTCAACGCCATGCTTGAGAATGCAGGTATTTCTATGGAAGACGTAGAATTAATTAATTTAGGCGTATCGGAGTTGGAAACTGCCTTAATGACCGGCGAGGTTGATGCGGTAGTGATATGGAATCCGGAAAAATTAAAAATATGCGCTGATAATGCGGGTATATTGCTTGCAGACGGTACGGGAGTGTATGCCGGAGAAAATGTTATCGTTGCAAATCAGGAATATATAGCACAGAATCCGGAGATTGTAAGAATATTTATGGAGCAGTATCAGCGCGGGGTTGAAGAGCTGAAAAGCGACCCGGAAGGATACGCGGAAAAATATTCGGCTATTACGGGACTGCCTGAAGAATTATTGATTCAAACGTGGGAGGAAAGTAACTTCCCTGTCATATTAACTCCGAATGATCAGGCTGAACTGGAAAAGACGGCAGAATTTTTGTATGAAAAGGGACTGGTAAATACAAGCGTTAATATAGCGGATTATTTAGATTTTTCATTTAGCGGAGAGGAATAAAACAGTGGCCAGGCAATATATTATGACGCAGGATGAGCTGCATTGTTTACAGGAAATCGAGATAGAGCTATTACAGGAAGTGGATCGTATCTGCAGAAAATGCGGCATTCATTATAATATGGTTGGCGGAACGATGTTGGGGGCAATCCGGCATGGCGGGTATATTCCGTGGGATGACGATGCCGATGTGGGTTTTTTAAGAAAAGAATATGAGAAATTCAGAGAAGCCTGCAGAACGGAACTGGACACCGATAAATTCTATTTTCAGGAGATCAGGGATACGGACGGATATCGCTGGGGATATGGGAAATTAAGGAGAAAAGGGACGAAATTTATAAGATTGGGACAAGAGTTTATGCCATACGAACAGGGAATTTTTATTGACTTGTTTCCGATGGATAACGTTCCGGATAATACGGTGTTAAGAAAAATCCATTTCATTCATTGCTTTTTATTACGCAAATTCTTATGGTCTGAAGTCGGATTTAAGGTAGAGAAAAATAAGATAATCCGATTATTATACGGCGTTATGCGTTTAGTCCCCAGAAAAGCATTGATAAAATGGTATGAACTTCTTGTTAAGGCAAATACCCGCCATAAGACAGAACTGGTAAGAATTCTGACCTTTCCAGCGCCCAAAGGTACATATGGATTTCATAGAAAATGGTTTGTGAAACAACGAAGGTATCGGTTTAGTACGATTACACTGACCGGGGCGAGAGATTATGAAGGGTATCTCAGGTATAAATTTGGAAATTATAAGGAATTGCCGCCGGAGGAGCAGAGAAAAATACATCCTATATCAGAACTGGAATTGGGAAGGGACAAACTGCAATGAAAAAATACAGGACAGGATATACAGATGGAACATTTGATATGTTTCATGTAGGTCATCTGAATATAATTGAAGCGGCCAAAAAACAGTGTGATTATCTGATCGTTGCGGTTCATGGAGATGAGGTTGTAAAAGAATGTAAACCGGCGCCTGTTATAGGGGAAGAAGACAGAAGACGGATAGTGGCTGCCATAAAGGGCGTAGATCAGGCTGAAATCACGAGGTTCCGGGATAAAAGAAAGTTATGGGACTTATATCATTTTGACGTTATCTTTATAGGGGATGATTATAAGGGGACAGAACGCTGGAACAGATTTGAAGAGGAATTGAATGCGGTTGGCGTAGATGTGGTATATGTTCCTTATACGCATGGAATATCGTCTACGGAAATACGGAGACGCGTTAGCGGCGGGGAAATATAGATTGAAAAATGTGAAATTAATATCTGTGGATTTAGATGGGACGCTGTTGGACAATCAGCGAAAAATTCCGGAAGAAAATAAAAACTCTATACAGCAGGCTAAGAAAAAAGGAATCGAGATTATTATTTCCACAGGCAGTCCGTATGATTTAATGCCGCATGCGGAGATAAAAGGGTTAGGAATTTCCTATGCTATTACGGCAAATGGAAGCGCTGTTTACAGATATCCGGACAGGCAATGTATCTATGAGGAAAGTATGGACGCCGTATCGTTTATTCCAATCTTAGAATTTTTATTAACAAAAGATATGCATATGGATTTGTTTATACAGGGAAAAGGATATTGTCCGGATTATACGCGGGAAATCGTTTATAAACTGGATGTGCCGGAAGCAAGAAAGCAATATATACTGAACAATCGCGTTTGGCTCAAAAACCCGGTTGCGTACATTAAGGATAATAACCTTTCGATACAGAAGATTACGATGAATTTTTATCCGGATAAAAACGGCTGCCTGGTTGATCGGGCAGAAGTTAGAGAATATCTGGAAAAGTGCCGCTGTATAAATCTGGTGAGCGGCGGATGGGGAAATCTGGAGATTACCAAAAGCGGGGTCAGTAAAGGAAAAGCTTTGGGGATATTATGTAAGAAACTGGGTATATCATTAAGCGAAACGGCAGCATTTGGAGACTCTTTGAACGATTTGGATATTATTAAGACCGCGGGGATTGGTATCGCAATGGAAAATGCCATGAGGGAAGTTAAGGATGCGGCGGATTATGTGACAGGCACAAATGACGACGGTGGAGTTGCGGAATTTATTGGGAGAATATTAAATGAAAAAATGAATTTGTAAAACAAATTGTAAAACAAATTGACAGATGGTTGGAAAGATAAAGAAATATGGGGAAATTGAAGGCGGATTTCGGCCTTCTGTTTAAGCGGGCAGATTATCTGGTAAGTTATTATGTTATAGGGAGGTAACATGGATATTTATAAGGGTGAGAATGATACATATGTTTTGTTTGGATCCGGATTGACCGGAATGGCAATTAATCAATACTATGGAAAAGATAAGATAGCAGCGGTTGTGGACAATGATCCTAAAAAGATAGGGAGCATTTATCAGGGTGTTCCGGTTATATCTTTTGAAACATATTTAGAGAAATATAGAAACATAACTATGATTATCAGCGTTTATTCTAAACATTATTTTGAGTGTATCAGACAGTTGGAAGCACACGGAATAAAAAATTATTTTACATCGCCGCCAGTTATTTATGGGATAGAAACGCCGGAAGAATTTGCAGAGAATAATAAATTGGAAGAATGTATGCATGTAGTTCTTTATGGCGATAATCCTATTACAGGAAGAATTGAAAATTATCTGAAAAAAAGGAATGTAAAAGTTGATTATATAGATAATCAGTTATGTAGTTCTGAACGTAAAAAGTCTTTTATAAAGATAGAAAATTTAGAAACAGAGGACACGCTGGTTTTAACAACGAATGAAATAGAGACTCCAATTAGGAAGAGATTGAAAGATTGTTTTGCAGGAAGAATAGTTGATCTTTATCAATATCAGGAATTAAAAAAAGATAAGTATAAATACCTGGAAAAATATAAGGATATATATAAAAACAAAAGATGTTTTGTAGTAGGAAACGGTCCCAGTCTCAGAGAGGATGATTTAGAAAAATTACAAAAAAATCATGAAATTTCCTTTGCGGCCAATGGGATATTCCATATTTTTGATAAAGTATTATGGAGGCCGACTCATTATATGCTGTGTGATGCAGTTGCTTATAAGGTAATGTATCAGGATCTTAAGATGATAGAAAATAATGATATGTTTATTGCTGATTTTTATTATACGGATTTTCAGGATGTCCAACAGGCAAATAAATTTTATCTTATAAATAAAATTTATGCCGGCAATGAAGTAGGATTTTCAGAAGATGCTACGGTAGGATTTTACAGTGGCAAAACGATTACATATGTAATGCTGCAGATGGCATGTTATATGGGAATAAAAGAAATTTATTTACTGGGCGTAGATTGGACTGGCGGGAAAGGTACGGGCTTAGGACGTATTGATTTTTATGAGAAGGATGAGGATAGAGAAAAAAATAATCGACTGTTTGATAATATAATGCAGGAAAAATATGCATATGAGGCAGCGCGGAAATACGCTGATGCACATGGAATAAAAATATATAATGCTACGCGCGGCGGTGAGCTTGAGGTTTTTGAAAGGGTTGATTTTGATAGTCTGTTTGATAATTAATGAGGTGGTATTTTAATGAAAGTGTTAGTAACGGGATCGGATGGATTTATTGGCAGTCACCTGACAGAGGAATTAGTAAAAAGAGGATATCAGGTAAAAGCGTTCGTATATTATAATTCCTTTAACAATTGGGGATGGCTTGATACATTGTCAAAAGATATTATGAAAAATGTAGAAGTTTTCCAGGGAGATGTAAGAGATCCTAATGGGGTTGAGACGGCGATGAAAGGTGTAGATGCGGTTTTTCATTTAGCTGCCTTAATAGCGATACCGTTTAGCTATCATTCGCCGGATTCGTATGTTGATACTAATATAAAGGGAACGCTGAATATACTTCAGGCATCCAGAAAACTGGAAACAAAGCGTGTGTTTGTTACATCCACGTCAGAAGTATACGGTACGGCGCAGTATGTTCCAATCGATGAAAGACATCCGTTTCAGGGACAGTCGCCATACTCTGCAACAAAGATAGGAGCTGACAGGCTTGCTGAAAGTTTTTACCGTTCATTTCAATTGCCAGTTACAATTGTAAGACCTTTTAATACATATGGACCAAGACAGTCGGCAAGAGCAGTAATTCCTACGATTGTTACGCAGTTACTTGCAGGAAAGACACAGATAAAACTTGGTTCGCTGACGCCAACAAGAGATTTTAATTATGTGAAGGATACGGTCAATGGTTTTATATCAATTTATGAATCAGATAAAACTGTCGGAGAGGAAATCAATATAGCGACGCAAAAAGAGATTTCGATTAAGCATCTGGCAGAAGAATTAATCAGACAGATTAACCCGAATGCCAGGATTGTTTGTGATGAAGAACGGTTAAGGCCTGAAAAAAGTGAAGTAAACAGATTGATTGGATGCAATGAAAAAATAATGCGTCTGACGGATTGGAAACCTCAATATTCCTTAGAAGAAGGGTTAAAGAATACGATAGATTTTCTGAAAGATAATTTGGGCAGGTACAAAACGGATATATACAATCTGTAAGAATGAGAGAACATGAAACATGAATGAAGTGTATATAGAAGAAGATAAAAGTATATTGGACGCGATGCAGCAGCTTGATAAAGGTGGAAAAAAAATATTGTTTGTACACAAAGAGGGGAAATTGCTGGCGTCTCTTACGGATGGTGATATTCGCAGGTGGATACTGAAAAAAGGCGATTTGCAGATTTCGGTAAAATACGCGGCAAATTACAGACCTAAATATTTATATGAACAACAGGCTGAGCAGGCAATGTATATTATAAAGGAACAGAAAATTGACGCAATTCCTATTGTGGACAGAAAACATATGATTAAGAGGGTAGTCTTTGCAGGTGATCTTGTGCAGGATCATAAAGTGTTTGATAAAGAAATACCTGTTGTTATTATGGCAGGAGGACTGGGAACGAGGCTTTCTCCGTATACCAATATTTTGCCAAAGCCTTTGATACCTGTTGGCGATTATCCGATAGTTGAACATATCATTAATCGATTTTGTACATATGGGTGTAAGCAGTTTTATATGATAGTTAATTATAAAAGAAATATGATAAAGGCATATTTTGACGAGCTTGAAAAAAAATACCGGCTTGATTTTATAACAGAGGAAAAAGCGCTGGGGACAGGGGGCGGCATCAGCCTTCTGAAAGGCAGGATTAAGGATACATTTATTTTAACGAATTGCGATATTCTGCTGGATGATGATTTGACAAAAGCGTATGAACAGCATATTGAATCTGAAAATATGATTACAATGGTGTGCTCTTTAAAAAATTTTACGATACCATACGGAGTAGTAAATATAGGGGAGAATGGGCTGATTGAGTCTATGCAGGAAAAACCGAGTATGTCTTTTTTTACAAATACAGGATGCTATTTTGTAGAACCAGAAGTGATAGAAGAGCTGGAATATAACGAGCCGATAGATTTTCCGGCAATTATTGAAAAATATATGAGCGAGAAAAAAAGAATAGGGGTTTATCCGATTGGCGAGGAGGCATGGCTTGATATGGGGCAGCTTGATGAACTGGAAAAGATGAAGGAAAGATTAGGGTGTTGATAAAATATGGAGGATATTATTTTGCTTGGGCTTGGAGGGCATACGCACAGCGTAGTGGACAGTATAGAGCAGACAGGGAAATATAATATTATAGGCTTTCTTGATATGAAAGAAATGCAGGGAAAGAAATTTAAAGATTATTGTGTATTGGATACAGACGATGCATTGAAGAAGTATTTTGACCAGGGAATAAAGAATGCTTTTATAACAATTGGTTTTATGGGGCATGGAACTGTAAGAAATCATTTATATAAGCAATTAAAGGATATCGGTTATACAGTGCCTAATATTATTGACAGCACGGCGGTTGTTTCAGAAAGCGCAGAGTTAGAGGACGGTATCTTTATTGGGAAAAATGCGGTTGTTAATGCGAATGTTCAAATAAGAAGAATGTGTATTATCAATACAGGGGCAATTTTGGAGCATGACTGTATTATAGGTGAATTCTCGCATATTGCAGTTGGGAGCGTGCTGTGTGGCGGAGTTTTGGTAGGAGAGCAGACTTTGATAGGAGCGAATGCCACAGTGATCCAGGAAAGAAAAATTGGAAACTGCTGTATTATTGGGGCGGGGACGATAGTAAGTAAGGATGTTCAGAATAATATGATACGATACGGAACAATGGAAAAGCAAAAAGATGTCGGGGTTTTTGAAAATGGGTAAGGTATTTGTAATAGCTGAGGCAGGGGTGAACCATAACGGCGATATCAAAATTGCAAAACAGTTGATAGATGTGGCAAGTGAAGCAGGCGCGGATGCGGTTAAGTTTCAAACTTTTAAGGCTGAGAGGCTTGTGTGTAAAAATGCGCAAAAAGCAGAGTATCAACTTGAAACAACCGATAAGTCGGAATCGCAGCTTGAAATGTTAAAACAATTAGAATTGACAGAGCAGATGCATAAGGAATTGATGGAGTACTGTGAGGAGAAAAAGATAATGTTTCTGTCAACGCCGTTTGACATAGAAAGCATAAAAGTTTTATCAGGATTGGGAATGCAGATTTTCAAAATACCGTCAGGTGAGATAACGAATCTGCCCTGCCTGCTTGAAATTGCGAGGCAGCAGAAAAGAGTAATACTTTCAACTGGTATGAGCAGTATGGATGAGGTAAAGGCAGCGGTTGGCATACTTAAAAATAACGGAGCAAAAGACATTACGTTACTTCATTGTAACACTCAATATCCAACGCCGGTTTCAGATGTAAATCTGCTTGCAATGGTAAGCATGCGTGAAGAACTTGGGCTCCCGGTCGGTTATTCAGACCATACACAAGGGACAGAGATACCAATTGCCGCAGCAGCGCTTGGAGCAGCAGTGATTGAAAAGCATTTTACATTAGACAGGAATATGAAAGGTCCGGATCACAAAGCAAGCCTTGAACCACATGAATTAAAGCAGATGATTGAGGGAATCAGAAAAATAGAATCAGCATTGGGAAATGGGATAAAAGAGGCGTCTGAGTCGGAAAAAGCAAATATGAATATTGTCAGGAAGAGTATTGTCGCGGCAGCCAATATAAAAAAAGGTGAAAGATTTACGGAAATAAATTTGACAACAAAACGTCCTGGAAATGGAGTAAGCCCTATGCGCTGGGATGAAGTTATAGGAATGAGAGCAAACAGAGATTATGATGCGGACGAGATGGTACAGATATGAAAAAAGTATGCGTAGTGACAGGAACCAGAGCAGAGTATGGATTGCTAAAATCATTGATTCAGAAAATAAATAATGACCCTGATATGGAGCTGCAGCTTGTAGTCACAGGAATGCATCTGTCGCCTGAATTTGGCCTTACATATAAAGAGATAGAACAGGATGGATTTCAGATAACAGAACGGAATGAAATGCTTTTGAGCTCTGATACGCCAAATGGTATCACAAAATCCATCGGTTTAGGGACAATCGGGTTTGCCGATATTTTTACAGGAATTGTTCCCGATATGGTTGTTATTCTCGGCGACAGGTATGAGGCTCTTGCGGCGGCAATTGCGGCAATGGTGCACAGGATACCGATTGCGCATATACACGGCGGGGAATTAACATCAGGGGCAGTTGATGATGCAATCAGACATTCCATAACGAAAATGAGTACGTTACATTTTACTTCAACAGAAGAATATGGAAAGCGTGTCATCCAGTTGGGAGAAGAACCCAAAAGGGTATTTTATGTAGGCGCATTAGGTGTAGAAAATATAAAAACACAGAAGTTACTGAGTAAAAAAGAACTGGCAAAGAGCATTGGCTTTTCATTGGACATACCCTATGTGCTGGTAACATTTCATCCGGTAACTTTGGAAAATAATACGGCACAGGAACAGATTAGTAATCTTTTGGCGGCATTGGATAGATTTCAGGAATATCGAATTATATTTACAAAGGCAAATGCTGATACAGATGGAAGAATTATTAATCTGAAAATAGAAGAATATGTAAAGAATAACAATAATCGGGCGGTAGTAATTACATCTTTGGGAATGATTCGTTACCTGAGCGCATTACAGTACTGTGAGATGGTAATCGGTAATTCATCCAGTGGGATTGTCGAGGCGCCCTCTTTCAAAATACCAACGGTAAATATTGGGGACAGGCAGTCAGGCAGGGTAAAGGCAATTTCTGTTATTGATTGCGGGAATAGTGTAGAAGAAATATGTGTGGCAGTCAGCCAGGCGAAAAAAATGAAGCAGGAAAGAATTCTGAGCGATTTGAAAAACCCATATGAACAGGATGGAACGTCAGGGTTAATATTTTCGGAAATACAGAGATATTTGCGGCAGAGCAGAGCGGCTGTAAAAAAATTTTATGACTTTTCATTTGAACAGATTTCAGACAAGAGAGGTCAGTGGCTGAAGGTATAGTTACATTGGAATTTTGCCGCTGAAAAGAGGCAGTTGTATGAAGATTTGTGTTGTTGGCTTAGGATCAATGGGAAAAAGAAGAATAAGGTTATTGAGACTTCTTTTTGATGACTTAACGATTACAGGGATTGACTGTAATGAGAACAGAGCGCAAAGCGCTGCCTGCGAATACGGGATCGATTGCTATTCCACACTCGCAGATATTACTGAAGAACCTGATTGTGTATTTATATGCACATCGCCGCGGTTGCATGCTCCAATCATTAAAGAGTGTCTTGAGCGTAATCTTCATGTTTTTTCGGAAATCAATCTGATAGATGACTTGTATGATGAAAATATCAGATTGGCCAAACAAAAGGGGAAAATACTGTTTCTTTCTTCCACTCCATTATACAGGGAAGAAATGCAGATAATTGATAGCAGAATAAAACAAAATGGAAACCCATGTGCATACCGGTATCATGTGGGGCAGTATCTTCCGGATTGGCATCCGTGGGATAATTTAAAAGATTTTTTTGTAAGTGATAAAAAGACGAACGGATGCAGAGAAATTCTGGCAATTGAATTGCCGTGGATACAGAATGTATTTGGAGAGATAAAAAAGTTACATGTAGTCAGGACAAAACTTACTGATTTAAAGCTGGATTTTCCCGATACCTATTTTATTCAGCTGGAACATTCCAATGGAAGTATTGGTAATTTAACAATAGATGTTGTGAGCAGACAGGCAGTCAGGAAATTAGAGATTTTTAATGAAGGATTATATATTACCTGGGATGGAACACCGGAAACATTATATGAAAAGGATATTATATCAGGGGAGCTGAAACAGATATCGGCAGGAGAGTATATTCATGAGGAAGGGTATAGTGAGTCAATTAATGAATATGCATATATGAAAGAGACAGAGGCGTTTTTCAGAGTAATAAAAGGGGAAAAACCTTTATATAGCTTTGAAAAAGATAAAGAAATCCTGAAAATAATCGATAAGATTGAAAATTGAGGTGCCAGTTTGAAAATATGCATGATAGGTCTTGGCTCTATTGGGAAAAGGCATTTAAAAAATTTAACAATAGTGTTAGGAAAACGCGGAATTAAATACCAGATAGACGCTTTGCGGTGTGGTAATACTGCATTGGATGAAAGATGGGTCGGTATTCTCTCAAAGCAATATTATCGGATAGATGAAATGCCGGATGATTATGACATAATATTTGTAACAAATCCAACATTGTTACATTATGATACGATTAAGAATGTGATTGCGAAAACAAAACACATGTTTATAGAGAAGCCTGTTTTTGCATCTGCAGATTATAATATAGAGGAACTGGCCTGGAAAAAGGGCAGTATTTATTATGTAGCATGCCCATTGCGGCATAAAAGCATTATGAAATTTATCAAACAGAATATAAAAAATTATGGAAATATTATCTCTGTAAGAGTTATTTCAACGTCATATCTGCCAGCATGGAGAAAGGGTGTGGATTATAGAAACATATATTCTGCCAGGAGGGATTTGGGAGGCGGAGTGACAAAAGACCTAATTCATGAATGGGATTATGTAATGTATTTGTTTGGAAAGCCTGATAAAGTGGTCAATATGAGAGGCCATGTGTCAGCGTTGGAAATAGACAGCGATGATATATCAATTTATATAGCCCGATATCCAAACATGTTTTTGGAAATGCATTTGGATTATGTTGGGCATAAAACAGAACGTATTTTACAGATGTTTACAAATAATAAAAGAATAGATGTTGATTTGGTTTCTGATATAGTGTATGAGTATGAGAACGACGAGTTAACAAATAAACAGGAGTTTCCTGAAGAAGACTGCTATATAAATGAATTAGAGTATTTCCTGGATTGCATAGAGAAAAAGCAGGAAAATATGAATACAGTATCAGACGCATATGATACGTTAAAAACAGCCCTGATGGAGGATTAAGAAAAAATGAATATACTGTTTACAATATGTGCAAGAGCCGGTTCCAAGGGTGTTGCAGGAAAAAATGTACGAATGTTTTGCGGACGGCCGATTGTATACTATACATTGGAAATATATGATAAATTTGTGAAAAAATATAGCAATCAAATCCATATAGATTTAGCTGTGAATACAGACAGCCAGCAGCTTTTAGAACAGATTGATAACAGAGGGACAGATTATATTTTGGTAAAAAGAAAGAATGAACTTGCAGGAGATATTGTTGCAAAGGGAGAGGTTATACGGGATACATTCATGACAGTAGAAAAAATGAAAAAGTGTGAGTATGGATTAATCGTTGATCTGGATATTACTTCTCCATTGAGAAATCTGGAAGATGTGGAAGGAACGATTGGTCGGGTAATACAGAACGACAGGTGTAATTATGCGTATAGCGTTGTGGAAGCCAGAAGAAGCCCGTATTTTAACATGGTATGCAAAACGGAAGACGGATTTTATGACAGGGTTATTTCGTCTGATTATACATCAAGGCAGCAGGTGCCTGAATGTTTTGATATGAATGCGTCAATATACGTCTGGGCACGGGATTATTTGTTGGATATGAGGGCCCAAAACAGACATGCGTTAGTCTGGAAAATGAAGGATAGCGGTGTTTTGGATATAGACAGTGAAAATGATTTCGAAATTATGGAGACATTGACGCAGTATTATTGGGAACAGGGAAAGTATCTGGATATTAAATAGCAGGAGAAACAATTTATGGGGAGCGTATATATTGTACATTGTATTGACACCGAGGGCCCGCTTTATGAGGACAAGGGCGTTATATTTGAGCAGATTAAAAAAATATATGGGATTACGATTGAAAACACAGAGGAAAATTATGAATTGTTAAGAAAAGGCCTTTTGGATTGCGGGGAGAACACGGAAGGGGTTAAAAATTTATTTAGAAATCATAAAGCGGCAACAAAGGGCTCATGGGATGAAATTGACAGGGCATTGGAGAAAATAACGACGTATGATTTCAGGCATAAGTTAAATGATTCAGAGGGTGGAGGATGGATTTATAACTGGTTCTGTATGGATCACGTTGGATTCTGGGGGAAAAATCCGAGGAAAAGGGATTCAGGACATCATAAAATCTATGATCATTATGTGGAGATGGTACAGGCACAGAATGCGGGGGATTTCATTGGATTCCATCATCATCCTGTATCTTTTTCAGGAAATTACCATGATTCAGGGACAGCATATTGGGGGCGGGATACATTAAATGAAATACTTGCAAGAAAGATAATTGACAGAAACTGGTTCCCCAATACATACAGGCCGGGATTTCATACGGAACGTCCGGATTCACACTGGTTTCTGGAACAATGGATTCCATTTGACTATGGAAATCAGGCAACGGATTACGCAGACGACAGGCAGATTGATCTGGAGGGCGGCAGGTTTGGAGACTGGAGATACGCGCCGAAAGAATGGATTCCATATCATCCAGGTCATGATGATTATCAGACGAAAGGTACCTGCCATAGATGGATAACAAGATGTCTGAATATGAAAGCGCGGATCAGGGAATTAAGACAGGAGGATGTCAATGAGGCATTTCGGCTGGCGTCGGAAGGGCAGGATGTGATTTTAGCATTTACGGATCATGACTATAAAGATATGGAGGAGGAGATCGGCAAAGTAAGGGGAATGATTCAGAGCGCAAGCATCGATTATAAAGAGGTAAAGTTTATATATTCGGATGCGTTAAGCGCCATGCGGAAAGTATTAAAATTACAGCCTGAAAAGATAGGATTAGAGATGAAGTTAAATTTAAATATTTTTCCGATTAGGTTAATCGTAACTACAGAAAAAAATATTTTTGGCCCTCAGCCATTTCTTGCAATAAAAACAAAAGAAGGGAGATATTACTGGGATAATTTGGATTTTACCGATAAAAATCAGTGGAGTTATACATTTGATAATAATACGTTTATATATGATGATGTCGAGGTCATCGGAGTAGCTTCAAATAACAGTTATGGTGAAACGGAAATACTGCGTTATGATTGTCTGGAAAAATTACAAATAAAAACAGAGTTGAATGCAGGGGAGAATTGATGTTAGCCTGTTTGGATTAATGAAAGGAGAGGTACAATGAAAAAAGCAGTTATTTTTGGGGCAGGGCAATTAGGCAAAAAGATTTACGGAGATATATGTGGTAAATACAATATTTTAGCCTTTTTGGATAATTTTGAGAAACGTCAAGGAACAGAGGTTGAAGGCGTTAAGGTATACAAACCTGAATACATAAGAGAAATGGAGTATGACTGTGTTTTTATAGGTTCAATGACAGGACACGATGAGATGATTGAACAGATGAAAGAATATGGCGTTGACTTTAACAAAATTGATGATAGCTACTCACTGGGAGTAAGAACGTATAAATATGATATTCTTTCAGATTTTGCAAAGATAGTATACGGGGGAGGATATACAGGGAACACCGCTGAATTAGGAGTATTTCAAGGTGAGTATGCCAAAAGGATAAACGAGAATTTCCCTGATAGGAAACTATATTTGTTTGATACTTTTACAGGATTTGATCAAAGAGATAGAAATGATCAGATTGACATTTGTTCAGAAACGGATACGTCATCTTTATATGATGCTTGCGATTATTTGGAAGCAACAACGGTTGATTTGGTTTTAGGCAGAATGAAATACCCTGAAAATTGTATTGTTAAAAAAGGTTATTTTCCGGAAACGGCAGTAAATGTGGAAGACAAATTTATTTTTGTGAGTCTCGATGTCGATTTATATAAGCCGACATTGGAAGGACTGCGTTATTTTTGGAGTAGGATGGCAGAAAACGGAATAATAGTTATAGATGATTACTTTTCTTATGAAGGGGTAAAAAAGGCGGTTTATGATTTTATGAAAGAGGAAAAACAGACAGTCCGTATGCTGCCCGTGGGAGATAATAATAATATTATTCTTTGTAAATAATTTCAGTCAAATTATATTTCATGGTTAAGAATTGGAGCAATATATTGGCTGATTTTGGATTTGGGGAAAGTAGAGAAGATGGATAATACAAATAGTAAGCAATACTGGAATGATTATGTTACATATTGGGAAAACAGGGTAAAAGAAACAAATGAAGGAAAGGAAGTTAAAGATAGAACAAATGATGATTATATATTGAAGACATATTTTGAAAAATTGAAAGTTAAGGAGACCGATTTTCTTTTGGATTTTGGATGTGGCTCAGGAAGACTATATCCAATATATAGAAAAAGTATATCTAATAAAAATGACAAATATTTTGGGTTAGATATATCAGGAGTATGCCTTGAGCATGCTGAGAAAATGAATGAGGGTTTGAAGGTAGGAGATAATTTAAGAGAATTTGATGGGATGCATATACCATTTGAAAATAATATGTTTGATAAAATTATATGTTTTGGTGTGTTTGATGCATGCAATCAGGAGATTATTATTCAGGAATTGCTGCGCGTTCTAAATGGGGGGGGTATTATTGGTCACAGGGAAGAATAATAAGTATTTTGCAGATGATGAAGCAGCTATGATTGCTGAAATAAATGCACGAAAAAAAGAGCATCCTAATTATTTTACAGATGTACGTTATCTTACGCTGCAATTAGAACAGCATAATATGAAATTAATCGAAAGGTACTATTTCCTGAAAAGGGGTGATTTCCCACAAAATGAAGCAGTATATGAAATGCCGGAAACATTTTATGAATGGGCATATTTAATGAAAAAGACGGAAGAATATAAAGACTTTGAATATCAAAAGTTTAGTGATAAGTATTCTTTAACGTTTCAGAAGAAATAAATAAAATCAGACAAATATTCAGAATTATTTCTGTTTTGGAAATTCGTTTATATGATGGAAATCTGAAGAGCGAGTATTTAAAAAAGCCTGTTTGGAGATGGAAAATAAATATTTTTTTCAAATAAACAGAGGAGAACAAAAATGGCCGGACAAGATATCAGGAAACGAATAGAAATTTACGATCAGACAATAAACAATAAAGATTTAATACAGCCTTTTCCCAGGACCATGCTGCTTGAGGTTTCAAATATTTGTAACCATGCGTGCGCTTTTTGCGCAAATTCAAAATCCGACAGAAACAGGGGATTGATCGAAAAAAACCTTGCTAAGAGAATTCTGTCAGAAGCATATCGGTTAGGAACGAGAGAAGTCGGGTTTTATGCGACAGGAGAACCGTTAGTAGATAAGAACCTTGAAGAATATATTTCTCATGCAAAGGAAATAGGATTCGAATATGTTTTCATTACTACAAATGGCGTCTTATTTGAGCCGAAAAGAGCACATAGCGTTATAGATGCCGGAATTGACAGCATAAAGTTTTCTATTAATGGGGCAAACAAAGAAGATTATCTGCTAATACATGGAAGGGACGATTTTGATAAAGTAATAGAAAATCTGAAATTCATAAGTGGATTGAGGCACACACATCAATTCAAACTGTACATTTCCTTTATCATGACAAAACAGACAGTGGGAACGAAAGAAACGTTTAAGTCGGAATATGGAAAATATGTAGATGATATTCTTTTTTTTAACTGTATAAATCAGTCGGGTTATATGCCTGAATTAAACAATCTGTTAGCTATTGATGGAAATGCGGGAGGATACAATATAGATGGGGTTTGTCCAATGATATTTAATAAATTGCATGTGACGTATGAAGGTTATCTCACCATGTGCTGCGCAGATTTTCAAAATTATCTGGCTGTAGCAGATTTAAATAAAGAACCCTTACAGGACGCATGGAATAATCAATATGCTCAGGCGCTTAGAAAGCGTCATTTGAGTCATGACTTAAATGGAACGATATGTGCTAACTGTATTTATAATTGTAATGAAACATGTGAACCGTTGGTAAAAGAATATGCAAGCCTGTTTGATATGAAAAAATATGATAAATCTGCAGAAATAGAAGAGCGAATTACAGAGTGGAATTATGGTAATAGATAATTTATAGGGATGCAGCAATTGCCTGCATGAACAGTATAACGTGAAAGAAAGTGGGATAGCGGATGCAGACGCTGGGAATATTAACGGTTTATGATTCACATGGTATTATTGATAATTATCTGCTTTATTATGCTCAGTCATTGAAAGAGGCGGTAGATGATCTGATTATTGTGATAAATGGGAATGTGGATAGGAAAGGTTTCAATAATCTGAAACAGATTTCAGATAGAATTATGATTCGCAAAAATCTGGGATATGATGCCGGCGGATATAAGGCGGCATTACAAAAATATGGTAAAGAATTTATTTTACAATATGATCAGGTCGTTTTTTCAAATGATACATGCTTTGGCCCGTTTATTCCGTTTAAAACTGTTTTTGAATATATGAAACATAAAAAAGGAGATTATTGGGGATTTGAGTATTTAGACAATGATTACCTAAGTATAATGGGAACCTTCTTTATTGTGTTTCGTAAATCGGTAATGGCGGATGTCTTCGATTTCTATGTACAATTGGACACTGATAATATGCATCGGAATGATGTTGTCAGAATTGCTGAAATGGGATTATTTCATTTTTTAAATGCTCAAAAATATGATTTTACCTGTTATTCTGATATTGATAATTATGATATGTATCAGTCGCCAAATTATTGCACGAAACAATGTGGAATTCCACTGATGAAAAAGAGGTGTTTTGATCCAATCAAGTATCAGAAAGATAATTGTATAGACTTACTGAAGTATATATCCGAGCATTATGATTACGATATTAATCTGATTTTAGATACGGTTAAGCGCAAATATGGCATTATTTATGATATAGATTATGAATTTAGCAGAGACTTACATGTTGAGGAGATTAAGATTCCCGGAAGTTTAAATACCCTGGAAGAAATCATTAATTTTGCCAGGTGTGGTAAAGAAGTATATATATATGGAACGGGAATGCATGGAAAACTTATTTATGAAAGAATAGAGAAGTGTGTGAATATCAGTGGATTTGTAGTATCTGACGATCAGTATAAAGATCAATTTATGTATGATAAAAAAATATATAAGTATTCGGAGATATGTTTTAAAGATTGCAAAATAATTGTAGCAATCAAAGAGGCGAATGAAATAAAGAATCAATTAGGCTGCCGTGAAAATGTATTATATTTGTTTTAGTCATGAAAATGTTTATTCTGAAAGGCATTTACATATGAAACATGAGGACAAAATTTTAAGCGAAATAGAACTTATAAAAAATAAGGGGATGAGTGTCTGTATATTTGGAGCAGGTAGATTTGGTTCAGGTCTGGCATATGATATTGTCAAAAGTTTTGGGGTACGGGTACATTTCTATTGTGATAATGCCCCGGCGCTTTGGGGAAATATAATCAGAGATGATATCGTATGCGTTTCACCAACTGATATATTGGAAAAGGAAATAGAAGCATGCTTTGTTTTCATTGGCAGTAAAACGGGTATGGATGATGTAGTAAAGCAGATTGAACGTTTTAACTTTAAAATTATTATTACATTGTCTGAATTGCTTGGTTTGAGTAATATTGTAAAAGATTTCCTGGATGGAAAGATTATATCGGAACAGATGCCGGTAGAAAATGAACGTTTTAACTGGAATGTTGATATGGTAAAAAAGAACAGGGTTCATAATAACAGCGGAAAAGAATGCGCAGTGTTTACATGTATAACAGGAAATTACGATCATGTGAACGAGCCCGGATTTTGCTCGGATGCCTGTGATTATTATTTGATATCTGATGAAAATCCCGGACAGCTTGATGTAATGCAGTGGATAGATATTAACACGGTTGTTCCTGATAAGGTGACAGATAATATACGAAGAAACAGATTCTGCAAAATTAATGCGCCATATATTTTTTCAGAATATAAGTATTCCGTTTACATAGATGGAACAATCGAAATATCGGGAGATTTGAACCAATATATAAGTAAGACAGGAAAAAGCGGGATTGCGATATTTAAGCATCCGGAACGAAATTGTATCTATTCAGAAGCAATTGCCTGCGGTGTGAGGAAAGCGGACAGCTTCAGTAAAATATATACCCAGGTAATGACTTATCTGAAGGAAGGAATGCCGTATGATTATGGATTGTTTGAATGTACCATTTTAGTACGGGATAACAGTAATCCGGCCTGCCGGAAGCTCATGCTGGACTGGTGGAATGAAGTATTTAACTGGTCTTATAGAGATCAGTTATCATTTACATATTGTTTATGGAAAAATGGATTAAAGAGTGAAGATGTAGGTATGCTTGGTGAAAATTATCGGACGAGTGGAGTATTCAGGCGCGTTCGGAATCATCAGTATAAGTATTGAGGGAAAAAATGACTTATTTGGAATGGGACGGTTTGAGAGAAAAGTGCGATGGCGAAATCTGTTTGTTTGGCGCAGGCTATATCGGGAAAAACTGGGGATATGACCTGATAAGCGCGGCTGGAATGAAAGTGGATTTTTATTGTGATAATAACGTCAAACCAGGCACAGTTATCAGAGATAATATAAAAGTAAAAGATATTGAGTACTTATATCAAAAGAAAGACAGGCTGCAGGTTTTTTTGACAGTTAGCGGGCAATATCAGGATATGATTATCGAGCAGTTATATCAGCAGGGAATATCCAATGTTATAGTTGTGGATCATGTATTATTAGCTCAATTGCTTGATAGTATAGATATGTCTGATGATGAAAGTGTGCAGAGACGATATCATGCAGTCTATAATGATATAGTGTATCTTGAAAAGAAATTTGAGAATAGAATGGGCTGCAAATTGAATTTCGACAACCCGTTAACATTTAATGAAAAACTTCAGTGGCTTAAGGTCTATAATCGCAGACCGGAATATATACAGATGGTCGATAAATATGCAGTTAAAGAGTATGTGGCAGAAAAAATAGGAGCTGAGTATATTATCCCTACGCTGGGGGTGTGGGATAGTTTTGAACAGATTAATTTTGAAAAATTACCGCAGAAATATGTTTTAAAATGTACACATGATGCGGGAAGCATAGTGATTGTAGATGGGATAAAAAAATTTAATAAAGCGGAAGCCAGGAGAAAGTTAAATACGGCGCTTGGCCTTAATTACTTTTGGATGGGGCGGGAATGGCCGTATAAGAATGTAAGACGGAGGATAATAGCGGAGAAATATATGTCGGAATCATCTGAAATGATAGATTATAAATTTTTGTGCTTTAACGGAAAGGTAAAAACAATATTTACATGTACGGAAAGATTTAGCGGAGATCAGTTAAAAGTTACCTTTTTCGATACAGAATGGAACAGGATGCCATTTGAGCGGCATTATCCGGCAAGTACCAGGCCAATTTTACGGCCTTTAAATTTCAAGCTTATGATTGAATTAGCAGAGGAACTGAGTAAAGGTATCCCTTTTGTGAGAGTGGATTTTTACGAGATGGAAAACAGAGTATATTTTGGAGAAATGACCTTTTTCCCAGGAGGAGGGATGGAAGAGTTTACGCCGGAGAAATGGGACAGGATTCTGGGAGACTGGATTACATTGCCAGAGAAAACGAATCCGCTCCGGTTAAGCAGTCAAGCTGCCGGATAACAATCAAAAGCTCACAGTATCTGAATTGTATTGGACCACGATAACCAAAAGAAAGGAAGTTATGATGTTTCGCTTCTATAAACATTATACAGGATAATATGCAAAAACAACCGCAGTGCAATGAAAAATCTGCAAACAATTATTTTATGTATTTAGAAGACAGTGAATATCCTGAACATGCACCATACGATCCGGAAATAAAATACCCGGAATATTGTTTTGAATTTAATTCTGATAACAGGATGAAAAGAAATGATATTTATCGTATGATTCGGGAAATATTTATAGCAGACAATATGGATTATGAAAATATTAATACAGATAAATGGAATCCTCTGGGAACGTATATCAGTCCCGGCAGCACTGTATTGATAAAACCTAATCTGGTAATGAGTTCTAATAATGCGGAAAAGGATGTCCAAAAACAAATGGACTGTCTTATTACGCATCCGTCAATTGTAAGATGCCTTTTTGATTATGTATGTATCGCTTTGAAAGGGAAAGGAAAAGTAATCGTTGCCGATGCGCCGGTGCAGGACTGTGATTTTGATAAATTGTTAGAGAGAAGCGGTTATGGAGAACTGTTTTGTTATTTAAAAAAAAGGGAAACACCGGATTTTATGGTTGATATTGCAGATTTGCGGGATACGATACTTTGTTCAGACAATGGCAATTTAATACAATGCAGAAATAAAAATAATAAATATGGAAGTATTGTAGTCGATTTAAAAGAGGCATCCTGTTTTCAGGAAATAAAGAACAAAAAAAGACTCAGGGTTACGAATTATGCCGCGAAGGATACGGTTGAACATCATAGCAGAGGAAAAAATGAGTATTGTATCAGTGAGGTTGTCTTAGATGCAGATGTAATAATAAATATACCGAAACCCAAAACGCATCGGATAGCCGGATATACGGCGGCATTAAAAAATATGATTGGTATTAATGTAAAAAAGGAATTTCTGCCGCACCACCGTCAGGGTATGAAGAAAAACGGGGGAGACGAATACGCAGATGGCCATAAGATATTAAAATATATGAACACCCAGGGAAATGATGTAAAAAACTGGGCATTGAAAAACCGGTATATTTTTATAATGAATATGGCAAATGAATTTTCCAGGAGGATAGGAAGAATACTGGATCATAAAGAACAAAACAGGAAAAAATTTGGAATGTGGTATGGAAATGACACAATCTGGAGAACTATTCTGGATGTGAATCACATTGTATATTATTTTGGAAAAGACAGGATGATGCATAAGGAAAAACAAAGGACAGTCCTTCATTTTGGAGATATGATTGTGTGCGGCGATAAAGAGGGGCCGTTACATCCAGGTTATAAAAAAGTGGGCGGTATCTTGTTTTCTGATAATCCGGTTGAGTTTGATTTCTGTGTAGTAAAACTTATGGGTTTTGATTATAAAAAATTTCCTGTGTTAGCCAATGCGCTGAATGATAAAAAACTGAGTGGGCATAATCCGGGAAATATTATTTTAAATAGTAACAGGGAAGAATTTAATAAAAAAGTCAGCAGCATCAGTACGAATTTTGAATTTGAACCGTCAAAAGGGTGGAACGATTATCTGTAAACTTTTAGAACGGGGTTATCGGGAAAAATAATTGACGAAATTTAATTGTTTCATTCCAAAATAGTGGCGGCGGAATGATCAGTGGTCTTTTAAATAATATTTATTGTAAGCTTTATAGAACATCAATTGTTAAAAAGTGTTATTCAATAGTAAATGTTACTATAAAATTTCTGCAAGTGAGGAAATAGCGTTGAAAGAAGCTGTAAAGGTCAGCATTATAACGGTTGTGTATAATGGGATAGCAACAATTGAACAAACGATTAAAAGTGTGATAAACCAAAACTATTCTAATATTGAATATATCATTATTGATGGCGCTTCTACAGATGGCACAAGGGAATTGATCCGGAAATATGCAGATTACATCGACGTATTTATAAGTGAAGCGGATGAAGGCCTGTATTATGCTATGAATAAAGGGATTAAGAGCGCTTCGGGAGAAATTATAGGGATATTGAATAGTGATGATTTATATGTTGATACAGCAGTATATCAGGTTGTTGATTACTATAACAAGTATAATGTTGATATTCTTTATGGCGATGCTATGTGGTTTGGCGGTTCTGAACAGGAAGAACTGTATAGTTGTACCAATCTTGAAGACTTGTGGTACAGGATGGCTATTCCACATCCGGCGACCTTTGTAAAAAAAGAAATATATGAAAAATACGGGTCGTTTAATACAAAGTATCATATTTCTGCAGATTATGATTTGATGTTGCGGATGTATAGCCGGAATTTAAAATTTGGACATATTAATGAAATACTGACATATTTTCGACGAGGAGGAGTAAGCCTGAAAAAACAAAAGGAATCTCTTAAAGAAGGTATGGAGATATCCTTACATTATATTCAAAGATGTAATGATAAAGACAGATGGCTTCCCAAAATATATGAATACAATATATTGGGCAGGTTTTCGTTAATATTATCGGAAGATATAGTAATTGAAAAATTCAAAAAGATTATATGCGGAGAAACAAATAATAAAACTGTTATTTTTGGAACTGGAAAATGGAGTGAACGTTGTATTGATATTTTATTACAGGCAGATGTTTGTATAGACTTTGTTGTTGATAATAATAAAACAAAATGGGGAGAGAAATTTCATGGCGTTATAGTAAAGTCTCCCTCTGAATTATGTAACTATGAAGGGGTCATATTGATTGCTACTTATAAATATGAAAAGGAAATAAGGCAGCAGTTAAAAGGGATAAATGAACAATTGGCCGTATTTTCGATATTGAACTGGGCAGAAGCCGCCGTGATGTAATTTATGGGGATAGCTTCGTATAATAGAGACTGTTGTAAAAAGTCAACAATATACGATGAGCTGGCAATAAAAGGAAAAGTTTATGCAAACAGAAAATAGAAAAATATATAAAATATTATATTTTTTAGACTACGGGAAATATTTTGGAGGCGCGGCAAATACACTCCTTCAACAGGCTGTTTTGATGAAAAGAGCGGGATATTCGGTAATGCTATTTCTGTCAGATTATTATGGTCAGGATATGGAGCGGAAGTATGAGGAAGTCTGCATTCAAAATGGTATCGAAATTTCATATAAAACATTTCAAATATCTTCGCAGCCTGAAGATATAGATATTATATGTTTAGACGAAAATTATGAAGCCCTGAAAGAAGAAATACAAAAAAGAGATCCTGATATTTTACATTCTGTTCAAATAAATCCCATAGTGGAACTGATCAGCAGAGAACTGGATATTCCTCATATAATGAATATTTATCCACTTTTGCCGGATTTTTTTTCATTTCAGTATATGGATATATTTCCGTATTATCATATATGTGATTCATGGTATTGGGCAAAGATGTGGAGCCGATATATAAAAACGGACTATGTTTGTATAAGGACGACAGTTGATAAAAAAGCATATATTAAACCCCCGTTTCTTTTGGGAGAGAAGGTTGAATATATATGCGTTGGTGATATATATGCAAATAAAAATCAATTAAATGTGATTAAGGCGTTTCATATTGCCTTAAATAAAGGAATAAACGGAAGTTTATCAATTTATGGACATGATAACAGGGCATATGCAGACGAATGCAGAAATTATATAAGAAGCAATAACCTGGCGGGATATATTAAAATAAAAGGTTTTTGCTCAAATATGAAAGATGTATATAGAAACAGTGACGTATTAATATGTGGAAGTATGAGAGAGTCTTATCCGAATGCGATATCAGAGGCGATGGCATTTGGCCTGGTTATTATTTCAACACCTGTTGCGGGGGTGCCGGAAACTGTCAAAGATGGCATGAACGGATATTTGACAGATGATTACACAGCAGAAGCAATCAGCAGGAAAATATTAGAGTTTCATGATGATATTGGAAAAGAAAAGCTTGAAAGGGTAAAAAAGTGTGAATATGATACTTTTTTAAAAAATCATTCTTCCCAGGTAGTGACAGAAAATTTGCAGAAATATTACTTACATGTTGTTCAGGATGATAAAAGGAAATCTGATATCAGGATTGCAGACATCAGGGAAATTTTTTCAGTATGGAAAAGCGAATATTACCGAAACTATGATCGGTTTTCTGATCCGCAAGTGGTTGCAGCGAAATTATGGTATTTATTCCATGCCAGGGGGTACATAGAGTCAGCAATACAAAATAATGCGCAGTTTTTCATATGGGGAACAGGAAAGTATGGAAAGATTGTTGAAGAAATGGTTGCCGCCCTATTTCCTGAAGTACATATAATTGGGTTTTTAGATTCAAATAGAACGGGACAATTTTCTATATATAAAATATACAGACCGGAAACTATATTGCAAAAGAGAAATATTATAGTTTTTGTAGCCGTAGTGAATGGACAGGATGAGATAATCAAGCAGCTTGAAAGGAATCAATTTATATATAATCGGAATTATTTTATTTTGGCGCCTCGCGCCTGGTAGCATGGGTAATTACAGGATAAGCTATTTATATGAAAAGATGATTCAGGCAACAGAGGATATAGCAAGTATCATATTTGTGGCAGCAGTCAGCGGGCAGAGTGAAATGACAGAGAGACTTGAAGATGCGGATAAAGTCTTTCATAGAGATTACTTTATCCTGTCTGCAAGAAACTGGTAACGTGAAATGCAGGAAATTAATCGTGTAAATTTAGTGGAAAAATTTATTTTAAGGAGAGGGTTATATGGACAGATTTATTATTTATGGATGTGGGAATAAAGGAAAATGGTGTTTGGATTTTTTAAAGTGGAGAAATATGGATGACAGGATATATGCTTTTTGTGATAAGAGATATGATGAACTTAACGAAGTAGGTGGAAAAAAAGTTTTGTCATATGAAGAAGCAAGAAATCAGAATCTTCCATTTTTACTTGCTATTGCGAATCCGGAGATTACGAATGAGGTAATGCATCTGATACAGAGTGATAACTGCAAGGGATACTTATTGGATGATTTTTATAAAATTCTTGGCGAGGATCAGACTGTTTATCTGAGAGAATGGTGTGCATACCATCATGCCAGGAATAATGACCAGTGGTTTACAGATGCAGAGGATGATAACGAAGTTGACATATTTTGGAATAAGGACTCTTTATTCAGCAGACTATTCAATCAATTAGACTTAACGAATGTAATTGAACTTGCCTGTGGGCACGGAAGGCATGTACCGCATTATATGGATAAAGCCGGGATAATTACATTGGTAGATATTTTAGATGAAAATATGGTTATCTGCAGGAAACGCTTTAAGGATGCCCAAAATATAAATTATTATAAAAATAATGGATATAATCTGGAGAAACTTCCGGCGGACAGTTATACGTCGCTATTTACATATGATTCCATGGTGCATTTTGAGATGATGGATGTATATGAATATTTGAAGGATATTTACCGCGTATTAATAAGCGGAGGAAAAGCCCTGTTTCACCATTCCAATTACAGTGAGGACTATAAGACAGATTTTGCCCATACGCAACATGCAAGATGTTTCATGAGCAAAAATATATTTGCCTATTTAGCATACAGAACCGGATTTAAAATTCTGGAGCAACATGTGATAGACTGGCATGGGGCAGAAGCTCTCGATTGTATTACGTTAGTGGAAAAACAGTGAATAAAGAATACTTTTTAAATAAGACCTGGCAACATGAGAAAGGATTAGTCAAATGGTCGATACAGGAATTGCAATTTTTACATATAACAGGAGCGAACATCTGAAAAAAGTCCTGGCCGGATTAAAAAATAATGAAATACGTCATAAGGTCTATATTTTTCAGGATGGAATGAAGAATCATCAGAGGGATTTGAAACAGTGGCATGATGTCAAAAAAGTGATTGACGAAATTGATTGGTTAGAATTTGAGTATGTATCATCCGAATGGAATAAGGGATGTGCGAAATCTATTGAAGATGGAATTGGATATGTCCTGGACAGGCATGAGGCGGTGATCATATTGGAGGATGACTGCGTACCGCTGCCGAATTTTTTGAGCTACATGGATTCATGCCTTGAAAAATATCAGCAAAACCAACATGTAATAGGAATAGGCGGATTTGCGTGGAATCTGGATATGGATATTCATAATGCTGACGAAGATGTTTATGCTTCCGGAAGGACGATGTCTGCGGCATGGGGAACATGGAAAAACAGGTGGGAATGTTATGCGAGGGATTATGAAATATTGCGGAGAATATATGCAAATCAGGACGCTTCAGAACGGCTTGGTATCTGGGGTGGCGATTTGGAGAGTATACTGTGCAATACATTAGTATGCAGATTGGATGCCTGGGATATATTTTGGGCGTTACATGCTATTGAAAAGAATAAAGTATTTATCATACCATATAAATCGTTTATCGATAATATTGGATTTGACGGTTCTGGAATGCATTCTGGAAATACAGACAGATTTAAACCCAGATATTTTGCAGATGAAATCAGAGATTTTCGGCTGATAGATAATTGTGAGCCGACTGTTGAAACAAAAATGGCGTTAGCTTCTTTATGGAACGGCTATGGTCATTATCCGGAATATAAGAATCAGGATTGTAAGAAGGCCATAATATGGGGAACCGGAAAATGCTATAGAAAAAATAAGAAGGATATTCTAAAACGGTATGATGTGCAGGCATTTATTGACAGGAGAAAGATACAGTTTTTTGAAGGAAAACAGGTTATTGACTGCGAAATGATTCAGGATTATGAATATGATGATATCGTCATTGCATTTCATAATACGGCAGAGGCAGAACGGATGAAGGAAAAGCTGATGGGTCAGTATGGGATTTCAGAGGATAAAATAGTTATACTGTGATTTTATATAAAAACAGAATGCTATTTGCTGAGATTGTATAGGAGAAAAACATGGATATCATATCAAGAGCAATGAAAAGAAAACGGCATTTGTGTGATGATATTGAAATGGAAGGGCAAAAATGGGAAGTGTTCAACGAATGCATCAAAGGGAGACAGCTGTATCTTTTTGGCGTAGGAGAAGGTATGAACTACTTTTTGCGTAATTATGGTCATCAGGCGCAAATTGCCGGAGTAATCGATAATGATGTCAGCATACAGGGACAAAGCCTGGAGATATGCTGTGAAGAAGCATGGCAGACACAGTTCGGGTCTCTGATTATTTATGATCCCAAAGAGCTGAGAGAATATCATCAGCAAGACATTGTTGTGTTAATCACCAGTATTAATTCTTATCATGCAATGATGAAGCAAATGGAAGAAATGGGAATAAAACATTGTTATGTTTTATTGTTAATGGAGGCAGACAGACGGAGTAGTCGGGAAGATACCGAAGAAGATATTGATAAAATGCGCATCAGTTATATCGATCAATGCTGCCGTCAAAATATAGAAGAAAAAAAGATTATAATGCTGGTTAGTGTATATGGCGGTCATGCGAGGCAGATTACCAGGGCATTGTTGGATGAAAGAACCGATTTGGACATTGTCTGGATCGTAAATGATATGCATACGGAGGCGCCGGATGGTGTCAGATTTATTTATGAAAGAAACTGGAAGAGGTATGTTTATGAAATGGAAACAGCAAAAATCTGGATTGTTGACGACATTATTTCACCGCATATCAGAAAGAGGGACAATCAGATATATATTCAGGTGAAACATTGGTCTGGCGTTACATTAAAAAAGTTCTATTTAGATGACAAGTCGCCAGTTCTGACACATGAAGTTGCGGATGCCATAAAGTTTGATGGCGAACGGATGGATTATCTTTTTTCGGGAAGCGAATTTGACGAAAAGTCATGCAGGAGTGGTTTTGGCTTTCGGGGGAAATCAGTTCGCGTAGGATCTCCGCGTTCAGATGTGCTCTTTGACCCGACGGTGCGGGAAAAAGTGTTTTCCTATTTTAAGTTGGACGAAGAGGCCAGGATTTGTCTGTATGTACCTACTTACAGATTGAAAAATCTTGAGCCTGAACATGAAGATTTACTGTCTTTGGAAATGCCACAGTTATTAAATGCGTTAGAGAATAAATGGGGTGGAACATGGTATCTATTTGTGCGCAATCATCCTGGATTGACATTTTACCCAAAAAAGACATTCAAAAATGAGAATATAATAAATGTAAGCGGATATACGGATAGTCAGGAGCTGGCAGCGGCGTCCGATGTTATGATTACAGATTATTCAAGTTTTATGTTTGAAGCAGCATATGTAAAAAAACCGGTTTTTTTATATGCGCCTGACAGAAGAAAGTTTATTGATGGTGAGAGGGGACTTCTGATTGATTATGACCATCTTCCGTTTCCCATTGCCGAAACAAACGAACAATTGCTGCAAAATATAGAATCGTTTGGACAACTGGAATATGAAAATGAATTGAATCATTTCATGAATGAGTATGGCGTTCATGAGGATGGACATGCAAGTGAACGTGCAGCTCGGTTTATCAATGATTTATTACGATCCGTAACATAAATCAGGAGATAGAACTGTATAAGACTAATAAATGTCAGGAGGATATAGTAATGTATGTAAATAATGATATTGACTATTTAAAGTTTTTAAAGAAAAAAAAGGTTATTATTTTTGGCGTTGGGAAGAACGGAAAAAAAGTTTTATTCAAATTAAAGAACATTACAAATATTATTGCATGTTGTGATAATGATAAACAAAAACAGGGAAGTTTGTTCATGGAAGAATATCCAATACTTTCTGTCGAAGAGTTATGTAAAATTAACAATGATGACGTTATGATTGTCATATGCAGTAATCATGAAAAAGAGATAAAAGAACAATTATTAGAAAAAAATATTTACAATTTTATGTTGGCTTCTCAGATTGATTTTGGCGGAGGGGCAGAATACTATGACGGGCAATATTTTCAATGGCAGAAAAATGTCGGACGTTTTGCTGGAAAGATTCAGGTGCATATGTTTCAGCCATACATACATTCTGATGAGACAGTAGTTGAATTTGGATGTGGGGGAGGATATTTATTAAGCAATATTGTGGCTAAAGAAAAAGTAGGAATAGAGATTAACGACGCGGCGAGAGATGTAGCCTCAAAAAATAATATTAAAAGTGTAAAGAACATAAATGATATTCCGGATAACTACGCAGATGTCATAATTTCGTCACATGCGTTGGAGCATGTTGAAAACCCGTTGGGAATTTTAAAGGAGTTATATGAGAAGCTAAAGTGGAGTGGAAAAATAGTTTTTTATGTTCCAAACGAATCTTGTGATAAAGAATATAGAAAGAGTGATATTAATAATCATTTATATACATGGAATTGTTTAACAATTGGGAATCTTTTTAAAGCAGCAGGATATTTTGTTCATTCTGTCGAACAAGTACAGGAAGTATGGCCGGGAAATTATGAAAAGATTGAGCAAGAGGTCAGTTATGAATTATTTGAGCAGCTTTGCAAAATGGGCGGAAAGACCTATCCGGATAGCAGCTGCTTAATTGTAGCATATAAATAAAAAGAGGCAGTTTAAAATGAAACCATTCGTATCAGTAATTGTTCCGGTTTATAATACAGAGAAGTACCTGGCGCATTGTATAGAGAGTATTCAGAAACAGACTTATCCAAACATGGAAATCATTCTGGTGAATGATGGCTCTACAGACGGTTCAGGGAAAATATGTGATGATTATAGCCAAAGAGACAGGAGGATTCAGGTAATCCATCAGTCAAACGGAGGTATTATAGCGGCCAAAAAAGCAGGAATTGCACAGTGCCATGGGGAATATATTATGTTCGTAGATTCCGATGACTGGATCGAGGAACCGCTGCTTGAGACTCTGGTAGTTCAGATGCTCGAAAGTAACTGTCCGCTTGTATGTTCCAATGTGTTCATGGATAAGAGCGACGGTACTATCGAAAGAAGAAATGGAATACCGGGCGGGATTTATGAAACCGACAAAATCTGCAGAGATTTATTTTTTTACAGGGATACGGATCAATATGGAATACTGCCGTACAGTGTTGCGAAACTTTTTCCTAAGAAGATGCTGCAGGAGGTAATGGCTGAGATAGGAAACGATATCAGATATGCGGAAGACAAGGCAATTGTATTTGGATGCGTATTTAAGAATATAAAGGTATGTTTTACAGATGCAGTCTATTATCATTACTGCCTTCGGCAGGATGGTACAAGCAATATGGAAAATCCCGACTTTTTAATAGAACTGACAGCATTTTACAAATATGCAAGGAAGTTATTTGAATCACACAGGGAGAGTGAATTCCTGCTGCGGCAGTTAGGGCGTTATCTGTTAGAAGAAGCTAAATGTACTGTCAACTACAGGCTGGGCCTGATCGACCGGGGGAAGTCCCTGTATAAGGTATCTTATGAATTAGACCCGTCTGTTTTTCAAATGAATGAAAAAAGACTGATTATATACGGAGCCGGCCAGGTAGGTTCCGATTATTACAGGAAACTGGCGGATTGTATGAATTTCTGCCTCTGCGGATGGGTCGATAAGAACTACGAGAAATGCAGAGAAGACGGTCTCGATGTACAGCCTGTGGAATCTGTCAGAAACAGCGAATATGATTATATTCTGGTGGCAGTGAACAGGGAGAGTGTCTTTGGTGAAATAAAAGAAGAGCTAAAAGATATCGGCGTTATGGAAGATAAAATTATATGGGGGAAACCTTTGAGGACGTTAAAGTATTAATAATGAAAGGTTAAAGGAGACAGGCTTAGCGTTCATGGGAGAAAATATAAAGATACTGGATATTTATAATCTGGATTTCCTGAGAAATCAAAAAATAATCATATACGGCGCGGGAAAATACGGGGATTACTTGTATTCCCTTTTAGATTTAAAGGGGTTAGGGCAAAATGTTATCTGCTTTGCAGTATCAGACAAGGATGGAAACCCGGATCATTTTCATGGAAAACCTGTTAAATTAATCGACGGGCTGAAAGAAGAATTGAAAATCTCCATTGTTATTGTCGCCGCTGGTATCAGACTGACAGGCGAAATAACAGGGCGGCTGCAGAATTATCCTGTTAAAGAAGTATATCGTGTCGGCGAAGAAGCGATGAAAGAGATAACGGAAGAGATCATTGCAGAGAGCAGAAAATTCCCGCTTGAAAAAAATAAGGTACTTTTTTCAAATTATGAGGGAAAAGGCTACGGAGGCAATTGCAAATATATCGCCGAAAAACTGCTTCAGGGAAATTACCCCGTGAAACTCGTGTGGGCGGTTTCTGATAAAGACATACAGGGGATACCGGATAAAATGGAAAAGGTATTGATCGGCACGCCGCAGTATTACAGAGAACTCTTTACATCAGGCGTATATATCACAAACACAGTCCACAACCTCTATGAATGGAAAAGGAAAGGGCAGTTCTACATTAATACATGGCATGGATACGGCCCGTTCAAACTGGCGGAAGGCGCCGTGAACAGAGACGCCGCGAGCAGGGAAAGATATTTCAGGAGCAACGCCGCCAGCGATTTATTTCTGACTGCGAGCCATTTTTACACACAGGTATACAGGGATTCTTTCTTTTATGAAGGCGAAGTAATGGAATGTGGCGCGCCGCGGAATGATGTCTTTTTTATGGACAAGTCCGTAAGGGATGCCGTTTATCAGAAGTACGGGATTCCTTCTGATAAAAAGATCCTGCTCTATGCTCCGACTTTCAGGGAAGTTACAGCGGATTCTTTTCAGAAATATGATATCGATATGGAACGTGTTCTTGATGCGTTAGGAAGGCGGTTTGGCGGTGAATATATACTGCTGTACCGTTTCCATCATTATCTGTATACATTGGGGATGCCGCAGAACTACTACGCGGATGCGATCGACGCGACTTACTATCCTGACATTCAGGAGCTTCTTGCCGCGGCAGATGTGGTGATTACCGATTATTCGTCGCTGATGTGGGATTTCTCGCTTCAAAGGCGTCCTGTATTTTTATATCAGAATGATGAAAAGGATTATGAAAACGACAGAGGATTTTATTCGCCCGTATCGGAGTGGCCCTATCCCAAAGCGCATACGCAGGAGGAACTGGTTGATGCCATATTGGATTTCGACAACGAAAGATATATAAAAGATCTCAATGCTTTTCTGAAAAAGTATGGTTCGTGCGACGACGGACATGCAGCGGAGCGTGTGGTTCAAAGGATTATGAAGGAAATCAGCGGTGGAATCGGGAAGGAGAAGTAAAACAATGATGGATATTTTTAAGGAATATTACCATTTTTGTGAAACGGGAATACCTGCAGCGCTGCAAAATCTGCCGTTTGGCCGGAATCAGCGGACAGCCGTCTATGGCATGGGCGAACACACAGAACATTTGTTGTCAGGATACCGGAAGAAGATCGGCCCGATAGAGGCGGAACTGATTTTTATTGACAGCAGGCGGGAAACCCTTTCGGCCCAATATTCAGGATATGATATTTATAATGTCCGTGACATAGGATCATTGAAGTTGGATGGAATCGTATTGTCTTCCTTTATCTATGAGGAAGAAATGTATCGGACGATCAGGGAATTATATGGCAGCCGGTTTCCGGTATACCGGTTCTATTCTTCAGAGGATAAGAAATTTTTCCTGCCCAGCGGGCTTCACTGGGAATGGGAAGTGAAGAAAAACCTGCCTGAGTTAAAAATAAACTTTGCAGATATGTGGAAAAGCTTTGACCGGATTGACAATGTTTTTACCGCTTCCCTGAAAAACAGATATAAGCTGATCCTTTCGGATGCGCCGGATCTTCTGCTGTTCAGTCATTTCGGAGAAACGCATAAGCAGTATCGGAACTGTAAAAAGGTATATATCCTTACGGAACCTTATACCATTCGTTTCATGAACGGGGAAGAATATGATTATATGATCGGCTATCCGTATTCCTGGGAGCGTGCGTTTTTTCATTTTAATATCTATGCCCCCGTCAATAAGCAGCTTATGGACAGAACGGCTTTTACGGATCCCCGTCTGGCCCACAGGAAATTCTGTAATTTTGTATACTCCAATGAAACGCTGGGGGAAGGGGCGCGGCTGCGTAAAGAATTCTGCATGAAACTGCAGCAGTATAAGCATGTTGACTGTCCCGGAGCGGTGCTCCATAATATGCCGGATGCGGTTGCCGGACGGAATCATCAGAACTGGTGGTTTGATAAAGTCAGATTTATCGGACAGTATAAATTTACGATAGCATTTGAGAACAGTTTCCTGCCCGGTTATACGACCGAAAAACTGTTCGACTGTTTTAAGGCAGGAACAATCCCGATTTACTGGGGAAATCCGGAAGTGGCCAGAGACGTGAATCCGGATGCCTTTATTAACGGCAATGACTTCGGCAATGATTTTGACGCTGTGATTCAGAGGGTGAAAGAAATTGACGAAGATGATGCGTGTTATATGAACATGCTGCGTCAGGCGCCGATGAAAGAGGACTATGATTTTGATGTTTTTTCCAGGCTGGAGAAGTTTTTCTCTGAGATGATAGAAAGGGAACAGGAGAAGTGACATGCCGAAAGTATCCGTTATCGTGCCGGTCTGCAATGTGGAACAGTACCTTCCGGCCTGTCTTGACAGCATACTGGCGCAGACTCTGGAGGATATAGAAGTGATCTGTGTAGACGACGGCTCCACAGACAGGAGTCCGGCCATTTTAGATGGTTATGCCGGGAAAGACAGCCGTCTGCGTGTATTTCATAAGGAGAACAGCGGTTATGGGCATTCCATGAACATCGGGATAGATACGGCGTCGGGAGAATACATAGGAATCGTGGAAAGCGACGACCGTATCCTGCCGGATATGTATGAGAAGCTTTATTCCGCCGCGAAAGAAAACGATTTGGACCTTGTCAAATCCGATGTGGTATTCTGGTGGGAAAATCTGCAGTATACCTGTGAATATCACAGGGAAGACCTGAATGAGTATTATGGAAAGGTGCTGGATTCTTCCGACAGGAAGCTTTTCTTCCGGTTTTTCATGAATACATGGACAGGCATATACAAAAGAAGTTTTCTGAAGGAAAACGCGATACGCCATAATGAAACGCCGGGCGCCGCCTATCAGGACAACGGCTTCTGGATACAGACCCTGTCATTCTGTAAGAGGGCCATGTGGCTGAAAGACGCTTTCTATCTGTACAGACAGGATAACCCGCTGGCGTCGGTCAAAAAGAAGAGCAATGTGATGACAATGGCGAAGGAATATGATTTTGCGGAAAAGATACTGGAGAAGAAAAAGAAAAGATATGAACTGGATATCTGCCGTTATTACAGGGTCTTTCGCCACAGGGGCGTCTTTCTGCGCATTGCGGACGACTTGAAGCGGGGGTATTGCGATACCATTATCAGAGATTTTGAAAAATATGGAGAACTGGCTTCTGAAAATAAGGACCTGTATGAATGGCTGGAAAAGGTGTGTGCCGATCCGGACGGATTCTGTGAAACATTCATCCGGGCGAAACGGGAGACGCAGCAGAAGCTGGAAGGGGCCGGACATATCATTATTTACGGCGCGGGACTGCTGGGACAGGCCGCGATGCGCATCCTTGCCTGTCAGGGCCTGCAGGGGAAGCTGTTGTGCTTTGCAGTATCCGCCGGGAAAACGGCGGAAAGCGTCGGAAACTTATCGGTAAGATGTATCGATGAGCTGGCGCGGTACAGCCGGGATTCTGTCGTGGTCATGGGCGTAAGAGACCGTTCCGGATCGTATTTTCAGATGAAGGAGCAGCTGGAAAGGCTGGGTTTTGCGGATACGGTGGATCTGTCGCGGCTGACCAATTATTTTTACTACATCTATTAACGATATTTAGCCCAAAGTGCATAAATATTTTGAGCGAATCTTTTTATGAAGGAGTCAGAAAATGAACATAGCGCTTATCATAGCCGGGGGCTCAGGGCAGCGTCTGGGGCAGGACATACCGAAGCAGTTTATCAATGTGTACGATAAGCCCGTATTGATCTATACGCTGGAGAGTTTCCAGAAACATCCGCAGATCGATGCGATCGAGCTGGTCTGTATCGATGGCTGGCATGACGTCGTAAGGGCATATGCGAAGCAGTTCAACATCGACAAACTCAAATGGATCGTGTCCGGCGGCAGTACGGCTCAGGAATCTATCAGGGATGGCGTTTACTCTCTTGAGGGAAAATGCAGCGATGAAGATATTATTATTATTCATGACGGCATCAGGCCTTTGGTGGATGACAGCGTATTATCCGACGTCATTATCAAATGTATGCAGTATGGCAATGCGGTGACGTCGCTTCCGTATAATGAGCAGATATTTGTGACAGAGGATGAGGAATCGACGACAAAATATATTCCGCGCGAAACGCTGCGCCGTGTGGCAACGCCGCAGGCATACCGGTATGGCAGGCTTAACAGGGCATATCATGAGGCCTATGAAAAGAAAATCGGCATTAACGGTTCCGCTTACGCAAACACGATGATGGTCGAGCTGGGGGAAAAACTGCATTTTGCCGCGGGCTCGGATAAAAATATCAAAATTACGACCAAAGATGATCTTGAACTGTTTAAGGCTTATTTAAAGATGGAAAAAGATAAATGGCTGAAATAGGGGGATGCGGTGAGACTTTTAGAGAATGAAAGATACATGGAGGACATCAGATATGCGGCGGGGCTTATGCTGCCGTGGGATAAATTACAGGATGCCAGAATCCTGATTACCGGAGCCGGCGGACTGATCGGCAGTTTTGCGGTCGATGTGCTGATGGAGAAAAACCGGCGTTCCGGCATGAACTGTACGGTATACGCGCTGGGGCGGAACCGGGAAGCGGCGGAGAAAAGGTTTTCGGAGTATCTGGAAAGCCCGTTTTTTCATTTCCTGGAGCATGATATCAATTATCCACTGGATGGCAGAACCGATGAGGATTACGACTATATCATTCATCTTGCGAGCTGTACGCATCCGGTAGCGTATGCCGAAAACCCGATTGCCACGATCACGACAAACGTATTCGGAACGGATCATTTATTAAGATACGCGGCGAAGCATCATGCCAAAAGATTTGTGTTTGCCTCGTCAAATGAGGTATACGGGGAAAACAGGGGAGACGTGGAATTTTTCACGGAAGCGTACTGCGGATATATCGATGCCAATACGCTCCGTGCAGGCTATCCTGAGAGCAAGCGGTGCGGGGAAGCGTTATGCCAGGCATATCTGAAGGAAAAGGGAATCGATGTTGTCATTCCGCGTTTTACGCGTACTTATGGCCCTACGATGCTTATGACCGATACCAAAGCGGTTTCACAGTTTATCAAAAAAGCCGTGAACGGCGAGAATATCGTGTTGAAAAGCGAAGGATATCAATATTATTCGTACACATATGCGGCGGATGCCGTTGCCGGGCTTTTTACCGTGATGCTCTGCGGGCAGTGCGGCGAGGCCTATAATATAGCCGACGGCAGGTCGGATATCCGGCTGAGAGATCTGGCCGGGATAGCGGCCGGACTGTGTAAGGTGGAGGTAGATTTCGATATTCCGGACGCGGTTGAAAGAGCCGGTTACAGCACGGCGACCAAAGCGAGGCTTGACGGCGGCAAAATAAAAGCGCTTGGCTGGAAAATGAAATATGATATCAGAACCGGAGTGGAGCGGACAATTGGAATACTGCGGGAAGTATCCGGTATATGAGGAAAGAACCGGTATACGCGCGGAAGCGGATGGACAGCGGCCATATTCGGAACGGAAAGGCAGACGGTAACGATGGATATTCATGCGTTAAGAGAAAAACTGGATAATGCACAGCATATCTACTTATACGGAGCGGGGCTTACCGGGATAAATTATCTGCAGAGATTCAGGCGGGAGCTTCCCAGCCGCCCGATAGAAGGCATTGTCGTATCCGAAAAGAGCGGTAACCCTGAAAAGCTGGGGAGCCTGAACGTGCTGCCCCTTTCCGGACTTTCTGTGCCGGGAGACAGCGCCTTTTTCTGGATCACGGCGGGCCAGAAGCATCGGGAAGGCATCATACGGAAACTGGAAGAGGCCGGATATGACAGATACGCCGTACCGGAACCGGAAATCCTGGAAAAGATTTATATGCTGGAAAAATACAGTTTTACTGACAGGCGCAGATCCGGCGGCAAAGTTCTGTTCGTTCTTGCGGGTTATAAAGAATTTCTATGGGATGATGTTTTTGAAAGGCTGGAAAAATATATACCGGATGATGTGGAAGTCTGTATACTGTCCTCCGGCTTACGGAGTGACAGGCTGGCGGAGATTGCCGGGGAAAAGGGATGGTCTTATCTGCATACGTCCTGCAATTCCGTTACGATGATACAGAATATTGCGATGGAATATTATCGGGAATACCAGTGGTTCTACAAGATGGATGAAGATATTTTCCTCACGGAGGGGACGCTGGAATCGATGATGAGGACATTTGTCCTCGCGCAGGATCAGGGGCCGTGCAGCGTTGGAGTAGTTGCGCCGCTGATTCCATTGAATGGATATGGGTATATCAGGATTCTGGATAAACTCGGTATGCGCAGCAGGTACGAAGAGAAATTTGACAAAGTGCTGAGCGGAGGATATCCCGATAAGAAAATCGAGTCCGATATCGAAGCGGCCGCCTTTATGTGGGGAGCGACAGGGGAGCTTCCGGGGCTTGATGAACTGAACAGAAGGTTTCATAACAGCCAGGAGTACAGTTTCTGCAATGTGCGGTTCAGTATCGGCTGTATCCTTTATGATCGGGAGTTCTGGGATAAAATGGGCGGGAGGTATCCATATGGAACCGGCCGGCCGGGCGATGTGGGAGAGGACGAGGTGCATATGTGCGCGCGTACGGTCCTGAAATCCCAGGCGCTTGTAGTCGATGAGAGCAGTGTTGCCGGCCACTTTTCTTTCGGACCGCAGACAGAGGGGATGAAGGATTATTATGCTGCCCGCCATGAACTTTTTGAAATACGGTAAAAGGGAGATTGTAAGGAAATATGAACACGATCGGAGTATTCATCTGTAATTACAATAAAGCGGATTATGTTGTGAAATGCGTGGAAAAAGTCATCGATCAGACTTTTAAAGATCTGGATATTTATGTTATCGATAATGCTTCCGCTGACGGATCTGTTGCAAAGCTCCGGGAAAGTTTCGGCGATACGGTGCATATCATTGTGAACGCGGAGAATATCGGCGGTTCAGGCGGATTTAACACAGGGATAAAGAAGGCGGCAGAACTGGGCTACCGGTATATTATGCTGCTCGATAACGATGCGATGTTAGAGGAACACGCCATAGAATACCTGTATGAATATTTAAAAACGCATGAGGATGTGGGATTCTGCGGCGCGGAAACGCTGAATATGGATTATCCTGAAATCTATCAGGATTTTGGCGGCCGGCTTGATTTTGACAGCTTTTATATGAAGGGAATCATGGCGCGGTCGCGCAAACTGGAACTTTCTGTTGCAATGGAAGCCGACTATGTGGCAAGCTGCGCCCTGCTGTGCAGAATGGAGGCTGTCAAAGCGGCAGGCGGGATGCCGGAAGAGAATTTCATCTACTGGGATGATGTGGAGATGTGTATGCGGTGCCGCAGGGCCGGATATAAAGTCGTGGTGCTGGGCCTGGCAAAAGCGTATCATGATATATCCGGCGCCGGGCCGCAGAATTTATTCCTGGCGTACTATGCCAATCGCAACAGATATCGTTTTTACACAAAATATCTGCCGGAAGAACGGCTCGATGAATTTTATGACAATGTGACATACGAACTGTTTTCCAAACTTTATGGCTGCCCGCCGAAGAAACTTATGGCGACCATGATGACGAGGTGGAACGCATGGGATGATTTCGCGCATGGAATAACAGGAAAAGCGGAAGATGGAAAGATAGGAATCTTTACGCGTGAAAACAGCCTGCTCAGGCAGAAGCTTGCCGGATGGGAAAAAGTTTTTATCCTGATGCCGCGGCATAACGGAGCCGACTATCAGGCGCTGAATACCGTGCTGAATTATTTTTCGGGGATTAATGAGCGTATGGAAGTAACGGTGGCTTTTTCCACGGAAGGCTATGACCTCGATCGTTTCGACGCATTGTTCAGATTATGCGAACATGTGACAAAGGTCGGTGAAAATATTCTGCCATGGTATTATATTGACGGCTATAAAAACTGGATCGGCGACGAAAAAGACTATTTTTATTTTACATCTTTTGATAAGGCGTTAAGGCAGTTTAAAGAGATGTACAGACCATATTTCGAAAAACGGAAAAAGGAGCTGAGAGATGATGCGGAGTCCTGAGAAAAAAGAAAAAGCGGAAGAACTTTTGAAGGAGCTTCCGAAAGGAACGCTTATCTGGTATCCCTTTGAAAAAGGGAAAAAGGCGCTGTGCGTTGACAGCCGGGATTTTCATATGGAAGAGCTGCTTTGCGAAAAGGGGCTTGCGGTAACGGCGGTTTCCGCAGAGGAATTATGGAAGGAAAATATGCCGGACCAGGCGGACGGATCGTATGATTATGTGATCGGGATCGGGATGATCGAGCGCTGTCCGGATCCTGTAAAATTACTTTGCCGCATGAAGAAGGCATTAAAAAGAGGCGGCCGGCTTCTTCTTGGAACGAACAACAGGCTGGGGATCCAGTATTTCTGCGGCGATCGGGATGAGTTTACGGACAGGGTATTTGACGGTGTGGAAAATTATCACAGGCTCAGCCCACAGGAACTCGGCGGCCTGAAAGGACGTAATTATTCCGCTGAAGAGACGGAAACCTTTTTATCCGAAGCGGGAATAAAAAATTTCAGGCGTTATTCCATATTTCCGAATCTGTACTATCCGCAGATGCTTTTCGCAAAGGATTATTATCCGAAAGAAAACCTGGAACTCAGAATCATTCCGAGATACGGACACAGGGAATCGGTGTTCTTAAAAGAGGAATATCTGTATGGGCAGCTTGTGGAGAACAGGACGCTTCATGAATTTGCGGGGGCCTATCTTTTTGAATGGATCAATGAGGAGAAAAAAGATGCGGCTGAATCTGCAAAAGCCTTACAGGTGACGCTCTCTTTGGACCGCGGAAGAGAGCACGGCCTCGCCACTGTAATACGCAGTGACGGAAAAGTTGAAAAAAGAGCGCTTTTTGCGGAAGGAATCTCACACATCCATGCGCTTATGAAGAACGACATCGATTTGAGAAACCACGGCATTCCGGTCGTAGAGGCGGAAATGATAAAGGATATTTATGTCATGCCCTATGTAGACGCAGATACGGCGCAGCTCCATTTACAGGAACTTCTTCAAAAAGATAAAGAAGCGTTTATTCATGAAATGGACGTTTTCAGAGAATATATCCTGAAATCGTCGGAGCCGGTCGAAACGATCGATGAGAATATGCCGGAAGAACAGTGCTATGCGCATGCTTATGTGGATTTAGTGCCGCTCAATGCGTTTTATGTGAATGGAAAATACCTGTTTTACGATCAGGAATTTTATATGGAAAATTATCCGGTCAATGTCGTCGTCATGCGCATGGTCGATCTGATTTACAGAGGGCAGCCGGAACTGGAAAAAATACTGCCGAGAGAATTTTTCCTGGAACGGTACGGCCTCTTAAAATATCAGGATCAGCTGATGCGGTATTCGGCGGATTTCATGGTGTGGCTGCGGAATCTGGACGTATTAAAAGAGTTTCGTGCGGAAACCGAACAGGATACGAAAACCTTAAATGAGAACCGTCTTGCCATGAACTATTCGATCGGGGAATATAAAAGGCTTTTTGTCGATATTCTGGACGGACTCGAAAATAAGAAGCTGATTCTGTTTGGATCGGGAAAATACGCTTATAAGTTCATAGAACTTTTTGGCGACGAATACGAAGCCGAAATGCTTCTGGACAACGACAGCGGACATTGGGGAAACTGTGTGGAAGGTATCAGGGTGGCCCCGCCGGAAGAATTAGCCGGTATGGATGCCGAAAAATACAAAGTTATCATATGTATCAGGGATTATATGCCCGTATTGAAACAACTGAAAAAAATTGGCGTAAAGCATTATGGGATCTATACGCCGGATTTTGAGCGCCCGCGCGAGGAGTTTATCAGGGGAAGGCGGATATGCTATCCGGAAAGCGGCACAGTGCCGAAGAAGTACCACATAGGATATGTTGCGGGCGTATTCGATCTCTTTCATATAGGACATCTGAATCTGCTTCGGCGTGCAAAAGAGCAGTGCGATTATCTTATCGCAGGCGTGGTGAGCGATGAAGGGGTGCGGAAAAACAAACATACGGAACCGTTCATCCATTTTGAGGAGCGGATGGAAATGGTACGCTCCTGTAAGTATGTGGACGAGGCCGTAAAAATACCGTTACTATACTGTGATACTGCAGATGCGTACAGGAAATTCCGGTTCGACGTACAATTTTCCGGAAGCGACTATGAGCACAGCGCGGCGTGGCTTAAGAAACAGGCGTTTTTGCGCAGCAGAGGTTCGGAAATGGTATTTTTCCCATACACGGAGAGTACAAGCTCCACGAAGATAAAAGAAATGATTAACCAGAAATTAATTTAGCAAAGCATTTTGGGGGAGTAAGAAATGATTGTAGACAGAGTATTGATCTGGGGAACCGGAAATGTGTATTATGCGAACGGCCAATTATTGGAGTATCTGAAACAACAGGGCGTTCTGCAGATCGTTGCGCTCGTTACCAGGGATAAGAAGGAAGAGCGAAAAGACGGCTGCCCTGTTATCAGGAAAGAGGAAGTCAACCGTTATGAATGGGATCTTATCGTAGTAGCGGCGTCGGGCGAGATGGCCGAAAGCATCAGAAATGATATCTGCCAGCTTGGAATCGATACGAATCTGGTAATGTCAATATGGGATTATACAAAGAAGCATGCGGGAACAGATACAGAATATTACAGGCAGATTGTGGCAAGACAGGTCAATATCTTAAAGCAGATATTATCTGCATCGGAGGAAGAGGTCAACAATTTTGAATGGATGTGTGCAAGGATTAAAGAATACGGCATCTTTCCGTTTCGTAAACAGGGAGAAGACACCATATATACGCAGTACGGGATGATGCAGATCGTTGAAGAATTTGCGGGATTATGCTGCTATATCAGTAATCTGGATGTAAAATCAGCCATTGAGATCGGAGTAAATGCCGGAAAGAGTTCCTACATTATGTGCGCGCTTCTTTCCAGAAGAAATCAGGGACTTAAATATACCTGTGTAGACATCTGTGACGTGATGGATTCGTTTGATACATACCATGCAGTACTCCCGGCGCTGGACAAAAAAATTCCGACCAGGTCGGAGGATTATACAGGATTAAGCTATGATTTTGTGTTTATTGATGCGGACCATTCTTATGATGCTTCTATAACGGATTGGGAAAATGTGGGGCAGTATGCAAAAAAAGTAACATGTTTTCATGATATTTATGCACATGAATATGACAGCCTTAACGGAGGGGTGGTCAGAACATGGAAAGAGGTTGTGGAATCGACAAAGGATAAAAAGCATAAAGTGTTTTCAAGTTATCCGGATCAATGGATGGGGATTGGAGTCGTTGAGCATTAGAAGGAGCGTATATGAATCTGAGTTATCGGAACACCTGTTTAATCGATACCCGGAGGCCGGCCGGGGGAATAAGAGACCTGAAAAATGCGGGAATCGAAAATCTGATGCTTTGCATTGCGGCATGGCTTCGGCCGCCGGAAGAAGACAACGATGAGACGGCGTCAAGGCGGTGGAAAATGAAAACCGTATCTAAGAGGGAAGAACCGGAGACGATAAAGAAACGTTATCTGGATATGATCGCCGCCTGTCGAAAAGACGGAATAGACATCCCGGTTTTGTACGCGCCGCGTTTTGGACGGAGAAAAGGCAAGCCGTGGCCGCAGAATTACATAACAGACGTTATGCATGAGAGCATCGATTTCTGTAAAAAGGCGGAGTGCCGGTATCTGGTGATTGGCATGCCGGAGGAAGAAAAAGATGATACAGGCTTTTACGGAAAACTTTCTGAAAAAGCGCGGAAAGCGGATATCCACATATTACTTGTAAATCAGACGACGGATTTGTCCGGCCATCTTGTCCGGGGGGTTTTATGCGAACCGAAAAGGGCAGTGGAGGTAATCGACAGGCTGAACCGCGATGCGGGACAGGATGTATTCGGGTTCTGCCTTGACATGGGCGTCTGCAATATCTGCGGAAATGATGTACAGGGTTTTGTCAATGCGCTGGGAAACAGGCTGAAAGCTGTGATACTGCGTGACAATGACGGGCATAAGAATGCTTCGCTCCTGCCGTTTACCTGTGCGTACGGGGAGAAGACTGTCACCGATTGGATGGGGCTTATCAGGGGGCTCAGGGAGATTGGTTTTGACGGAGAGCTGATCGTTGATTTTACGGATACGCTGGCGGCATTTTCACCGCTTATAAGGCCGACGCTTTTTAAGCTTGCAAGGGAAGTCGGCGATTATTTTAAATGGCAGATCGAGATCGAGAATAATCTGAAAAAATATAAACGGTTCGTTTTGTTCGGCGCCGGCAATATGTGCCGCAATTATATGAAATGTTATGGAGAAAAATATCCGCCGCTTTTTACCTGTGATAATAATCCAAAGCTCTGGGGAACGGAATTTGAAGGACTGATAGTGAAAAACCCTGAAGAACTCAAAAACCTTCCGGAAGACTGCTGTGTAGTCATCTGCAATATCTATTATCGTGAGATAGAAAGGCAGCTTCAGGAAATGGGGATTAAAAACATCGGTTATTTTAATGACGAATATATGCCGTCGTTCTATTTTGACAGGCTGGACAGGGGAAACGAGTGAAGGCTTTCGGGAGGATACTGTGAAAAATAAATTTTTCACAGGCAAATCTGGTGCTTGAGCGCATATTGCGCCGCCCCAGATTCGCGGGCTGAGCAGGAATGGAGGATTATGATGGATATCGGAGTGCAGACCCAGAACGTAATAAAGGATGAGTGCCCGCAGGAAGGCTTTGAGATGCTGAAACGGGCGGGGTTTACCTGTTGTGATTTCAGTCTGAATTCGTATCTTTTGAATCTGCTGCTGTACAGATTTGAAACCAATGATTTTTTTGACAAATCGCAGACGGAGATCGAGGCATTCTTTGCGCCGCATAAAGAAGCGGCAAAAACTGCCGGTATCAGGATAAACCAGATGCATATGCCGTATCCGAATTATGTGCCGGACGGCAGCGCTGAACTGAACGACTATTTAAAAAACGTAGTGGCGCAGAAGAGTATGAGGATATGCGCTTTTATGGATTGTCAGTACATTGTTATTCACGGTTTCAAGCTTGCGCGCTATCTGGGATCGGAAGAAGCCGAGTGGGAAAAAACGCTGGAATTTATAGAGTTCCTCGCGCCGCTGGCAAAAGAACTGGGTATTACGATCTGCATCGAAAATCTTTATACAAGCCTGGGAAAACATATCATAGAAGGCCCATGCTGCGATGCCGGGAAGGCGGCGGACAGAATCGATGCCGTAAATCAGAAATATGGCGCGGAAGTTCTCGGATTCTGTTTCGATACAGGACACGCAAATCTTGTGGGCATCGATTTTGAGAATTTCCTGACAATCCTCGGCAGCAGGCTGAAAGTTCTCCATATTCATGATAACGACGGTATCGGCGATCTGCATCAGCTGCCTTTTACATTCACAAACAGTCGTGAAAACACAACGTCTACGGACTGGGAAGGCTTCCTGAAAGGATTAAGAAAAATACGTTTTAACGGCGTACTGAGTTTTGAAACGGCTCCGGCGCTCACGGCATTTCCCAACATCATGAAGGAAGATGTTCTCAGGTTCATTGCCAGGATAGGGAGATATTTTGCGGGGGCCCTGGGAAAAGGGTAGTCAGGGCATGGGCCACATGCTTTTTAATCCGCCATAAGGAATGCTATGTGATATAAACTGGCATATACTATAAATCCATATAGGATAATTATGATGACAAACGTGATTTGTGTGAGGGGGTTCCTATGTTTAACATAATTATTTGGGGTACGGGTACCGGGTATAATCGGTGTTTTAATCTGATTAAACATTTTGAGATGACAGGTGAAATATCTGTTGCAGGTATTTTGTCTGATGATAAAGAAATACAGAATACATTGGATGGATACAGGTTTTTATAAAAATCATGGCCACAGAATTGATTTGTTATCATTTTTGTGTCAAAAGAAATACGATAGGATTGACTGGTAAATTCAATTATTATCTACCGTTTACCGGAGGTAATTGTACAATGAAAACGGCATATTGTCATTGCCTGATAAAGAAACGTGTGCTATACTTTGGACATGGGAAACCATAGAGCCGGGCGGCTGCCCTCCATTTCGGAGGGGCTAACCCTCCAGACGAAAGAAAGGAGGGCGTTGCCAATGATGATTACATATTCTGATTTAGTTCAGACTGGAATATTCATTGTTGCCCTGATTGGATTATGTTACACCATTTTCAAGGGGAAACGAAAATAGCCGCCACTACTGCCAATAGTGACGGCTGATGCTGTAAAGCATTGACTTAGTTGTTATTCGGAGGGTAGAGCCGCTTCTATGGCTTTCCCTTTTTCTGTCTATAATATAGCATATCCGGCAGCAGAGCGCAAGAGAAAAACGCATGTTTTTCTATTCTCCCATTTTCCTGTCAGAGGATTACTATTACAACACGCACCACAAGCCCTTATTTTGGATTATAACAGCATAGACGATAAAAGGAGTAAAGCCGGATGCACAATGAAAACGGCATATTGTCATTGCCTGATAAAGAAACGTGTGCTATACTTTGGACATGGGAAACCATAGAGCCGGGCGGCTGCCCTCCATTTCGGAGGGGCTAACCCTCCAGACGAAAGAAAGGAGGGCGTTGCCAATGATGATTACATATTCTGATTTAGTTCAGACTGGAATATTCATTGTTGCCCTGATTGGATTATGTTACACCATTTTCAAGGGGAAACGAAAATAGCCGCCACTACTGCCAATAGTGACGGCTGATGCTGTAAAGCATTGACTTAGTTGTTATTCGGAGGGTAGAGCCGCTTCTATGGCTTTCCCTTTTTCTGTCTATAATATAGCATATCCGGCAGCAGAGCGCAAGAGAAAAACGCATGTTTCTTTTACTCTCCATGGCAATCACAAAGTTGTCTCGCTAAAATCAACTGACTTTCTGTGTCACATTTTCAAAGAGAAGCTTCTCAATTCTCTCCGGAGAATGCTCATTTGCCGGCAGGGGCGCTCTGCGGCGCAAGTTTGTTATTTTTCTAAATCCGGCCCATAGTTACGACTACGTCATACGTTTCTTTTCCGGCAGTATAAGGAATCACGCATCCTTCGATCTGCCTGCCGTCAACGGTAACGGCCTTCACGCCCTTTTCCACATTGTCGGGATTTACCACTCTGATATGATAAGTCCCTTCCCGGAATTTTCTCGTGATCTCGAAATCACCGAAGTCCGCGGGCACGCATGGATTGATGCTGAGCCCGTTGTGGGTCGGGTATACGCCCAGAATATACTGGGAGATGTTCACGAAGGTCCATGCCGCCGTACCGGTCAGCCAGCTGTTCTTGGCTTCGCCGTGGAATTTGGCGTCAGCGCCGGCAACCATCTGGGAATAGACATAAGGCTCTGTCCTGTGGATTTCGCTGATTTCCTCAACATAGGCCGGACAGGTCTTCCGGTAAATTTCAAAAGCACGGCCGCCTCGTCCGATGACTGTTTCCGCGATGGAGACCCAGGGATTGTTATGGCAGAAAATACCGGCATTCTCTTTATATCCCGGCGGATAGGAGGAGACCTCGCCGAGCTCTAAATGATATTTGGTGTAGGCGGGCTGTAAGATCATAACGCCATATCTGGTATCCAATCTTTCTTTGACGGAATCCAGCGCCTTTTCAGCAAGCCCTTCCTCTACGCCGACGCCGGCGAGGACGCAGAAGCCCTGCGGTTCGATATAGATCTGCCCCTCTTCACATTCTTTAGAGCCGATCCTGTGGCTGTATGCGTCATAAGCGCGGACGAACCAGCCGCCGTCCCAGCCGTCTCTCAGAATCGTATCGTACATCACTTTCACTTCGGCCCTTGCGCGCTCCGCTTCCGCATTATCGTCCATCAGCTCGCATAGCTGTGCATATTCTTCGCCGTATTTTACGAACATACCCGCAATGAATACGGATTCCGCGACCGGCCCTTCGGAAGGGCCAAAGGTCTGAAAGGATTCGCCCGGATGCTCAGAAAAACAGTTCAGGTTCAGGCAGTCGTTCCAGTCGGCGCGTCCGATCAACGGAAGGCCGTGCGGCCCTTTGTGGGTCACAGTATAGTCGAAAGAGCGTTTCAGATGGTTCATCAGCGGTGCCGCTGCCGACATATCATTATCGAAAGGAACCATTTCTGTTAAAATGGAGGTGTCGCCGCTTTCGCGCACATAGGCGGAAGTGCCGGCGATCAGCCATAACGGATCGTCGTTAAAGCCGCTTCCGATGTCGGAGTTACCCTTCTTCGTAAGAGGCTGGTATTGATGGTACGCGCTGCCGTCCTGAAACTGGGTGGAGGCGATATCGATGATACGCTGTCTTGCCCGGTCGGGAATCAGATGTACGAAGCCGAGCAGATCCTGACAGGAATCGCGGAAGCCCATGCCGCGGCCGATGCCCGATTCATAATAGGAAGCGGAACGGGACATATTAAATGTCACCATGCACTGGTACTGGTTCCAGATATTGACCATGCGGTCCACCTTATCGTTCGAGGTTTTTACGCTGTATTTGGAAAGAAGCGCCTTCCAGTAGTCGTTCAGCCGGGAAAAAGCCTTATCCACATCGGCGTCCGACCGGTATTTCGCAAGCATTGCGTCTGCCGGTTTTTTGTTGATGATGCCGGGAGCTTCCCATTTTTCGGCCTCAGGATTCTCCAGATATCCCAGCACGAAAACGAAGGATTTTGTTTCGCCGGGCGCGATCGTCATATCGATCTGGTGGGAAGCGATGGGAGACCAGCCGCTCGCCATGGAATTTGTGCATTTGCCGTTTTCCACCGCTTCCGGATCCGCCGCGCCGCGGTAAGCGCCGAGAAAAGCGTCCCGGCTTGTATCGAAACCGTCCACCGGGGCGTTGACCGAATAAACGGCATAGTGGTTCCGCCGTTCTCTGTACTCTGTCTTATGATAAATCGTTGAACCGGCGACTTCTACTTCGCCGGTGCTCAGATTCCGCTGGAAGTTCCGGGAATCGTCGTCGGCATTCCAAAGACACCATTCCACATAGGAAAAAAGAGAAATGTTCTTCGTTTCGGAGGATTTGTTCGTCAGCCTGACCTGATTGATTTCGCAGCTGTCGTCCATTGGAACGAATGCCAGCACGGAGGCTTCCACCCCGTTTTTGGAGCCTGTGAAGCGGCTGTAACCGATGCCATGGCGGCACTCATAGCTGTCCAGATCGGTCTGCGTCGGCTTCCAGCCCGGATTCCATATGCAGTTCCCGTCCTTAATATAAAAATATTTTCCATTGATATCCATCGGAACGTCATTATAGCGGTATCTTGTCAGGCGCAGCAGCTTCGCATCCTTGTAAAAGCTATAGCCGCCGCAGGTATTGGAGATCAATGTAAAAAAATCATTGCAGCCCAGATAATTGATCCAGGGGAGCGGGGTCTTGGGGGTCGTGATGACATACTCGCGGTTGGCGTCATCAAAAAAACCAAATTTCATAGTGTTTTTTCTCCTTCTTTCTTCTTACTTTTTTGAAATTCTGAAAACGATATTGGGAAAGCCGCATCAATGATGTGCAAGTAGAAAACGATTAAGTTTATAATTTATGAAACAATATTTTAAGTGATACTAGAAAGTATACAGAAAAAAACCGAAAATTGCAATAAAAATAATGGCGGTTTTTCAGAAATTTATAACAGTTCATCCGCCGGGCCGGGCAGCGTATCGTCCTCACGGGGCACGCTTCCGCTCCGCGAAAACCAGTAGCGGTACTAAGTTCAAAAGCCGCAAAGCGTCTTTTTCACTAAGTGCCGACGGTTTTCAAGGATCCCGCGGGGACGATACGCTGCCCGGCCCGGCGGATGAACTGTTATCTGATGATAAAAATGTATTGCAAAATTATCAGAAGTGATATAGACTAAAATTACGAAAACGATTAAGTGATTTGGGCTGGTTCCTATCGAAGTCGTATAACAGGAGCAGGATATAGCCTGACGTTCGGATTAAGACAGGAGCAGACGAATGGTATCAATGAAAGATATTTCAGCGGCATGCGGCGTGTCTGTCGCAACCGTGAGCAAGGCGCTCAATGACCACAAGGACATTGGGGCGGAAACGAAAGCGCATATCAGACAGGCGGCAAAGGAAATGGGGTATTTTCCCAATTCCGCGGCGAAGGCGCTCAAGACCAGGCGGAGCTATAACATCGGCGTTCTTTTCGCGGTAGACGATCAAAGCGGCCTGACGCATGATTATTTCGCATATGTGCTCGATAGTCTGAAACGTACGGTAGAGGCCAGAGGGTACGATATTACTTTTATCAATGACAGCAGCGTGAGACCGAATAAAATGTCTTATCTGGAGCATTGCAGATACAGAGGTTTCGACGGGGTTGTCATTGCAAATACCCGGTTTTCAAGGCCGGAGGTAATGGAACTGGCGCAGAGCGATATTCCGAGCGTCACGATCGACCATTTATTCAACAATGTCAGTGCGGTTCTGTCGGATAATGTAAAGGGTATGCGGGATCTGCTTCATTATATCTATGAGAAAGGACATCGCAGAATCGCGTATATCCATGGAGCGGATTCGTCTGTAACCAAAAGCAGGCTGGCTTCCTTTTATAAGACGGCGGAGGAGCTTGGAATAGAGGTGCCGGATGAATACATAAGGAAGGCGGCCTACCGCGATACGAATGCCGCCCATATCGAAACAGAAAGGCTGCTCGATTTGAAAGGCCGGCCGACCTGCATTCTTTATCCGGATGATTTTGCCTGTTTCGGAGGAATCAATGCAATTAAGGAAAGAGGGCTCAGAATTCCGGGCGATATTTCCGTTGCGGGATATGACGGAATCAGGATCGGAAGGCACATTGAGCCGAAGCTCACGACCGTAAAACAGGATACGGCAAGACTGGGACAGTTCGCGGCGGAGAAGCTGCTGAGCCTGATCGAACAGCCGAAAACGACGATCATCGAACAGATTATCGTGGAAGGAGAGGTCTATCCCGGAGGTTCGGTGGGCGATCTGAGCAAATTGTAAGATGGTTATGAAACAGTATGTGCCGGGCGCGGTGCCGCTCATGCGTCCTGCGGCTGCGCCCGGCGGCGTGTCTTTTTATCTTTTATCCGAGCAGTTCTAAGATCCGTATGTTTAAATCCTTATAAATACATACCGGGATATTATCGTCAAAAGAATATTGCTTTGTCTCTTTTTCCTGTTCGAAATCATAAACGGTAACGGTTTGTTTCAGGGGATTCACGATCCAGTATTCCCGGACGCCCGCTGTGCGGTACTTGAACAGTTTGACGCCGTAATCCATCTGCTGGGTCGATGCGGAGACGATTTCGATGATCCAGTCGGGAGCGCCATTGCAGCCTTTATCGTCCAGTTTGTTCTTGTCGCAAATGACAGAAATATCCGGTTCAACGTAGTTTCGCTCATCCTTATTTAGAAATACCGCAAATGGCGCGGGGTAAACAAGACAATCCCCTCGTTGGCTTTTGATATAGTCATGGATGAGTGCGGAAAGGTTCATGAGCAGATGTTGGTGAATCCGGGCAGGCGGCGCCATATCATAAATCTGTCCGTCAATCAATTCCGCCCTCTGACCATCCGGCAGGGCATAGATATCTTTGAGTGTATAGGGTTTTTCCTGTGGTAACGGCATTCATGCATCCTCGCTTTCTTTTCGTTTTTCTATTTCCTATTTTAGCAGATGAATGCAAATTATTCTACGTTTTTTCCTTCTTAATAATTTTTTAAGAATGACACAATAGTCAACCGGAAAATATTATGTTAAACTGAGAAGCAGAATAGGTTGAAAAATAAGCCTGACAGCTTAGTGTGAGAAAGATTTGAGATTCCGCAGAGCGGAGTCATGGGGGTACAAAGATAAAAATGGATAAAAGAGAGTTTATTGAAAAATTACAGCATACGCTGGCCGGCGGGCTGGACAGCGCCCAGGTGGCGGAGAATGTGCGGTATTATCAGGAATATATCGAATCGGAAATGCAGAAAGGCAATACGGAAGAGGAGGTGCTTTCGCGGCTTGGCGATCCGAGACTGCTCGCGAAGAGCATTATTGAAGCGAATAAGCGCGCAGGGGCCAGCTATGGTTCCAATCAGGAGTATGATGAAGAAGTTGCGGAAGACGTGATAGAGGAGGATAAGGCTCACAGTTGGGGTTCCGGGCGCAGCATCATGCTGCCGGGCTGGCTGATGATGGTCATTATGACGGTGGCTGTCGTGGTCGTGATCGGTCTTGTGACTTCCCTGCTTTCCGTTTTCTTTCCGGTTATTGTGATAGGGCTGATCGTTCTGGTAGTTGTCAAGATCATCCAGGGGAATACAAAATAGCCCATTATGTTAATAATGGGCTATTAAGGGGAGTATAAATAATTAAAATATAAGGGTTTGTAAATAGAAAATTGAAGGGGTGTTTCTATCTACAATTATTATTATATACATATTTTGAAAAAATGCAACAAAAAATAGTACCAAAGTACTAACGAATATTTTGGTACTTTTCCATAAAAAAATGGTACTAAAGACCTATGTGAGCTTTGAATACTTTTTTTAAAATCATGCAATACTATTCCTGTAATATAAATCAATCAGGAGGTATGCAAAATGTCTAAGAATGATTATAACCAGAACGCGCAGAACAATGAGAAACAGCAGGACAAGGCGAACAACTGCAACAGCCAGAATTCTTCTCAGAACAATCAGAAGAACAATTCTAAGAACAGCTCCAGCAGCAATGCGCAGAACAGCCAGAAAAACAATTACTAAAATAAAAGCGGCACAGCGTCAGGCTGTGCCGTTTTTCTCAAATCTTTTTCAGATCTTCTCTGGTACACTCCTCCCCTGAATAACGGGCTTTTTCATAAATGCGCGACAACGGCTCTTCGGCAAGCAGGCGGCCGCATTCTCTTGCGGTGTAAGCGCCGAGCGGCCGGGAGGCTTCGTTATGCATAAGGCTTTCGCGCCTGGCCCAGATGCGCTGCCTGTAGATACGGCGGATCCTTTCCGTGGGATTCAGGAAAGCCAGAAAGCGCTTTTGATTCTTTTTTTCTTTTTTGACTTCGTACCGTTCGTGGATATCCCGGCCGCTGTCTGTCGCGGATGCCGGAGCAAAGAGCCTGTTCTCGCGGAAGCGTTCGTATATCATTTTGATAAAGCGCAGCAGGAACAGGCCAAAAAGCAAAAGAAGCAGTACCGGAATGAGGATTCCGATGACTTTTTCCAGAATCTTCCAGAAAAGGCCCGGTTCTCCGAACTCCATAACCATGCCTGCGGGAGAGGCGGATGGGATTGCCGTCATTTGTTCCGGGGGCTGTTCCGTTTCCCGGCGGAAGAGCGAGGCGATAAAGGCGAAGAAGCCGTGTTCCCGGAGCCAGAGAAAACCCTGCTTTAAGGCCCCGTATAGCCGTGCGGGCCAGTTCCAGTCGGAGATCAGCAGAACCGCCGCCATTCCGAACAGGGTAAAAGCCGTCGAGAGCCTTATGCCCGATAAAAAGATTTCCCGGCGGGGGATATAGCCGGTGCTGCCGGCATTGACCGTCAGAAAATAGAGATAGCTATTTAAATAACATCTGATATAATAACATATGAAATAAAAAATAACGACGCCCGCAAAATAGAAATCCGCTTCCGTATACTTTTCGTAGTGCAGGAGGAAAAGAGAAAGAGCGGCGGTACCGATCGCGACAGGCGGCGAAATAGCATTATCCAGCCGTTCTTCCGTCCGGATCCGCAGGGAAAAGGAATAAATTGCCAGGCCGGCCCCGTAAAGGCATAACGGGATCTTGACGGCAAGGTCAGGAACCGGTGCGGCGAACAGGAGCAGAAGGCATAAAAGATGGCTGCCCGCCATGAGCGGAAAACGGTTGGTGTATCTTCTGATAAAAAAGAAAAAGGCGGGAAGCAGGGCGCAGGCCGCCCATAATGCAAGGGGCGGCTCCTTTTTCCCGAACAGGACGGCCGTTGTTACCGCGATAGAGAAAAGCGTCCAATGATTCATTTGTGTGGCCAGAATATCCGCTCCGGCGATGATTTTTTCCTGCTTCATATAAAGAATACATGTCCTTTCCATTCGTCCGGAAGCTCCGGGAGCTCCGGCTCCGCTTTTGGCGCCGGATAGAACCAGACGCTTTCCGGGTCTTTCTGGTGATAGCGGCTGATGAGCCCCAGAAAACCGTCATAAGCGTTGGGGGAGATGAAAATCGTCGTTGTACCGCCGATATCCTCCCAAAGCTTTTCTTCAAAGGTTCCGGCAAAATCGGCGGCCTCCCGGCCCGTATCGATTCTTGCGAGGGCGCGGTAGATCTGCTGCAGCTGTCCGGCGCCCGCTCCGGGCTCTATCCGTACCGGCTCCCCGTGCAGGATATCCCGGCCGTTGCCATAGCAGGCGGCCCGGATGCCCTGATTCAGGAAAAAGGCGGCGATTCCGGCGGCAATTCTTATGGAGGCCTCGACTTCTTCATCCTTCCGCAGGATCCCCGTATCCTCGATGTTGAAAAAGATGCGGACGGTCTGCAGGGAAGTATAGTTTTTCTGATTGACCTTTAACGCCCCGGTCTTGGCCGTAGCCTTCCAGTTGATGCTGCGCATATCGTCACAGGGCTGGTATTCCCGGATGCCCCGGTATTCAAAGGGATCTTCCGGAAAATGCATTTTCGTGAGAATTTCTCCGTTCAGCTGCTGCAGGGAGCGTTTCAGTGCTTCCGAGACACAGGGTGCGGGATAGACATAGAAATACTGCTCCGTCTGCCTGCTTTCTATCATCTCCGCGGAAAGGAAAAGATCCGCCGTGACCAGATCGATATTATGAATCCTGTAATAGCCCCTTTTCATAGCGGTAAACTCCAGTTTCCGCGTGATCCGTTCCCGGCCTTTTACCTGAAAAATATCGTTGCGGTAGTACAGATCCGTGACCCTGGAGTTTTCTGAATCCGTAAAGCGCAGATTTTTGTCGGTCTGGAATTTGACCTTCAGCATCGGGAGCGGGAGGCGCTTGCCGTTTTCGATGATTTCGAGCAGTTCACCTTTTTCCCCCTCAAAAAGGCTGTTCTCCGTAAATTCCAGCCGGATGCCCAGATTTTTATTCCATAGTCTTCCATAGACCCTGCGCTGGAGCCATAGAAGAAAAAAGGAAAGCAGCCCGATTCCGATTATCTTCATCATGCCTGAAAATCCTCTGTCGGTACTTTGGTGTGCTGTAAAAGGTTACGAAGGAACGCGGCGCTTTCCCTGCCGCTGTCCCGGCCCGAATCCATCATAAGCCGGTGGGCGAGTACCGGGATCGCAACGGCCTTCACATCGTCGGGGATGACAAAATGCCTGCCCTGCAGCCATGCGTAAGCTTTTGCGCAGCGAAGAAGCGCCAGCGTGCCTCTCGGACTTACGCCCATTGTGATTTTTTCACCGCCGCGGGTGGCGGAAACGATATCGACCATATATTCCCGCACCGCCGGATGCACGAAGGTTCGGGCGGCTTCCTGTCTGGCCTGCTGCAGCTCCTGAAGCGTCAGTACGCCGGAAAGCTCCGCAAGCGGCTCTTTTTCCATATACCGGGCGAGAATATCGAGTTCTTCCTCTTTCGTGGGAAGTCCCATGGAAAGCTTCATCATAAAGCGGTCCATCTGCGCCTCCGGAAGCGGAAAAGTCCCGGCGGTCTCGACAGGATTCTGGGTGGCGATGACGAAAAACGGCTCGCCCGGCAGATAGGTCTCCCCGTCGATCGTTACCTGTCGTTCTTCCATACACTCCAACAGGCCCGCCTGCGTTCTCGGCGTGGCACGGTTGATTTCGTCGGCAAGAAGAATATTCGTAAACACCGGCCCCCTGCGCAGGACAAAGGAATTGCTCTGCCTGTCGAAAATATTCAGTCCCGTAATGTCGGCGGGCAGCAGATCCGGCGTGAACTGGATTCTGGAAAAGTCCGCATGCAGAGATTTTGCGAGCGCCTTTGCCAGCCTTGTCTTGCCCGTCCCCGGCACGTCTTCCAACAGGACATGCCCGTCCGAAAGAAGCGCCGTTAAGAGCAGCCGCACCGTCTCATCCTTTCCGATAATGACTTTTTGAATATTGCCAAGCAGCCTTTCCGTGACCTGTTCTCCCTGCAGTCCCATGATTGCCGCCTCCTTTGCATTTTTATCGTTAACGACATTGGAAATTGCCTTTTCGGACTTGTAAAAGCTTACCTATATTATGGCTTTTGCAAAAGCCGGAAAGAGCAATTTGTTATGTCGTCTACTATAGTTTATAATGCCCGCAGGGAATTGTAAATCAAATTTTGACCGGAGTGATTGACAGAAAAAGCACAAAACTTTACAATAAACTATGGAAAAGACGAGAAAGGAATACGGGCATTTTGATGGAGTTTATCGCGCCATGCCATTTCGGGCTGGAAGCAGTTTTAAAAAGGGAAATTACGGATCTGGGATACGAGGTGTCTTTGGTGGAAGACGGCCGCGTGACTTTCACGGGAGATGAAAACGCGCTCTGCCGCGCGAATGTTTTTCTGCGTACGGCGGAAAGGATACTGCTTAAGGCCGGCAGCTTTCATGCGGAGACCTTCGAGGAGCTTTTTCAGGGCACGCGCGGCATTCCATGGGAAAACTATATCCCGGAGGATGGGAAATTCTGGGTGGCGAAAGCGGCCAGCGTCAAAAGCAGGCTTTTCAGCCCCTCCGACATACAATCCATCATGAAAAAAGCCATAGTGGAACGGCTGAAATCCGTTTACCATAAGGAATGGTTTGCGGAAAGCGGCGCTTCTTTTCCGATAAGGGTCTTTTTGCTGAAAGACGAGGTCGTCGTGGGACTGGATACGACGGGGGAATCCCTGCATAAAAGAGGATACCGGAAGCTGACGGCGAAGGCGCCTATTGCGGAAAATCTGGCGGCGGCGCTGATTATGCTGACGCCCTGGCGTGGAGACCGGATTCTGGTGGATCCGTTCTGCGGAAGCGGCACTTTCCCGATCGAAGCGGCCATGATCGCGGCCAATGTGGCGCCGGGGGCGAACAGGAGCTTTCTGGCGGAGGAATGGAGCCATCTGATACCGAAAAGAAGCTGGTATCGGGCGATGGATGAAGCGGCGGACGGCATAAACAGAAGCATAAGACCCGATATCCAGGGATATGATATCGATGACAAAATGGTGGCGGTATCCAGAGAGAACGCGCGGCTTTCGGGCGTGGAAGAAATGATCCATTTCCAGCGCAGAGGCGTGGAACAGCTCAGCCATCCGAAAAAATATGGATTTATCATCACCAATCCTCCTTACGGGGAACGCCTGGAGGACAAAGAAGCGCTGCCCGGCCTGTACCGGACGCTGGGCGAGCGTTATCAGGCGCTCGACAGCTGGTCCATGTATGTGATTTCCGCCTATGAGCAGGCGGAGCGGTATATAGGAAGAAAAGCGGATAAGAACCGGAAAATTTATAATGGCATGATAAAAACATATTTTTATCAGTTCATGGGGCCGAAACCGCCGAAATGCCGGCACGACCGGGAAAAAGAGGCGCGGCGGTGAGGATGGATGGGAAGTATGAAAAATAAATTTTTCACACGCAGCTTTTGCCTGCGGCCAAAGTTTGCAGGTTGAGAGAAAGGCATGGTTATTAAAATGCAGCAGAATCAACTTATGAAAAGAACGGCAGTTTATACGGTTTTGTTCGCATGTTGTGCGCTGTCGGTCATTTTTTATTATTCTTCGCACAAAATGATCGTCGTTGCGGATGTGGCGCAGGATGAAGCCATACAGAGTACGCCGGAAGGAACGGGACAAAATCCGCAGGGTGCGCCGGCGCCGGGGCAGGAGAACGGTTCGGAGGCCCTGCCGGAGCAGAACAATATTCTGTTCGCGCAGAACGGACAGGAAATGAATTATTTCTGCATCCCGCTGCATACGGATGTGAAGGCCGAGAGCGTAACGATAGAAAATCATTATATGGATAAAGAGTTATGGGTGAGCATTAAGCAGGAAGCGGAAGACGCCGGTTATGAAAGCTTTTACCGGACACAGGGCGTTTACGGCAACCGGAGCGCGGTCATCGACGGACGTTTCGAGAACGGGGCGGACGCTTTCCGGCTGAAATTCCGGTTGACAGATATATACGAATATCATAGTATTTTTGAGGACAATAAATTGTATATTGAGTTCATGACGCCTAAGGAAGCTTACGATAAAATCGTCGTTATTGACCCGGCCTATGGAGGCGGCGTGACGGGAGCGGCTACGGACGGGCTGGAGGGAAAAGATATCACGCTGGAAATTGCCCGCGCTTTGAAGAAAAAGCTGGATGAAACGGATATCAAGGTTTATTATACCCGGATGGATGACAGCGAGATTTCTGAAGAGGACCGCGTCGGCTTAACGAACGCCGCGAAAGCCGATATGCTGATTCGGATCGAGATAAACGAGAATGCGGACTCCAAAATTTATGGGACGGAAGCGGTATATAACAGACAGTTTTTTATTCCGGGTTTCGGCAATCTGGAATTGGCCGATCTGCTGGAAAAGGAAGTCGTTACGGCAATCAGCGGAAAGGCCAACGGAATATTCGAGACGGATCAGGAGGATACGGTGCTCAATGAAGCGACCGTGCCGGCGGCGGCAATCCGGGTAGGCTATCTCAGCAACGGGCAGGAAAAAATCCTGTTAGCCAGGGAAGATTATATTCAGAAAATTGCAGAGGGAATCTATCAGGCGATCATGAAAGCTTATGATGATTGAAAAGACAGCGCAGGCTAAGAGAAAGGTATCGTTATTGAGATGAAGCAGACGATTATTTTTGCCACTGGAAATGAAGGAAAAATGCGGGAGATCCGCCAGATTCTCGGAGGAATGGACGCAGAGCTTCTGTCCATGAAAGAGGCCGGCATCGAAGCCGATATCGTAGAGGACGGAAAGACCTTTGAGGAAAATGCCATTATCAAGGCAAAAGCGGCGGCAGAAAGGACGAATCATATCGTGCTTGCCGACGATTCCGGACTGGAAATCGATTATCTGAACAAAGAGCCGGGTATCTACTCCGCGCGGTATCTGGGAGAAGATACTTCCTATGATATCAAGAATGCGAACCTGTTAGAACGCATGAAGGGCGTGCCGGACGAAAAACGGACGGCCAGATTTGTCTGCGCGACCGCGGCGGCGATGCCGGACGGAGAGGTTTTTACGACGCTCGGCATCATAGAGGGCAGAATCGGCTATGAACCTGAGGGCGAGAATGGTTTCGGTTACGATCCTGTTTTTTATCTGCCGGAATACGGCTGTACTTCCGCGCAGCTGCGTGAGGAAGAGAAGAACGCGGTCAGCCACCGGGGCAGGGCGCTTTCGGCTATGAAGGAAGAGCTGAAAAAAAGGGGCATAGGTTGAAAAATAAGCCTGATAGCTTATTTTTCACAGGCAGTTTAATGCCAGGGCGCTTTCGGCGCCGCCTGAATTGGCGGGCTGAGCAAGAATGGGGAGTTTCTATGAAAATACTTGTGATAAGCGATACCCACCGCCGGAACGAAAATTTTCTGAAAGTGATGGATAAGGTCAGGCCGGTGGATATGGTGGTGCACTGCGGCGATGTGGAAGGCAGCGAAGCCGTCATCGAAGAAGCGGCAGGCTGTCCGGTGCAGATGGTGCGGGGAAACAATGATTTCCTGTCCCCGATGCCGAAAGAAAAAGAATTTATGATAGGAAAATATAAAGTATGGCTGACGCATGGACATCATTACTGCGTTTCCATGAATTATGAGATCATTAAGCAGGAAGCGAGGGACCGGGAGGCGGATATCGTTATGTGCGGCCACACCCATAAACCGGTCATCGACATCGGCCGGGATCTGACATTGATAAATCCCGGCAGTATGAGCTATCCGCGGCAGGAGGGAAGACGGCCATCGTACATATTGATGGAGATCGACAGAGGCGGAGAGGCGCACTATACGGTGAATTATCTGTAGAGTGGATGTAAATTCAAAAACTGAAAAATCAGAAAAAAGGTTGACAGACAAATCTTCATATTATATAATATACCTTGCGTTGTGACTGAAAAAACATAAAATGCCGCTTACCGGGGTGTGGCTCAGCTTGGCTAGAGCGCCTGGTTTGGGACCAGGAGGTCGC
>JAMPFK010000013.1 GCA_023664485.1 Bacteroides fragilis | reverse complement strand
AGGTTGGCTGGTTGATAACTTCTTTCCTGCGTAAAATATTTAACAGCACAATCGCCATTCTGTTATCATCTATCGCACGAAAATAATCCTGTTCTGACATTCTATGCTCCTTTCTGCAACAGGACAGCCAAGCCTTTCAGAAAAATAATATATAACTGAATCATCATTCTTTTCACTATTCAGCCTGACTGCCTGTTACACATGATAATTTTACAGTTTCTTTACAATAATCCCAACATAAACATCCACGCTGTTTTTCACGATATCCACCATAATCCCCTGCTCTTTCAGGCTCTCTGTAAATGCCTGACGGAAACGCCTTGCATTATGATACTCTGTGACTTCCAGCATTTTATCCTCAGCCCACGCCAGGAATTTGTAGTGAACCCTTGATGACTGGATACGGTCTGTTTTTCCGTTTTGTTTGTCTTTATTCCCCTGCGTCACACACTGGATAACGAAAGCTGTCACCGGCTTACAGTACATCATCATCTTATTTTTCAAATCTTTAATTTTTTCTGACTTTGTAAAAACCCATCCGTTAGCTTTCAGCCTTACCAAGCCCTGCATAGACCAGTTAAAGATTCCAGAAAGTTCAGCCTGCAGCCTTTTTTCGAGGTGTATATCCCTTACTCTAAAATACGGGGTTCTTGCCCTTTCAGCCCATTCTTTTTTGGGGATAAATGTCACTTCAAACGGTATTGGCAGTATCCTCTCCCAAAAACCGACAGACGCATCATCTGTTCTCAGATAATGGTTGGAATTAACAATAATTTTAGTGCTGATTGTTGTTGTAAATGGATTTTCATACTTCTTTTCAACTTTGACTGCATCCCTGCCCGTCAACGCTTTTAATGTTGATGTATCAAGCAGTTTCTCCTGTGCGTTCTCAGGGCATATACACAACTTTTTATTGTATATGGCAGACAGGTTAAAACCCTCGCCTAATTCCGCAAGCGGCACACCTGCTATGTTCTCCACCCCATGAAGTGCCTTTAGCACATTGGAAATAATGCTTTTTCCATTTCTCCCATGTCCCCAAAAGTAAAACAGCATATCCGCAGGGGCTTCACCATACAAAAAGGTATAACCGAATATCTCCTGCACCACACCAATAACTGCCTGACTGTCATCAGGAAACATCTTTGACAGTGCTTTCTTCCATTCAGGGCAGTCTGCCGTATCATCATAGCCAAATCCCATCTGATATGTCAGGACTGCTTTTGTCTTAAACTGACTGTCGAAAGTAAAGGTTTGGGTATCATAAAAACCGTTAGGAAACAAAATGTACCTGTTATCCGTTTCTATCCTTTTGTATGTATTTGCCAGTTTATCAATGAAGCCAAGCACTCTGCTTTCCACTACATACATATAATACTCCGAGCTGTATTCATCCATGATTGACATACAAACTTTTGTCAGAACCACTTCGGAAACAGGCTCATAAACCTTTGTAACCTGATTCATTATGATTCTCTGGTTAGAATCAAGCCGAAACAGACTGATACGGCTAAGCACATATTCCGCAAAATTTCTTGCATTTATCGTTACTTTGCCACTCTCCAAATATGAGATTCCCCTGTTCCTCTCCTGCAATTCCAATAAAACTTCCTTGGATTCCTGCCCTGCCAGTTCCTCCATCCTGTCTGCCTTGATGTAATCGGAATGTTTGATAATATTATTATCCATCACCATTTCCTCGCTTTCTTTTTGCGGTGGATACCGTTAAGTACGGCATCCACCTGACATATCTCTTAATCAAAATCCGCAAAATCATCATCCATTTCAGAACCATATTCTGTATCGGTATCCTTGTATAAATCATCTTCCAAATCCTCCCTACCGTCGAAATCGTCTGGTTCTCTTCTCAAATTCCGCTTTTTATTGGATTTCTGTTTCTTAACCTTTGAAACCTTGCCCGAACTGCTTTCCTACTACAATGTATTTATGGTTAATACCCCTTACAGCCAGTGAGGAATTACCCATCTTGTTGCTTAAGCTGTTAGAATGAGTATGGCAATAGGTCTGGCCGTTTATCCCTAGGACCTGGCGTCCGTACACAAGTCAGCCAGCCGGCCCTCATTCGCAGCATTCGTTTTACGCAGGTTGAACCCAGAGGCGTTCGTGTGATACCCAGTAGATTGAACAGGCAATGAGTAAATCCGGTATTGACCATTGCTAAATACATTCAAAGGAGTATCTGTTATGAACGCTGTTGGTATTGATGTTTCCAAAGGCAAAAGCACCGTCACCATCCGAAGACCCGGCGATGTGGTCATCATGCCGCCCTGCGACATCCGGCACACCCAGTCCTCCATCAATGCACTGATTGAGCAGATCAGGAATCTTGACGGGGAAACGAAGGTCTGTATGGAACACACCGGCCGGTACTATGAGCCGGTCGCCACATGGCTCTCCGATGCCGGTATCTTTGTCAGTGCTGTAAACCCCATCCTCATCAAAGAGTTTGGGGATGGTTCCCTGCGCACTCCCAAAACCGATAAGGCGGATTCCAAAAAAATCGCACGCTATACCCTTGACCGCTGGGCAAATCTGAAGCAATATGGAAGCATGGACAAAACACGAAACCAACTCAAAACCATGAACCGGCAGTTCGGCTTCTATATGGCCCAGAAGACTGCCATGAAGAACAACCTCATTGCCCTGCTCGACCAGACCTATCCGGGCGCCAACGATTTCTTTGACAGCCCTGCACGGAGCGACGGCAGCCAGAAGTGGGTGGATTTCATTTACACTTACTGGCATGTGGACTGTGTACGCGGCAGATCCCTTCCCGCCTTTATGGAACACTATCAGAACTGGTGTAAACGCAAAGGCTACAATTTCAGCGCAGAGAAAGCAGAGAAGGTCTATCGGGCTTCCCTTGACCTTATTGCCGTATTCCCAAAGGATGACAACTCGAAAACGCTCATCCGGCAGGCTGTGGCAATGCTGAACACTGCGTCTGAAACAGTGGAATCCCTGCGCCTGAAAATGGACGAAGCCGCTTCCGCCCTTCCGGAATACCCTGTTGTCATGGCAATGAACGGCGTCGGCCCCACCCTCGGCCCCCAGCTCATGGCTGAGATCGGGGATGTGACACGTTTTACACACCGTGGGGCGCTAACGGCCTTTGCCGGTGTTGACCCCGGAAAGAACGATTCAGGGAAACATATCCAGAAAAGTGTCCCTACAACAAAGAAAGGTTCGCCATATCTGCGCAAGACCCTGTTCCAGATCATGGACGGGCTTATCAAGCGTTCACCTGCTGATGATCCCGTATATGCTTTTATGGATAAGAAACGGGCACAGGGCAAGCCGTATTACGTCTACATGACTGCCGGTGCAAACAAGTTCCTCCGCATTTATTACGGACGGGTAAGGGAATACCTTGCCACACTGTCCGAAACAGAAGAAAACTAAGACTAACTCCAATCCTTTTATCAGGCCGGCGTTCTGCGGTGGTCTGGTTTTTATGGTTTCAATTCAACCTGTATAAAATTTTCAAAGTTCACAAATTTCTGCTTGACTTTTTATTTGCAGACTTGTGTTTCCAAGATATCCATTCCCTCAAGAACCAGCGTTGCCACTCTGTTCCAAAATCTGGGGGATGAATACAAAATTGAAAAATCAATTTGCTTATTGCAAAATATATTTGCGTAATGGATTCCGATTGTACGGTTAAAAATACGGTTTACCTCATCCTCCTTCACCACATAGCCACAGCACATTGATAAAAACGTCCGCATGGATATGGTTGGGATTCCTGCCTGTACCAATATCCGCTCATCTGAATTACAAAAATTTATGAGCAGGCTGTCTTTAGCAGACAAGATTTTTCCCATCCTATTTACCTCACGCAGAGACTTATCGCCAATATCATAAATAATTGCCTGTACTGGACACTCTGACAAAATAATTGCTAAACTTATCATATCTCATCTCCTGTACTGCTCTTTGGGATTTCCAGCATACACCAGAAAAAACATTTCACCCTCGGTAAATGGACATAAAAAACTGTATTCAAATTCTATCCTCCCCGCATCTTTAAAACCTCCTTAAATATCGTATGTATTCAGTATAGCGGTTTTTTTTAGCCCTATATGGACACTTTCCCTATGCAGATGTCCATATAAAAAAGAAGCAGACTTTCTATCTGCTCCTTTTTTTATCCTGTAATGCCTCTTTCATTTGTTGCAATGAATCATCCATGATTTTACATATGATATCGTAAACGTCATTCTTGATTTCCTTTGAGTACTTTTCAGACTGTATCAATTCATCGACAACGCTGTTTATATTGCCTAAACGGTTTTTTATGGCTACCACATGCTTCAATTCTGTAAATCCTATTTCCTTTTGTATCGTATTGCCTATATCCTCTAAAAGCCCCTCATCAATATCCTTTACATGGCAAAAACAACTGTAAATACCGATAGCAGCCCAATACAGATCTTCCTGGCTCTTAATTTCCCTGTCTGCCAATTTCTCTAAAAACGGAATATCTTCTTCTGAAAATTGATACTTCATTCTGCTTCTGTATTCTATCTTTAAATCATCCTTATATGAATCAACCCCTAGTATTCTTAGTGTTTTCTCCAAATGCCTTTCAAGACGTTTCCTTGCACTTTCGGCGTCATCCAGATATGTATCGTTTGTATACTTATTTCTTCTGTACATATCAGTTGTTATCTGCGATAAACTGACATAATTTACTATTCTTGAGATTTTAAGAATATCCATCATATCGGTTTCTCCCTTAATTTTATACATCGGTCTTTGCATACCTGTAGAAGATTCTTCATAAAGGGTTTCTTCTATAACCGAGTTCTTCTCCCTTACTTTTAGCCTTATTTTCATAAACATCCCCTTTTCTTTAAATGATTATCTTCTTCCGTAAAAAAATAATACTACATTTTTAATTCTATAAAAGCATTCTTTCTTCGATTCTGCATAATTATATAGAAAAATCCCCTGCCATCTTCACTAATGACAGAGGATTTTAATTTCTATTAGCAAATCAATATACTATTTTCACAGCTTCACGGTGTATCACTTTTGATTTATCGCCGCCTGTGCCGCCGCCAGCCTCGCAATCGGCACCCGGAACGGTGAACAGGACACATACGTCAGCCCAACCTTATGGCAGAACTCCACGGACGACGGGTCACCGCCATGTTCGCCGCAGATACCGAGCTTGAGATCCGGCCTTACCGCACGGCCTTTCTCCGCCGCCATCTGAATCAGCTGGCCAACTCCGTTCTGGTCGAGCCTTGCGAACGGGTCAGACTCATAAATCTTATTTTTATAATAATCGCCTAAGAATTTTCCTGCATCATCACGGGAAAAACCAAAGGTCATCTGTGTCAGGTCATTTGTACCAAAAGAGAAGAACTCCGCTTCCTGCGCGATTTCATTTGCGAGAAGCGCCGCTCTCGGAATCTCGATCATAGTGCCAACATGATATTTGATATCCGAGTTTTTCTCTTTCTTTACCTGCTCCGCTATTTCCACAACGACATCCTTGACAAATTTCAGCTCTTTCTTCTCTCCTACGAGCGGAATCATGATTTCCGGAACGATATCAAAACCTTTTTCTTCCTTCACTTCGATTGCAGCTTCCATCACAGCCCTTGTCTGCATCTTTGCAATTTCGGGATAAGTGACTGCAAGACGGCATCCGCGATGCCCCATCATCGGGTTGAATTCATGCAGGGAATCGCAGATTTCCTGTACCTCTTCCGCCGTCATCATCATCTGTACCGCCAGATCGTCGATATCGGCCTGCTCCGTCGGTACGAACTCATGAAGCGGCGGATCCAGGAAACGGATGGTGACAGGTCTGCCCTCCATAACTTCATACAACGCTTTAAAGTCGCCCTTCTGGAAAGGAATAAGCGCATTCAATGCTTTTTCCCTCTGTTCTACGGTTCTTGCAAGAATCATCTGGCGGATCTTCGGAATTCTGTCGGGATCAAAGAACATGTGCTCCGTACGGCAGAGTCCGATTCCTTCTGCCCCGTATTTTACAGCGTTTGCCGCGTCCGCAGGCGTATCCGCATTGGTGCGTACCTGCAATTTACGATACTGATCCGCCCAGCCCATAATCCTTCCGAAATTTCCGCTTACCGAAGCCTCTACGGTCTTGATATCACCTTTATAGATCTTACCGGTGGAACCGTCCAGCGAAATATAATCGCCTTCATGGAATACTTCTCCGCCCAGTTCAAATACCTTGTCCGATTCGTTGATCGCAATCTCGCCGCAGCCGGATACGCATGCCGTACCCATACCGCGCGCTACAACAGCCGCATGGCTCGTCATACCGCCGCGCACGGTCAGGATGCCTTCCGCCGCGTGCATACCTTCGATATCCTCCGGAGAAGTCTCAAGACGTACTAAAACGACTCTTTCGCCTTTTTCATGCGCTTCCTTCGCCTCCTCTGCGGTAAAATAAACCTTACCTGCCGCCGCGCCGGGGGATGCTGGAAGGGCCTGTCCTATGACCTGTCCGGCTTTCAGCGCATCTACGTCAAAAGTAGGATGAAGCAGCTGGTCTAAGGATTTCGCTTCGATTCTGAGAACCGCTTCCTCCGGCGTTATTTTTCCTTCGTCTACAAGGTCGCATGCAATCTGGATAGCCGCCGACGCTGTCCGCTTCCCGTTACGGGTCTGTAAAAAGAACAGTTTTCCATTTTCGATGGTGAACTCCATATCCTGCATATCGCGGTAATGATCTTCCAGCTTATTCGCGATTTCCATGAACTTCTTATAGCACTCCGGCAAATCTTCTTCCAGTTTGGTAATCGGCTGCGGCGTCCGGATACCCGCCACAACGTCTTCGCCCTGCGCGTTGATCAGGTATTCTCCGTAAATGCCTTTTGCGCCGGTGGAAGGGTTTCTTGTAAAAGCAACGCCCGTACCGGAGGTATCTCCCATATTGCCGAATACCATAGCCTGTACGTTGACAGCCGTACCCCAGTCGCCCGGAATGTCATTCATTCTTCTGTATACGATTGCTCTTTCGTTATCCCAGGAGCGGAATACCGCCTTAACAGCTTCCATCAGCTGTACTTTCGGCTCCTGCGGGAATTCTTCGCCCTTATTTTCCTTATAAATCGCTTTGAATCTGACGATGATTTCTTTCATATCATCCGCGGTCAGCTCCGTATCATAGGTAACGCCCTTGGATTCCTTGATTTCATCGAGAATTCTTTCAAAATATGATTTGGGAATTTCCATAACAACATCAGAGAACATCTGGATAAATCTTCTGTAAGAATCGTATGCGAACCTCGGATTGCCGGTCTTTTTCGCAAAACCTTCCACCGCGATGTCCGTCAGACCAAGATTGAGAATTGTGTCCATCATGCCTGGCATGGATGCTCTTGCGCCGGAACGAACAGATACCAGTAGCGGATTTTCCGTATCGCCGAACTTTTTGTCCTGCTTTTTCTCTAAAATCTCAAGCGCATCAAAAATCTGCTTCTGAATCTCTTCGGAAATCTGTTTTCCATTGTTGTAATAGTCTGTACAGGCTTCCGTCGTAACTGTAAAACCTTGTGGGATCGGCAGGCCGAGATTCGTCATCTCCGCCAGATTTGCGCCCTTTCCGCCTAAAAGATTGCGCATATCCGCATTGCCTTCTTCAAATAAGTACACCCATTTTGCCATAGCATCTACCTCTCTTCCAAACGATTGTGCTTTTTTTTATCATAACATAGATTCTTTTATCACGCACCTACTTTTTCTCTTTTTCGAAGAAAAAGTTTTTTCGCGTTTTTTCGAAGAAGATTTTCAGCGACAAAATTTTCTTCCCGCGAACAAACCCTTACTTTCGGACACCTCGGAAGGCTCCGGGATAAAACTGTCAAAAATGAACCAATCGAAGTCTTTTTTCAGGCTTTCCAGCTGTTTCTGATCCTTCACCGTCCATGCCACAGCCAGATTTCTGTACAGTTTCCGGCAGATACGCCGTCCCGGTTCCTTTTTGAACCGGCAGTTATAAGCAATAAAATCCGGTCTGGTCATCCAGTTCATCAACAGATGCGTCAGGAAAAAGTGCAGCACGCTTTTGTAATTGCCGTCCTGTCTGAAATTGGTGGACAGCTGCCCCCGCATGACCTCCCTGTGGTATCTGCGGTACCACAATAACGCCAGCGGATTAAAAGATTCGATACAATATACGCCTTTGTATCTGGCAAGCATCTCCTGGACGACCGGGCAAAGCGACAGGTCTGTCCAATCTACTTTCAACTCGACAATGAGCGGGACTTTACCGTTTACCATTTCCAGAAATTCCTGCAGCGCCGGTATCTTTTCCTCCGTCTGTAAAAGCGAAAATTTTTGCAGTTCTTCCCATGTAAAGTCTTCGATCTTCCCCTGCGCGCCGCACATACGCTCCAGCGTGAAATCATGGAAAATTACCGGTATGCCGTCCTTTGCCAGCTGCACATCCAATTCTATGCCATACCCCGCTTCCACCGCCTTCCGGAAAGCCGTCATCGAATTTTCCGGTGCAGAGGAGCTGTTATCATGCAGTCCCCTGTGCGCATAATACACACCGGGATAAGGAGTCTGTTCAGGCTTTCCGAGAATCCTCGGCATGATCATGAACATATATAAAAGAAACAAACATATTATAATTATCATGGCCGCTTTTAAAATTATCATACTGTCCTCCATGCTTCCATTAACCGCAGGAACGCTCTATGAAGAATTGTCCGGCGATTCTTCCGTATAAAAAACCGTCGCCCGGCGGCGGCGATTCGAAGAATGCAGAGCGTTCTCTCCTGAAATGACTTACCTTGTCGTAATTCCCTGTAGAACCTGTAGAATAAGCAGGATTGGCTTCGCAAATCACAGTATTTCTCCACGAAACAGCCAGGCCCGCAAATCAGGCTTTTGCCGTATAAGTGGCGAAAAGTACTCCCCACACTATTATAGTGCAACCTCCAAAAACTGCAAGTCCATTTCTTCCGATTTCCGCCGCTGATCCGATTGCATCAGACTGCCGGCTTCTTTCAAAAGTCTTCGCGGGATTCCTGTCCGCCCTGCCGTTTCAGGAACGGAATCGAATAAAATTAACCCGGCTATCCCGCTCTAAAAGTAGTGAATATGCTTCCACGCAGTATAGCAAACAAAAAAATCCGGGAGTCAAAACATTCTTCCAAACTGTCTCAACTCCCGGAACATCCTTTTTAATCTCAGGATATCTGACGCCAATACTATTTTTCATTTTCAGGTTTCCGGACATCCAGATAAATTTTTCCTGGGTACACCTTATCAGATTGCGGTACTTTTCCGCAAAGGGCTTTCCCGATAGATAATGTCATCCCGGCCCGGCCCATTCGAGACCATCGTGATCGGATATCCGATCTGCTCTTCGATGAATTCGATATAATTCCGGCAGTTCTCCGGCAGCTCTTCGTAATTTTTAATGCCCCGGATCTCGCATTTCCAGCCTGGCAGCTTTTTCAGGACAGGCTTTGCCTTTCCGAGCTTCGCCGTAACCGGGAAATCCGTCGTCACTTCGCCGTCCGTTTCATAGCCGACGCAGACGGGAATCTCATCCAGATAACCGAGCACATCCAATACGGTGAACGCTACATCCGTTGCTCCCTGCAGCCGACAGCCATATTTGGAAGCAACGCAGTCGAACCATCCCATACGGCGCGGGCGTCCTGTCGTCGCACCGAACTCGCCGCCATCGCCGCCGCGGCGCCGCAGTTCATCCGCTTCTTCTCCGAAAATCTCGGATACGAATGCGCCTGCGCCTACCGCCGACGAATACGCCTTGCATACCGTCACGATCTGTTTGATTTCATAGGGCGGAATCCCTGCGCCGATCGCCCCGTATGCCGCCAGGGTCGAGGAAGATGTGACCATCGGATAAATACCGTGATCGGGATCTTTCAGCGTACCGAGCTGCCCTTCCAGCAATATCGTCTTATTTTCCTTTAACGCCCGGTCCAGATATGCGGACACGTCGCAGACATAAGGCGCGATCATATCCCTGTACTGATGCAGCGTTTCCAAAAGCTCCGCCGGCTGAATCAGCGGCTTATGATATAAATGTTCCAGCATGACGTTTTTCGTTTCGCTGACTCTCTCTGCCTTTTCCCGTAACAGATCTTCATCGAACAGCTCGCTGACCTGAAAACCGATTTTCGCATATTTATCGGAGTAAAAAGGCGCAATTCCCGATTTGGTAGAACCGAAGGATTTGCCGCCCAGCCTTTCTTCTTCATACTGGTCAAAAAGAATATGATAGGGCATCACGATCTGGCACCGGTCTGATACCAGTATCCTGGGCATCGGCACATCCCTGTCCGTAATCGCCCTGATCTCACCGAATAAAAGCGGAATGTTCAACGCTACGCCGTTTCCGATGATGCTTGTAACATGGTCATAGAATACGCCCGACGGAAGCGTATGCAGAGCGAACTTCCCATAATGATTCACGATTGTATGCCCCGCGTTGGCGCCTCCCTGAAAACGGATAACGATATCGGCTTCTTTTGCCAGCATATCCGTGATTTTTCCTTTTCCCTCATCGCCCCAGTTGGCGCCTACGATTGCCTTTACCATAACAATTCCTCCCCACTGTTGTTTTTATTTCCAGACCGTCTCCGGCGTCAGAAATCTTACCGACAGCAGAAAAGCAGGCTCGTAAAAAACCTGCTCCTGCCGTTTCTTACCTTATGATTATATATCATTTCATATCATAAGTAAAATCAATATTTATTATATTATATATAAGTATAGATTATGATAATTGTTGTTTTAACAAATAATAGATTTCACCCATTCTACTGATGATCCTTCTTTATGAGTATCTATAGTAAACGACATAACAAATTGCTCTTTCCGGCTCTTGCAAAAGCCATATAGGTAAGCTTTTACAAGTCCGAAATGGCCAGGGGAACACAAAGACAATTGTATCGATCCGCTACACGCTGATCTCCGCTTCCACTCCAAGCAGCTCCCTGTTCTCCTTAAGAATCGGTTCCACGACTTCGGCTAAGAACTTCTCGACCTGCAGGGGCGCGCGCCCGACATATCTGGCGGGATCCATCGTCTCACGCAGTTCTTCGAGGCTCATATTGAAAGCCGGCTCTTCGGCAATCAGTTCCAGCAGATTATTCTCTTTTCCTTCCTTCTTTACATTAGCGCCCGCCCGCATGGAAAGCCCGCGTATCTTCTCATGCAGTTCCTGACGGTTTCCGCCCGTCTTTACGGCGTCCATCATAATATTTTCCGTCGCCATAAAAGGCAGCTCGCTCATCAGGTGTCTGGCAATGACCTTATCGTATACGACAAGGCCGTCCACGACGTTCAGACATAAATCCAGAATCCCGTCCACCGCCAGAAAAGCTTCCGGGATGGAAAGGCGTTTGTTCGCCGAATCGTCCAGCGTCCGCTCGAACCACTGGGTCGCGGAGGTAATAGCCGGATTCAGCGCATCGACCATAACGAATCTGGAAAGGGAAGCGATTCTCTCGCTCCGCATCGGGTTCCGCTTATAGGCCATCGCGGAAGAACCGATCTGGCTTTTTTCAAAGGGCTCTTCCACTTCCTTCAAATGCTGTAACAGGCGGATATCGTTCGACATCTTATGCGCTGACGCCGCGATCCCCGCCAGCACATTGCATACTCTCGTATCTACTTTCCTGGAATAGGTCTGGCCCGATACGGGATAGCATTTCTCAAAGCCCATCTTTTTTGCGATCATCGGGTCGATTTTATCGATCGTCTCCTGGTCGCCGTCGAACAGTTCCAGAAAAGAAGCCTGCGTGCCGGTCGTCCCTTTGGAGCCGAGCAGCTTCATCGTGGAAAGCACATAGTCCAGATCTTCCAGATCCAGACAGAATTCCTGCGCCCACAGGGCCGCTCTTTTTCCAACGGTCGTTGGCTGTGCCGGCTGGAAATGCGTAAACGCAAGGGTCGGAAGCGCTTTATACATCCCCGCAAAATCCGCCAGCTTTGCGATCACGTTCACCAGCTTCTTTTTCACCAGTTTCAGGGCCTGGGTCATAACGATAATATCCGTATTGTCGCCGACATAGCAGGACGTCGCTCCGAGGTGGATGATGCCGGCCGCCCCAGGGCACTGTTTCCCATAGGCGTATACATGACTCATCACATCGTGACGCACCTCTTTTTCCCTCGCCTTTGCGACGTCATAGTTAATGTCTTCCGCATGGGCTTTCAGCTCGTCGATCTGTTCCTGCGTAATAACAGGTTTTCCATTCTGGCTCAGCCCCAGCTCCATTTCCGTCTCCGCAAGCGCGATCCACAGCTTTCTCCATGTCCGGAATTTCATATCGGGCGAAAAAATATACTGCATTTCTTTGCTCGCATACCGTTCCGACAACGGGCTTACATATCTGTCTGTCCCCATATATCCTCCATTCCCGCTCAACCCGCAGTTTTAAGAACAGCGCGCTGTTCCGTGCAGGCGCATATCGCGATCAAAAGATCTCACACTTTTTAATCTGTTTACTGTTCAAACTCTCCCCTTATGTCATCTTTCGGCGGCTCCATTGGATATTTCCCGGTAAAACACCCCTTACAGATGCCGAGATGTCCCGCAATCTCATCCAGCCGTTCCATTTTCAGATAGGCCAGCGTATCCGCTCCAATGACCTCCCGTATTTCCTCTACCGAACGTCCGTAGGCGATCAGCAGATCCCTTGCCGGCACATCCGTCCCAAAATAACAGGGCCATAGAAACGGCGGGGAGCTCACCCGCATATGTACTTCCGCCGCGCCCGCTTCCCGCAGCATCTTAACGATTCTGTCGGAAGTCGTTCCCCGGACGATGGAATCGTCTATCATCACGATCCGCTTTCCTTTTACCGCTTCCCGGATGGCATTCAGCTTCACCCGGACGCTGCTCTCCCGGTTCTTCTGCCGCGGTTTGATAAAAGTCCTGCCGACATAGGCATTTTTCACAAAAGCCTGTCCGTAAGGGATGCCCGATTGCATGGAATAACCGAGCGCCGCGCAATTTCCCGATTCCGGCACTCCCACAACAAGGTCTGCCTCCACAGGAGAGTCTATGGCAAGATATTTTCCCGCAAGGATGCGGGAATCATATACGCTCACGCCGTCAAAATGACTGTCCGGCCTCGCAAAATAAATATATTCGAAAACGCATCTTGCCTGTTCTTCTTTTGCAATACAATGTCTCTTATCCGATTCGATTCCTCTGGCGGGAGAAATGGTAACGATTTCTCCCGGTTCCACGTCCCGGATATATTCCGCGCCGATCGTATCCAGCGCGCAGGATTCCGACGCCAGAATATAGGCATTGTCCCGCCTGCCGATGCAGAGCGGCCTGAATCCATAAGGGTCTCTTGCCCCGATCAGCTTCCGGGGCGACATAATCACGAGGGAATAGGCCCCCCTGATCTTCTGCATAGCCCGTCCTGCGGCCTCTTCCACAGTACCGCAGTTCAGGCGCTCCCGTGCAATATGATAGGCAATCACCTCTGAATCTATCGTCGTCTGAAAGATCGCGCCGGAATATTCCAGCTCATGACGCAGTTCAGGCGCGTTGATCAGATTACCGTTATGCGCCAGCGCCAGGGTCCCTTTCACATAATTGAGAACGAGCGGCTGCGCGTTCTCCCGCGTGCTGCTGCCAGCCGTCGAATATCTGACATGCCCGACCCCGATATTACCTTCCAGCTTCTCCAGATCCTCCTGCATAAAGGCCTCGTTCAGCAGGCCCATTTCTTTTACGCTGCGGACCCTGCCTTTAGGCCCTTTCGTATCGCTGACCGCGATGCCGCAGCTCTCCTGTCCTCTGTGCTGCAATGCGAACAGCCCATAATAGATGCTGGAGGCCACGTCGTTTCCATCAAAATCATAGATACCAAAAACACCACATTCTTCCCTTAGCCTGTCTGTTTTCTCTATCTGATGAAACATCGCATTTCACTCCCTGTTATAGACCTAACCGCCTGAACACTTCGTTATAAGCCTCTTCCACATTCCCCAGATCCCTGCGGAAACGGTCCTTATCGAGTTTTTCGTTCGTGTGGACATCCCACAGACGGCAGGTGTCAGGGCTTGTCTCGTCCGCAAGAATGATTTCTCCATGATAACGGCCGAATTCGATCTTGAAGTCGATCAGCCTGATATCCGCCTGCAAAAAGTAATTCTTCAATACTTCATTTACCTTAAAAGCATATTTTTTAATCGTCTCAATTTCTTCCCATGTAGCGAGTTTCATCGCCGCCGCGAAATAACTGTTGATGAGCGGGTCGCCGAGCTCGTCGTTCTTATAACTGAATTCGATGGTCGGCTCCTCGAAAGGCGTCCCTTCCTCTACGCCGAGCCTCTTTGAAAAGCTTCCTGCCGCCACATTGCGGATGATGACTTCGAGCGGAACGATTTCCACCTTTTTCACCGCCGTTTCCCTGTCGCTCAGTTCTTCGATAAAATGCGTCGGAACGCCTTCCTGCTCTAAAAGCCTGAAAACATGGTTCGTCATCTTATTATTGATAACGCCCTTTCCGACGATCGTGCCTTTCTTCTCTCCGTTAAAAGCCGTCGCATCATCTTTATAGTCCACGATCAATACATCCGGATCCTCCGTCTTAAATACCTTCTTTGCCTTCCCTTCATAAAGCTGCTCCAATTTCTGCATAATGCTCCTCCTTATCCATTGTTAAAATTTATTTTATAGCGTTTTTTCATACTTTTCAACCGTTTCTAATATTTCCCGGCCATACTCCGGATAGCGGTTCACCAGTTCCCTGATTTCCTTCTGGGCGCCGCCCGCCACCATATCTTTATTATAATCCATCCTTTTTCTGAGGGACTGTCTTCTGATGATCAGGCCGTGCCGAATCTCCACCATTTCCTTACGGTCTAAAATCGCCTCCGTCTGATGGAGCCAGATCGCGGGATCTTTTATCGGATATCTCCTCAATATTTTCAAAAGCTCCTGCTGGGTATAATCCAGATCCAGCTCGGCCCTCCTGCATTTCTCCCGTTCCTCCTTTTCCTGATAATACAGGTTCCATGCCTTCTCCAGCTCCTCCGCACTGGTCACGTCATATTTCAGATAAAGATAATCCAGCAGGTTCGTGTTATTTACATAACGTATCTTGACGCGGTTCTGCAGTAAAATAATTTTATTGATGCTCAGCTCGACACGTTTTAATTCCCGTTTCGCCTCCATATGCTTCACATAGATCATCGTAATCGCGAATGCCGCTGCCCCGGCCGTAACCAGATAACCGATTCTGGTATCCATTTCCAGCAAAAACTGCAGCCCCAGCAGCAGCGCAAGACACAGTCCCAGCGCTGTGACGCAGATGACCGCCATGCCCTTTGTATCCGCAATCGTCGAAACCAGCTCGTTCTTCCGGTAATAATAAGCGTGTTTTTCCCCTTCCAGCCTGCTCAAATCCTTTTTGATCAGCTCCTGATACTGCTCCGCTTCTTTCAGCTTGCCGCAGCCTTCCTCGATCTCGTCCAACATCCGCTCTATCTGGTGAAAACGGGAATCGCTCATCCTGCGCTTTCTGCCCATATAGTCATCCCGGCTGCTCTGCAGAAGCTCGACCCGCTTGGCGCAGCTTTTCAGCGCTTCCGATTCTTCCTCCGGAAGCGCCTCGATTTCCTCCATATCCTTTAAATAAGAAGTCACCGTATTATATTCAAAATTCAGGTTTTCCAGTTCCTTCGAAGCGTCCGCGATCTTCTCCAGGCAATTACGGACATACTCTTCCCTCGCCTCCCGGTCGGTAAAGTCTATATGCGCTTCCTCTTTCTCCCCGGATTCTTCCCATTCCTCTTCGTAGTCGATTTCTTCCTGTTTCTTTCTCCATCTGCCAAAAATCTTCCTAAACAGCCCCATTTTCCAACCCTTTCAATCTACCGCCACATCTCCCTTTAACGGCTCATACGCTCCCTGTAATCATCCTTGAGCGCGCCTGTCAGCTTTTCTATCTCCTCATAGTACGGCGCCGCATTCCCGGCGGTGCTGCTCCCCTCTTCCTTACATACCCGCAGGGTAAAAAGCATCCTGTTCTCATCCGTCATCTCATATTCGCCCGCCGCCTGCTCCACCGCTTTTTCCACCTGGAGCGAAGCATCGTGCCATTCGGGATGGCCGGCAAGAAAATCAACATACTCCTCTTCTTTATCCTGCATCCGGCGCGCCGTCAAAAAAAGCTTCAGGCTTTCGACGCTTCCATTCGACTGATAAGCCGCCAGAAAATCTTCCTGCGCGCGCTCGAACAGAAACAGCCGCGCATTGACAACGCCCCTGTTATGCAGCACCTTTCCGCGCAGTTCCCGCTCACCGGCGGGCAGTCTGGAAAGCAGCTCGTCATATCGGTCCAGCGCCAGCATATAACGGCCGTTCTGCAGCATATAATCCGCCCTTGCCTTCTGTCTTTCGAAAGGATTCAGGCCAGCGCTGTTACGGATGACCGTCTCCACATGGGAAATCGTTTTGGCCGGATATAAGCCCGCATATTCCAATATCATTCCCACATAAGCGCTCGCCGAGCCCCTCTGATTCACCAGCGCATACAGCGCATGGGCCAGCGTCGGCAGACCGCATTGCTCGTCCAGCCAGCGCGCCAGTTTATCGCTCACGATTTCCTGGTCTATCAGCTCCACATTTTCCACAAAGCAATAGCAGAGCTCTTCCAGCGAATATAGGTTTACATAAGTTTTTTCAAAAAAATAGGGGATTTCCGCGTAATTCCCCGTTCCCAATATGATGCGGCTCATACGCTGCCTGCCTTTCTCCCATGCCTTTTTATGTGATGGCAAACTGCTTCGTCCATACCCTCTTGCTGGCCGGAAACAGTTCCCCGAATCCCAGATCCGTTATCTGCGCCTCCACGCATTCCGCAGAGGTCATTTTTACCCGGATGAAATACCTGCTGAAAGCGCCCGCCCGAATCGGCGCGTCTTCGAGAATAAATTCTCTTAACTGGGCGCGCTTGCCCGTCAGCGGCGTAACGAGAAAGGAAATGACGTTCTCATCCCCCGGCAGCAGGATATTGCACTCCTTCCGCACCTCATACCAGTTTTCTCCCGCGTCGAGCAGGGCAAAATAGGACTCCTTTCCGCGCCGGAGCACATTCATGCCGATATTGGCCTTCAGCTTATCCGCGCCGAGGAAAATATGCTCTTTTCCCGTCCGGCTCGGCTCCAGCTTCTCCAGAAGGCCGAAACAGGCCCCCTTGCAGAACAGATTGTTCCCCTGAAAAACACGGCGGTTCCTGCACAGAAAGCGCAGGGATTCTTTCGCCCATTCCTCCCGGAAGCCGTCGCCCAGCAGATAGGCCGCCGAAATGATCCTGTCCGCACACTGTTCCTTCAAAAGCTCCAGAAGCTTTTCATCCGCCAGCCGATAGCTGTCCTCCCGGATTTCTTCTTCCTCTTCTTCTCCAGGCAGAATCAGGGAATCGCAGATCTGCTCTTCGATCAGCACCACCATCGGCGTTGTCTTTTTGTTGCGCTCGAACCGGTAGATTTTCAGCCTCGAACGGTTATGTTCACAGGCAAGCACCTGATAATTCCACAATTCTTCCGGCTGATGCAGCACGAAATGATAAAAGCTCTCGATATGGCTCTGAAAATAGATCCGCGGCGTTTTCAGATTCAGATTCACCGCCGCCTTCGCGAGCACTTCCACCATCCGATCGTCCAGGTTATCCACCGTGAACATGATAGCGCCTATATTTTCCGCCGCCACCATGAAGTTCAGCAGAGCAAGGCTTCTTTTTAAGAACAGCGTAAGCAGGGCCACAGGGTCAAAGGCTTCCTCTTCTATGGTAATCGTTCCGCCCCTTCTGGCAAGTCCTATCAGATTGGTCACAAGAAAGCCGTCCTCTTCCTGGCTGTATTTAATGGCATCTTTGCCGTACAGCCATTGGTTCACGCCCTTTCGTTTACATAACACCGTCGGGATATTATACTGCTTCGTCCCGACCACGGTAGCCACGCTCTCCACCACGTTTTCTCCATAAACGCAATAACTGATCTGCGAAAAATCATCTCCCAGATCGTAACCTGCCAGAACGCTTCCTTTATGCGCTTTTTCTTCGTTTTTTTTATCAAAAAGCATATTCTGCACCATTTCTACCGCAACGTAAACAGCTTATCGGTCATAAAATCTTTTTTATAATATTCCGCCAGCAAAGTATCCACCGTATCATAATCCTGCATGGTCCTGCCGGTCATAATATCGTTCAGCATCTGAAAACGGCTGCCCGCATTCAACTGGCTGCTGCCGTCATTCCTGCTTATCGTGCCGCTTTCCGTCACCTGTTCCTTACCGTCTGTTTCTTCCGTGATATAGTATTGCAGGCGCTCCCCGAAAAAGAGAATAAATTCTTTGACACAGATGCCCGCGAACATATCCCGCATAGTCTCCTTGCAGTATTCCTGTTCCTTTCCGTCCTCCCGCTGAATCAGATAATGAATCGTCACACGGCGGCCCGGTTTCGCGCGGTATTCCAAAAGCGCCTTATCCTGCAGCATATCGAGCGCGGGAAGATAACCCTGATAAGATTTGAACAGAGGCAGAACGATATTCTGCCGCAGTAAGCCGCGCAGAAAATCCGTAACCATTTCTTTCATCTCATCCGCAAGTTCCTTCGGATTTTCCTCATAATACTTCAAATAAGCAATCTGGCACACGGGATGCAGTTCTTCCTTTTCCCGGTACATCTGCCGGATGCTTCGGAAAATGGCGCTGTCCACCGACTTTTCCCCGATGACGTAGTCATAGCAGACCTGCGAAAGGAACGCGGAGATCACCTCTTCCTTTCCGCCCGTTCTCGCATAAGCGTCGAAAATTTCCATCTCTTCGTCGATATAGGAACCTGTATACAGAGTCTGCACGATGATCCGCTCGCCGATCTCATAAGCATCCACGCCGAAATCCACCGCCGCTTTCCAGATATCCCGCATATCTTTGATACTGCCGTTATAGTATCGGTTCAGATATTTTAAGATCTGTTCGTCGTATTTTTTCTTCCTGACGACATACTGCAGAACGCCTGTCGTAAACGCATCGTCCTCCGCCGCCTCGTTCTGCGAAAGCAGCCTGCTGAACAGCCTGACAAGGGTCTTCACATCGATACGGTAAGGCCCGGTCTTTCGGACCCACGCATAAGCCTCTTTGTACATTCCCCTGAACACCATGATGCGCACGACCTCTTTCCGGTCGTCCTCCGCGATCTGCCCCGGCTCCAGAGAAAGCAGATAATCGTCTAACTCCCACATTCTGTCTTTTTCATAATAGAACCGCACGAGCCCGATCCGGATCTCCCGCCGGTTCCTTTCGGCCATAAAGTCCGAATCCGCCAGATAACGGAAGCGCTCTGCGTTTTCCTCCTGGATGCACAGGCCGCTTTTATGATCGCAGCAGACATACAGGGAATAGCCCAGATGCTCCCTGATAAAAGGGGAAACAAGCTGAAACAGGCGGTTCGTCGTGATCAGCTGCTCCGCCTTGCAGGAAATGCTTTTCGTATAACGGTTCCGCTCCCCGTCCTCTAACACAATTTTGCATTCTTCATCAAAGACCGGCACCTGTGCCCGCCTGTTCGTTACCGGATAAGACATTTCCTTTACGCCATAAGGATAGACCAGAACAACCTGTCGGACGGTATCGCTCTCCACCGTAATATCCTGCATGAACAAAAGCTCCATGAGCGCCTCCGCCACTTCCGCATCGACCATGGACTGTTCGAGGACATTCCGGTATAAATAGGCCAGATTCCTGTTGATCCTGCCGCGCTTTATCTGCTCGATGACAAAATGCTCGATAGCGGACAGATAACTGATATAAATTTCCGGGATCTCCTCCTGATGCTTCCACACATAGGCATACAGCCATGCCGTTATCTCATAATGCAGATCGCTCTGATAGGAAAAATACATCAGGATCATTTTCGGAAGCGTCTGCCTGTCGTCCAGCGTGACCGACATCATATAATATTCATAGAGCCGCGTGATCCGCAGATTCTGCTCCACTCCTGCCTGATACCATTTGAAATATCCGCTTCCCTGTTTATTACCCTTCATCAGGGTCGCGCAGACCGCATGGAGAATATCGTTCTGCGGCTTTTTCTCATAACAGGAAATCAAAATCTGCAGCAGCAGCCCGGAATATCCTTTCTGCTTCTGTGCCAGATACAGGAACTGTATCATCACATCGTCTTTCATCGCTTCGTTTTTTGCCGCAAAATTCAAAATCTGCAGTTCAAAATCACCGAGCTTCATCAGCATGGCCGGATTCATGCAGATCAGGTTCCACGCTTCGAGATAAATGACCGGACTGCGGCATCCGCAGGCAAAAAGTTCTTCCAGAAGCGCCCATTTTCTGGCCGCGCTCCGCGTATATTCCTCCGATACGAACAGCAGCAGCCATGCGATCCGCCAGTTGCCGCGGTTCCTCTCATAAAGACCGGCGATCCTCCTGGCGATTCCCTCCACATACCGGTCGCTTTTACTGTTGAGGGTCGTTAAATACAGATAGTAACATCCAAGCTCCGGCTTTTCTTCCCACAGCTTTTCTATTTCGTCCTTACCCTGTTCCAGAATCCATTCCGCTTCATGGAAACGCTCCTGCGTCATAAAGAGCTGGGCCTGGAACAGCTTCGCCGAGATATCGCTGCCGTCCACTTCCTTTAAACGCTCCACCAGACCGCCCGATTCTTTCATCCATCTCCGCGCGCTGATTTTTTTCAGCCGGTAAGCCTGATAATTCTGAATGAGCTGCATCGTCACCCGTTTCTGTTCCCGCCTCATTTCCGACAATTTCCGCCCGATTTCCGCCCGGCGGATAACGGTCACGGGAACCGTGACGGTCTTTTCAAAACTGATCAGACGGATACAACCGTAATTATTCCCCGCATGAAGCTTTTCATCCTGTATATAATAATACAAACGGTACAGATTTCCGAGGAAAGCATCTTCCGTAACGAGCTTTTCATCCACTTTCAGGAAATCGCCCTCCGTTTCGACCCTGAGGCTGGTATAGCCCCATCCGTTCCGGCGGACAACGAGCGTATAACGCGTCATGGCCGCCGGCTCCGCAATCCTGATCTGCGTTTCCTCCGGCAGAAATTCCACAGGTTTCTTTTTGTTGATTTCCAACAGAAATTCTTCCACATTATGCTCGTTTCCACAGACCGCGGAAAGCCCCTTATACGCCGCATAATGCTGCGCATCGTTCCCGGTAAGTATCCGTTCAAATACAGGGCTGTAAAAAAGCTTTACCGCCTCCTCCCAGCTGCTTTTCGCAAGATTGGTAAAGTGAAACAGATTCCTGATCTCTCCCATGCTGGAAGCGATCGCTTCCGCCGTGACGGAAACTGAAAAAGGGAGATCATATTCTCCCTGATTTGATATCATATGAAAAGCGCCCCTGATTTCTTCACCGGCCGATGCGCCGGAAGCGTCGAACCGGTAAAAGATCTCATCCTGGCTGCCTCCGAAGGCGGAAGCAAGGCAGGACATCCGCATGTCCGAGGACACGATGCGGCCCTCCGTCACGACGCCCTTTGCACCGTATATGAAAAAAGAGCCCTCCGCCATTTCTCCCGCCTGCACAGACAATTCGACCCGCGGGCACGAAAAATCCAGCGTACCATTTTCATATTTAAAATTTCCTTCTGCTATTTCACGAATAATCTGTTTCAAGTTTACACCACGCTTCCGAAGGATCGGGCTGTATTCAGACCCGGCCGCCTGTTTTCTTCTGCGGATATTATATCATTGAACGCGGCTCTTCTGCAAGATAAAAAGCGCGGACTGACACAGCCCGCGCTTTCTGCATTTATTTATCGTACTCCAGATACGCGCCTTTCATCGGACTTGCCGCCAGCTCGCTGAAAAGACGGAGCACGCCCTTCCGGTATTTGGGCGCTTCTGGCTTCCAGTTCTTTCTTCTTTCAAGAAGCGCCATATCGATTTCCTCCGGCGTTTTCTTCTCCCCGGCAATCCCGATGATATTCAGCTTTCTGGCCATCACGTCGATCTCGATCAGATCACCTTCCTCGACCAGCGCGATCGGGCCGCCGTCGACCGCTTCAGGGCTGCAATGCCCGATAACGGGCCCCGTGGATGCGCCGGAAAAACGGCCGTCTGTGATCAGCGCGATGCTCTTTCCAAGCTCCGCGTCGCTGCTGATCGCCTCCGAGGTATAGAACATCTCCGGCATACCGGAACCCTTCGGCCCCTCATAACGGATAAATACGGCATCCCCTTTTTCCACCTTATGCTTCAGCACCGCATCCAGACATTCTTCCTCGCTGTCAAAGGGCCTTGCCCGCAGCACCGCCTGATACATTTCTTTCGGGCAGGCGGTATGCTTGATGATCGCGCCCTCCGGCGCAAGATTTCCTTTCAGCACCGCAATGCTTCCGTCCGTTCCGATCGCTTTGTCATAAGGGCGGATGATATCCTCCTTCGTCAGCTGTACATGATAGCGGCTGTTGAAATCCTGAAGCCATTTTTCACAGCGCTCATAGTAACCGTTCTCTTTCAGCTCTTTCAGGTTTTCGCCCAGCGTCTTTCCGGTGACCGTCATCACATCCAGATGCAGATGCTCTTTGATTTCCTCCATGATCGCCGGAACGCCGCCCGCGTAATAGAATACCTCGGCGGGCCATCTTCCCGCAGGCCGTACATCCAGCAGATACCGCGCGCCTCTGTGCAGTCTGTCGAAGGTATCTCCCGTAATCTCGATGCCGAACTCGTGCGCAATCGCCGGTATATGAAGCAGGCAGTTCGTACTGCCGGAAACGGCCGCATGCACGAGAATCGCATTTTCAAAGCTTTCCATCGTAATGATATCGCCCGGACGCATATTGGGCATCTTTGCAAGCTTCACCGCCTGCTGTCCCGCCTGATATGCAAAGGTGCGCAGGTCGGGACTCGTCGCGGGCATCAGCGCGCTGCCCGGAAGAGCCAGTCCCAGCGCCTCCGCCATGATCTGCATCGTGGAAGCCGTCCCGATGAACGAGCAGGCGCCGCAGCTCGGACAGGCATTGCATTTTGCCCAGTTAAGCTTCTCTTCATCGATTTCTCCGCGCTGATATTGGGCGCTGTACATACCGAGCTGTTCCAGCGTAAGCATTTCCGGGCCCGCATTCATCGTACCGCCGGGCACGACGACGGAGGGAACGTTGACTCTCGCAAGCCCCATCAGATTGGCCGGCATCCCCTTATCGCAGCTTGCGAGGAATACGCCGCCGTCGAAGGGCGTCGCGTTTCCGTGTATCTCGATCATATTGGCAATCATTTCCCGGCTGGCAAGGCTGAAATTGATGCCGTCCGTTCCCTGGCTCTCGCCGTCGCAGATATCCGTCGCAAAATACCGCGCGCCATGGCCGCCTGCGTCAGCAACGCCTTTTCTTACCTCTTCCACCAGAATATCCAGATGGCCGCTGCCCGGATGGCTGTCCCCGAAGGTACTCTCAATCATGATCTGCGGTTTCGACAGATCCTCCGGCTTCCAGCCGGTCCCGATACGGAGAGGATCCAGCTCCGGCGCCAGTTCTCTCATTTTCTGACTGATCAGTTCCATAATATCTTTCCTCCTTTTATCCTAAACAAAAAACGATATGATGAGCGCTACCAGGAATCCGACGCCGCCGACCAGCGTTTCCATGATAGTCCATGTTTTCAGAGTCGTCTTTTCATCCAGCCCTACCAGCGATTTTACGAGCCAGAAACCGGAATCGTTAAAATGGGAGCACACCGTCGCACCGCCCGCTACCGACGCCGTTACGCAGGCCAGATACATCGGGGAAAGCTCCGAGATACCCGGCATAGCCGCAATGATTCCGGCCGCCATCGTCATCGCCACCGTTGAAGAGCCTACACAGATCCTGACTAATGCCGCAACAAGGAAGGCTACCAATACCAGAGGAAGGTTCGCGGAAGCCACCCCATTGCCGATCACGTCGCCGAGTCCCGAATACTGGAGCATATAGCGCAGCACGCCGCCGCAGGCCGTTACCAGAAGAATCAGTCCTGTCGGCTCAAGGGATTTTGTCATGATTTTTTCCAGCTCCGGCAGCGTATATCCGTGTCTGGTCCCCAAAAGGAACATCGCTGCCAGCGTCGCGATGAGCAGCGCCATGAAAGGCTGGCCTAAGAAGCTCAATACCGGTTCCACACCGGAAAGTAAGGGAATCACGCCCGCCATGGATTTCAGAACGATGAGAATGAGCGGGATCAGGATAATGCCGACTACCGTTCCGAAGCCCGGAAGTTTGGATTCGTCAAAGTCCTCCTGATTCGCCACATGTTCCGGCACCGGAACATCATATTTCTTTCCGCAGATGGAACCCCATATGGGGCCCGCTACGATCATTGCGCAGATACCGCAGAATATACCGACCAGGATGACCCAGCCGAGATCCACATTCAACATCGTCGCCACCAGCACCGGGCCGGGGGTCGGCGGAATGAACGCATGCCCTACCGCAAGGCCCGCGAGCAGCGGAATCGCATAAAACAAAGAAGAACGCTTCGTTCTTTTGGCGAGGGAAAAAGCCAGCGGGATCAGAATGATGAGCCCCGCGTCAAAGAACACCGGCATCGCGATGACAAGACCCGTGATACCGAGCGCCCACGCCGCTTTCTGGTCGCCGAATTTTTTGACCATCGTGACCGCCAGCGTCTGCGCGCCTCCGGACGCTTCCAGAATAGCGCCGAACATGGATCCTAATCCTACCAGAAGAGCAATTCCCTTTAAGGTATTGCCGATTCCGTCGTCTACCGCCGTTACGATGTCCGCAAATGGCATCCCCGCTATCAGCCCGATCACGACCGCTCCGATCAGGATCGAAAGCATGGCATGGATTTTGAATTTGATGATCAGCAGTAAAAGCAGCGCAAGCCCTATCAATGCCGCAATGATAAGTCTTGTAGAGTTGAGAGTTGCTACATCTCCCATAATCGTATCCTCCTTCAACATTTTTATTTACGTCATATGACGTCTGATGTATGTTGCATTTATTATACTATTTTGGTATTTTTGATTCAATACATATGATGTATTTTCTCTTTTTTCTCTGATATGTCCAAAATTATCCTGCGATATTGTATGTTTCGGCCTCTTTTTTTATGCAGTTTTACCATATTTCCCTCTTATACCGGCAAATCCCCCTCCTTTTCCGCCTATTCGTCAGACCTCCCTTGCTTCTCCTGCACCGGCAGTCCTTCTTTCATCCTGATCAGCATCTGACGGTTATAGGTTAAATGCATGATCATCGCGCATCTGGCTCCCACGGAATCACCCTTTGTGATCGCCTCCAGAATGGCCCTGTGCGTCTCGATCGTCTCTTCCATCAGCCTGCGGTGCGTCAGGTTCACGAAGGTCACAATAGCCGTCTGAATGATCGGCAGAAGCTGCTCGACCACACGATTCCTGCTGCAGCGGGCGATACAGGTATGGAACGCCACATCCATTTCCGTATGATTTTTGCCTGACAGATACAGCCGCTCCGTTTCGTCGCAGAGACGCTTCAGCTCCTCTTTTTCTTCCGGCGTCGCATATACGCTGGCGAGCGCCGCGATCTCCGGCTCCAGCATCAGCCGCACTTCAAAAAGCTCCAGCCCCAGCTTGTACTTGTCCGTAAATTTTTCCAGCCCCAGCGGATCGCTTTCCATGCTGCTCGTACTGACAACATAGGTGCCGGAACCCCTGCGCACCTCCAGAATACCCTTCGTTGCCAGGCTCCTGACCGCCTCGCGGATCGTGCTCCTTCCCACGCCAAAGCGGCTGGCAAGCTCATATTCGTTGGGAATTTTTTCCCCGATGCCGACCGGTTCATGCAGAATGTAATTCATCAGCTCCTCTTCTACCTGCGGAGCGAGCAGCTTTTGATTCATTTTCTCTATCTGATACATAGGCGCTCCTTTCTATACATAAGACATCATACCACTTTTCAGAAAGAGATGCAATCGGACGCAGATACGGAAAACAGAAAAAGGCGTAAAGCCCTTCCGCCCCCGGCGGACTTTACACCCTCTATGAAAGCACGATACCGCAGGCCGCCGGGACAATGCTCATCCCTTTTTGCAGATATCGACGATAATAATATCCGGTCCGATCTGCTTGATATCCTTATAACAGATCACATAATCCGGATCGCTGCAGAATAATCCATACAATTTATTATTGCCCGGCACGATCAGCTTATAAATCTGACCCGTGCATTCGTCAAACTCAAAATCCGCCACCCTGCCAAGCTTCTGACAATTCTTCAAATTGATAACTTCTTTTTTCTTAAATTCCGAAAACAGCATATGAATCCGACACTCTGCCCTTTTTATTATTAAATGCAAAAATGCGGAAACGGTTCCTGTTCCCTCTAATTCACCTGCACATAGTCTTTAAAGACATAGCCTATGCTGCCGTCCTCAAGAATGATGTCGTACCAGTCGCCGCCCGGCTCTACCGAAACGTACTCGTAGATTTCCCCTTCCTTAGCCACTTTGATGACATTGGTTCCCTGCGTAGACGGATTATCCCTCACATTGACGTTGGAAACGATAGTCAGGCTGCCCGCAGGCTGCTGTTCCGTCACGGAAACGTCGATCTCCCCTTCCGGATTCTCCGCGGGTTCCAGACCGTCTCCCTCTTCCGGGCCGTCTCCTTCGCCTTCTTCTCCCTCTCCGTCCTCTTCCTGCGTCGTCTGCCGCTCCTCGTCTCCTCCGCCCTGCTTTTTGACCATCGTAAAGATCAGCACAGCCGCCACCGCAATGATCAGGAAAATCATAACGACCGAAACGATCGCCATAATGCTGTGATCGTCCTCGTCATCATCGTCGTCTTCGTCGTCATCCTCCCACTCTTCATAATACCGTTCCCTGACAGGCTCCGGCCTTCTCTTTTTCGCCGTTTCCGGCGCCGGGACGGATTTTCGCCGTCTTTCTTCCTCATATTCCGCCTGATGAGCTTTTCTCCTTCTTTCCGCCTCATATTCCAGCGCCTGGGGAGATTTTCTCATCCGCTCTTCTCCATATTCCGGCGATTGGGAAGTTTTTCTGCTCCCCCGCTGCTCATGTTCCGGAGAAGACGCGGGGTTTCTCTGGCGCTGCCGGGAAGGGGGCGCAGGTCTGGAAGCCGTCTGCCCTGGGGCTTCGCGGCCGTCCTCCTCTTTAGAAGCCTTTTTGCTGTTTTTCATCTCCCGCTCCGTTTCCGACAATATATTCTTCTCCATATCGTCGATCGGAATCTCTTCCGCCTCTTCTTTTCTATAGACCTTCGTATCGCCGTCCGGCGCTCCGCCGACCATACTGCCGCATTCCGGACAGAATTTCACTCCCTCCCGCAGGGCCGCGCCGCATTCCGGGCACTTGATCTTTCTTACGACTTTCCAGCCGCACTGGTTACAGAATTTATCCGTATCCAGCAGATTTGCTCCACACTTTTTACACTTCATGGTATGCCACCTCTTTTGTTACTTTTATCAGAAAAATCCTGTAAATAAAATATATGAATAATGTACCAGAAATAACGCCCTTTGTAAAACATTTTTTGGATTCATGAATAATTCCCGCTCTTTCGCACATCCTTTTTAGAAAGAATGATGAAAGGGGCAAAACGATATTATGGTTCAGGGAAAAGTTGAGATCTGCGGCGTAAATACGGCCAAACTTCCATTGTTGAAAAATGCGGAAAAGGAGGAACTTTTTAAGAAAATCGGGGACGGCGACGACGATGCGCGAAAAGAATATATCAAAGGCAATCTGCGGCTCGTTCTGAGCGTGATCAAACGCTTCCATTCCAGCAATGAAAACGTGGACGATCTTTTTCAAATCGGCTGTATCGGCCTGATCAAAGCGATCGACAATTTCGACAGCAGCCTGAACGTCAAATTCTCGACTTATGCCGTACCGATGATCATCGGCGAAATCCGGCGCTATCTGCGCGACTCCAACAGCATCCGCGTTTCGCGCTCGTTAAAGGACACCGCCTACAAAGCAATCTATGCGAAGGAAAACCTGACGAGAAAAAACGCACAGGAACCTACCATGAACGAAATCGCAGCGGAGATCGGCATTTCACAGGAAGATATCGTCTACGCGTTAGACGCCATTCAAAGCCCCATGAGCCTGTACGAGCCCATATATACGGATGGCGGCGACACGCTCTATGTGATGGACCAGATCAGTGACAAGAAAAATAAGGAAGAGGTATGGGTAGAACATATTTCCCTGAGCGAAGCCATGAAAAAACTTTCTGAACGGGAATATGAAATCATCACCCTGCGCTTTTTCGAGGGAAAAACGCAGATGGAAGTCGCGGAAAGAATCGGCATCTCCCAGGCACAGGTCTCCCGTCTGGAAAAAAACGCGCTGAAAACGATGCGGAACTACTTAACCGCCTGAAAAGAGCGCCCAAATAGCGAGACAATCCGGACTGTCTCGCTATCAGAGTTTTTCCTGTCTAAACGCCGAACACATCGAAAATCTCTTTCAGATGATAGTACCATACCGTCTGGTAATCGTCATAATCTCCGGTTACATACAAGGAAAGAACCGTCATAAAGCAATATAAAATCGTGATACAGCATAGACCCGCAATCCCTTTGCACCAGCCCTCTTCGGAATATCCTCCGGGGCTCCCGGACCGCTTTTTATAACGCCCGTCGATAAATGCAAATATGACCATAAAGGACGCCAGATAGAAAAAGATCGCAAAATCAGCCATATATCTCGTCAGGACGCCGGACATCTGCACATCCGCACACGCGATGACCATTCCGCTTACGACGCTTATCACGGCAAAAAGCAGACCTTGTTTCTCCCGCAGCTTCGACCTGTAACGATACATCAGAAAACATGGCCACAAAATAAGGTTCGTCGCAAAAATACCGCCGATACCCTCTTCCTGTATGTTAATCCCCTGATAAGCCGTATAAACCCTCGTCGTCCCCAAAAAAGGAAACTCGATATCGACCGATGGAAGTTTGAACAGGAACGACCATAACCCGGAAAACATCCTCGCCGCATGGATTCCCCGGTATCTCATATCATTTGTCGTCAAATTGTAATTCGCGCCAAAATCAAAGGGATTTCCAAATCTCGCGGCATTATACCGCATAAGGAAAACCGCGGCCACGAGGAACGGGACGCTGAAAGCCGCGAGAAAGAGCAATAACCCCCCCCTGTTTTCCATCCCTCTTTTCTTCCGGAATCCGCAGCCATCCGTTTTAATCTTTCTCCGAAAATCGGAAATGCCAGAAAACTTCCCATTAGAAGCTGCGGCCTGCACCCTGCAACAAGCGCCATACATACGGAGCCCAGGAAAACCTTCCAGATCGAACACTGTCCCGTTTCCTTCGCCGAACTTATCCAGAAATACAGCCCCCACACGGTAAGGCACACGGCGGCCATGATCGCCAGATTATAAATACAGACGCGCTTTGCAAAAATAAGCGTTCCAATTCCAAGCATAAACGTGACCAGAAACAAATAATACAGCTTTACCGGCAGCCTGCCGCAATATTTTCTGACCAGCGAGTCCATCAGCAGAAAGGAACCTGCAATCATTGGCAGTAAAAAAAACAGATAAGAAATAATATGAGGAAGGTCCTTACCGGTCAGCAGATAATAAGGCAGATAGGTAAGCATGACAGGGGCCACGCCAAAATAGACATAGATCTTTCCTTCATAATACGCGTAATCCCATTGATAGCCCTTGATGTCCAGCTCCTCCCGTTCGGTTAGGTCATAGGGATTTTCCGCCGCAAGCAGGCGCCCGTCCACATCGATATCCATGGAAACCATTCCCTGTGCCAGGGCATGCGCCAGATTCGTATATTTGTCCATCGTGATTCTTCCGTCCGCATCGTCGCCTTTCACCGCCAGCGAAAAGACGACTGCCATCGATACAGCGCAAAGCCCGGCCGCCGCTCTTCTCTGTCTCCTGGATCCGTTTTCACGGTACGATCGATATGGCCGGAAAAACAACGCTCTTCCCACGCAGCAGAGCAGATACATCAGCGCCGCCCGCTCAATGGAAAAGAACATCGGAACATGCGGATTCAGCACAATATCCTTTACTTTAATCGTCGTATTCTCTTCACCGGGAAAATCGATTCTTAAAGATTTCAGATTCCCATAAGGATAGATCGAAATATAATTGAGCCTGGACAGCCGGGAAGAGATGATTCTGGGTGTAACATCATAATAATTTTTCCTTCCCTCGTCGATCATATGGAAACAGATCTCCAGCGTATCCCTCTGCGCTTCCTTATCCGTCTCAATATTGATATAGATATTCCTGATTTCCCGGTCGATATCTCTGATTTCCAGACAGGAACCGGATTCCAGACAGAAATCTTCGTCAAAAGACAAAAGCCCGCCTGTCTGTGTATACACTTCCCCGACTTCAGCCGGCTCATGCCCTAATGACAGCCAGAAAGAATGATTCCACACAAAGATCTCTATCAACAGTACGGCCGCTGCCGCTATGACATACCCCGGCCATCCGGATTTCCCGCCCTTCTCTTCCGGCTTCTCCTTTGTTTTTCCGTTATCCTTTATCTCTTCTTGTCTTTTCTTACTCATCATTTCATCCGTCAGGTATTTTCTTTCGTTTTATGGAGATCGGCGATATCATAGGATAACGTGATATCCCTGTCGCCGTATAATTTAAAATAATTCTGCACGATACGTTCCGTTACGGCACGGATATCGTTTCTCCCGGCCCCCGGCAGAATGACCAGGAACTGGAAACTGCTGTACCTCGTCCCGGCATCCGCACCGCGCAGGGATTTGATGATCGCCTGCTCCATGCACTGCATGGCCCGTTCCATCTGCCCGATCCTGATATCGCTGCCGTCCGCAGAATATAAGGTAAAAAGAATCAGCTGCATTTCCTGATGATTCTGCTGTGAAAGGCGCGTAACGAAATCACAGACCCGCCTGAACTCCTCACAGGCAGTCTGAAAGACGCCCTGATAAGTCTGTCCGTTCTCCGCCATATCCACCAGCCTGTCCAGATCGGCTTTCGACTGCTCCAGCGTCTTTTCCACACTCGTACCCTGATAAAAAAAATACCGCCGTTTTTTATCATTGCTCTGTTTTACATGATACAGCGCTTTATCCGCCTTCCGCACGAGTTCCTCAAAGCTTCCGCCGTCCTTCCCGAAAAGACTGATGCCGATGGAAAGAAAAACATTTTCCGGCATACCGGTCTCGCTCTTTCTCTTCTCAAAAGATGCCAAAATCATTTTGACCTTCTCTTCCGCCTCTTCCCGCCTCGAAATGCCTTCGGCATAACAGAGGAACTCGTCGCCGCCCATACGGCAGATGATATTCTTCCGGGAAACCTCTTTCAAAAGACCCGCGACCTCCTTCAGGACGGCATCGCCCGCCAGATGTCCGAATCTGTCGTTCACTTCCCTGAACTGGTCCAGATCGATCATCATGATACAGCCGCTTCCGCTCCGCAGGCTTTCGGCGATTTCCTTTTCCCCCTCTTCCCTGCTCAACAGTCCGGTCAGATAATCCAGCCGCGAATCCATTCCTGCCTCTTCCCTCGTCACGCCGCCATGAATCTTATCGCTGTTAAAAATCGGCATGACCATATCTTTTTCGGGAATATTCTGCTGTAAGCTGCCTTCTTCTAAAAGCTCCATGAACTGATCCACCAGATAAGGATCGAACTGTGTGCCTTTTCCCCGGATAAGCTCCTGCTTTACCATTTCGTCCTGCAGCCGCCGCCGATAGACGCGGTTGCTCGTCATCGCGTCATAGGAGTCCACAATTCCGATAATCCTTGCGACGAGCGGGATTTCATCGCCTTTCAGGCCGCTCGGATAACCCTTTCCATCATACCGCTCATGATGGTACTTTGCGCCCACGCTGACATTGGGGAACGTCTTGATATCTTTGAGGATTTCCGCGCCCATGACCGTATGATTCCTGATCAGCCCGAACTCCACATCGGTCAGCCTGAAGGGCTTATTGAGTACCGCATCCGGCACGCCGATCTTGCCGATATCGTGCAGAAGCGCTATGTAATGGATATTCTGCACCTCTTCCTCCGGCCATCCTATCTTCCGTGCCAGCGCTTCCGAATAATAAGCGACCCGGTTCGAATGGCCCTTCGTATAATCGTCCTTCGCATCGATCGTATTGGCCACCGTCGTGATGGCCTGTATCGTCACGAGCTCCACTTCTCTCGTTTTCTCTTCCAGCCTGCGCTGCAGATCCTTCCGATATCCGTCCAGCTCGATCGCGCGCCGGATACGGTTTTGCATGATACCCGGCTCAAAGGGCTTCGTAATGAAATCATGGGCCCCCATCTGAAAACATTTTGACTCCGTTTCCATCTTTCTGTCCGCCGTTAAGAAAATGACCGGAATCGTACGCCAGTCCCTGTTCTCCTGCAGCTGCTCCATCACTTCAAATCCGCCGATCTCCGGCATAAAAATATCCAGAAGAATCAAATCGGGCCTGAACCTCATCAAATATTTAAGCGCCTGTTTCCCGGAATTGACGGCGACGACCTTATATTCCTCCAGCAGAAATGTCTGCGCCGCCGCCAGGTTCATTCTATCATCGTCTACTATCAGAATTGTCTTTTTTGCTTCCATATGCAATAACCATGCCTCTCGTCTGTCCAACCGCCCCCGCCGCCGCGGGGCCAAAAAGTCCGTCCCGCAGATTATTCCTGTCTTATTATACTTTTTTTTCATTTAAAAAGCAATCGGATATCTGATAATCTGCCGATATCCGACCGCTTTTTTATTTCGCGGACAAACCGCCGCCTTATGTTTCCCGCAGAATCTCTTTTTTCAGCCTGCGCATGATTTTTTTCTCCAGCCTGGAAATATAGGACTGTGAGATGCCGAGGAGCTCCGCGACCTCCTTCTGCGTCAGCTCCTTGCCGTCCGCGCTGCCGAGCCCGAAACGCAGCCGGATAATAGTCTGCTCCCTCTCGGAGAGCCGCGATATCGCTTTGATCAAAAGCTTCCGCTCCACCTCGTTCTCAATATCCTGATAGATAACGTCCTCATCCGTTCCGAGAATATCGGAAAGCAGGAGCTCGTTTCCATCCCAGTCCACATTCAGCGGCTCGTCGATGGACACTTCCATTTTATGCTTGCTGTTCCTTCTTAAATACATCAGAATTTCATTTTCAATACAGCGGGACGCATAGGTCGCCAGCTTGATATTTTTCTCCGGATTAAAGGTATTGATGGATTTTATCAGCCCGATCGTGCCGATAGAAATCAAATCCTCCACACCGACTCCTGTATTGTCAAATTTTTTGGCTATGTACACGACCAGACGCAGATTATGCTCGATCAAAAGCGCTTTGGCCTCGCTCTCATACTCCGTGCCCAGATCGCCGATGATTTCATTCTCTTTCTCTACCTCAAGCGGCGGGGGAAGTACCTCCGCGCCTCCGATATAGTGTATGTCTCCCTGCCTGTGCATCAGGAATCTGGTATCCCTGTGCACCATTTTGAACTGCACTTTGCCGGGAATTGCCACTTTAAAAACCATTTTTTTTCCTCCTAGTTTTCCATTAATTGAGGATGCAATATCATCTGATAAAGACTATCCTGTGATATTCCCGTATTACAAACCGCAACAATAACCCGCTTGCAGCATATCTCCCGGTAACTGTCCTCGATGACCAGCTCCGGCAGCTCGTAAGCATCCAGCATTCCTCTTTTCCTGCCGATGCTCCGGTACGGAATGGCATGATATTTTTCCGGCCTGAAAAAATCCCGGAATTCTCCGGCGGCGCTTTCGCTGATAATACATACGGGCGTCCCGCTGATCGGTTCGCACAGATGATTTCCCGTATCCAAAAGCGCTTTCAGCTGGATATTTTTTTCTCCGAGAGGGATCCTGACCTCTTTCAGATTGTTTTCCCTTTCCCGGCGCAGCTTTCGGAGCAGGAGCCGCAGGACGCAATAACCGATATATCCGCAAAGGGCGACGCTCCAGATGCCATACCGCCGTTCTTCCACCCATGGAAACCGGCTGGTCATCCATAATACAATGCTTCCCATAAAAAAACCGCATACGCCCATGACAATGCTGCTCTTAATCAGGCGCGGCAGCGGCCGGACTGCAAATACGACGCGGATCATGCTCATACTGACAGGTATCACTCCAAGCGCGAGCCTTATCCGTAAAGAAAAGACCGGAAATAAAATGACCAGACATATCATGCCGGCCCCCAATAAGGCTCCGGGTATCATTCTTCTGTGCGTGGCAGTACACTTCAGAACTTTTCCCGTGATGGATAACAGATACAGATTCATGACGAACTGAACGAAAAAAACACTGTCAATATATAATTTGTAATACACTACCCACCTCCTGTTATCTGCTTTATTATATGCAAAAGGAGATGATAATTTTGTCAAATACAGGGAGCATTTCCGGAATATTTTCTGACTGTTTTCGCACCCGCCCCGCCCTGGCAGCCCTCCTGCAAGACCTCCCCTCAGCCCGGAAGAACCGCCCCTGCACCTTTCCCCCTCCTCACAGCCGGAAGAATCGTCCCCGGCGATTCTTCCACGCAAAACAACAGAGCTTCCAGGGCTGCATATTCTGCTGCCCTGAAAGCTCTTTTTATGCCGCTTTTCTTTGCGCTGTTATTTTCTTTGCAGGAAATCCGGAATCTTCAACGATTTCTCTTCTACCGAGCTTTTGATATCCATCGCCCGATTGATTCCCGCTATCGGCCTGACGCCTTCCGACTGTGCTTCTCCCGGCGTACCCGCCGCCGTTCCCTGCCCGGCCAGAATGGAAGAAGGACGAATGCCCAGATTCGCCGTCCCGAATCCGACATGGCCTGCGCCGCCCGCTCCGGGCGCTTTGCCCTGTAAAGACGTAGGCGTTATGTATGCCGACTTGAATCCAAGTCCCTTTAACTGATTCGTTTTCTCTTCGATGCCCGTCGCGATGATCGTTACCTTACAGGTATCCGTCATATTGGCGTCATACATGGCGCCGAAAATAATGTTGACATCGTCGCCCGTTAAGTCTCTGACATAATCTGCCGCATCCGAAGCATCCGCCAGCGATATATCGCCGGATACGTTAATAATAACATGGGTCGCGCCCGAAATCGTCGTCTCAAGCAGGGGGCTCTCCACCGCCATCTTGACCGCTTCGCTCGCCTTGTCCTCGCCCTTCCCGGAACCGATGCCGATATGGGCGATTCCCTTATCCTTCATAACGGTCTGTACATCCGCAAAATCAAGATTGATAACAGCCGGTACGTTGATCAGGTCCGTAATGCCCTGCACGGCCTGCTGTAATACCTCGTCCGCTTTCTTCAAAGCGTCCGGCATCGTCGTTCTTCTGTCAACGATTTCCAATAACTTATCATTAGGAATAACGATGAGCGTATCCACATTATCTTTGATCTTATCAATTCCATTCAGCGCATTGACCATACGCGCCTTCGCCTCGAAACGGAAGGGTTTGGTCACGACTCCCACCGTCAGGATCCCCATATCCTTTGCCAGCTTGGCAACGATGGGCGCGGCGCCGGTCCCGGTCCCGCCTCCCATACCGCAGGTGACGAATACCATATCCGCGCCCTTTAACGCCTGCGCGATCTCCTCCTGGCTCTCCTCCGCGGCCTTCTCGCCGATTTCCGGCTTGGCACCGGCTCCCAGTCCCTTTGTAAGCTTCTCCCCGATCTGCAGCAGCTTAGGGGCCTTACAGAGCTGTAAAGCCTGCTTGTCCGTATTGATCCCGATAAAATCCACACCGTCAATACTTTCGTCAATCATTCTATTAACAGCATTATTACCCGCTCCACCAACGCCTATAACGATAATCTTTGCAGCGGATTCAGCATCGTTTGTCTTAATCTCAAGCAAGGTAGTACCTCCTTTTATTACAAAATAAACTCATATAGATTATCATATAATTATTTGCTGAAATTAGCAACCCCCATTTTTTCTATTTTCATTCCTATTTTTACTTTATCGGTAAATTGGAAAAAATTACCGGCTAATCCGGCTCAAAGCTGATCATTCTCGTATCTTCCGTATACTCCCTCATATCCAGCGTTCCGCTCTTCCCCTCCAGGCTCGGAAGCATATACTGCAGCTCCATGATCTTTTCATCGATATCCTCGCCAGGCCCCATCGCCACCCGCGCGTCTCCGAAAATAAGCGTCACCTGATAATCGGACGAAAAATAGATCTTGTCCACCGGCAGAGAATATTTTTCGAGCAGCTGCGTAATATTCAGAATATCTTCAAAGACTTCCTGATTTTCCACGGGGAGCGGCTCATGCAGAATCACATGGGAAAAGGAAAGCCCCGTTACCTGCGGAATTCCCGGCGTGCTTTCTTCGGAGGTCTCCACCACAATACCGTCCCTGTCAAAATAAATATACCGTCCCAGATATGCCACATAACCCGCTACTGCCTTTTCATATACCTTGATCCTGATGGTATCCCTTGCCTCTACGGAAACGTCCATCGTCTGAATGAAAGGAATATCCTCCATCCCCTTATCCCGGTACTTCAGAGACAAAAAAATGGAATTGTTCCCATACCGCCCATCCATGACCATCGCCATAATCTCTTCGTTTGTATAATGCACATTGCCTTCCACATATACGGTAGTGACCGTATAATTTTCTACAATATAAATATAGCCCGATACGAGCAGGATGAACAGCAGGAAAAGGCTGACAGAAAGAATGATGATCCGTTTCGCTCTGCCGAAACGAAGCTTCTGCTCCGGCTGCTCTTTCTGCTTCCCCTTTTTGGCGCCGCCTTTCACAAGCCGCAGATAAGGATTCTTTTTATTCAGTTTTTTTACGGCTTTCCTGCTGCTCATATCCCCTGGATTCCTTTAATCTCTGAAAAAACTTCATTCCTTCTGTACTTTGGCGCCGAGCAAGCGCATATCCTGACAGATATCCTCATAGCCTCTTTCGATAAAGTGCCTGTTCCTTATCGTGCTCCGGCCTTCCGCCGCGCTTCCTGCGAGGACTAACGCCGCGCCGCCGCGCAGTTCCTCCGCCATAAGCTCCGTCCCGCGAAGCCGCCCGACACCCGACACAAAGACGCGGTTATTCTCACAGCGGATCTTTGCTCCCATCCGCTGCAGCTGCGGCACGATGCGGAACCGGTTCTCAAAAATCGTCTCCTCCAGTACGCCTTCGCCGTCCGCCAACGCCATTGCGGCGAGAAAAGCGGACTGCAGATCCGTCGGGAATCCCGGATAGCACTCTGTCACGAGGCCGGGCGGCATCTCCCTTCTTTCCCGGCAGACCGCGAAAAGACCCTCTCCGCTTTCCTCAATCTCCGCTCCCATCGAAGCTGCGGCCGCGCTGACGGCCTTCATCTGCATACAGGGCGCTTCCTTCAAAAAAACCTCGCCTCCGCAGCACAGGCAGGCCGCCAGATAAGTGCCGGCTACGATTCTGTCCGCCGGAACCCGGTATGTTACCGTATGCAGCCTTTCCACGCCCCGGATGCGGAGCGTTTTCGTGCCGGCGCCCTCGATATCCGCTCCCGCTTTTTGCAAAAAACCGCACAACGCGGTTATTTCCGGCTCCTGCGCCGCATTTTCAATGACCGTATCCCCTTTGGCCAGCACGGCCGCCAGTACGAGGTTTTCCGTCGCGCCCACGCTGACAAAGGGAAGCCTGTGGATGGCCCCGGTCAGCCCTTTTGTCTCCGCATCGAACCCGTCCTCCCGTTCCCGGATAAGGACGCCCATTCTCCTGAAGCCCTGCAGATGCAGGTCGATAGGGCGTTTCCCGATAACGCAGCCGCCCGGATACTGCATACTGACGCTTCCCGTACGGGCGAGCAGCGCGCCGAGCAGCATAATAGAAGAACGCATGACACAAACGGAATCCGACGGCATATCGCAGCGGGATACCCCGGAGGCATCCACCCTTACGGTATGTCCATCCCGTTCTATGGTACAACACAAACTCTCCATCAGACGAAGCATATGATATACATCGCTGATCGCCGGACAGTTTTCTATCTCACAGACACCGTCTATTAAAAGAGTTGCTGCCAGAATCGGCAGCACTGCATTTTTGGAGCCCTGTATCTTAACCTGACCTTTCAGACAGTTTCCACCATATATCTGAATCGCATCCATAGCAAATCCTCAAAGCAGATAATATATGACCTACTTTATCTATATGGAAAAAACTGTAAAAATTATCTTGTACTTATAAATCTTTTAACCGGATCCCCCTCGCCACGCTGAGTACGAGCCCGATTTCAATCAGCAGAAACAGTACCGAAGTACCTCCATAGCTGATAAACGGCAGGGAAATACCCGTATTCGGAATGGTATTCGTTACAACGGCTATGTTCAGGATGACCTGGATCGCAATATGTCCGAGCGCCCCGACCACTAACAGAGCTCCGAATAAGTCCGGCGCGTTATTGGCGATGATCATAAAACGCCAGATGAGCATGATGAACATCAGAATAACGGCGATCGCACCGAACAGTCCGAGTTCCTCGCAGATGATCGAGAAAATCATATCGTTCTGCGCCTCCGGTATAAAACCCAGCTTCTGCTTGCTGTTGCCAAGTCCCTTGCCGAGGATCCCGCCGGAGCCGATGGCATACAGCCCCTGCAGCGTCTGAAAGCCTTTTCCGCTGGCATACGCTTCCGGGTCAAGCCACGCCAGAATCCGCGCGCCGCGGAACCCGCCGAGGTCATCCGCCCCTGACTCCGCCATTTTTACAATGATAAATACGATGACCGCCGCCGAAACGAGCGCAGCCAGCGCAAGAATGATAAACCGCTTATAATCGGGACAGGCTACGAACAGCATCAGTACCGCGATGCCCATAACGATGATCGCAGAACTTAAATTCGACGTGATCCGCCACAGCATCAGCGCGATCGGCACCGGGACCGCCAGCACGGTGAGGAATCCTTTCCGCTGCCGGATGCCTTTTCCCATCGAACAGATCATGCTCGCGAGAAAAAGGATCATGCCCAGCTTCGCAATTTCCGCCGGCTGTACGGAAATACCAGCGATATTCAGCCACCGCTTCGCGCCGTGCGATGTCGTTCCGAACGGAATGATCAGCAGGATCAGGATAACGGAAACGATATAGCCCAGCATCGCAAAACGCTCCCAGAAATGATACGGAATATTCGCTACGACTATCATCGCCACAAGGCCGACCGCCGTTGCGCCGAGCTGTTTCCTGAAATACCAGGCGGAATCCCCGTCAAACTGCAAGTTCGCCGAATAGGAGCTTGTGGAATATACCATTACAAGCCCGAAGCCCAGCAGGAAAATGACAATGAACAGCAGCGTATAGTCCATATAATTCGCAATATTCGATTTTCTACGGGATAAGCCTCTTTCCGCCACGCTCTATAACTCCTTCAGCCCTTCAACATACTCTTTAAATTCTCTGCCTCTTACTTCATAATTGGGGAACATCCCCCAGCTCGCACAGGCGGGCGAAAGCAGCACCGCATCGCCGGGGACCGCTCTCTTTGTACAGATATCCAGCGCTTCCCCGAAACTGTCCGCAAGCACAATATTCTCAACGCCATGCGCTTTGGCGCAGGCCGCGATCTTCTCCCGCGTCTGCCCGATCAGGACGAGACATTTTACTTTTCCGTTAAAGGCCTCGATCCAATCGTCATATTCGCTCTCTTTATCATAGCCGCCCCCGATTAAGACCGTCGGCTTCGTCATCGCCCGGATTCCCTGAATGGCCGCGTCCGGGTTGGTCGCCTTGGAGTCGTTATAATAATCCACGCCCCGTTTCGACGCCACAAATTCGATGCGGTGTTCCACCGCCCTGAACTGCCTTACCGTTTCCAAGATTTCTTCCATCGGCACGCCGGCGGACTGCGAGATCGCGATAGCCGCCATCACATTTTCCACGTTACAGAGGCCGACCAGCTTCATCTCATGGATATTCATGAGCCTTTCGGCATATCCTCCGCTGGCCTGGTAAATTTCCTCCCCATTAAGATACAGCCCCTCTTCCAGCCTTCTCGCGGAAGAAAAATAGATGACGCCCGCAGGACAGCCCGCGCCGAATTTTCTCGTATTGGGATCCTCATAATTCAGCACGCAGATGTCGTCCTTTGTCTGGTTCTGTGCGATCCGTTCTTTGACCGCGATATAATTCTCCATCGTATGATGCCTGTTCAAATGATCCGGCGTAATATTTAAGATCGCCGATACGGCAGGGTGAAAAGACTGAATCGTTTCTAACTGGAAGCTGCTGATCTCCGCCACCGTTACCGTATCCTCCACGGATTGAAGCGCCGTCTGCGTATAGGGATTTCCGATATTTCCCACCACATAAACGCTTTCATAATGCCTTTTCATGATTTCCCCGACCAGGGAAGTCGTCGTCGTCTTGCCGTTCGTCCCGGTAATCGCGATGACCTTTCCTTTTCCAAGGACATAGGCGAGCTCTATCTCGCCCCAGATACCGATGCCCTTTTCCCGCAGGCTCCCGGCAAACGGCGTATCGACCGGCACGCCCGGACTGAAAACGGCGAGCGAAATCTCCTCTTTTCGCTCCTCCGGAAGGCTTCCCGTCACGATTTCACAGCAGGTACAGGAAGCGGGGAGCTTCTTCTCTATCTCCTCTTTGGACGCCTTTTCATCATACAGGACCGGACAGGCCCCCACGCCGCACAGGGCCTCCGCCGCCCCGATACCGCTGATGCCGGCGCCCACTACCAATATCTTTTTTCCTTTAAATTCCATCTCCGCGTTCTTATTCAACCCTGTTCCCCTCTATTCCTTTTAACTTAATCCCATCAGCGCCACCAGGCAAAGCAGCGCCGTCACGATCGAAAAAACAGCGACCACTCTTGTCTCGGACCAGCCGCACAGCTCAAAATGATGATGGATCGGCGCCATTTTAAAAATGCGCTTTCCGCCCGATATTTTAAAATACGACACCTGAATGATGACCGATAATACTTCGATGACATAAATAAACGCCACAATTGCCAGAAAGACCGGCATCTGCAGCATATAAGCCGCCGCCGCCACAAAACCGCCGAGCGCGAGCGAGCCCGTATCTCCCATGAAAACGCTCGCCGGATACACGTTGAACAGCAGAAAACCGAGCAGCGCGCCGACTACCGCACAGGTGACCGGTTCGATTCCGCTCTGCGTACCGATCGCGACGACCGTAAAAAAGGTCGCTATCAGGACGGTAACGGAACTCGCCAAGCCGTCCAGGCCGTCCGTAAAGTTCGCGCCGTTCACCGTACCGAGCACAATAAAGAACAGGATCGGAATATTCAAAACGCCAAAATCAAGCGCCGCCCCCGGCATAAAGGGAACCTTCATCGCCAGCGGGACATCCGTATAATGCGTAATATAATACGCGAATACTCCCGTCACAAGGATCTGCAGCGCCATCTTCTGCCATGCCCTGAGGCCCATCGAACGTTTCAGAACGACTTTGATATAATCGTCCAGAAACCCGATCAGGCCGAAGCCCATCGTCACAAACAGGATCGGAATGATCCGGGGATAGTCTTTTACATAAAGAATCGAAGTCGCTACAATACTGATTAAAATCAGGATTCCGCCCATCGTAGGCGTCCCGTTCTTTTTCAAATGCTCTTTGGGCCCTTCATCTCTGACTGTCTGGCCGACTTTCAGCCTTTTCAGGAACGGGATCACGACCGGCCCCAGCACAACGCTGATCGCAAATGAAATGATTACTGACATCAAAATTGTAGCATCCATTTATCTTCATGCCTCCTTCAAATCTTATTGAAGCCAAACAGCCGCGGCCCTTCCGGGTCACTCTGCAGACGCGGTTCCCATAGAACCGCTTCTGTTATTATAATCCATATCCTCTAAATAAGGAAGAATATTTTCAAAAAGCTGCTTCACGACCGGCGCCGCGATCTGGCCTCCGTAATAGACGCCCTGCGGATGGTTGATAATACAGAGAGCGAGTATTTCAGGGTTATCGGCCGGCGCGAATCCCACAAAAGAAGCGATATATTTGCCGCTTCCTCTCGGCAGGGTCTGGCTCGTGGCGGTCTTGCCGCCGATGCGGTATCCTTCGATATAGGCTTTCTGCCCGCCGCCGTTCTCCACGACCTGCTCCAGCAGATACTTCATCGTTTCCGACGTTTCCGCGGATATGATATTTTCCTTTACCTGACAGGCAAAAGACTGACTGCCACTTCCGTCCGTACCGGCTACCCGTACGCCAAAATGCGGCGTGACGCGTTTCCCGCCGTTTACAAAAGAAGCGACCGTTACCGCCAGCTGAATCGGCGTGATCTGAAAGGACTGCCCGAAAGAAATGGTGGCGAGTTCCACCAGACCGATGTTCTCTTTCTTATGCATGATCGTTCCCGCCTCGCCCGGCAGGTCGATTCCGGTCTTGTCGAGCAGACCGAATTTTTTGAAATATTTATAATAATTATCCACGCCGAGCCGCAGTCCCACCGTTACAAAAACGGGATTACAGGAGTTCATCGTCGCCTGCACGAAATTCTCCGCCCCGTGGCCCGCGACTTTATGGCAGCGGATGCGCCTGTCTTCCACCATGACATATCCCGGACAGCTGAACGTATCATCGACCGTAACGACGCCCTCCTCCAGAGCCGCGGCAGCCGTCACTGTTTTAAATGTGGAACCCGGTTCATAGGTATCGTTGATACAGCCGTTACGCCACATGGCATTCAACAACTCCTGTTTCTTTTCGGCGCTCAGATCTGCCTCTTCCAAATCCTCCGGCAGCGTATAAGGATGATTCAGATCGAATTCCGGCACGTTCACCATCGCTTTGATTTCCCCGTTCTGCGGGTTCATCACGATCATCGAAACGCTTTCCGCCTGCTTTGTCTCCATCGTCTGTATGGCAAGCTGGGTCGCATAGCTCTGGATATTCATATCCAGGCTGATATATAAATCTTTACCGTTTACAGGCTCGATACGCTCTTCCCCGGCCTCCGGCACCTCGACCCCTTTTGCGTCCGTCACTGTCAGGATCATGCCCGCCTCGCCCTGCAGATATTCTTCATAAATGACTTCCAGGCCGATAATACCCTGATTATCTCCGCCCGTAAAACCGAGCACCTTGGAAGCGAGGGAATCGTAAGGATAATACCTCTTATAATCTTCGTCCACTTTGACGCCCGAAAGTTCGTAAGCCCGAACCGCATCCCCCACGGATTTATCCACATTGCTTTTGATCTTTTCGATGGCGGAATATTTTTCTACGCGCTTTCTGACATACTCTTCCGATAAGTCCAGCTCCTTCGACAATACGGCGATGACCTGCTCCGGATCCTCTATCTGATTGTGGATGACCGATATCGTACATACCGTCCGGTTATCGGCCAGAATCTCTCCGTTGGCGTCTATGATCCTGCCCCTCGCGGCTTTGATACTGCGTTCCCGCTCATGCAGTTCCCTGGCTTTTTCCATATAATATTCCGACTGAAAGACCATCAGATATACCAGCCGTCCGATCAGCACTGTGAAAATCGCCAGACAGAAGAACAATACCGTGACCGTTTTGTTCCTGTGAAAAGTCTTATGAGAATAATCCGCTTCCTTCATCTTTCAAGAAAACCTCATAAAAAGGTATTAATATAATTTATTACCGTTTTTATGAGGTTATTCGTATGAACTATAACAATTCTATCCTACCAGATGCCGGAATCGTCCTCTCCCTGTTTATCGCCGTCTTCCGGAGGTTCCCCGACGCCGCTTACAGGAGTATCGTTCTCACCGCCCGTAATCAGCGGATCTCCGCTGACCGACGCGCCCGTATCCGGATCCACCAGATTGCCGGTACCGGGATCCTTCAGATAGCCGGACTCTTCGTCGCGTGGGAAGGTTTTCCAGGTTTCCGTATCCGCAGCCGATTCCGGTTCCGGCTCTTCTTCCTCTTCCCCGGCCTCTTCCCCTTCGCCTTCTCCCTCTTCCTCCTGCTGCCGCATCGTGATCTGCAGCTGCAGTTCGTTCAGTTCCTCGACTTCCTTTTCGGATAACTCCTCGGTCATAAAAATATTCAGATAAGGCAGGACTTCCATTAATATCTTGCGCACGATCCTGGTCGCGTACTTCGCATCGTCCTGCTGTGCCGCATTCGGCCTGTCCACAACGACATAGATCGCGATTTCCGGGTCGTCCGACGGCGCATAGCCGAGGAAAGATACGACATATTCGTGATTGCCGCGGGGCAGTGTCTCCGCGGTCCCCGTCTTTCCGCCGATCATATACCCCGGCGGCCTGGCCGTCTTGCCGGTCCCGTTCTCTCCGGATACCACCAGATTACAATATTCCAGTATCGTATCGCTCGTCGATTGCGATATCGTCTGTTTTAACAGCCTGGGCGCGATATTTTCCACCGTCGCGCCATCCGAGGTCATGATCCTGCTGACGACATGCGGCTCATAATAGTAACCGCCGTTGATCAGGGAACAAAAACCCGTGATCACCTGAATCATCGAAGCGTTGAACCCCTGCCCGAAAGAACAGGTCGCAAGCTCTGTCTGGCGGATATTTTCTTTGCTGTAAACGAGGGAAGCCGTTCTCGATTCCCCGGCCAGATCGATATTCGTCTTGAGCCCGAAGCCGAACAGATGCTGGTAATCGATAAACCTGTCTTTTCCCAGCTTGAACGCCACATTCATCAGAACGACGTTACAGGAACGCTCGATGCCCTCCGCCACGGAGAGATAACCGTCTCCGTATATCTGATGGCATTTGATCTTATAATCGCCCACTTCCAGACGCCCTTCGCAGTTGAACTTCTCTTCTCCCGTGATCGCGCCGCTCTCCAATGCCGCTGCCACCGTAAAAGGCTTTGCGACGGAACCCGGCTCATAGGTATCCACGATACAGAAATTCTTCCACAGGGCATCCAGATGCCGATACATCGTATCGTCATCCATTTCCCGTATTATCTCCGCCGTCAGGTATTCTCCGGTCCGCTTGTTATTTTCATCCAGCTCCGGCATTCCGATCAGGTTGTCCGTATTCCGCGTATCGTTCAGATCGTAATTCGGATAACTTGCCATCGCCAGGATGCTGCCGGTATTCACCTCCATGATGATGCAGCCGACGTTATGCGCCCCATTTCCCGGCCGGACGGCGTCTTTATATTCCTCGTTGAATTCCAGCAGATACTTTTCGACAATGCTTTGGATATTGCCGTTGATCGTCGTCTGAATATTGTAGCCGTCGATCGCGGGAATCGTCGTCCGCTCCAGATTGGAATCGTCGTTCAGATACCCATACTGCCTGCCGTTCGTACCGCATAAAATATCATTATAATACTCTTCCAGTCCGTATTGTCCCGCATTGTCGCTTCTCGTAAAACCGATGACGTCACAGGCAAGCGAACCGTTCGGATATTCCCTTTTATACTCGTCCTCGAACCAGATTCCTTTTATCCTGGAACCGTTCTCCTCATCCGCCTGCAGTGCCTTGAACTTTTCCACCTGTTCGTAATCCAGCCGCCTTGCCAGCACATAATATGAGGAATTGGGATGCGTCACGATATAATCCCGCACCTCGGCCGTATCGACGCCGAAAACGGTACGCAGCGCGCTCAGCGTAGGCTCCAGATTCGCTTCATCATCCATCAGGACCTTTGTATCCAGAATAACATTATATACCTTATCGCTGATCGCCAGTATCGTGCCGTTGGCATCCAGTATTTCTCCACGCTTAAAAGGTATTGTCACAGAATCATATTCCAGCTGTGACAATACCTGCTTTTTATAATCGTTTCCCTTATTCCTGTTGATCAGGATCAGCCGGATGCTCAGCCCGATAAAGGCCGTCAGTACCAGTACAAACAGTACCAAAAGCTTTTTCTGCATCCTGAATGTAAATTTACTTACATGTTCCCGTTTCATCCATTCCTTCCCCAGCCGGTATTCCCTCAGTCCGGAATCGGGGCCATCTGCTTGACATAATCGTTATTTTCGCTTTCAAAAACGACTATCTGGCCTTCCTCCGCATACTGCATACCGAGCTCCTGAATTGCAACTCTCCTGACTTCCTCCAAATCGATATTACTCGTAATTCTGTTATATTCCTCATCATTCGCAAGCTTTAAATCGTTCAGCTCGCTTTCCAGCGACGCAATGCGTTTGATGCTGTTGGTAATATCCGACTGCAGCCTGATATAGCTCACCAAGATACAGCCCGTCGCCAATAAGGCAACACTCAGGAACAGAACATAGCCAAGGCTCATATGTTCCGCCTTTTCTCTGTTCTTTCTCGCCGTATTGCTCAATTTCTTCTTAGGACTCTGCTCGATTTCCCTGGCAACATCCAGTTTTCTGACTGCACTGCCATGTATATACCCGCTGTCCTGCACGCGGCCGCCGCCCTGTATACTTCTGCCCTGCGCGCGGGCTCCGCCGTGTGTGCTCCTGCTTTGCGCGCGGCCGCCGCCCTGTCCGCTTCTGCTTTGTGTATGAGCGCCGCCATGCATATTTCTGCCTCTCTGCGCCGCAGATCCCTGCATACTTCTGCCTCCCCGCGGATGTGCGCCGGGCGCCCTTTCCCGAACTGCTGCCATACTGCTATATCCTCTCAATCCTGATTTTACGATTCCTTCTTTTCTTCTTTATGCCCTATTCGCCGCCGCTCCGTTCAAAGACCCGCAGCTTCGCGCTCTTGGCTCTTCTGTTCTCTGTGATTTCCTCTTCCGAAGGTAAAATCGGCTTCCTCGTGACAGCCTTCCCTTTGGATACCCTGCCGCAGATGCAGACCGGGAATTCCGGCGGGCAGATACAGGGATTTTCATTTTCCCGAAAAGCCGATTTGACGATTCGATCCTCCAGCGAATGGAAGGTAATGATGCAGAGCCTTCCGCCCGGATTCAGCATATCGATAAATTCCGCCAGTGAATTTTTCAGCACTTCCAGCTCCCGGTTGCACTCGATGCGTATCGCCTGAAAAGTCCTTTTGGAAGGGTGCCCCCCTTCCCGCCGCATCTTCGCCGGAATCGCCGCCTTAATGATCCCGTTCAGCTCCCCCGTGGTCCCGATGGGCCTGTCCTGCCTGGCTTTCACGATGTGCTTCGCGATATTCTTCGCGAACTGCTCTTCCCCATAATCCCGGATGATCCGGTAAAGCTCCGTTTCCGAATAGGTATTGATAATTTCTCTGGCGCTCACCGACTGCCTCGTATCCATACGCATGTCCAGATCCGCATCGTACTGGTAGGAAAACCCTCTTTCCGCATGGTCAAGCTGATACGAGGAAACGCCCAGATCCAGCAGAATGCCGTCCGCCTTCTCGATACCGATGCTTCTCAGCGCATTCCCGGCATTGCAATAGTTGTCCCTGATGATCGTCACTTTTTCCCGAAAAGGTTCCAGCCTCTGTGAAGCCGCCAGAACGGCTTCTCCATCCTGGTCTATGCCGATCAGCCTGCCTTTTCCTGTCAGCCTGGAGGCGATGTGGTAAGAATGCCCGCCGCCTCCAAGCGTTCCGTCTATGTAGATTCCGTCGGGTTTTACCCGAAGATTCCGAATTGTCTCTTCTAATAGAACCGATGTGTGTTTAAATTCCATCCCGTTTCCTGTGTTTCCTCTAAATACCGAGCCCAAGCTCAGCCATATGCTCCGCTATCTCGTCCATATCATCATAAGCCGCCATTCCCTCAAAGCGCTCGCGGCTCCATATTTCGATTCTGCTCGCCACGCCGATCAAAACGACATCCTTATTCAATTCCGCAAATTCTCTCAGTACATTAGGCACCAGGATTCTTCCCTGCTTATCTACCTCTACTTCTGCAGCGCCTGCCAGAAAAAAACGTACAAACTTTCTGGCATCTTTATTCGTAAGGGGCAGTGATTTCAATTTTTCTTCAAATACGTTCCACTCCGCATTGTCATATACGAACAGACAGCCATCCAACCCTTTCGTCACTACAAATACGTCCCCAAGGGACTCTCTGAATTTCGATGGAATGATCAGCCTGCCTTTCGCGTCAATTGTGTGATTGTATTCTCCCATAAACATCATCAATCACCTGCCATAAAGTGTCTGCCACGGTCTGTTTGCAAAGGTGTGAAATCTACCACTTTTAACCACTTTGTTCCACTTTCCACCACTTCAAGTACCATTTTATAATAAAATAAAGTATTATGCAAGTAAAAACAAGGAGTTTTTAAAAAAAGAAGAAACAGTTCAGCCGCCAGGGCGGGCAGCGTACTGTTCCCATGGGGCGATACGCTGCCCGGTCCGGCGGCTGACTGTCATAAAAAAAGAACGGTAAAACTGTAATCGCTTTACCGCTCTGTGACGCCGCTTTATGAATCAATATTATTTTGTTGTTTCTTTCTGTTCTTCCGTTTCTGTTTTCGGTTTCTTTTTCCGCCGATACCGGATCGCAATGTCCGCCGCTAACGATACCATAACGCAGATAACCGCGAGTAACTGCGAAACGGGAACCGCCGTTCCCGCAAGATAAAGCTGGTCGGTGCGGATGCCCTCGATCCAGAATCTGCCCAGACCATAACCGCCGAGATAGAGAAGGCATATTTCCCCGTCGAATTTCCTGTGTTTCCGGTACAAAAGCATGATACCCATCAATGCCAGATTCCAGATGCCTTCATATAAAAAAGTGGGATGGACTTGTATATAATTCGTGCCCTCTAAAATATGGGCCGCCACATTAGCCGAAATATCCCGGCTCCTGACCGCCTCGATCGGAAGCCGCATCGCCAAAAGGCTGTCCGTATACTCTCCGAATACTTCCCGGTTCATGAAATTACCCCATCTGCCGATGACCTGTCCCAGAACCAGCCCCGGCATACAGATATCGCCGAGCTGCAAAAAACTCAGCTTCTTTACCCGGCAATATACATACAATGTCGCGAATGCCGCGATAACGGCTCCGTAAATCGCCAGCCCGCCATGCCGCAGGTTCAAAATTTCCAGCAAATTGTCCTTATACATATCCCATTCAAAAATGACATAATATATCCGGGCGCCGATAATCGAAAAAATCAGGGCATAAATAATAAAATCCCAGACAATATCAGGGTCTTTCCTTTCCAGCTTCGCCACATGCGCCGCCATGAACACGCCACACAGCACGCCGAGCCCTATCATCACGCCATAAAATGCGATCTGAAACCCAAAAATACTGAATGTTTTCGGCACATGCTCCAAATACAGTCCGATATGTGGAAACGCGATATCCATGCTGTCCATAATATCTTTCATGTTCTCTCACCCTGCCTTATACGTTGAAGCGGAACAAAATAACATCCCCGTCCTTCACGACATACTCTTTTCCTTCCATGCCGACCAGTCCTTTTTCTCTGGCCGCGGCGAGCGAACCCTGTTCCAGCAGATCTTTATAATTCACGACCTCCGCCTTGATAAAGCCCCTCTCGAAATCGGTATGTATTTTCCCGGCCGCCTGCGGCGCCTTCGTACCGATTTTGATCGTCCACGCCCGCGTTTCGTCTTCGCCCGCCGTCAAAAAGCTCATCAGGCCCAAAATACGGTAGCTCGCCTTGATAAGCTTCTCCAAGCCGGATTCCTCCAAACCCAGATCCTCCAGGAACATAGCGGTCTCTTCCTCGTCAAGCTCCGCGATTTCCTGCTCTATCTGTGCGCAGATAACAAAAACTTCGCTGTCATTTTCCGCCGCAAAAGCCCTCACTCCGGCCACCTTTTCATTTCCGGCCCCATCGTCCGCCAAATCTTCTTCCGCAACGTTCGCCGCGAAAATAACGGGCTTATAGGTCAGCAGATTATAGGAGGCGAGCAGCGTCTGCTCATCCTCATCCGCCGGCTCGAAGCTTCTCGCCAGTTTTCCTTCTTCCAGATGCGCTTTTATTTTCTCAAGCAGGGCAAGTTCCTTTCCGAGCGCCTTATCCATTCTCGCGCCTTTTCCTGCTTTGGCGATCCTTCTGTCCAGTATTTCCATATCGGAAAAAATCAATTCCAGGTTAATCGTCTCAATATCGCGCAGCGGATCGATGGAACCGTCCACATGAATGATATTGGAATCCTCAAAACAGCGTACCACATGGACGACCGCATCCACTTCGCGGATGTTGCTGAGAAACTGATTGCCCAGCCCTTCTCCTTTGGACGCGCCTTTTACCAGACCTGCAATATCCACGAATTCAATCGTCGCCGGCGTTACCTTTTTCGATTGATACATATCTCCGAGCAGCTTCAGCCGTTCATCGGGAACGGCTACAATGCCGATATTCGGGTCGATAGTGCAGAACGGATAATTTGCCGATTCCGCACCCGCCTTTGTTAATGAATTAAACAGGGTGCTTTTCCCAACGTTGGGCAGACCTACGATGCCTAGCTTCATAATTTATCATACCTATCCAGAAAACCTTACTTTTCAAGGGTTTCCGCCTTTCTCCATATTTTTACTACACAATCTGCTACACAATTTTTAAGGCACTTTCGATTCTTTCTGCCTCTTTGAACTTCTCATCCTCCTGTCAGCTTCTCTTTCTGCCTTTTCAGAATCGCAATATCATATTACCGATACACTTCTTTATATTATGTTCAAACCGTTTTTTATAATTTCTGATTGTATCAGGTCTTATGCTGCCGCCTTTTATGTTTTCAATCCAGTAATTGACCCATGCTGTTACCGCCATATCCCCGGACGCCTCGATTCCACCATGTTCATCTTCAAATTTTGCATCCGCATACCACTTACGGCACTCCTGCAATTTCTAATGTCTTTAACTATAGGAAGATATTTTTGAACCGACTTTCCGGTTCTCTTACTCACAAATCGGGCTGTGCAAAACCATCCTTTCTTTGACAGATACCGCCTCCAGGTTCTTTGCCTTTCAAGTCTTTACCCATAAAATCAACTCCTTTCTGTTAGTTCTTAACAAAAAGAGTTTGATATAAGGTAGTATTATACCATATCATCTATCATTTTGGAATATTCAAATTGAATTTTCGTCTTAAATCTCTTATTAACTCTCTATATTTTTCGATATGTACTGCATAAATTATTTTCTTTTTACCATTTCTTATTATCGGAATATGGTACAAAAATTATTACTTGTGTTGTTTGCGGCTCTGTCTTACATAGACAATCATAAAAAGAAATAAGCATCCCTACCCGTCCAAAAGTGAGGATGCTTATTCTTATTCTAAGTTTTTACCACTGAGGGCAATCGGAGATTTCAATTCCGATCACATCTAAGTAAATTAGACATGAGAGCTGCTTGATTTTCAAGTGGCTCTTTTAATTAATTTGCTTTTGCTTTTCGTTATCTCCAAAACTTCCGGTATACCCTCTATATATTCCATAATATCATCTGGCTGTATAAGAATAGAAATATCGATCTCTTTCAGGATTTTCATCCTTCCGCCGTGTGGCCTAATACCTCCTGATCTCCTTCAGCTCCTGGTACAACGCCTTATAATTTTCATAGCGCACCCGGCTGATCTTCTCCTGCCCGACCGCCATTTTTACGCCGCAGTCCGGTTCACTGATATGGGCGCAGCCGCCGAACCGGCAGGATGGCTCATACAGCCCAAATTCCGGGTAATAACCGCTCAGCTCTTCCTTCATGATTTCCGAAATATGCAGGGAAGTAAATCCCGGCGTATCCATCAGATAAGTCTCCCCGCCGAGGGCAATGATTTCGGAATGCCGTGTTGTGTGCCGCCCCCGCTCGATCTTCCGGCTGATGCTTCCGGTCTCCATGCCGGCCTCCGGCGCAAGCGCATTGATGAGCGTCGATTTGCCGACACCGCTTGGCCCGGCCAAAGCCGTCGTTCTGCCTGCAAGCAGTTCCCGCAGCTCTCCCAGCCCTTCTTCCCGGTGCGCGCTGATGAACAGCGTCCGGTAACCGCACATTCCGTAGGCCCTGCAAACCGCTTCTTTTTCTTCCTCAGAAGCGATATCCTGTTTGTTGAAGCAGATAATGCTCTTCAGCTTCTGCTGCTCCATCCGAATCAGGAACCTGTCCAGCAGTTTAAAATCCGGATTCGGCTTTACGATTGCAAAAATCACGAGCGCCTGATCGATATTGGCCACCGCCGGACGCAGCAGCTCGTTCCTCCGCGGCAGAATTTCCGTGATATTTCCTTCTTTTTCCTGTTCGTCCAATATCACGACCGAAACATTGTCCCCTATGAGCGGCTTCCTGTGCTGATTTCGGAAAATCCCTCTGGCCTTACACTCATAAACGCCTTGATCCTCTATATGCACATAATAAAATCCCGCAATCCCTTTAACGATCTTTCCTGTCATTTACTCTCACTCTGCAACGAATGTGACGCCTCTCGTCACCGTTTTTTCTGTCGAAGTCCCGTCAACAATGACCGTCTCGCCCGTATTGGGATCGGTAGTCGTCACAGGGTTCGTGGTAACCGTAAAAATGAACTGAATCACGCCGGTCTCCGCCTGAATGCCCGTATAATTCACTGCCAGCGGGAACGTCGTCGTCTGTGTATTTAACAGCTGTGTGCCGTCCGCTGCCGTGACGATAACGGTAACGGGCAGACCATCATGGTACTCGCCGTCTTCCGTCGGCGCCGTAATATCATCGACAAATTTGTAGGTAACAGCCGTCGGCCCGATGCTGACTTTCAGGTCGATAATTGTTCCGCTGTCCACCCAGGAACCCTCAGAATAGCTTTGATAACAGATCTTATCCGTTAAAGCCGCATCTTCGTTATTGACCTGCGTAATCGTACCAACGCTCAGATTGCTTTCCGTCAGCAACGCTACGCCGTCCATCTCTTCCAGACCGGTCACATTTGGCACCCGTACTTTCGTGCTTTCCGCCCCCTGGCTCACCCAGATGGTAACGGAAGAACCGGACGGCGCACCGTCGCCCGCTCCGGGCGACTGGGAAATAACGTTGCCGCTCCGCACATTGGCGTCATAGCTCTCCGTTGCATTGACGATAAATCCCGCCTTTTCCAGTATAGAAGTCGCTTCCGCCTGCGTCTTGCTGTGCACATCGGGCACAGTGATCAGTTCGTTCGCTTCCGCCACCGTTAAAATGACATTGGTGTTCTTATCCGTCATCGTCCCGGCTTTCACACTCGCCCGGATAATCGTCCCCGCCTCATAGGCATCCGTCACTTCATATTCAATTTCGGGCGTTAAGCCGATTTCAATCAGTGCGCGCTTCGCCTCATCCAGCGTCTTACCCTCTACCGCAGCCATCTCCACCTGCTCCGGTTCTTCCTCCTGTTCCTGTTCTTCTCCGGCCTCCGCCTTTTCAAAAGGAAGGACGCCCAGCGTACGGCCTACGATGAAAACAACGATACCGCCGATCAAAAGCGCGGCAACGACGGCAAGAATCGTCGTGATCCGCTCCATTTTGGGGTCGTAATCATCGTCGTCATCGTCATCATACTCTTCATAATATTCGTCATCGATGTCTTCGTCGTCCTCATCATCCTCTTCCTCGTCGTCATAACGGCCATTCCGGTAATAATCCTCGTCGTCCTCTTCGTCATCATCATAGCGGTCATCCCGGTAATAATCTTCATTTTTCCTCAGGTGCATCGCCTCGTCCATGGAATCCCTTCTGTCGGACTGACGCTTGATCTGCACCATATCTTTGTCGGTAATCATTCTGGTCGATGCTTCCTCGTCGGGATCCACGACCTTGACAAAATCTTCATCCGGGTTCATCAGCGACTGTTTCAAATCGACGATCAGCTCGCCCATGGACTGATACCGCCTGTCGGGGCTCTTCTGACAGCATTTGCATACGATCTGCTCGACGCTGATCGGAATTTCCGCCACGAACTCTCTCGGCGAAGGAAGCTCTTCCTGAATATGTTTGATGGCAATCGCCACCGTCGTTTCCCCGTTAAAAGGGACACGGCCCGTCAGCATCTCGAACATGGTGACGCCGAGCGAATATATATCGCTCTTTTCATCGCTGTAGCCGCCTCTCGCCTGTTCCGGCGACGTATAATGCACCGAACCCATGACGTTCGACGTAATGGTATTGCTGGTCGCCGCTTTCGCAATACCAAAATCTGTCACTTTAACCTTGCCTTCTTTGGAGATAATAATATTCTGAGGCTTGATATCCCGATGGATAATATGATTGTTATGTGCCGATTCGATTCCCATGGAAACCTGGATGGCAATGCTGATAGCCTCTTTGGCGGAAAGCCTTGCCTTTTTTTCGATATATTTTTTCAGCGTAATGCCCTCTACCAGCTCCATTACGATATAATAGATGCCGCCTTCCTCCCCGACGTCATAAACGTTGACGATATTCGGGTGCATCAGGCCTGCGGCGGCCTGCGCCTCGATGCGGAACTTGGAAACGAAATTTTCATTTTCGCTGAATTCCTGTTTCAACACCTTGACCGCCACAAAACGGTTCAGTTTATGATCTTTTGCTTTATATACATCCGACATTCCGCCGGTACCGATCTTTTCCAGAATCTCGTACCGGTCGCCGATTATCATTCCAATTTTAATCATATTTACACCTATCCGCGCGTTGCGACGCGCATTAAATTCAAAAGTTGAATACGCTTTTTATTCAACATCTACATCTCATCCGCCGACGGTTCAATAATGACCACGGAAATATTATCCTTGCCGCCGTTCTCATTGGCCATCCCGACCAGTGTTTCCGCTCTTTCTTTCAGACTTCCCCCACTCTTTAAAATCTTCCGTATGTCTTCATCCTCCACCATATTCGTCAGACCGTCTGAGCAGAGCAGCACAATATCGCCGGTCTCCAGTTCCAGATTGAAAAAGTCCGCCTCGACCGTGTTCCTTGCGCCGAGCGCTCTTGTAATAATATTCTTATCCGGATGGTTCCTTGCCGACCTTCTGTCAATGCCGCCCCGCTGAATCATCTCTTCCACAAGAGAATGATCTATCGTAACCTGCTCTATCCTGTCGTTGATAAGATAGAGTCTGCTGTCTCCTACATTCGCCACTTCCAGGTACCTGCCGATACAGGTCGCGATAACGATCGTCGTACCCATACCCATAAGCGCCCTGTCTTCGCCCGCCTTTTTTCTGATATAGGCGTTGGCCTTACCGATCGCTTTTCCCAGAATGATCGTCGGATTCTTCTCAAAGGAAGCCTTCACTTCCTCCACGATCGTTTCCACCGCATACCGGGAAGCAAATTCTCCCGCATTATGTCCGCCCATACCGTCCGCAACCATAAAAAGGTTCGGAAGATTTCCAACGGGAGTTTCCGAAAGGTAAACAAAATCCTGATTGATTTGTCTTCTATGTCCAATATCTGTAACTGCATAGGACCTCAGCACTGCATTCTCCTCCTATGACCGCGCCCTTTACTCTGCCTGCTCCATCATATGGCTTCTCCTGAGCTGCCCGCAGGCGCCGTCTATATCTCTGCCCATTTCCCTTCTAATAGTAACATTTATTCCATTTTTTTCAAGTTTATTTTTAAATCCTTCCACCGCCCGCCTGTCGGACTGCCTGAAATTCCGCTCTTTGACCGGATTTATCGGAATCAGATTGACGTGGCAGTTCAGCGGCTTTATCAGGGCCGTAAGCTTCTCCGCATCCTCTTTTGTATCGTTCACGCCATCCGCCAGACTGTATTCAAACGTAATCCGCCGCCCGGTCTTTTCAAAATAGTATGTACAGGCATACATCAATTCATCCAGCGGATACCGCCTGGCTACCGGCATCAGGCTCCGCCGTTTTTCATCCGTCGCCGCATGCAGCGACAGGGCCAGCGTGATCTGCAGCCGCTCCCTGGCCAGCTTTCTGATACCGGGCACGATGCCGCAGGTGGAAACGGTAACGTTCCGCTGACTGATATGCAGCCCGTTCTCATCCGTCAGCAGCGTCAGAAAACGAAGCAGATTGTCATAATTGTCGAGCGGCTCCCCGGTCCCCATCACGACCACGTTGGAGACCCGCTCTCCGGTCAGCCTCGTGATGGCATAAATCTGGTCGAGCATTTCAGAGGGCAGCAGATTCCGTTCCCATCCATTCAGCGTGGAAGCACAGAACTTACAGCCCATCCGGCAGCCGGCCTGCGAGGAAATACAGACCGAATTTCCATGCCTGTACCGCATCCACACGCTCTCCACCAGATTCCCGTCTGGCAGCGCAAACAAAAATTTCTTCGTGCCGTCTATCCGGGATTCCTGCACCTTCACCGCCCTGAGCGCGGTATAGGTAAAAGATTCCCCGCATTTTTCCCGGAAGGCTTTTGGCAGATTTGTCATCTCCCCGTAATCAGCCGCCAGCTTCCGGTGCATCCACTCATACAGCTGCTTCGCCCGGTAGGACGGTTCGGAAAACTGCTCCAACGCCTTCTGCAGCTGCGGCAGGGTAAGCGATTTGATATCCGGTTTTTCTTCCATCTCCATTATTGATTTCCTTTCCTCTGATTACAGAATGGATCAGGACTTCTTCCCATACTTCACATTCTGCGCAGTCTTGCAAAAAAGAATCCGTCCGTTTCATGCACTCCCGGAAGCAGCTGCATCATTCCCGTATCCGCCGCCTTCCTCAATTCCTCCGGCAGCCCTTCGGGCAGGAGCGCGCGCATCCCCTCCGGCACAAAAGGAAACGTCTTACAAATCCATTCCACCATCTTTTCGTTTTCCTCCGGCACGATCGTACAGGTACTATACAGCAGAATCCCGCCCGGCTTGACGTAAGCCGCGGCATTTTGCAGGATTTCTTTCTGCAGCGCCGTAATTTCCGCAAGCGACCGCTCCGTCACATGATACTTGATATCCGGCTTTCTTCCGATGACGCCGAGCCCGGAACAGGGAACATCCGCCAGCACGACATCCGCGGACTGATACAACTCTTCCCGATAGTTCCGCGCGTCCCCGACCGCCGTTTTCATATTCTCCCGGCGCATCCGCCGCCTGTTCTCTTCCATCCGCAGCAGTTTTGCTTCCGTAACATCAAAAGAAAGCACGCTTCCCGTTCCCGCCAGTTTAGAGGCCGCATGGAGCGATTTTCCTCCCGGCGCCGCGCAGAGATCCAGGACCGTCCGGCCTTTTTCGATCCCCGCCGCTTCCACAGCCAGCATAGAACTGACATCCTGTACCGCAAAAAGCCCTTCCCCATAGCCGGGCAGATGCCTGATTCCCTCCGTTTTCTCTACCTGCACCGCATAGGACAGATAGGGATGTCCCTTCACCGCAACGCCCTTCCGTATCCAGGAACCCAGCAGCGCTTCCCTCTCTTTCTCCGTCAGCCCTTCTTCCAGCCGGACCGTTACCGGTCTTCTTTTCAGAAAAGCCCGCAGCATTTTTTCCGTCGTCTCCTGTCCATACAGGCGCAGGAAATATTCCACCAGCCAGACTGGCATGGAATACAGGACGGAAAAGGCTTTCACCGGCTCCCTCTCCGCATCGGGATATCCAATCGACTGTTTCTGTCTCGAAAGATTCCTCAATACCCCGTTGACATACCCCTGCAGAGAACCGAAGCTTCTTTTCTTCGCGAGTTTCACCGCCTCATTACAGACCGCGGCGTCGGGAACCGCATCCATGAAAAGCAACTGATATGCGCTCATCCGCAAAAGCGCCCGGATAAAAGGCTTCATTTTCTTTACCGGCACCCTGGAAATGCCGTCCAGCACATAATCGACCTGAATCCCGCGCTCGACGCAGCCTTGCGTGACACGCTTGATAAAGGCCTTTTCTCCTGGCTCCAGATAATCGTATTTCTCCAGCACATCCGCCAGCAGCAGATTCATATACCCATCCGTTTTCTCCAACTCCAGCAGGATTTCTATGATAATCTCTCTTATATTCATTGTCAATCTCTTCTTCTGTTATTATTCCCGAATAAAAGGATGAGCCGTAACAGCTGTAATATGGAAGATGCCGCCGCCGCAACATAAGTCAGCGCCGCCGCGCCAAGCACTTTGCGGCATCCGCTTGTCTCATCGCCGCTCATCAGCCCGTAATCGCCGAGCATCCTGAGCGCTCTTCCCGACGCGTTAAATTCTACCGGCAGCGTAACGATCTGAAACAATACCGCAAGCGCAAACACCCAGATGCCGATCTGAATAAAAAGCTGGTTCATGCCGAACAGCACCCCCAGCAGAATAATCGGAATTCCCAGTTTGGTGCCGATATTGGCCGCCGGAACGAGCGCCGTTCTGATCCGTAACGGCGCATAGCCTCTGTTATGCTGAAGCGCATGTCCGCACTCGTGCGCCGCAACGCCGATCGCGGCTACGGAAGTTGAGCCGTAAGTGGCATCGGAAAGCCTTAGCACCTTCGACGACGGGTCATAATGATCTGTCAGCTCTCCCCTGATATGCTCCACCCGCACATCGTAAATACCGGAAAGCTCCAGAATCCTCTGCGCCGCCTGCGCCCCCGTCATACCGCTCCTGCTCCTTATTTTCGTATATTTTTTAAACGTAGCGCTCACGCGGATCTGCGCTATCATACAGAGCGCCGCACCGATAATGACCAGCCAGTAAGTGGGGTCGAAATACATCCCGTAATATCCGCCGTAATATCTCATAATCTATCCGCTCCTTTCGTTAAACCAGCGTTTCTCCCGGTTTCATCTGACAGCCGGGCAGAAATGCCTGGACCGCCATCCGTTTTTTGCCTTCCAGCTGTACTTCCGTGACTTTCAGCGTGCCAGCCCCGGTCTGTACATAAAAGGCTTTCTTTTCCACCGCCGTTATCGTTCCCGGAACACAGCCGCTCCCATCCTGCGCACAGGCTTTTCGTCCGCCGTCCTGTTCCTGCGGGCCGTTCCGGACCTCGCTTCCCCACAGCTTCAAAGTTTTCCCATGAAAAGAAGTATACGCGCCCGGCCATGAATTTAATCCCCGCACCAGCCGCTCGATCTGTACCGCGCTCTGCTGCCAGTCGATTTTCCCCATCGACTTATCGAGCATCTTCGCATAGCAGGAAGCCCCGTCGTCCTGTTTTTCCGGCACGAGCTCTCCCGCTTCCAGTTTCCACAGAGCCTCCACGATCAATTCCGCACCCTCGTGCGCCAGCTTATCATGCAGACTGTCTCCGGTTTCCTTTTCGTCGATCGACACGACACGCTGCAACAGGATATCGCCCGTATCGATTCCCTTATCCATCTGCATGATCGTGATGCCGGTCTTTCTTTCGCCGTCCAGAATCGCGCGCTGAATCGGCGCCGCTCCCCGGTATTTCGGCAGAAGGGAGGCGTGGATATTGATACAGCCATAGCGCGGCATCGCCAGGATCTCTTCGGAAAGGAACTGTCCAAAAGCCGCCACGACGAACACGTCCGCCCCATAGCTGCGCAGCGTTTCCACCGCTTCCGGCGTTTTAACCTTTGCGGGCTGAAAAACCGGAATCCCGTAACGGAGCGCGCATGCTTTTACCGGTGTCATCTGCATCTCTTTCCCCCGGCCTTTCGGCTTATCCGGCTGTGTCACGACCGCCGCGACCTCATGCCCTGCCTCGACGAGTGCCTGCAGCGCGCCCACCGCGAAATCCGGCGTTCCCATATATACGATTTTCATCCAATCACCCTGCCTTCCTCTTTTTCCCAGCCAGCGATGTTCGAGACACAGGTCTCTCTTCCCACGCTGACTATTCTTCATTCTCCACATCTTCAACATTCTGCAGCGGCCCTTCTACCTTTTCCACATAAATATGTCCGTCGAGATGATCCATTTCGTGCATCATCGCCCGCGCGAGCAGTTCCGTCCCCTCGATTTCAAAAGGCCTCAGGTTTTCGTCATAAGCGAGCAGCTTCACATAATTCGGCCTCGTCACGCGCCCTGTCTTCCCCGGCACGCTCAGGCATCCTTCATAGCCGGTCTGTTCGCCGCTCGTCTCAAGCACCCTCGGATTGATCAGAAGAATCGGGTCCTCGCCCGTCACGTCTATCACAACGATCTTTTTCAGGATGCCGACCTGCGGCGCGGCAAGGCCGACGCCGTCCGCCTCATACAAAGTCTCGAACATATCGTCGATCAGATCCCGTACCCGCGGCGTAATTTCCTTAACCTCCTTACACGGCTTGTGCAGCACGGACTCTCCGAATTCTCCCATTTCCCTAATCTTTCTAATCGCCATTTTCTTTTCCCTTTCTGTCCTCTTCTTTTAGTATGTATTCATCGGATCGAAATCAAACTGAACGCTCTGATTTTTTAAATCCTGTTCCCTGCCATATGCTTCCAGCATATCTTTTATCTGAACAAGCACTTCGTAATCGGAATGCTTCAAATACAGCATGTGCCTGTATAAATCGTTTATTTTGGAAATGGCCGCCGGCGCGGGACCGATCATCGTCAACGCCTTATCGGCGCCGAAACGCTCCTTTACCAGATGTGAAAAGCTTTCCAGCGTGCGCTCTCCCTGCTCTTCTGTGCCGGAAATAACGAGTATCGCCAGCATATGCGCGGCCGGCGGGTACTGCAGCAGCTCCCTGTATACGATTTCCTCTTCGTAAAAGCCCTCGTAATCCTGATTGGCGGCGTGGACGATGCTGTAATGTTCGGGCTGATAAGTCTGAATCACGACTTCCCCCGGTTTTTCTCCCCGGCCCGCCCGGCCTGCCGCCTGGGTCAAAAGCTGAAAGGTCCGTTCTCCCGCCCGGTAATCGTTTTGGTTCAAAGACAGATCCGCCGCCAGAATACCGACCAGCGTTACATTCGGAAAATCGTGCCCCTTGACGATCATCTGGGTGCCGATGAGAATATCCGCTTTGCCGTCCGCGAACGCCGATAATATCTTTTCATAACTCTCCCTGCTTCTCGTAGAATCCGCATCCATCCGCAGCACCCGCGCCCCCGGAAATTCTTTACAGACGGCCTCTTCGATCTGTTCCGTTCCCGCTTTAAAACCGAGCAGATATCTGGAACCGCAGGAAGGGCACAGCTTCGGCCGCATTTCTTCATAGCCGCAGTAATGGCAGACCAGCTTTCCGTTCCGGTGCTCCGACAGCGAAACGTCGCAGTGCGGGCACTTCATGACATATCCGCACGCCCGGCAGGAAATAAAGCCCGCATACCCTCTGCGGTTGAGAAAGAGCATGGTCTGCTCCCCCGCCGCCAGCCGCCGTTCCATCAGGCTCTTTAACTTCCGGCTGAAAATGGAGCGGTTCCCCGCCTTTAATTCCTCCCGCAGATCAACGGTATGGACCTGCGGCAGCGTACCGCCTGTCAGGCGTTCTTTTAACCGATACCGTTTATATTCCCCTTTTTCCGCGCGATAACTGGCTTCCAGAGAAGGCGTCGCGGAGCCAAGCACCACGCTTGCCCTTTTCATGGACGCGATCTGTATCGCCGTTTCCCGCGCGTGGTATTTGGGCATGGTTTCGCTTTTGTAGCTGTTCTCGTGCTCTTCGTCGATCACAATAACGCCCAGATCGGGAAAAGGCGTAAAAAGCGCCGAACGCGGACCGATGATCACGTCCAGCTCTCCCCGTCTGGCCCGTTCCATCTGGTCATATTTTTCCCCCATAGACAAAGTTGAATTCATGACGGAGACCCGGTCTCCAAATCTCTTATAAAAACGCAGAAGCGTCTGATATGTCAGTGCAATTTCCGGAATCAGCATGATCGCCTGTTTCCCCATCGCGATCATCTGTCCGATAATGCCCAGATAGACTTCCGTTTTACCGCTCCCGGTAATTCCGTGGATCAAATAGGCGCCCGGTCTGCCCTCCCGGTAATCTTTCATAACATCCTCTATAATAAAACGCTGCTCTCCGCTCAATGTCCTGGCAGCCTCCCGTCCGGCGATTCTTCTGACGGGATTCCGATAATAGTTTTCCGTTTCGATTGCGATGACGCCCTGTTTTTCCAGACTGTTCAGCGTAGGCGCGGCTACGTTCAGTTTTTCCCGGATCAGCGTATAAGGCAGTATTTCTTCCGTCAGCAGCGCTTCTAAGACCCTGACCTTCGCATTTTGGTGTTTTTTCACGCACTCTGTTATCTGTCTTTCGATCTCCTCCCGGCCGCAGCGCCTCATGATCTTTTTTCTTTCCGGCCGTTTCAGCTTCCGCTTGACCGGAAGCACTGTTTTCAGGGCCGTAATCATCGTGGAGCCATAATGGCTCTTCATCCAGTATGCCGTCTGAATCAGGCCGCTTTCCAGCGTCGTTCCCTTTTCGTCGATACAGCGTATTTCTTTCAGCTTCTCCACCGGATAATCCGCCCGGTCGGAAAGTTCGACCACATATCCTGTCAGGTCTTTATTCCCCTGACCGAAAGGCACATGCACCCGGACGCCGGGCGCCACCTTTCCCAACAGCTCTTCCGGGATAATATACTGAAACGCTTTATCGACTTTCTCATGGGAAATCTCAACGATAACATCCGCATACCGCCCGTTTTCCATTGTAATCATCTGTTCCCGCTCCTGCAAAATCTGGAAAATACCTGTATTCCAGGCATTCTTTTCACATAAAGAAAAATCTGCATGATAAATCTAAAATCCCCCGGTCCCGCTCTGCGCAGACCCGGAAGCTCTCATCACGCTTTGAATCAGCTCCCGCTCATCCATCGGATATTTGACCCCTCTTATCTCCTGATAATCTTCGTGCCCTTTGCCTGCCAGCACGATAATATCGCCCGGCTCTCCGTGTGCTATCGCATAGGCGATCGCTTCTTTTCTGTCACAGATTTCCAGATACTTTCCATCCGTCCGCCCGATCCCCGTTTTAATATCCTCGATGATCGCCTGCGGCTCTTCGTACCGGGGATTGTCGGAAGTAATGATCGTTAAATCCGCCAGCTTTCCGCTGACCTCCCCCATCTCGTACCGCCGCAGCTTAGAGCGGTTGCCTCCGCAGCCAAATACGCTGATAAGCCGGTGCGGCCGGTATTCTTTTAAGGTAGAGAGCAGGCTTTGCAGCGCCATCGCATTATGAGCATAATCGATCATCAGCGTAAACTCTTCCGATACCTTAACAAGCTCGATACGCCCTTTTACCTTCGCCTGTTCGAGCGCTCCCTGCACCGCCTCCTCCGGCACGCCGAAATGCCGGCAGACAGCGATCGCCGTCAGCGCGTTGTAAACGCTGAACCGGCCCGGCATGGAAATCGCCGCGTGGAAATTCATGAGCCCTTTTACGTCAAAAGAAACACCCAGCTTCCCGCCGCCGGACAGCAGCTGTAAATTTTCCGCCTTCAAGCCGGCATCCGTCTCAATACCGTAGGTCTCCAGCCGGCAGGTATGCCCCGCGGTCACTTTTTCCCAGTGCTCATCGTCTTTATTTACGATACCGACGCGGCATTGTCTGAACAGCAGGCTTTTGCAGGCCAGATAATCGTCGAAATCTCTGTGTTCGTTCGGGCCGATATGATCCGGCTCGATGTTCGTAAAGATACCCAGATCAAAAATAAACCCCTGTGTCCTGTGGAGCATCAGCCCCTGCGAGGATACCTCCATCACCACCGTATCGCATCCTTCATCCGCCATCTGTTTAAAATACTGCTGTATCAGATAGGACTCCGGCGTCGTATTGTCCGCATGGATATGCATATCGCCGATAATGACTTCGATCGTCCCGATCAGCCCGACCCTGTGCCCTGCCTGCTCCAAAATGCTTTTGATCAGATAAGTCGTCGTCGTCTTCCCCTTCGTTCCGGTAATGCCGATGACCCTGAGCCTCTTTGCCGGATTTCCAAAATAAGCCGCCGAGATAAAGGCCATCGCATACCGCGTATCCGTTACCCGGATGACCGTCGCCTCCGCTTCTTCCGGAAGCATGACCTCTTTCTGTACGACGAGGCCGCGGGCCCCGGCTTCCGCGGCCTGCGCGGCAAAATCATGCCCATCTGCATTCGCGCCCGGAATACAGATAAAAAGGCTTCCCTCTGTCACTTTTCTGGAATCATAAACAACCTCTGTCACCTCGATATCTTCCGTACCTCTGATACACTCATACTCCAAATCCGCCAGTAATTCCCTTAATCTGCTCATATAACCTCCATTATCTGTTCTTATGAACATGTAATCTCATTATATAAAATATCACGAAATACACTCTTTTTCAACTTTTCACATTTTCTTTATGGAACTTTATGTTTTTATTAAGGTTAGTTTATATTTTTATAAGAAAGAAAACACAGTTTAGACACATTTACAAATTATGATAATAATCAGGATAGTTGATAACTCACTATCTCCCCCCTCATAAGAAAATACGAAAAAGCCTGAGATTCCTCAGGCTTTTTCGGTGTGTTCCCTACCTCAATTTCTCTACCGTAATGCTCTCATACAATTCTTCCGCCATGCCGAACGGGACGTCCACACATTTCAGGGTTGTCGCATTGGCCGCTGAAATGGCCGCAGCCCGCCGTATCGCCTCTTCCTTTGAATCCCTTTTCATAAAGGACATCGCATAGGACGCCGCCACGCAGTCGCCGCAGCCCGCCGTATTCAACGCCTGAACATTTTCCGCCCTGGCATAATATACCACGCCGCCGCTGCAGACATACAATAAACCGTTCTTTCCCATCGATACGGCCACATGGCCGATCCCTCTCCTGTGAAGCTCTACCGCGGCTTCGATGACCGCTTCCCTGTTTATCAGTTTATGCCCGGCGATATATTCTAATTCCTTCTGATTCGGTTTCACGAAATACGGTTTGGCTTCTATGCCGCGCCGCAGGCTTTCCCCGCTTGCATCGAGCATCGTCCTGATCCCTTTTAAACGCGCCTTTTCAATCAGCGTCTTATAAATATCCTCCGGGAGGCCTCTGGCCGCGCTTCCCGACAGAACGACGATCTCGCATTGTTCCGCCAGCTCATCATACAGCGTGAGAAATTCTTTTAACGGCTCCTCCCCGATAAGCGGCCCCGGCTCTATGATTTCCGTCGCATAACCGTCGTCCGCCAGAATATTGATATTGCTCCTCGTCTCACCCTCTACCCGGATGAACTGGCACTCTACCCGTTTATCGAGCAGCGTATCTTCAATAAAATCCCCCGCATAACCGCCCAGAAAACCGGTCGCGCACACGAGCTGCCCGTACTGCCGCAGCACCTTCGCCACGTTGATGCCTTTTCCGCCTGCAAAAGACATCGCCGTGCGCATTCTGTTCGTATGCCCCGTAATCAGTTCTCCGGCAGTATACATTTTATCAACCGCCGGGTTCAATGTTACTGTAAGTATCATATGCACACCTTTCCGCCGCCCCTGGCGGCACATCGTCCCCGAAACCCCGCTATGGGTTTTGGGCCTTCTCTTCGCACCGATAATCCTGCATTACGATCTGCAGACTCTCTTTTCCCTGATAGACATTGATGTCCGGGTAATATATCATTTGAATGACAATTTTCCCGCTTCCTTCACGATAAAGCCTTTCCCGCTCTTTTTCCCCGAAATTCTCCGCCAGAAAAGTATGCCACTCCGGCAGATCGCCAAAATAAATCATCTCGAACAGATTTCCCTCTTCATCCTGTATCCGGTACTTTCCCACGTTTTCATTTTTTCCCAGAATCCTGCCATGCAGTATATGTATATTTTTCCGGGCAAAAACAGGCCTCGCGTTTCCGTTTCCGAACGGTTCCAGCACCCGGAGCTGCTTCACGAAATCCATCCGGATATAAGACAGCGGCATCGGCACGTCGATTACGATCTTCTCAGTAAAATCTTCATCGGATAAAAGACAGTTCCGGTTCAGAATCCGCCGGAATTCTTCTATATTTTCCTCCGGCATCGACAGGCCTGCAGCCATTTTGTGCCCGCCGTACCGCGTGAAAAGATGCTTACAGCGGGTCATCTCCTCATACATATGATAAGCTTCGATCGAGCGTCCGGAACCCTTGACGCCCTCTTCTCCCCGCGTCAGCACAAAAACCGGCTTATGATATTTTTCTTTGATCCTCCCGGCAATGATTCCCGCCAGGCTTTCGTGGCAGTCCGGCAGAAAGACGACCAGAACGCGGTCTGCTTTCAGGGGGCCGCCCTCTATCATCTCCGCGGCCTGCTCTGTCCCCCTCCTCGTCATTTCTTTCCTGCTGTCATTTAATTCCTTTAATTCTCCGGCGATCGTGACCGCCCGCGCAAAATCCCCGCATTCAAACATCTGCAGCGCTTTGAGGGCGGTATCCAGCCTGCCCGTCGCGTTCAGGCAGGGGCCGAGCACGAAACCGATGTGATAAGCCGACAGGGGCTTTCCCTGCAGGCCGTTCACCTCCAGCAGCGCCTTCAGTCCGGGATTTTTCGTGCGTGCGATCTGCCGCAGGCCGTATTTAACAAGAATGCGGTTCTCATCCCGCAGCTCCATTACATCCCCTACCGTAGCAAAGGCAGCGAACTCCAAAAGCTCGCAAAGCAGCTCCCTGCGCGCCGCGTCCTGTTCCGGCGCCCGGTCCGGCCGCCCGCCGTATTCTCCGGTCAGCGCCTGTACGAATTTATAAGCCACCACCGCGCCGCAGATGCCGTCATAAGGATAACTGCATTTCTCCTGTTTCGGATCGATAACGGCCTCCGCCGACGGAAGGATCTCTTTCCTCTTCCCATCTTCTGTTGTTTCGTAAGGCACCTCATGATGGTCCGTCACAATAACGCTCATGCCCAGCTCTTTCGCATAGGAAATCTGCTCTGCGGCCGCGATACCGTTATCGCAGGTAATGATCGTATCGATGCCCTCCCGATGCGCCTCTTCGATCAGGTTGTCGTTCAGCCCGTAACCGTCCTTTATCCGGTGCGGTATGACCGTATCCGCCTCCGCCCCGCAGAACCGCAGACCGCGCAGTAAAATATAGGCGGCGCAGATACCGTCGATATCATAGTCGCCGATGATCCGGACAGACGCCCCTTTTTCGATTTGAGACAGCATAAAAGCGACCGCTTTCTCCATATCATAAAGCAGCCGCGGTTCATGCAGATTCTCCAATGTTCCATGCAGAAACAGATCGATTTCCTCATCCCCGACAATATCCCTGTTCCGTATAATACGCGCGATAACGGGATCGATCTGAAATGTTTCCGCGATTCCCGCAAAGTCAGCCTTCTTCGCCGATATCATCCATTTCGCCATATTGATTGCTGCCGATTCTCAAATTTGCCTAAGTCCGTTAATTCCTTTTCCGTCGGCATACATTCACCTCTTCCGCTTCTCCCGATTTTGTAAGTGGACCAGACGGGAGTCGAACCCGTGTCCAAAAGCCTGTTCCCTGTCCTTCTACTATCATAGTCTGCCGTTGCGGATTACTCCTCATTCCCTCCTGTATCAGGAAGCAGACGCCCCGATACATTCAGTAGCTTCATGATACGCCCGCCGGCTCAAAGCTTTGCCGGTGTCGTTTCCTGCATCGTCGATGCCCGGTTCTTAATGTGCAGGTGCACTAAGGCGGACAGCTGCCCTTAGGCAGCGTATGCTAAATTATCTTCAGCGTTTATATTTAGATTTGCGATTTGACGCATCGCCTGCGGATAGCTTCTCCAGCTGCAAGACCCCTGTCGAA
>JAMPFK010000012.1 GCA_023664485.1 Bacteroides fragilis | reverse complement strand
TATTCCACAGAAATTTTTCCATATACCATATACAATCCCATACATAAACCATTCTTTCTATCATTTTGATGTCCAGCTTTGACTATTCCTTTGGTTTCATATATTCCATAAGTATTTTTTTCAATGCGTTTATCAGCCAATCTAATTGCATACATTTGATTCTGTCATAGCCATCTCGCCCACTCTCCATAATCCCTTGCAGCAGTTTTTCCACATCTTCTCTTTCTTCATCTAATACCCCATGCATAAACTGGTTGTCATAAACCCGAAAAAGACATGAACGGAAATCATATATATCTTCAGATGTAGATTCCTGCACTTTAGCAGTCAAACATTCAGTATCTAACTGTGCTAAAAAACCGCTGCTTCTATGAATATCCTGCCTGTTGTTTTGCACATAGTCAAGCAGCCTGCTTGCCCAACCTTCATTACCAACTATGATTTCTCCTATTGTATCCCTTATATTTTCTTTAAATGATTCCTGCGTGAACTGATTTAATTCATCCAATAATTCTTTTGTTCGTTGGTTTATGTCCTTATCTTCTCCCGGATGATATAAATCATCAATTGCTACACACTTTCCAAGCGCCCTTAAATTTTCCTTCATATAGTTAAGTGCCTTTTCTAAATAAACCGGCGAGAAGCCAATTTTCTCTAACCGTAACATTAGTGGAATCATTCTTGCATACTCACCTATTTTATATTCATTCTTTGAAAGGCCATCCATGGTTTCTGCCAGATATTTTTCAACCTCACTATCCTCCAAAATATGCCAAGAACTTTCTAATTTGCGGAAAGGCATTTCATGTTCACTTTTTAACCGGAAAAACTCTTCTTCATATATCTCCAGCATTCTTTCCACACGTTTATTGTCAAGAATACTGTCCACTACAAAATCATCGACAAACCGAAACGCTAACGAAGAACCAAAAATATCCAGCTTACTGAATTTTATGCTGCCATACTCCTGTTTTCGTTCCCATAAATATAACAAAGTTCCTGCTTTATAATTCACACATATTTTAAAACAATATTGTAGTATGTAATCAAAAAAGACAGTCTGAGCCTGATTCTTAATCCCACTTATAACATTATATAAACTTTCTATCTTTGAAAGGAAAAACTGGAAAGTCCTCAAATTCAAATGATCCAGTTGATCCATATACTTTACGAAAAAGTCAACGTTTTTTCTTAACAAAGTCTTCAAATCTATGTTCATCGAGGAATCATGAATCAATGTCTGCATAATCTTTTCCAAATCCGGATAATAATACAACGTGATTCCTATCAGCTTTTCTCTTATTTTTTCATAGGCCATATTTTTACCAAATAGCCTATCCACATGTTCTGTCAATTGCTCAATATGAATTGGTTCTTTCTGTTTTCCATCATTAGAGTTTTCATTTTTTGACCTATAATATTGTAAAATTGCATCTTGCTCTTTTTTAGGCTCAATGTCAATATCCCTGCCGCCGGCTGCGACAAGATATTGCAATTCCCTAGACTTTTCAGTAACACTTTTCCCTATTTCCTCTTGGTTTGCTACTATAATTACTTTCATCTTCTCGTGTTCTACAAAGGAATTGATATATCCCAAAATTTCATTAATTGGGCAATCACATCTCTCCAGATCATCAAAAATCAATATGCTGTTTTTTATTGGCAAAAAGCTCTCAATTACGCTGCCAATGTCCTCCTGCTTTAATTCAATGTTCCCGGTAAATGGTTTGGCAACTTCAAGCGCAATCGGCACTAAAGAGGATACTGCATCAGCTCCTTTCTTCAATGCCTTTCCCATTTTATCTGTCCTTCCAAAATAGGCTTCCACACATAATTTTTTTGAAATATCCTCAATTGATTTTGCACCCTAAAGAGAAATATAAATTATGTTGCGCTTTTTATATCCCTTAATGGATTCCGCCTTTTTCTTTTCGTGTTCCATCAATCCTGCCTTTAAAGTCTTGAGGACAAAATATGTCTTTCCGCATCCCCACGCGCCATCTATCATAACAGCATAATCATATAAAGATTCATCCACATATTTTTCTATCGCCGCAACAATTGCAGTATCATCTAAAATGTTCCTGCCTAAATCAAACTTTCTCATTATACGCTCCTTAAAAATGTGTCCTAAATACAATTAAAAGTATATCAAAAAAACAGCTTCTTTTAATAGAAAAACTCTCAAAAGACACTTTATTCATTCAAATTTCTCTTTCAATTTTTGATACATTTCATATAATTCCTTATCTTGTTCCGACATATTTTCAAATTTTTTATCTATCTTTTGTTGTATTATATAGGGCTCATCAGAATACTGAACTGGTTTCAGGTTAAGAATAGATTTACTTGCTGTTTCAATCTGCTCTTGGGCTTTTAAATTACTATGTGTGTATATATTCTCCGTTCTTATTGCTGTATGTCCTGCCTGTAAAGCATTTACAACAACATTTGCATTTTTACTTGTGTTCGCAATCGTAATGGCTGTATGCCTTAAAGCATGGGTATTTAAACCTTCATTAATAACCTTCCCGGATGGCTGCTTTCTCTGTCTTACATCTCTGTCTATACCGATTTTATCACATAAGGCTTTCAGCTGGATTTCATAAGCATCCAAACTTCTGACTTTTCCATGTTTTAAAAAACTGGGATATAACAAATTATTAGGATTATGCCCTGATCTAAGATTAGTCTGCTCCATCATGTACAAAACTAATTCTTTTGCAAACTCACTCATATATATTACCCGTTCTTTTCCACCCTTTGGAACCTTTTCATATTTCTCTAATCCCTTTGTCTTATCATTGTCTTTGAACCTTTCTGCCATTGTGCTTCTTACTGTTATCGTATTGTTATCAAAATCTATATCCTCAAGATGAAGATTCAGGACTTCACTGCCCCGCATCATTGTTTCCAGCTGCAACAAAATCACACAACTATATTCAGACAGATTTTGTTTGTAGCTGTTATAAAATTTAACAATATCTTCATCAGTAAAAATCTGTTTCCTATTCTTCTCCTCATTTTCTTTATTCCTAAAATACTCATCCTTTTTTTCATATTTTGTTTCCGTAAACTTTGCGTAATCTTCCGGAATTAAACTTTTACCATATAACCAAGTAGAAAGCTGCTTGCATAACTGTATCGGTAAACTGGCAGTTCTCCTGCTCTTGTCATGGGTAATCGTATCAAAATATAATTCGAATTCAACTGTATTTAACATATGCAGCTGTAACCGGGAAATTTTGTAATTATAAAAATTGGCATTTAGGGCATAAATATAACTTTTATATGTGCTGCCTGTAACACCTCTGTTTTTTACAATATTATCAACATATTCTTCCATATAAGAACCGAATGTTCTTGTTTTATCTATTTTTATATCCCTTCCCCTCTCAAACTCCTTCTCCCAAGCCCTCAAAGCCATTCTGCAATTTTTTATTGCTTCCTGTTCTGTTTTTGCTTTCCTCTTAATCCGTTTAGGCCTGCCATTTTCATTAAAATATTTGCTTTGCATCAGACATTCCCAAGAACCATCCTTTAACTTCCTGATACTTCCCTCTCCATCTTTCCTTCTTGCCATATCTTATACTCCCCTTCGATAATATCTCCTGTTCAAAAGTGATAGTTGAGTGATAATTATAAGTGATATTACTAACATTATAAAACATTATCGAACACAAGTATATTATTCAATTTTAACAAAAAAATACCAGATATAGGGGTTTTATGCCCTATATCTGGTATTTTTTATTGTATATATTGCTACTTACTTATAATTCACAATCTTCCCAAAGTCCGCCTTCAAAGACGCGCCGCCAACCAGACCGCCATCGATATCAGGCTGTGCGAACAGCTCCGCCGCGTTGCCAGCGTTTACGGAACCGCCGTACTGAATGCGGACTGCCTCTGCCGTCGCTTCATCATAAATCTCAGCGATGCAGTCACGGATCCCCTTACATACTTCCTCAGCCTGCTCTGTGGTAGCCGTCTTACCTGTGCCGATAGCCCAGATGGGCTCGTAGGCAATGACCATGCCTTTTACCTGGTCTGCGGTAACACCGGTCAAATCAGACTTGATCTGCAATCTGATCCAATCCATCGTTACGCCCATTTCTCTCTGCTCTAACGTTTCGCCGCAGCAGAGAATCGGTGTCAGGCCCGCTTCCAGAGCTTTCTTCACTTTCCTGTTCAGAAGCGCGTCGTCTTCCTTAAAGTAATCGCGTCTCTCGGAATGTCCGATAATCACATATTTTACGCCCGCATCCTTTAACATCGCCGCAGAAATCTCGCCAGTATAAGCGCCTTTTTCTTCAAAATACATATTCTCGGCGCCAACCTCTACGTTCGTGCCCTTTACAGCCTCTACGACCGGAACAATATCGATCGCTGGTACGCAGTATACGACGTCTGCCTCGTCGGATTTTACCAGATCTTTCAGTTCATCGCACAAAGCAACCGCCTGACTGGGGGTCATATTCATCTTCCAGTTTCCGGCTATAATTTTCCTTCTCGCCATTTTTCTATTCTCCATTTCCTAACGCATTCTATTTTCCCGTATTCTCTTATGCTCCACGCACAAGATTTGGAAGAATGGCCCATATAAAGCCATTCTTTCCGGCATAATCTGGAATATCTTAGCTGACGTCTTTTATCAGCTTATAGTTAACGGCATTAAGAATTGCCATTTCAGCTTTGCAAAAGCTTGCGTATATGGCTTTTGCAAGAGATGGGATGTGCAATTTGTTATGTCGTTTACTATAGAGATTCTTTATGCCGATTTTATTCCGTTTTGTCGTCCGCAGCCATAACGCCCGGCAGTTCCTTGCCTTCCAAGAATTCAAGGGAAGCGCCGCCGCCTGTGGAAATGTGGCTCATCTTGTCCGCGAAGCCAAGCTGATTAACCGCTGCAGCGCTGTCGCCGCCGCCGATAATCGTTGTCGCATCCGTTTCCGCAAGGGCTTTCGCTACCGCAATCGTACCAGCCGCCAGCGTCGGGTTCTCGAATACGCCCATCGGTCCGTTCCAAACAACCGTCTTAGCCGATTTTACGGCGTCTGCATACAATTTCGCCGTCTCCATACCGATATCAAGCCCTTCCTTATCAGCGGGAATCTGATCCGCCGCTACAACCTGCACATCGATCGGTCCGTCAATCGGATCCGGGAAATGATCGGCAATCGTCGTATCAACGGGAAGTAACAGCTTTTTGCCGAGCTTCTCCGCTTTTTCCATCATTTCCTTACAGTAATCGATTTTCTCCTCATCTACGAGAGAATTGCCGACTTCCATTCCTTTTGCCTTTAAGAAAGTGAACGCCATGCCTCCGCCGATGATCAGCGTATCGCACTTCTCTAACAGGTTATTGATAACGTTCAGCTTATCGGCAACTTTCGCGCCGCCTAAAATCGCTACGAACGGTCTTACCGGATTTTCTACTGCATTTCCGAGGAAATCGATTTCTTTCTGCATCAGATAACCAACTGCGTTCTCTCCGCCTTTTTCAGTGATAAATTTAGTAACGCCCGCTACGGAAGCATGCGCTCTGTGGGAAGAACCAAAAGCGTCGCATACATAAGCGTCCGCAAGGTCAGCCAGCTCTTTGCTGAACTCTTCGCCGTTCTTTGTCTCTTCTTTGCCGCGGAAGCGGGTATTCTGAAGCAGCACGACGTCGCCTTCCTGCATCGCCTCAACTGCCGCGGTCGCCGCTTCGCCTGTTACATTGTAATCGGAAACGAAGTTCACTTCTTTTCCAAGCTTCTCGGACAGTCTCTTTGCGACCGGCGCGAGGGATTCTTTCTCATTAGGGCCCTCTTTTACCTTGCCGAGATGGGAGCAGAGAATAACTTTCGCGCCGTCGCCGATCAATTTATTGATTGTCGGAAGTGCCGCAACGATACGGGTCTCATCTGTGATCTCACCGTTTTTCAGCGGCACATTAAAGTCGCATCTTACGAGAACGCGTTTTCCCTTTACATTGATATCATCTACGGATTTTTTATTTAATCCCATTTTTTCCTCCATTCCGCCGCCAAAGCGGCCCATATAAACTCTTTATTTCTTTCATACTAAAATAAGGCCCGGCCCAACGAGGCCGGACCTTAACAGATCTTAGCTTAAAATTTTCAAAGCTTCCCGAATTACTGTAATTCAGCGAAGTATTTGATTGTTCTTACCATCTGGCTTGTGTAGCTGTTCTCGTTATCATACCAGGAAACAACCTGTACCAGATTGTCTGCGCCAACCATCGTCTGTGTTGCATCGAAGAGTGAACCATATCTCATGCCGATAACGTCGGAAGATACGATTTCTTCCTCGTTGTAACCGAAGGACTCGTTAGCCGCCGCTTTCATAGCCGCATTGATTTCGTCTTTTGTTACGGACTTCTCAACAGTCGCTACGAGGATCGTTGTAGAACCTGTCGGAGTAGGAACACGCTGTGCGGAACCGATCAGCTTGCCGTTCAGTTCGGGAATAACAAGACCGATTGCCTTCGCCGCGCCTGTGCTGTTCGGAACGATGTTGATAGCGCCTGCGCGTGACCTTCTCAGATCGCCTTTTCTCTGAGGACCGTCAAGAATCATCTGGTCGCCTGTGTAAGCATGAATCGTGCTCATGATACCGGATTTGATCGTTGCCAGATCATTCAGCGCTTTTGCCATAGGCGCCAGGCAGTTCGTTGTACAGGATGCCGCTGAGATAATTGTGTCATCCTTTGTCAGTGTTGTGTGGTTTACATTGTAAACGATTGTAGGAAGATCGTTTCCTGCAGGCGCAGAAATAACAACTTTCTTAGCGCCGGCATTGATGTGCGCCTGTGCTTTTTCTTTGGATGTGTAGAAGCCTGAGCACTCCAGAACAACATCTACGCCAAGCTCGCCCCAAGGACAATTGTTAGCATCAGGCTCTTTGTAGATCTTCAGAGTCTTGCCGTCAACTGTGATGGAATCTTCACCGGCTGAAACTGTATCGCCTTTTTCATATCTGCCCTGTGAAGAATCATACTTCAACAAGTGTGCAAGCATCTTAGGGCTTGTTAAATCGTTAATTGCTACTACCTCGTATCCCTCTGCACCGAACATCTGTCTGAATGCAAGACGACCGATACGGCCAAAACCATTGATTGCTACTTTTACTGCCATTTTCGTTTCCTCCTAATATAAAAATATTTTATATTATTCTGCCAGTCTGCAGAGATAAAATGCAGATTGACAAAATTTTGTCAGCAAAATTATTTTACCTAATTTGTCCATAAAATTCAAGGTGTAAATCGAAAATAATTGGAAATTTATAACTATTTTATAATTTGGCGGCACTTGCCATTCCTTCTGAAATGCACTATACTGATACGGTGCCGGATATACCGCACAGTCTGTTGAAGCAGTATATCATTTAAACTCGCAAGCTCGCGCTTTCAGCGCTCCTTGTCCGATTTCATCGGACGCTTGCTCGTTAATAACCGCCATTCGCCGCTCGCCGAATAAGCAGGCTTATTCTTCTCGCTAACGCTCATTATATCACAAAAGGAGGCTTACTATGCCGATTACAGCCGATTATCACCTGCATTCTTCTTTTTCGGGAGATTCCGACACACCAATGGAAAAAATGGTCTTACAGGGTATCAGGATGGGCTTGACAAAGATGTGCTTCACGGAACATCAGGACTTCGATTACCCCGTCTCGCCGGAAACGCCCGCCGGATTTTTCGATTTGAATCCTGACTCCTATCTTTATGAATTTCTAAGATGCAGGGACAAATACGCAGATAAAATAACACTTGTTTTCGGTGTTGAACTCGGCTTACAGCCATATCTGTCCAAAAAAAATGCGGCCTTTGCCAGGGCGCATGAATACGACTTCATCATCGGCTCCTCCCATCTCTGCAATGGCAGCGACCCCTATTATCCGGCGTTTTATGAGGGGAGGAAACAGGAAGAAGCCTACCGCGAATACTTTGAATCCATTCTGGAGAATCTGAAATGCTTCAGCAATTTCGATGTCTACGGCCATCTGGACTATATTGTCCGTTACGGTCCGCAGAAAGACGGCGGATATACTTACGGGCAATACCGGGATATCCTCGACAAAATTCTGGAAAAGCTGATTCAGGACGGCAAAGGCATTGAACTCAATACCGGCGGGCTCTCGAACGGCCTGCGGGAAGCCAATCCCTGCACAGCCATCCTTCGCCGCTACAAAGAGCTCGGCGGCGAGATCGTTACGGTCGGCTCCGACGCCCATGCGCCCGGCCGCATCGCGTCTTACTTCGACCGTGCCGCAGCGATGCTAACCGGCTGTGGTTTCCGCTACTACAGCACGTTTGAAAGGCGGAGCGTCTCCTTTCATAAAATATGAGCCGTCAAAAAAGCAGACAAGCTCTTTTGCACGGGGCACCTTTCTGAGAATAGCCGTTTTAGCCGTGCCCCGCTGGCTGCTGTTGACACAGATGATAAATCTGCCCTCTTTGCCCGGCGCCGCTTTCCTGAATTTGATAAAAAAGGAGACTCCCGCGCCGAAAAAGGCTTTTTTCACCTTTTCCTTTGTCTCCTTATCATAGACCTCACACAGTTCTATTTCATTATTAACCTTCACATGCGTATATTTCGATTCGACCATTTTCCTCTCATTCCTTTCTTTTCACATTAGTTTATCACAGGCTCCGTGAAAATATCGTGAAGGAAAACAGTAGATTTTCTTAACATTTTCTTATTTTATCCAAAAAAATCCCCGGATCTCATGATCGTGCCGCCGCCCAGCACATATCCCCCGTCGTAAAAAACGACCGCCTGTCCCGGCGTAATCGCCCGGACCGGCCTGTGAAAGCTGCATTTGATCCTGTCCGGGCCAGCCTTTTCGATCAGGCATCTCTCGCCCGGATGCGCATAGCGTATTTTAGCTACTGCCTCCCTTGGCTCCGACAGCTCCTCTATTCCCATAAAATTCAACTCGTTGCAGAACAGCGTATCGCCGAAAACATCTTCCGCATCCCCGATAACGACCTCATTGCTTTCCGGCCGGATCTCCGTCACAAAAACGGGACGCCCCATCGCCAGATTCAGGCCTTTGCGCTGCCCGATTGTATAATGGGTGATGCCCAGGTGCTCTCCCAGCACGGCGCCGTCCTTCGTCACATACTTTCCCTTTCCCGGCGCCCTGCCCTCTGCCGCGCGGTCGATAAAAGCCGCATAATCGTGATCCGGAATAAAACAGATCTCCTGGCTGTCCGGCTTGGAAGCGACCGGAAGACCCGCCCGGCCGGCAATCCGCCGGATCTCTTCTTTCGTATAATCTCCCACCGGCATAAGCGTATGGGCCAGCTGATACTGAGTCAGCCCGTACAGCGCATAAGTCTGATCTTTGGCTGCGGCCGCCGCGTTTCCGACAGTATATCTTCCGCCCGGAAGCTTTAAGATTCTGGCATAATGCCCGGTAGCGATATAGTCCGCCCCGATCTCCATGCTTCTCTGTAAAAGAGACTCCCATTTTACATAACGGTTGCAGGCGATACAGGGGTTGGGCGTACAGCCTTTCAGATAAGCTTCCGTAAAATAATCCACGACCTTCTCCCGAAATTCCTTTCTGAAGTTCATGACGTAGTGAGGGATGCCGAGTATCCGCGCCACCTGTCCCGCATCCTCTACGGCGGACAATCCGCAGCATCCGCCGTTCTCCGCCTGTACCGCCGTCTCTTCGTCCTGCCATATCTGCATCGTGACGCCGATGACATCATATCCCTGCTCTTTTAACAGATAAGCGGCGGCTGAAGAATCCACTCCGCCGGACATCCCTACTACTACTTTCTCTTTCATATTCCGTTACCTCTCCCGCATATGATAAAATGACGAACCTCTCCACAAATGTGCTGTGAAAAATAAATTTTTCGCAGGCTGAGCAAGAATGGAGGATTTCTATGAAACGCAAAAACCCCCTGTTGATCGGGACCGCTATTTTGACCGTTACCGGACTTCTCAGCCGTTTTATCGGCTTTTTCTATCGTATCTTCCTGTCGAAAGTATTTGGCGCAGAGGGAATGGGCATCTATCAGCTCATCTCTCCGGTGCTGGCGCTTTCTTTTTCCCTGACCGTATCGGGTATGCAGACCGCCATTTCCAAATATGTGGCGAGCGAAACCACGACGCGCGACTATCAGTCCTCTTTCCGAACCCTGTGGACCGGCTTTCTGTTGTCGATGGCCATCTCGTTTGGCTGTATGGCCTATATTTACAGATATTCCGAATGGATCGCCGTCTCCTTCCTGTTGGAAAAGCGGACTGCGCCGCTGCTGCGCATTATTTCTCTTTCCATTCCGATGGCGACAGTGCATTCCTGCATCAACGGCTATTTTTACGGTATCAAAAAGACCGTGGTCCCCGCCCTGACCCAGCTGTCTGAGCAGATCATAAGGGTCGGCTCCGTCTACCTGATCTACTACCTGTGCGCCAGACAAAACATGAGGCCCACCATCAGCTTCGCGGTCGTAGGACTCGTCATCGGAGAGGGCGCTTCCATGATCGTCTCCATTGCCGCTATTATCAGCCGTTCTTTTCAGGTATCCGGCGGCTCCTCCCGCCCACAGCCGTTATCTCCCCGCAGACACACACTGCGCGCTTACAGGCAGATTGCGGATAACCTTCTGCGCCTTGCCGTCCCCTTATCGGCAAACCGCATTATTATCAATGTTCTGCAAAGTATTGAAGCAATCTATATTCCTAATAAACTTATGGCATACGGCCTGAACAATGCGGATGCCCTGGGCGTCTACGGCGTCCTGACCGGTATGAGCCTTCCGCTCATCCTGTTTCCCTCCGCCATCACCAACTCCATCTCCGTCCTGCTCCTGCCGATCGTCGCAGAGGCGGACGCGGGCGGCAATCAGCACGCTGTCACAAAAGCAATCTGGAAATCCATCAAATACTGCCTCCTGCTTGGTTTCGGCTGTACTGCCGCGTTCCTTCTGTTCGGCCGCCTCGCCGGAAGGCTCCTTTTTAACAGTGAACTCGCCGGAAGCTTCATTTTGACCCTCAGCTTCATCTGCCCTTTTTTATACATTGCCAGCACCCTGAACAGCATCCTGAACGGGCTCGGAAAAACCGCGCTTACCTTTTTCTACAGCATTTTAAGCCTGCTCGTCCGCCTGCTGTTCGTTTTCTATGCGATCCCCATCTATGGCATCAAAGGTTATCTGTGGGGGATGCTCGCAAGCCAGATGGTACAGACCTCTCTCTGCACCTTCTCCTCCCTGCGCATCTGCAGACGCCATCGGACAGCCGCAGATTAGCCGTTACATTCCACTTGCGGTTCTTTCTCTAATATACTATAATATATCTGTTTTAGCCAGAAAAATGATGTGGAATGCGGCGGCACTCCGCCGGGAACGTTGTCCTCTCCGGCCGGAACGCCGCCGCAGTAACCCAATCCATAGACAAAAGAAGGGAGCCCGAACAGAAATGTCATTTCAATTTATCAGCCATCTTCCGACACCGGATGAAATCAGAAAAGATTTTCCGGTTCCGGCGCATCTCGCCGAACTGAAAAAACAGAGGGATAAGGAAGTCAGCGATGTGATCACCGGTAAAAGCAGCAAATTTCTGGTCATCATCGGCCCTTGTTCCGCAGATAACGAGGACGCTGTATGCGATTACATCAGCCGCCTCGCCAAAGTCAACGAAAAAGTAAAAGACAGGCTGATTCTGATTCCGAGAATCTACACGAACAAACCGCGGACGACCGGAGAAGGCTATAAAGGCATCGTCAGCCAGCCCGACCCGGAGAAAAAACCGGATTTCACCGCGGGACTGATCGCTATGCGGAAAATGCACATACGCGCAATGGAGGAGTCCGGGCTGACGGCCGCGGACGAAATGCTTTATCCCGACAACTGGGGCTATGTAGAAGATATCCTCTCCTATGTAGCCATCGGAGCGCGTTCGGTAGAGGATCAGCAGCACCGTATGACCGTAAGCGGCTTCAACGTTGCCAGCGGCATGAAAAATCCGACCAGCGGCGCGCTTTCCGTCATGCTGAACTCCGTCTATGCGGCACAGCACCCCCATTCCTTTATCTATCGCGGATATGAGGTAAGAACGAGCGGCAATCCGCTGGCCCATACGGTACTGCGCGGCGCGGTCAACAAGCATGGACAGAGCCTGCCCAATTACCACTATGAAGACTTAATCAGACTGCTCGCCCTGTATCAGGAGCAGGATCTGGTCAATCCCGCCTGTATCATCGATGCCAATCACAGCAACTCCAATAAAGAGTACGCCCAGCAGATCAGAATCGTCAAAGAGGTCCTGCACAGCCGAAAATTAAGCGCCGATATCCGCGGCCTCGTAAAAGGCGTCATGATCGAAAGCTATCTGGAAGAAGGCTGTCAGAAAATCGGAGAAGGTATCTATGGAAAATCCATTACGGATCCCTGCCTTGGCTGGGCTGACTCCGAAAAGCTGATCTATGACATCGCGGAACTGTGTTAGCGCTCTTTACAGAAACGACCGGAAGCTGTTTTGTTTAAAAAAGGCTCATCCTCTCGGATGGGCCTTTGCATATACTTCCCTGATATGGTTGCGGTTCAAATGGGCATAAATCTGTGTCGTCGAAATATCAGAATGGCCAAGCATCTCCTGCACACTCTTTAAATCGGCTCCATTCTCCACCAAATGAGCGGCAAAAGAATGACGCAGGGTATGGGGCGTGATATCCGCCTTGATACCCGCTTTCTGTGCATAATGCTTGATTAGCTTCCAAAATCCCTGCCTGCTCATGGGCAGGCCGGAACAGTTCGCAAACAGGATATCCGATTTTTTATCCTCTATCATGGAATCCCTTACACCGTCAAGATATCTTTCGAGCGCCTTTTTCGCCGCGCTTCCAAAAGGAATGATCCGCTCTTTTCCGGCATGGCAGATCAGGAAATTCATCGGCATATTCACATCCGAAATCTTCAATGTAATCAGCTCCGATACGCGGATCCCCGTTGCATATAAAAGCTCCAGCATTGCTTTGTCCCGAATCTCTTTGGGAGAATCACCGCCCGGCTGTTCCAAAAGCCGCACCACCTCTTCGGGCGACATCACCTCCGGTATTTTCTTCTCGATCTTTGGCGCCTTTAAATTCCCGGATACATCCTCCTTCACGATTCCCTCACGCAGCAAAAAATGATAGAATGCCTTAATGGACGCGACGTTTCTTGATACCGTAGCCGCAGCGAAATGGCTGTCCTCCAGATATTGTATATATTCGTTCAGCGCCCCTTCCGTTACATCATCGGCATTTCGAATACCTTTCTGCGCCATAAAGTTCTCCAGTTTCTCCAGATCCCTTTTATATGACAGCTCCGTATTGTTTGAAGTTTTCTTTATGTTATGTAAATAAGATATAAATGCCGTAATTTCTTTTTCCATAAATCCGGAAGCCTTTCCCTTTGGTTTTATGTTAATGAAACCAATGTCCTTTTAACATTATAAGCAGAAATTTTGAGAAAAGCAAATGGATTTTTTGCCGATTTTTCGGGCATTTCCGTCACTTTCACACCTAAGTACAACATATCGTCCGGCCATATTTTATGTCTACTATATATTGAGAAATTGTTAAAAAATATTAAAAAATTTTTAAGAAAAATTGCAAAATTTTAGGGTTTACATAACTTTCTATCAAACAGCCGAGAACAACGATCATTACGATTCCGGCAAGTTTGATTCCCTTCGTTAAAATAAATTGCTTCCCAATAAGATAACGTCCTTCCAAACCGTCAATTTTTCCATAGAGGCTGCGGTTACAGTCCAGCCCCCATCGAAAAAGCAGAAAATATCCCGGTATCAGTAGCAATCCCTGCGGAAAAACGCTGGCCGCCATGAAAAAAAGACCTCTGATACCATAGCGGATGACTGCTATCGAAAGGATACAGCCAGCGCTGGCCCCTAAATAGCAGATATATCCGCATACGATCGGAAGTCCTATCATGGTGGTTGCAAGCATACCGATAATCAGCACCGTGGAAACCCTGCTGCGCGCAATATTGGCAAACAGATAATTTCCGTCGAATTCGCTGTTCTGCAGCTGCTTTATCATCGCCGCATTTAAAAGACCGTCCTCTTTCACCCAGACGTCATGCCGGACATTCACAAACAAGATTCCAAGAAACAGACCTGTCATGAACAAATACAGCAGATAATAACCACCCTTATTCATTTGTCTCGTTATCATACACACGCCTTCTTTCCAACTAACTAAATATATGTTGGGTCAGGCATCTATATACATGGTATCAAAATATCGTTCAAAGCTATTTGCAGTACTTGTTCTTATAAGCCATAATCGACGATACGGTCTTGCCGTCCTGGATTTTACAGTCATAAACCATCTGCGCCAGTTCCTCGATATCATGAGCCTCTACATTGATAAATTCGTCCTCATCCAAATGCTGTCTGCTCGGCTGTAGATCTGTAGCCACATAGACATCTATTTTTTCGTTGCAGAAAGCTACCGTTGTCCTAAGCGTCATCAAAAGTTCCAGCTTGCCGGCTTTATAGCCCGTTTCCTCTTCCAGCTCTCTCGCCGCCGCCACGTCCGTCGGTTCATCGGCGCCTTCCAGCCCGCCCGCAGGTATTTCCAGCGTCTCTCTGTCCAACGCATTGCGGTACTGCCTTACCATCAAAAGCTTTCCCTCCGCATTGACCGCTACGACCGCCGCCGCGCCCTTATGGCCGATAAAATCCCATTTTACAATATTTCCATTAGGCACCTTGACCGTATCCTGATAATAATCGATAATCGCACCCTTATGAATCAGGGTTCTTTCCAGGCGTTCAAATTTCTCCATACGAATCCTCCATTCTTCTATCCCACATCATATTCATAAAGCCTCTCCGAGCAATTTGTTCACGCTGACTAACTTCACGCAGAGCACGAACAGATCTGTCGCCGCCGCCATTTCTTCCGGTGTGGGGAAAGTCGGCGCGATCCGGATATTGCTGTCTTTCGGATCTTTTCCATAAGGATAGGTAGCTCCTGCGCCGGTCAGGACGACGCCCGCCTCTTTACATTTTGCCACGATCGCCTTCGCACAGCCCTCCATCGCCTCAAAAGAGATAAAATATCCGCCTACCGGCTTATTCCATTCGCCGATGCCAAGGCCGCCGATTTCCTTATCCATTACCTCTAACACCGCCTCGAACTTAGGGCGGATAATCGCGGCATGCTTCCTCATATGCTCCCGTATGCCGTCGATATCCCTGAAATATTTCACATGACGGAGCTGGTTGATTTTATCATAACCGATCGTCCGCACCGTTACGCCCTCCCTGATATAATCGAGATTCGCAGGGGAAGCCGCCATTCCGGCGATTCCGCCGCCCGCAAAGCTTACCTTGGAAGTCGAACAGAATTCAAATACCATATCCGGGTTTCCGGCTTTCTCGCATTCGCTGAGAATTTCCAGGATCTCATCCTGCCGATCGTCATATAAATGATGAACGGCATAAGCGTTATCCCAGTAAACCCTGAAATCCTCTGCCGCCGGTTTTAAATTGGCAAACCGTCTGACCGTCTCGTCCGAATAAGAAATTCCCTGCGGATTGGAATACTTGGGAACGCACCAGATGCCTTTAACGGCCTCGTCCCCGTTCACATACTTCTCCACCAGATCCATATCCGGCCCGTCCGCCGTCATCGGAATATTGATCATTTCGATGCCGAAATATTCTGTAATCTTAAAATGTCTGTCGTATCCCGGAACCGGACATAAAAATTTTACCTTATCCAGTTTACACCACGGCGTACTGCCCATAACGCCATGCGTCACGGAATGAGAAACCGCATCGTACATAACGCTCAAGCTGGAATTCCCATATACGAGCATGTTCTGCGCCGGCACTCCTATCATATCTCCGAGAAGCTTCTTGACTTCCGGAATGCCGTCCATCAATCCATAATTTCTACAATCAACGCCATCCGCCGTTTTCAGAACGGCGTCGGAATCAAAAACATTCATAATGCCCATCGTCATATCGAGCTGTGCAGTAGACTGTTTTCCTCTGGACATATCCAGCTTCAATCCCTTACTTTTTGCCTCATCAAATTTTTTCTCAAGCTCTCCTTTTAATAACACAAGTTCTTCTTTGTTCATCTCTTTGTAAGGCTTCATAACGATAATTCTGCTCCTTTCTCAGCTTGCGGATTTGTGCGTCCGTATTGCAAACTATAAAGTCTATATCTTGTACGACTGGATAATTGTATACAATCATACACTGGCAACTATTCTACTACAAAGTATTTACAAAGACAAGGGAAAATTTTCTTTTTTCAAAGTTTTTGCAGAAAAAAACTCTGTGAATTTCTCCACAGAGTTTTATGCACTATTTAGCGTAGTCGATAACGCGGCTTTCGCGGATTACATTGACCTTAATCTGACCGGGATATTCCAATTCAGCTTCAATCTGCCTGGAAATGTCTCTTGCGAGCAATACCATGTCAGAATCCGTAATCTGTTCTGGAACTACCATAACACGAATCTCTCTACCTGCCTGAATAGCAAAAGATTTATCAACACCTTTGAAATTGTTTGTAATGTCTTCTAATTGTTTTAACCTGCTCGTATATGTTTCTAATGTCTCTCTTCTCGCACCCGGTCTTGCAGCGGAAATCGTATCTGCTGCCTGTACCAGGCATGCAATCAGGGTCTGAGGCTCAACATCACCATGATGAGACTCTACTGCATTAATAACGATTGGCGACTCTTTGTATTTTCTACAAAGCTCAACACCCAGCTGAATATGAGAACCTTCCATTTCATGATCGACTGCTTTACCGATATCATGCAAAAGACCGGCACGTTTGGCAACTCTGACGTCTAATCCCATCTCCGCTGCCAACAGACCGGATAACTGAGCAACCTCAATCGAATGTTTCAGTGCGTTCTGTCCATAACTGGTTCTAAACTTCATCTTACCAAGTAATCTGACAAGCTCCGGATGAACGCCATGTACGCCTACTTCCAGCGTAGCGGCCTCACCTTCTTCTTTAATCATTACTTCCACTTCTTTTTGCGCCTTTTCGACCATTTCCTCGATTCTGGCCGGGTGGATCCGTCCGTCTACGATCAGTTTTTCAAGCGCAATTCTTGCGACCTCACGGCGGATGGGATCAAATCCTGATAAGATAACTGCTTCCGGCGTATCATCGATAATCAGATCCACACCGGTCATCGTTTCGAGGGTCCTGATATTACGTCCCTCTCTACCAATGATTCTCCCTTTCATCTCATCGTTTGGAAGCTGTACAACAGATATAGTCGTTTCGGAAACATGGTCTGCAGCACATTTCTGGATGGCTGTAACAACATATTCCTTCGCTTTCTTATCTGCTTCTTCCTTCGCCCTGCTTTCCACTTCCTTAATCATAACAGCGGCTTCATGTTTCACTTCATCTTCAACAATTTTCAATAAATAATCTTTTGCCTGTTCGGAGGTTAAACCTGAGATTCGCTCCAGTTCCTGTAATCTCTGCTCATTCAGCTTTGCAATCTCTTCGCGCTGTCTGGCAAGTGACTCTTCCCTTGCTGCCAGACTTGCTTCCTTTTTCTCAATAGCATCCGCTTTCTTATCGATGTTCTCTTCCTTCTGCTGAACTCTGCGTTCATACCGCTGCGCTTCCGCCCGGCGTTCCCTGATTTCTTTGTCTAACTCATTCTTCGTATGAATGGTTTCCTCTTTCGCTTCAAGCAACGCTTCCCGCTTCTTCGTTTCAGCCGTTTTGAGAGCCTCATCAATAATTTCCCTCGCCTTCTCGTCCGCATTTCCAAGCTTCGCTTCCACTACCTTCTTTCGGTAATTGGTCGCGGCCACTGCAGTCACCGGAACCGATACAAGCAGAGTGAGGAGTATTGATACCACAATCGCTATCCCCGTTGGCATTTACAGGAGCACCTCCTTATTTGGTTTTCATTGTACATATCTATCATAGAATGTTCCAGGTTAAAACATTCTAATTAGCGAACTACAACATCTCAATTCTACCTCGAAAATTATGTTATGTCAAGAAGAAGTGCTCTGCTGATTGCATCTGTCTGAAAACCCTTCCTGTAGAGAAAACCGCACATTTTCTGCCGTTCCTTATCGGTCGCTGTTCCGGCGCAGAAATTTTTTTTCAAAAGAATTTTTTGTATCACAGCCGTTTCGTCCATTTTCAGGCCGTCTTCTGACAATTCGTCAAATGCCTGGGAAATCAGCTCCCGGCGAATTCCTTTCTGCTGCAGATCGTTCTCGATCCGTTTCCGGCTTCTCGTCTGCAGATGACATTCGATAAAATTTCGGACATAGTTCTCATCATTCACATACCCGCAGGATTCCACACAGGCAATTGCCGTCTCAACAATTTCTGCCGGATATCCTCCCTGCCTCAGTTTATCTTCCAGCTGTTTTCTCGTATAGTCCTTCGTTTTCAACAGATTCATACAGCGCAGTTTCGCCCGTTTCGGCAAAATTTCATGAAAGATGCTCTCATAGTCCTCTTCTGAAAGCGCGCCGTCCTGCTTTAACTGAAACCGATGCAGCTCCCCTTTATATAGAACAAAATGCGTCCCGTCATCCAGCGTGACCCTGTATCTCGCCTTGTTGACCTCCGTAATCTCCGTTATCGTCATAAATTCCCTGGCTCCATTCTTTTATTTCCGCGAGCAGCGGGCCAAATGACTGCCTGCAGGCATTTGGCAGCTGCCGCGAAGGTCAAATACCCCGCTTTCCGGGGCGTTTCAAATTTGATTTCCCGCTGCCTGCGGCGGGGTTTTTGACCCGGCAGCCTGAACTTCTTCGGCCTTCTCCTTCGCTGCCTTTTCTCTCGTCTGTTTTTCTTTCGTACTCTTTCCCGTCTTTTCGGAATCTTTTTCTTTTACTGTTTTCTCTTCGGTTCCCGGTACTTCCAGATTGAACAATTCCCTGACTTTCCGTTCCACCTCGCTGCAGATTTCCGGATTGTCTTTTAAATACTGTTTGGCATTCTCCCTGCCCTGTCCTATTTTATTTCCATCATAGGCATACCATGCGCCGCTCTTATTGACGATTCCGTTCTCGGCCGCCAGATCCAGAATATCGCCGACGCTGGAAATCCCCTCGCCGAACATGATATCGAATTCCGCTTCCTTGAACGGCGGCGCGACCTTATTCTTAACGACTTTCACTCTCGTTCTGTTGCCGATGACTTCGCCGCCCTGCTTCAACGCTTCAATTCTTCTGACATCGAGTCTGACAGAAGAATAGAATTTCAATGCGCGCCCGCCCGTCGTTGTCTCCGGATTACCGAACATAATGCCGACCTTCTCACGCAGCTGGTTGATAAAAACTACCGTACAGTTGGATTTGCTGATAACGCCCGTCAGTTTACGGAGCGCCTGCGACATCAGCCGCGCCTGCAGCCCCACATGAGAATCCCCCATATCGCCGTCTATTTCGGCTTTGGGCACGAGCGCGGCCACCGAGTCCACAATAACGATATCAATAGCGCCCGAACGCACCATCGTTTCCGTGATCTCCAATGCCTGCTCGCCGTTATCCGGCTGTGAAATATATAAATTATCTACGTCAACGCCTATATTTCTCGCATACACGGGATCCAGCGCGTGTTCCGCATCAATAAAGCCTGCAATGCCGCCCCGTTTCTGGACCTCCGCGACCATATGCAGCGTGACCGTCGTTTTACCGCTGGATTCCGGCCCGTATATTTCCACGACCCTTCCCTTGGGAATACCGCCGAGCCCCAATGCAATATCCAGGCTCAGGGAACCGGTAGGAATGGTTTCCACGTTCATCTGTACCGATGGGTCGCCGAGCTTCATGACCGCGCCTTTTCCAAATTGTCTCTCTATCTGCCCGATGGCAGCATCCAATGCCTTTAATTTTTCTTCTCTTTCCATGATTCGTTCTCCTTCTCATTTTAGAACGTTTGTTCTTATTCCAGAATAAAACAAATGTTCGATTTTGTCAATAATTACTTTTGTTTTTTGTATTTTACCATCTTTTCAGTCCCATAAATATCCCTTTATGCATCCCTCCTGTCTTTTTTTCTTTTTTGCTTTGAAATGTTGGCGAGATGCCGGATATGCAAAGCAGAATAAGCCCTTTATTCCTGCGGGCATGCGCCGAAGCCGGATCTGCCTGGCTTTGGCGCATGCCGCGGAGACTTCTTAGAAAATTTTCAGATAATTCCTGTAGTCGTGGTAAGTGACCGTCACCCATCCCTGATCATAATTAAAACCGATTTCCATCCCCTGCGGCGTATAGAAAATAATCAGATTGCCGTCGGAAGTCAATAATTCCGTAATCTCCTGGTCGCTCATCCAGTCCACTTCATCGATCGTACCGTTCTGCTCGTCGCTCCTGTACCTGAAATCCACGGAAAAATCGTCATCCACAGAGATGATATCCGTATTTTCGAGAATTACCCCGTCTCTCATATCGATATTAATACAGTACAGATATGCCGAATTATAATAATTCGTATAGACTGTTTCTGAAAAGACGACGCTCAAAACGTCCTCGCTCATATAGGTAACATAACCGGAAGCATAAGCGTTAAAATAACTGCCCTCATCCGACATATACTGAGAATATTCTTCCTCGTAATAATCCGTAAAGACGGATATCTCATTCGCGATCGCCCTGTTTATCTTTTCCAGATTGGGCACATGGCTTCCGGAAACCTCCGGATAATCTACGATAATGGATACGTTCTCGTTATCCGCATCATACTCAAAATATTCCCAGTCAATGGAATAGGAAAGCTTTTTGATATCGTCATGCAGCGTATAATATTCGTCATCGTCATAATGATACTCACCGTCGCTATCATAATAATCATCGTTGTCATGATAATCGTCATCATGATGGCCGTAATCATCATCATAATCATGATGATAGCTGTCGCTGTACCCATCGCCGGAATTATCATAATCATATAGCTGCGTTCTCATTTTCTGCTCCGAGACGGCCTCGAACGCATGATAGAAAAGTGCAAAAAGCGCGATCAGGAAAAGAATCACGATCGTAATGATAATACCGATGATCAGTCCCGTGTGTTTCTTCCTGGGCGGCGCGGCATAGGGACTGTATGGGCCGCTCCCATACTGATTCGGGCCGTAGGCGCCTCCATACTGGCCGCCGCCGTAGGAATTATTCCCATATGAATTGTTTCCGTATTGGCCGTTCCCATAGGGAGCGTTTCCATAAGAAGCATTCCCGTACCGGTTATTCCCATAGGGATTGTTTCCGTAAGAAGCGTTTCCATATTGGTCATTCCCATAGGGATTGTTTCCGTATTGGCCGTCCCCATAGGGAGCGTTTCCATAAGAAGCATCTCCGTACTGGCCGTTTCCATAAGATGCGCTCCCATATTGGCCGTTTCCATAAGATGCGCTCCCATATTGGCCGTTTCCATAAGATGCGTTCCCATACTGGCCGTTTCCATATTGGTCATTCCCATTCCGGCCGTTTTCCGGCGGGTTATTTTCATATTTTACAATATCGTACTGTTCATTTTCATAAAGAACGCTTCCGTTCCGGTCATTTCCATAAGCGTTATTTCCGCCCTGTGCATTCTGGCCGCCGTCATAAACATCTCCCGTCTGCCGTTCCCCTGAAAAGATACCTCCCGTATCGTAATGCTCCGCGGTCGTATCCGGCGTCTCGTAAATATCCTGACCGCTCTGTGTATGATAAACATCCGGTGTTGTATAAAGGCCGCCGTCACCCTGCTGTTCCTGTTCACTCATCTTCTACCTTCCCGCTCCTTTCTCCGCTTTCCTCTCAGATACTTTACTGGGATTTCTTTCCAAAAGTCACTTCGCTGTAATATGCAAGAATGGATTCCCGCATCAGGGACAATGCAGATGAAACGCTGCTTTCCCGGATCTTCATCCGGCTTCCGCTAAAATGGCACTCTTTCACGTTAATACGTCCGCATACATTACATGCGATATAAACAAGCCCTACCGGCTTTTCCTCCGAGCCGCCGTCAGGTCCGGCAATTCCGGTGATGCCGACCGCCACATCCGCTTTTCCAAAAAGCGCGGCTCCCTTCGCCATCTCCTTTGCAATTTCAGGGCTGACCGCCCCGTGCTTTTCCAGTGAAGATTTCTTAATGCCGAGAAGTTTGCGTTTGGATTTATTAGAGTAGGTTATGTAGCCGGTCTTGAATACCTCAGACACTCCCGGCACATTGATCAGCCTTGCCGCCAACAGGCCTCCGGTACAGGATTCCACCGTGCTGACTGTCAGATGATTGGCGAGCAGCAGATCGACCACCGCTTTTTCCAGGGTAACGTCCTCCTGCGTCGTATATATATGATTGCCGAAACGCCCCTTCAATTCCTTTACATAAGGCTTTACCAGCTTCTTCGCTTCTTTCTCATCCTCCGCCCTCGCGGTCACGCGAAGATGCACCTCGCCGGTCTTCGCATAGGTTGCGATAGTCGGATTGCTCTGCTCATTGATCAGATCTTCTATCATCGCCTCGACCTTGCTCTCGCCGACACCGCATACTTTAACGGTCTGCGAATAGATAATACCCGGCTGAAGCGAATTCAGATATGGCATAATGGCATCCTCGAACATCGGGATCAGCTCGTTCGGCGGCCCCGGCATCAGGATAATATGTCTTCCATTATCTTCTATAATAATGCCCGGCGCCGTGCCGTTCGGATTGTCCACGACGATGGATCCCTCCGGCACCATCGCCTGTTTCCAGTTATTTTCCGTGATTTCCATTCCTCTTTTCCGGAAAAAGGATGCGATCGCTTCTTTGCTCGGCTCATGCAGACAGAGTCCCCTTCCAAGCGCTTTGGCCGCCGTTTCCTTCGTCAGGTCATCCTGCGTCGGTCCGAGTCCTCCCGATAAAAGCAGCACGTCCGCCCTTGCGAGCGCCGTCCGCAGAACGCCGAGCAGGCGTTCCTCATTATCGCCGACCACTTCCTGATAATAGCAGGATAAGCCGATCCCGGCACATTTTTCGGCCAGATACGCCGCATTGGTATTTACAATATTGCCAAGCAGGATTTCAGTTCCTACCGAAATAATCTCTACTGTCATTTCTACCTCTTATTTGTTCTTTTGCTTTTTTTTGACAACAGGAGCCGCCGCAGGAATTATATGCTGTCCCTTTCCGGCGGCTGAACTGTTATGTTATTTGGTTTCTTTCATAATATCCCTATTCTTCGCCAGATAATCTATCAGGGAAACGACCGTCAAAACCAGGGCGATCCATACAATAACATTCGTTATTGTACTGATAGCCGCAATATCTGCAATCAACAGACAAATCATCACCATCTGAAATGTGGTCTTAAACTTTCCCCAATAGCTCGCCGCGATGACGACGCCGTTATCGGAAGCGATCAGCCGGAAACCGCTGATAATGAACTCCCGCGCGATGATAACGATCGCCATCCATGCGGGCAGCTTCGCCATCTCCACCAGACAGATCAGCGCTGAGCAGACTAACAGCTTATCCGCAAGCGGATCCATAAATTTCCCGAAATTAGTGACCAGATTATATTTTCTTGCGATCCTGCCATCCAACAGATCCGTCAGGCTCGCAATGATAAAAATTGCCAGCGCGATCCATTTGTCCGCGCCGGTGATGTCCGCCAGCATGAACAATACAAAAAACGGTATCAGGATAACGCGGAACATCGTCAGTTTATTGGGTAAATTCATCTTCCAATTCTCCAATCAGATCATATTCATAAGCGCCGGTAATCCTGCACTTCACAAAATCGCCGGTCATCAGCTCCCTTTTCGTATTAATAAAAAGAAAACCGTCTACATTCGGCGCATCTTTATAGGTCCTCGCCACATAGGCGTCCTCGTCCGCGACCTTTCCTTCGATCATGGCGTCCACAATCCTTCCCTCCATGGAAAGCGCGGCGTCAAAAGCGATTTCCTGCTGAAGCTCCATCAGCTGTGCGCGCCTTTCTTCCTTGACTTCCTCCGGAATCTGATCCGGCATTTCCGCCGCCGGCGTGTCTTCTTCCTGGGAATAGGTAAAAACGCCCAGACGGTCAAATTCCATCCGGTCTGCAAAAGAAAGCAGTTCTTCGTGCTCTTCTTCCGTTTCTCCCGGAAAACCGGTAATCAGCGTCGTACGGATACAGATATCCGGTATCTCCCTGCGCAGCTTCCTGATGACCGCTTCGAGCTCGCCGCCCGTCGTCCTGCGTCCCATCCTTTTTAAAACAGTATCGCATCCATGCTGTACCGGCAGATCCAGATAATGGCAGATCTTCGGCTCCTCTTTGATCGCCTGAATCAGCTCGTCGTCGATTTCTTCCGGGTAGCAATACAGGATCCGGATCCAGAAAATCCCCTCTATCCGGCAAAGCCTCCGCAGCAATTCGGGCAAAGCCTTTCTTCCATATAGATCAATCCCGTAACAGGTCGTCTCCTGCGCGACGACGACCAGCTCTTTCACGCCCTCCGCCGCCAGCGTTTCCGCCTCTTTTATGAGGCTTTCCATCGGAACGCTCCGGTAAGCGCCCCGCACTTTTGGAATAATGCAGTAGGTACAGCGTTTATCGCAGCCTTCCGCAATTTTTAAATAAGCGTAATGCCCTCCCGTCGTCAAAACGCGTTTTGTATCCACAAGCGGCCTTTTGCCGGAATTCCCATAATAATTTTCTTTTTTCCCTGCCAGAAAACGATCGAGCGCCCGCGCGATCTCATCGATTGCCGATACGCCGACGATCATATCGACCTCCGGGATCTCCTTCTGAATTTCCTCCCGGTAACGCTGCGCAAGGCAGCCGGCCACGATAAGCGCCTTTAAAACACCGCTTTTCTTAAGCTCCGCCATTTCCAGAATCACATCGATGCTCTCCTGTTTCGCATCGTTGATAAAACAACAGGTATTGATAACGACGATGCCGGCCTCCTTCTCATCATCCGTAAAACGATAACCCTTTTCGGATAAAAGGCCGAGCATCCTTTCCGAATCGACAAGATTTTTATCGCATCCGAGGGAAATAAACAGTATTTTATCATTCATGGCAGCAGCTTCTATTCTTCCTCGTTCAGGATCTTGATTTTCCCCTGGTTCAATTCCTCTACCGCGACCGACAAGGGCTTTTTTCCCTGATAATTTTCCACAAAGGCCTCGTCCCCCGCGATAATCTGTCTCGCTCTTTTGGAGGTCGCCATCACGATAGAATAACGGCTGCTGACCACCGGTTCTTCGCCCTCTTCGATCTCGCTGTTCACGACCTTCATTAAATCTGTGTAAGATGGATGTAACATTATTTCTCTCCTTTCGCAAGAACCGTCAGTTCTTCCCTGATTTTTTCAATAAACTCCTCGTTTCTGATCGGCGTATTATGCGCCGCCAGGATGATCTCGTGAAGCTCCTTAACACAGGTCTCCAGATCATCGTTGACCACGATATAATCATATTTTTCAATGCCTTCCGCCTCTTCTGCCGCGCGCGCCATCCGTTTATCGATGACCTCCTCCGTCTCCGTCCCCCGGCCAATCAGCCGGCGTTTCAGCTCCTCCGCGCCGGGCGGCATAACGAACAATAACAGCGCCGTCGGAAATTGTCTCCTGATATTCAGCGCGCCCTGAATTTCGATTTCCAGAATGACATCCCTGCCCGCCGCAAGCTGCTTTTCCACATAATCTCTCGGCGTGCCATAATAATGATCGCAATAACAGGCGTATTCTATGAGCCCGCCCGCCGCAATTTTCTGTTCAAAGGCTTCCTTCGTCAGAAAAAAATATTCTCTTCCATCCGATTCTCCCTCTCTGGGCGCCCTGGTCGTCGCGGAAATGGACAGCGCATAATTATCATATTCCTGCACCAGCTTCTTCATCAAAGTACCTTTTCCAGCTCCGGAAAAACCGGAAACAACAATCAAAATACCTTTATGCCTCATCCGTATCTCCACCTTCTGCCTGTGCTCTGCCTGAAATCGTCTCCGGAAGCAGCGCGGACAGTACGATCTGGCTGTTCTCCATGATCAGCACCGCTTTCGTTTTTCTGCCCTGCGTGGCATCGATCGCCATGCCGCTTTCCTTCGCTTTCTGCACCAGCCTTTTGATCGGCGCGGAATCCGGGCTGACAATCGCGATAATTTTCCCCGTATTCACAACATTGCCAAATCCGATATGAATTAATCTTCCCAAATAACCGTCCCGCCTTTATTACTCGATATTCTGAATCTGCTCGCGGACTTTCTCGATTTCTGTTTTGAGCTCGATCGCACGGTTGGAGATCTCCAGATCGTTTGCTTTGGACAGGATCGTATTGGCCTCCCGGTTCATCTCCTGCGCAATAAAATCCAGCTTCCTGCCAATACCTCCGCCCTGTATCAGGCTTTCTTTCGTCGTCTCGATATGGCTCCGCAGGCGTACAAGCTCCTCATCCACACATACTTTATCCGCAAAAACAGTCACTTCCATCAAAAGCCTGCTCTCGTCTACCTGCGCATCGCCGAGAAGTTCCTTTACCTTATCCTCCAGCTTCTGCCGGTACTGCGTTATGATTTCCGGCGAACGCTCCGTAATATATTCCACATGGGCGAGCATGCCGTCCAGCTTGCCGAGCAGATCGCCGCGCAGATTCTCCCCTTCCCTGATCCGGGCCGCCACAAATCCGTCCGCGGCATGGGAGATCGCCCGCTCTAACATCTGCCAGAGCTCTTCCTCATCGGCCGTCTGCTCCTCCATGGTCAATACTTCCGGATATCTGGACAAAGCGGATACCCGGACATCGTTATCCAAAGCGAAATCCTCCGCCATCTGCCCAAGATATTTCATATATTCCGCGGCCAGCTCCTTATTATACTTCACACAGAGATTGGACTCCGTATAATCTTCATAAGTGATAAAAACATCTATCTTGCCCCGTTGAATATAACGCTTCAGTTCATTTCTGATCGCCGCCTCAAAAAAATTCAGTTTTTTCGGCATCTTGATATTAACATCCAGATATCTGTGGTTAACAGATTTCATCTCTACCGTAATCTTACGATCCCCCTCGACAATTTCACTTCTGCCAAAGCCGGTCATGCTCTTGATCATTGGAATAACCATGCCTTTCTCTTGTAATCTTTGAAACAGGTAATCTCTAATATTATAGAATAATCGCAATGCCTAGTCAAGCAAATCCATCATTGAAAACCCCCCTGAAATATGATACAATTCCAACATTACGGAACGGAATCACAGGATACAATATAAAACAGCATAGAATGATAAGACAGAAAGGATACCACCCCATATGGCATTTGACGGAATTACCATCGCAAGCATTGTTAAGGAGTTAAATCAGCATTTAACCGGCGGCCGGATTTATAAAATTGCCCAGCCGGAATCGGACGAGCTGCTGCTGACGATTAAAAATAACGGTTCTCAATATCGCCTGTTATTGTCTGCGGATGCCTCCCTTCCGCTCGTTTATCTGACCGCGAAAAACAAACAGAGCCCGATGACCGCCCCCGGTTTCTGCATGCTGCTCCGGAAACATCTGCAGAACGCGAGGATCATAGATATCACACAGCCCGGACTGGAACGGATCATCCGCATCCGGCTGGAACATCTTAACGAAATGGGCGATCTTTGTGAGAAAACGCTCGTTATTGAAATCATGGGAAAACACAGCAATCTGATCTTCTGCCAGGAAAACATGATCATCGACAGCATCAAGCATATCTCCGGCATGGTCAGCTCCGTGCGGGAAGTCCTGCCGGGCCGGGAATACTTTATCCCGCAGACGCAGGATAAGCAGGATCCGCTCGCCTTTCTCGAAGATGCGGACGATTCCGCTTCCGGCGTGGAACAGACTCCCGGCGCCCGCCCCGCCAGACAGCATTTTACAGAACGGATCGCTTCCATGCCGATGCCTTTATATAAGGCGCTTTACTGCGCGTATACCGGTCTTTCTCCCGTTATGGCGCAGGAAATCTGCTTTCGCGCGGCCCTCGACGGCGACAGACCGGCAAACGCCCAGGAACCGGAAGCGCTGGAACGGCTCTATGACGTTTTTCTCTCCCTTTTAAAGCAGGCTGCCGCCGGCCGCTTTGCGCCGAATATCATCTATGAGAAAAAAACGCCCATCGAATTTGCGGCGCTTCCCTTAACCCTTTATGCGGATAAAGAAACTGTTTCCTTTGACTCCATCAGCGAGGTGCTGGAGCGTTATTATGAAGAAAAAAATACGCTCACGCGGATCCGTCAGAAATCGGCCGACCTGCGCAGGATCGTGCAGACGGCGCTGGAACGCAATATCAGAAAATATGATCTGCAGCGCAGACAGATGCAGGACACCGGCAAACGGGAAAAATACCGCATCTACGGCGAACTGCTGAACACCTACGGTTATGGTGTGGAACCCGGCGCCAAATCCATGGAAGCGCCGAACTATTATACGGACGAAATGATCACGATTCCCTTAGACGATGCGCTGACACCTTCCGAGAACGCTAAAAAATATTTTGACAAATATGGAAAATTAAAGCGGACCTTCGAAGCGCTTTCCGAATTGACCGTGGAAGTTAAGAACGAGATCGAACATCTGGAATCCATCGCGGCCGCTCTGGATATCGCTTTACAGGAAGAGGATCTCGTGCAGATCAAAGAAGAACTGATCGAGAGCGGCTATATCCGCAGAAAGGGCGGGAACAGGAAGGCCAAAATCACGAGTAAGCCGTTCCATTATATCAGTTCCGACGGTTTTCATATCTATGTAGGCAAGAACAACTATCAGAACGACGAGCTGACCTTCAAGACGGCATCCGGCGGCGACTGGTGGTTCCATGCCAAGGGGATGCCAGGCTCCCACGTCATCGTCAAGACAGAAGGAAAAGAGTTGCCCGACCGGACTTTTGAGGAGGCGGCAAGGCTGGCCGCCTATTATTCCAGAGGACGCGAACAGGAAAAAGTGGAAATCGACTATCTCCAAAAAAAGAATGTCAAAAAACCGAACGGCGCCAAACCGGGCTTTGTCGTTTATTATACGAACTTTTCCATGGCTATCGACTCTGATATCTCCGGTCTGGAACAGATTAAATAACAATTGTTTCTTTAATATAAAAAGAACTTCGCCGCGCTTTGTCCCTCGGCAAAGCGCTTTTGGAAGTTCTTCTTATACGCTGTTTTTCTGTTAAATTGTCTTTTCGGTAAACAAAGACTTCACATGATCGATTTCCGCCTGCGTCGCTTTTGCCGCCGGTACATAATAAGACTTTTCTCTCGCGATCTGATACAGCTCTTCCTGAGACTGCTCACAGGCATTTCTGAACTGTTTCAGGGTCTGCTTTAATTCCTTGTTTTCGGTCTGCGGAATCATTTCGCCGAAACGGACCAGCTCGCCGTTGATTCCTGTCAAAGTATCCGCTACCATTGTTTTTTCCTGCATCTGCATTTTCATTCAACCTCCATTCTCATACTAACGTAAAAATTCCATTAACTGCTGCTTGTTCTGCATCGCGGATTTTGCCCCTTTTTCAAAGAACTGCTTTACCTGCGTATCGCTCGCGCATTCCGCATACTCTTTCATTTTGCAGTGTGTTACGTCGTAGCCGCCCATGAGATGACGGAGATTTTGTAATTCAAGCTCTGATAAATTTGCCATTTGGATTCCCTCCTGATTTTTTTATGCAGGATTAGTATTTGTATTCGGGAAGGAATTATACACGGATTCTTCATTTTTCAGCTCATCTTAACAGATGCATTTTTTTTGCGATATGCACCAGCATAGCGCCTTTCGGAAAGGCTTTGAGTTCCGCTTCGTTGACCGCGCCCATTCGGATGACAAGCACAAAATAAACGATTACTGCCATACCGAGCGCCAATATCAGGGAAATCCGGTTCATTTTGATCAGATAATAAACGCCTTCATAGACACCGTACGCCGCCGCGCCCATCCAGACTGCGGCAAGACCGGGAATCAGATAGGTTTTGGCAATATCTTCCCGGTAACTCAAATATTTCTTGACCGCGGCATGATTCAGCAGGCACATCAGCAGCGAATAGGCGATATTGGCGATTGCCAGCGCATAAAGATCCAGATCGGTATACAGAAGCAGCACGACCAGAATTCCGATCTGCACGGCCAGCGCGATGACCGCATGGATGACCGGCGTATTGACCCTGCCGATCCCCTGTAATACCGCATTGGTCAGAGTGGAAATTCCCGACAGGACGACGGTGACCGCCAGCACGCGGAGCACGCTCGACGCCATATCCAGCGCTTCTCTCTGCGGATAAATAAACTGCACGATTGGTTTTGCCAGCACCAGCAGGCCGACCGCCGAAGGAATGGACAGCAGCATCGTTATCCGGGTCGCCTGATTGACTTTATACCGCGTCTCCTTTTCATGATGCGTCGCGAATGTGGCGGAAACGCCCGGCAGCGACGCGGACGACATCGCCGATGACAGCGCGATCGGAATGTTGACGATGGACATCGCCTGTGTCGCAAAGATACCGTATTGAATCGCCGCCAGCGATTCTTCCAGCCCCTTGATATCAATTACAATATGATTGTAGATTTTCATATTGACAACCGTAGAGCAGTTATAGATGAATGTACTTAAAATAAAGGGGGTCACGGTCGTAATAATGACCCTGAAAATTTCCTGATAGCTTTCCTGATGCTTTGAACGATCCCGTTCCATCCTTTTTCGGATAACATCCCTGTTCAGACAGTACATGCCGAACATGAACAAAAGCGCGATCAGCACACCGGCGCCCGTACCGAGCGCACTGCCGGAAGCGCCGTAGACGGCCTGTGTCGTCCCGCTTTCGTCCTTTACCATCCCGATCAGCAAGTAGGCCGCAAGGATACTGATTCCCGCATTCAGAATCTGTTCCAGGATCTGGGAAATGGACGTATGCGCCATCGAACCGTGCGCCTGAAAATATCCCCGCAGCACGCCGAGCAGCCCGGAAAAGAAAATGGTCGGCGCGAAAACACGCAGTACCGGAATCGAATTGGGCATATCGGAGACTAACAGGGGCGCGGCAAAAAAAGTCAGCAGGGAGGCTGCCCCCCCTACCGCCACGACATAAATGAGCGCACACTGAAATACCCTCTGGGCATTTCGATATTCCTTATAAGCCAGCCGCTGTGCGATGACTTTAGAAATGGCAGAGGGTATACTATACGAAGAAACCAATAAAATAATGGTATAAATATTAATGGCGCTGCTATAATATCCGTTTCCTTCCAGACCAATAATGCTGGTCAGAGGGCTTCTGTATATCAGGCCAATGATTTTAACGATAATACCGGCTGCAGCAAGAATGCCGGCCTGAAGCACAAAACTGTCTTTTTTCTTTTGTTGTGCCATATTTCGTTTCCATCCATCCTTTTGCTGTCTAACCGATCAGCCAGTCATACATTTCCTGATACTTCTCAGCAGATACATGCCAGGAGAAATCGGCCACCATAGCGCGGTCAATGATCTTGTTCCACTCTCTTTTCTTATCATAGTAGATGCGCTCCGCATAGCGGATCGTGTTCAGCATCTCATGCGCATTGTAATTGACAAAGCTGAATCCCGTCCCGGTGCTCTCATATTCATTATATGGCTCCACCGTATCTTTCAGACCTCCGGTCTCACGGACGATCGGAACCGTACCGTAACGAAGCGACATCAGCTGGCTCAGGCCGCAGGGCTCGAACAGCGACGGCATCAGGAACGCATCGCTCGCCGCATAGATCTTATGGGACAGCGCGTCCGAATAATAAATATTCGCCGAAACCTTTCCATGATATTTCCAGTCAAAATGACGGAACATATTTTCATACTGCTCTTCGCCGGTTCCGAGCACGACGAGCTGCACATTGTCCTGGCAGAGCTCATCCATCACATAGGCGATCAGGTCAAAGCCCTTCTGTCCCGTCAGGCGGGATACGATACCGATCATCATCGTCTTATCGTCCTGATTCAGGCCCAGCTCCGCCTGAAGCGCGTGTTTGTTCTTCACCTTTTCCTTGCGGAAATTGACCGCGTTATAAGGATGCTCGATATTTTTATCCGTCTCCGGGTTAAAATCATCGTAATCGATGCCGTTGACGATACCGCGCAGGTCGTTCTTTCTCGCGCAGAGCAGACCGTTCAGGCCCTCTCCGTAAAATTCCGTCTTAATTTCTTCCGCATAAGTATCGCTGACCGTCGTGATCGCGTCGGCATAAACAAGACCGCCTTTCAACAGATTGGCATCTTTATAGGCTTCCAGCTTATCCGCCGTAAAGAAATATTCCGGGAGCCCGGTAATCTCCCGCACTTCCTTAACGCTCCATTTTCCCTGGAATTTCAGGTTATGGATCGTCATGACCGTCTTAATTCCACGGTAAAATTCGCCGCCCTGGAACCGTTCCTTCAAATAGACCGGAATTAAGCCTGTCTGCCAGTCATGGCAATGGATCAGATCCGGTTTGAAATCGATGACGGGCAGAATGGAAAGCGCCGCTTTACAAAAATAAGCATATTTTTCAATTTCAAATAAAGCGTTATCGCTATACGGCTTAAATCCGTTAAAAAAGGATTCGTTATCGATAAAATAATATTTTACGCCGTCCACTTCCGCTTCGAGAATACCCACATATTCATTTTTCCAATGAAAGTCCATGTAAAAGTGCGTCCTATACTGCAGCAGATCTTTCATCTTCTGTGACATACAGGTATATTTAGGAAGGATTACCCTTACATCAAAATACTCCTTGTCAATACATTTGGGCAAAGAGCCGACAACGTCTGCCAGACCTCCTGTCTTAATGAACGGCACCCCCTCCGATGCAACAAACAAAATCTTCTTCATGAAATAACCCTCCAACATGACCGTTTTCTTCTTCCGAAAACAGCTCCCCCGGAGCTGTTTTCACAGATACGACTCCCATTGGAGTCGTTTCTACAGATGCTGCTTCCTCTGAAGCTGCTTCTACAGATACGGCTCCATTGGAGTCGTTTCTGTTATTATACAGCATTTCTGTTGGTAATAAAAGGATTAATTTCTATTAATTGCGCATTAATTTATATGTCCCCGGTACTGCAGGCGGATCTTATCTGCGATCAGAGCGATAAATTCCGAATTGGTCGGCTTTCCTTTTCCGGTATTGATGGTATAACCGAACAGGGAATCCAGCGTTTCCATCTTCCCCCGCGACCAGGCCACCTCGATCGCATGCCGGATGGCGCGCTCCACACGGCTTGGCGTCGTCTGATATTTCCCGGCGATCGTCGGATAGAGGATCTTGGTAATGGAACCAAGCATCTCCACATCCTCCACCGACATCATGATCGCCTCCCGCAGATACTGATAGCCTTTGATATGTGCCGGCACGCCGATTTCATGTATCATATTGGTAACATCTTTTTCCAGATCGTGAACGACCGGCTCCTTTACGACGTCTTTCTCCCTCTCCGTTCCGTTTTCCGGCCTGCCCGACGGTACGGTTATCATAATCTGGAATTCTTTATCGCCGCTCATCAGATTATTCAGAATCTGGTATACCTTCTCGTTATCTCTTGTCACCGTTAAATTTAATTGTTCCATAAGATCCTCCATTCCTGCTCAGCCTGCGAACTTTTGCTTCTTTTTGGCACGATACTAAGCCTATTATAAACAATCCGAAAGACCTGTGGAATATTTAGTCATCGCCCTTACTGCACCAGCATATTCTCGATAAAAATACCATATCCGCTGGCCGAATCCTGTACGAGCACATGCGTCACCGCGCCTACCAGTTTTCCGTTCTGAATAATCGGACTGCCGCTCATCCCCTGAATGATTCCCCCGGTCAAGGCGAGCAGCTCTTCGTCCGTAATCTTAATAACGAGTCCCCGGTTCACATTCCCCTCCTCCAAATGCAGCTCTTCTATCGAGATATCGTAATATTTAGGCTCTCCGGTCACGGAACAAATGATCTTGGCAGGCCCCGTCACGACTTCCTGCTTTAACGCGATCGGAACCGGCGCAAAGGAAGTCTGCTGCACAATTTCTTCTTTACAGACACCGAAAATGCCTTCCGCCGTATTCTCCGTAATCTCGCCGATAACATTTTCATTTTCATATTCGATGTAACCGGTCAGCTCGCCGGGAGCGCCGTCCTGTCCCCGTGTGATCCCTATGATTTCCGTCTTATATAAAGTTCCCTCTTCCAGCTGCATCAGCGTCGAGGTATCTACATCATTGATCCCATGTCCGAGCGCACCGAAGGTCTCGTCCGTATCCACATAGGTCAGCGTTCCGATGCCCTGCGCGTTATCCCGGATCCAGATGCCGAGCTTCCAGTCACCGTTCGGATTCCCTTCGGGCTTTATCTTCACCTCCGTAATCTCTTCTCCCCGCCGCAGCGTCATGATCATTTCTTCTCCCTCAGAATCCGCTATCATCTGTACGAATTGTTTCTTATTCTCCACCTTTTCCCCGTTCACGTCCAGAATATAATCGCCCGCCTGCAAAATATACTGGGCGGGGGATATCGTCTCTCCGCGCTCATTTTCAAATTCGCCGATGCCGACTACCAGAACGCCGCTCGTTTTTACATAAATGCCGATCGGAATACCCGACGGCATCAGCGTCTTGTCCTGAATCACCTGAATATCCACGCTTTTATAAGGAAGGATTCCGAACAGTTTCAAATCCATTTTATAATGATCGATTTGATTAGCCTTGACTGTCACGCCGTTCAAAAAATCAACGTGAAGGCTCTCCACCCCGGTAGAAAGGCTTTCCACTGCCTCCCCCTGATAGATTTCCCCGGAAACCGGCACATGAAAATCCAGTTTCTGTTCGATCCCCGCACGAATTTTAATGGTAGAGGGCACCCTTTTCCAATAATCGACGTATGCCGTTGCCAGAAGCGCAATCAGTCCGCCTGCCAGTACGATATATAAAAATCTTCGATATCTTTTTATTTTCAAGTCGTAATCAGTCATTTTCATGTTCCTTTCCCAGCTATTGTCAACATATGTCCATAAGGCACACCAAAAAAGAACATACAAGCGTATGTCCTTTTTAGTATGTGAAAAAACTTCGATTTTAATTTAAGATTGTTTTGTTTTTCTTGCCAAATCTTTCATTTCGATCGCATTATTCAGCACATTTTCCGTAATGCTCGCGCCTCCCAGCATTCTCGCAAGCTCTTCCACGCTCTCCTTTTCCTCCAGCTCGCGTATCCGTGTCGTCGTCCGTTCCTTCGACACGGTCTTTTCGATCTGAAAATGGGTATCCGCCATCGCCGCTATCTGCGGCAGATGCGTAATGCAGATCAGCTGATGCTTCCGGCCGAGTATTCCCATTTTTTCGGAAACCTTCCAGGCGGTCTTTCCGCTGATGCCCGTATCGATTTCGTCAAAAATCAGCGTTTCAATCTCGTCCTTATCCGCCAGCACCGTCTTTAAGGCAAGCATGATTCTGGAAAGTTCGCCGCCGCTCGCAACCTGGGAAAGCGGCCGCAATGCCTCTCCCGGATTGGTAGATATCATAAAAGACACCTGATCATAGCCGCCCGGCCCGATTTTTTCTTCTTCGGACTGTACATAAATTTCAAATGCGACATCGATAAAGTTCAGGTCTACCAACGCCTTTTTCATCGATTTTGCCAGCTCTCCAGCTCTTTTCTTCCGGATCTTCGATGCCTTTTCGCATAACCGGAGGAGTTCCTTTTTCAAAGCGGCCTCTTTTGCGGCAAGTTCCCGCTTATATTCGTCAAAATTCCGGTATCGGTCCAGTTTTTCCTGCATTTTTGCCTGATAACCGAGGATTTCTTCGATGGTATTCCCATATTTTGCCTTCAAATGATTGATCAGATCCAGCCGCTTCTCCGCCTTTATGAACAGCTCTCCGTCAAATTCCAGACCTGACAGATAATCCGCTGCTGTCCTGTTATAGTCGTTCAGCAGGCTGTCGATATCCAAAAGCTGTTCCTCCAGATTCCGGAGCGTTTCATCATAAGAAGCTACGGCGCGTATCTCTTTAACGGCTCTGCCGATAGCATCGCCAGCGCCTCCATTCTCGTAACCGCTCAGCTGATGCGCGAGCGTTACCGCCTCCTGAATCTTCTGGCCATTGGCCAGCTTCCGGTAATCTTTCTCCAGCCTGGCATCTTCTCCGTCAACGAGCGCCGCTTCTTCGATTTCCCGCACCTCGAATTCTGCGAGGGATGACTCGCGCTTCCTCGTTTCCTCGTCCACGTCCTCCGCCGCGATCCGCTCCGCGGTCTCTCTGTATTGCCCATAGCATTCTTTCAGCCGCTTTTTGAGCTCGTCTAATTCTTCCCCGGCATATTCATCCAGAATTTCCAGCTGCTTTGCCGCTTTCAAAAGAGACTGGTGTTCATGCTGGCCGTGGATATCGATTAAAATTTCGGCGAGCGCCTTAACCTGTCTGACGCTGACCGTCTCCCCGCCAACCTTACACAGGGATTTTCCCGGCATGATCCGCCTTTGCAGAATCACCGTTCCGTCTTCTTCGACCGGCAGATCCAGCCTGCGGATCTCCTCCAGCTGTTTTTCCTTTTCCACCTGAAAGACCAGTTCTATGAGCGCATAATCCGCGCCGGTACGGATCATATCCTTCTCGGCCTTCGCGCCGAGCGCCAGATTCACGGAGCCGATGATAATGGATTTTCCGGCTCCCGTTTCTCCCGTCAGTATATTCAGACCGTTTCCGAAATATACTTCCGTTTCATCAATTAATGCAAGGTTCTTTACATACAGGCTAACCAACATAATATTTAATCCTCACGCCGCAGCATTTTCTTTATTTTATCCATAACGGACGCCGTATCGTCCGGCGTCCGTATCGCTATCATGATCGTATCGTCCCCGGCGATACAGCCGACGACCTCCGGCATTTTCATAGCATCCACCGCCGCAGCCACCGCCATCGCCATACCGGATACGGTTTTCATGACAAGAAGATTCCGCGCTATATCCATCGAGGTATATCCATCCTTCAACACACGGGTATATTTATCGCCAAGTCCACTGTCGCTCTGCTCATACGCGACATATTTCTGCCTGCCGCCTTCCCCCGGTATCTTGGAAAGCTTCAGTTCCCGGATATCTCTGGAAACCGTCGCCTGTGTGACCTGACAGCCTTCCTCCTTCAGTCTTTCCGCAAGCTCTTCCTGCGTCTCAATTTCGTACCGGCCGATTAGTTCCCTGATTTTCTCGTGTCTGCTCTTCTTCATTTCAATACTCCAAAAACTACGTTTCGCTCATTTTTTTATGCAGAATTTCCAGGAAGCTTTCCGTATTGAGCTTCAGAATTTCTGTCGTCTTCGTGGCTTTTTTTATCACAATTCTGTCTCTGGTCTGCAAAATGATCTTATGGGTCCCGTCAAAGCTGGCCTCCACCGTCTGCACGGCCTTATCCCTTCCTTCCGGTATCTCGATCGCCACCTCATCCTCCGGTGAAAGGATAATGCTTCTCGTATTTAACGTATGCGGACAGATTGGCGTGAGCAGCAAAAGGCTCGCGCCCGGCTCCACGATGGGGCCGCCTGCAGACATATTATATCCGGTCGAGCCCGTGGGCGTAGCCACGATAATGCCGTCGGCGCCGTATCCGTTTAAAAAACGCCCATTCACATAAATATTAAAATGCAGAATCTGCAGCGAACCGCAGCGGGAAATAACGATATCGTTGAGCGCGAATCCATGAACATCATCGGTATTGCCTTTCCCTGCCCGGAGCACATCGCCCGCGAGCATCATGCGCGCCTCTTTCGTATAAACGCCGCACAGCAGCTTATCGAGAGCCTTCTCGATGCTTCCGATCTCCACCTCCGCCAGATAGCCAAGCGTGCCGAGATTCACGCCGATCAGCGGAATTTCCCGCTCCATCAGGTCTCCTGCCGCTTTTAATAACGTGCCGTCCCCGCCCAGAACGATTGCGCATTCGGCTCCTGCAGGCGCCTGAATCGGCATATTCTCCCTGTCGTTTACAAGACAGGACACCGCCGCGCCGCGTCCGCGCAGATACGCCGCGATCCTTTCGGTATAAGCGCCGTCCGGGTCTTTTACTTGATTCGCGATTACGAAAAAATGTTTCATCATTCCCTGTCCTTATCCGCCCTCAGCTCCCGATGTGCCGCCTTTACCGTATCCGAAATCAGTTGTTTTGCAAAATCTTCCAAAATTGTCTCCTCTGCCGGTTCTTTCTCCGGCGTCTTTTCCAGACAGGCCAGATATTCGATATTTCCCTCCGGCCCTTTTATCGGTGAAAAAGTGAGCCCACTTACCGCAAATCCTATCCCTTTCGCATAAACGATAATCTTCCGGATGACTTCCTCGTGGATCTCCGGCTCCCTGACGACTCCTTTTTTTCCGACCTTCTCCCTGCCTGCCTCGAACTGGGGCTTGATAAGGCAGACCATACGCCCCTGTTCCTTCAACAGAGCTCTGGCGGGCGTCAGAATCTTCGTCAAAGAAATAAAAGAAACATCCACAGACGCAAAATCCAGCCTGTCCGCGATATCCGCAGGCTGCACATAACGGAAGTTCGTCTTTTCCATACAAACGACCCGCTCGTCCTGCCGCAGCTTCCACGCCAGCTGCCCGTGTCCCACATCGACGGAATAGACCTTCGCCGCGCCGTTCTGCAGCATACAGTCCGTAAAGCCGCCGGTGGACGCGCCGATATCCATGCAGACTGCATCCTTTAAACCGATTGCAAAGGCCTCTATCGCTTTTTCCAGCTTCAAGCCGCCCCTGCTGACATATTTAGCGGGCGCGCCTTTTATTTCTATATGAATTTTCTCTTCTTCAAAAGAAGCTCCCGCCTTATCCTCCCTCTGTCCGTTCACATAGACGTTTCCGGTCATGATAACGGCCTTCGCCTTCTCTCTGGAGGGCGCAAGCCCCTGCCTGACGAGCAGAATATCCAATCGTTCCTTCATGATAATATTATGCCTCTTCCCCGATCTCCGTCAAAATCCGTCTGACAATGGAATCCGCATCGATGCCGACTTCCCGTTTCAACAGCTCCACATTCCCATGCTCCACATATTCATCGGGAATGCTGACGCACAGCACGTTCGTATCTGTATGCAGCGTATCCACGCAAGCCCTGACTTTCTCGCCAAAACCGCCGCTAGCCACATTTTCCTCCATCGTTACGATCAGTTTATGTTCCAGACAGGCTTCCTTTACCGCCTCTTCGTCGATCGGCTTTACAAATCTCGCGTTTGTCAGAGAGCAGGATCGCCCTCTTTTAAGGAGCTGCCTGCGCACTTCAAGCGCTGTCTTTACCATGCTGCCTACCGCCAAAAGCATGATCTCCTTTTCCCGGTAAATCGGCTCGCTCTTTCCATAAACGACAGGCTCTCTGTAATCTTTCAGGCCGTCGAACGCCTCTCCGCGGGGATAGCGTACCGCCACCGGCGCCTCGAAAGCGAGCGCAAATTTGATCATATCGGAAAGCTCCCATTTGTTCTTGGGGGCCATGATGTGCATATTCGGAATAGAGGACAGATAGGACAGATCGAAAATACCCTGATGCGTCTCTCCGTCGCTTCCCACCAGTCCGGCTCTGTCAACTGCAAAAATAACGGGCAGATTCTGGATACAGACGTCGTGCAGTATCTGGTCATAAGCTCTCTGTAAGAAGGAAGAGTAAATCGCCACGATGGGTTTCAACCCTCCCGCCGCCAGTCCGGCCGCAAAAGTGACCGCATGCTCTTCCGCAATGCCCACGTCGAAAAACCGTTCCGGATACATATTCCGAAAACGCTTTAACCCTGTCCCGTCCGGCATGGCCGCCGTAATCGCAACGACCTTTTCGTCCCGCTGCCCCAGCTTGCACATGACCGTCGAAAAAATATCCGTATAATTGGACTTCATACGCGGCGCGCTCGGGATTCCCGTTTCGATATCGAAAGGCTCCGCTCCATGAAATCTCGCGGGATGCCGCTCCGCCGGCCCGTACCCCTTCCCTTTTTCCGTAATGATATGGACCAGAACGGCCCCTCTGACCTTCCTCGCTTCTTTCAAAATGCGCAGCATCTCCGGGATATTGTGCCCGTCCACCGGTCCGAGATAAGTAATCCCCATATCCTCAAAAAACATGCCCGGAACGACAAGATGTTTAAAACTGCTCTTGGCACGCCGTATCCTGGTCACAACCTTATCGCCGTATTTGGGCATACCGTGCAGGGAATTATAGACCCCCTCTTTCAGGTCCAGATACATATCCGCCGTTCTGATATTGTTCAGATATTTGGAAACGCCGCCCACATTTTCGGAAATCGACATATTGTTATCGTTCAGAATAATGATAAAATTCGTTTCCAGACGGGAAGCATTGTTCAACGCTTCATACGCCATGCCGCCTGTCAGAGATCCATCGCCGATGACCGAAACGATCGTATTCTTTCCGCCTTCCAGATCCCTTGCCTTGACCATGCCGAGCCCCGCCGAAACAGACGTAGAGCTGTGCCCCGTATCGAAGCAGTCGCAGTCGCTCTCCTTCCTCTTGGGGAAACCGCTGATGCCGCCGTATTTCCGCAGGTTCGCAAAACCGTCCCTCCGCCCGGTGAGTATCTTATGGGTATAGGACTGATGTCCTACATCCCATATGATCTTATCCTCCGGTAAATTCAGGAAAAGATGCAGCGCCATCGTCAGTTCCACTGCTCCCAGATTTGAGCCGAGATGTCCGCCCGTCCGGCTGATGGACTGAATCAGGAACTGCCTGATTTCCTCTGCCAGCGCGTTATAATTCTCCGCGCCGATTTCCTTAATATCATTGGTTTTTTCTATTTTTTCCAGAAACATAGTCTCGACCATGCCTTTCTATCTGCCGTGAACCGTTATTTCTCCCTGCTTATCAGCTGTTTCACCAATTCTTCCAAAAACAGATTCCTCTTCGGAAAAGAGGCCAGTATCCGAATCGCCTCATTCGATAAAGCCTCGGCCTTCTCTGACGATTTTTCCAGCCCATGTAGAGTAACATATGTTATTTTATTATTTTTTGCATCGCTGCCAATGGGTTTACCGAGAACTTCCTGGCTTCCTGTAACGTCCAGAATATCGTCCTGAATCTGAAAGGCAACGCCGATATGATAAGCGCATTTTTCAACCGCCGCCACCTGTTCTTCATCCGCGCCGGCCAAAATAGCGCCGATCATCATTGCGCTCTGAATCAGTGCGGCCGTCTTATGCTCATGAATAAAAAGAAGAAGCTCCTCCGTCACGTTCTCCTGATGCTTTTCGGCTTCGATATCCGCGCACTGTCCGCCGATCATCCCATAAATACCGGCCTTTCCGGCGAGCACGCTCATCGCCCGCGCCGCTTTCTCATATTCCGCCGCACCCTGCGCTTTCTCAAAGGCGAGGCAGGCCGTCTCGAACGCGTAATTGAGCAGGGCATCTCCGGCCAATACCGCCATGCCCTCTCCGTATACGACATGAGTCGTCTTTCTGCCCCGCCTGTATTCGTCGTTATCCATCGCCGGCAGATCGTCGTGCACGAGAGAATAGTTATGTATCATCTCGATTGCCGCCATAAAAGGCTCCACGAGCTCCCCTTTCCCGCCGAACATGTCCCATGTTTCCGACATCAGCATCGGCCTCAGCCGCTTTCCGCCCGCCAGCACCGAATAATTCATCGCCTCTGTAACCGTTTTCTGAAATCCCCGCTCTTCCGGCAGAAAATGCGCAAGCACTTCTTCCATCCGGGTCGTCTTTTCATTCAATGTTTCTTTAAAATTCATCCAATCCACCATCTTCATTGATTTTCAGTACCTGCTTCTCCACCCTGTCGATCTTATCATTGCAGTATTGCAGGAGCTTCATGCCCTCCTGATACGCCCTGAAAGATTCTTCCAGCGTGATATCTTCTTCCTCTAAAAGCGCAATCGTTCCCTCGACCTGTTCAAAAGCCTCTTCCAGAGAAAACTCTTCCTCTATAGCTTTATCCTTCTTCTCCTGATTCATACCAATAACGATACCTTTCTTTTCGATTACATCTTCATTTTCCGGCTGTTCATCACCCTCGTATCGATCACACCGTCCTTTACATAGAGATGCAGTTCATCCCCCGGTTTCACCTGCCCGACCCGGTTGACCGTCCTTCCCTGTTCGTCGGCCGCACAGGCGTAACCCTGATTCAGCTTTTCAAGCGGAGATAAGCCCTTCATCTGTTCGATATAAAGCGCAAGCTTATGCCTCCTGTCGGAAAGCTTTCGTTCCATGCAGCCCTGCAGCGTCTCTTCCAGCTTCATCATATAGGTGCGCTTCTCCCGAATCTGGTTCGCCGGGCTCAAATATTTCATCTGCATCCGGTAATGTTCCAGTGCGTTTCTATAACGCCTGATATGTTTTCTGCACAAATGCTGCATCGCATATGCGTACTCGCCCATCCGCTCTTTCAGCTGTTCCATATCATAAACGGCCAGCTCCGCAGCAGCAGAGGGCGTCGGCGCCCGCAGATCCGCTACGAAATCGGCGATCGTCGTATCCGTCTCATGGCCCACGGCCGAGATAATCGGAACAGGACAGTCAAAAATCGCCTGCGCGACGGCTTCTTCATTGAATGCCCATAAATCCTCGATAGAACCGCCTCCCCGGCCGACGATGATCGTATCGACCTGATAATGCTCCATCGCGTGAATGCCGTTCACGATGCTCTGGACCGCCATATCGCCCTGCACCGTCGCGGGATAAAGAATGATCTGCACATAAGGATTCCGCCTTGAGGCGATCTGGATGATATCCCGCACCGCCGCGCCCGTCTGCGCCGTAACCACGCCGAGACGGCTGATATATTTCGGAATCGGCTGTTTATATTCCTCCGCGAACATGCCGCGCTCTTCCAGTTCCCTTTTCAGCCGTTCAAAGCGTTCGTACAGCGCGCCGGCGCCCTCCTGCTTTATTTCCTTCGCATACAGCTGGTATTTGCCGTCCCGCTCATAGACATCCACCGTACCGCGGACAATCACCTGCTGCCCCTCTGTCATCCGAAAGGTAAGGCCGTTTCTGTTCCCGGAAAACATAACGCATGCTATTGTTCCTTTTTCATCCTTTAATGTAAAATAAATATGTCCAGAGGAATGATATTTGCAGTTACTGACTTCTCCCTTTACCGAAATAGACTGCAACATAAAATCCTGCGTGAACATATTCTTAATGTAAGAATTGACCTGTGCTACCGTATATACATTCTGCTTCATACGCGCCTCTAAACAAATTTGGCCAATATGCCGTTGACAAAACCCGAAGAAGCGTCCTGCCCGAATTTCTTGGCAAGCTCTACCGCTTCGTTGATCGCAACGCCTGCCGGGACATCGTCATCGAACATGATTTCATAGACTGCCAGTCTGAGAATCGTTAAGTCTACCTTCCCCATTCTGGCAGTATTCCAGTTTTCAGTCCGGCTGTTCAGCATATTGTCTATGGTCTCCAGTTTCTCCATGATTTTGTGATACTTGGAGGAAATATATGCCTCGTCCGCCGGAGCCACATTACAGGCGTCCTCGAAGAAAAGCTTTTCCTGTTCAGGCATTTCTTCCGAACTGTTAAATTCTATGCGGAACAATAATTTAAAGATATGCTCCCTCAATTCTCTTCTGCTCATATCTGTTTTCGCCCTATTTTTCTTTCGATACATTAATGCCGGCAATACGGATATTCACATCGGTCACTTCCAGCCCCGTCATATTCTCCACCGCGTTTTTTACCTTCGTCTGCACCCGCTGGCAGGTCGCCGGAATATTGAAGCCGTATTCTATCGTAATCGCAAGATCCACCTTGACCTTCTTCTGAGCCACTTCTACTCTCGTGCCCCTGGCCGCATTTTTAACGCCGACGCGGCTTAAAAACTCATTTGTCATATTGCCGGACATAGCCGCCACGCCTTCTACCTCCGTCGCCGCAAGCGCGGCGATCATCGCTACGACATCATCCGCTATCTTAACCGAACCGATTTCCTCATTTTCCTGTAAAACAAACGTATTTTTACTAAATTCCTGTTCCATCCGCCATACCATACCTTTCCTGTGAAATCAGATTTTGTCCATTTGGTTTAAGTATATCAAAATTTACGATTTTTGCCTAGTACCATTTTACAGCCAGAAGCTCATGCTATACTGCTGCCCGTCGTCCGTATAGGAAACGACGCCGTCCGGACAGTCCAGATAACGGAAAATCTCCTGCTTGCCGATCAGCCTCTCCTGCATCTTTTCATAGATTTCCTCCGAAGCGCATTTGAACGTAATATAAGCGTTCCCCTTCTCATATCCTTCCCGGAAAATGCGCTGCAGCTGCTCATCGTCGAGCGATGTGAAATAGAGACCTTCCCTGACATAGTAATTCGCTTCCATGGAGGTGCAGGGCGGCAGCTCCACTACATTGTCGATAACATGCGTCTTACAGAGCTGATCCGTCGTTACGCACAAATAGTCGTAATTGATACGGGGCATCTTCTCTTCCGGATAAGACGCAGCGCTCCCCTTTACCTGATAGGACGCGTCTCCCCAGGTCGTATCCACATAATACCACGCCCCATCTATCCGGACCAGATTCCAGGCATGTCCCTCTCCCGAAGCCACATCTCCGAGCACGAGCGTCGCGCGGATGCCGGCCTGCTCCAGCAGATACTGCGTCGCCTTGGCGTAGCCCTGGCAGACCGATCTGCCATCCAGAAAGACCGAACAGATATTCTGGTTATCCACGGAATCCACATCGTACTCCGTATGGTCTATCAGATATTCATAAATATACTTTACCGTTTCATATTCATCCGCTCCCTCCGGAAGCCCCGCCAGGCATCTGCCGGCATAATCGTCTATCTGTTCCTGCCTGCCGGCGATCTCTTCCCTGCCCATCCGGTATGTCCCGGTAAAGGTGATCTTTTTCAGCCGCCCGCCCAGCGTATACTTTGTATAAGTATACCCTTCTACATAAAATATTTCCGGGTGGTCGTTCAGCACGCATTGGAAAATACGGGAAATCTCCTCCTGATCCATCGTGGAAAGCGTCACATTCTCCTGAAATTCCAGCAAAGACCACAAAATCTCAATATACACCGCCTGCCCGCTTTCCGCCAGCTGTCCGTAAGCATAGGACTCCGCCTGTTCATCGTGCAAAAGGCGCTTCCTTTCTTCCGTCAGCCCTTCCCCGGCTATTGCCGTATCCGCATCCCCGTCCATCCGGACCATCTGCTCTTCCACGGCATAGCCCTCCACGGGCATACTCCCCTCCCTGCCTTCCGCAAAGGCTGTTCCCTCCAGCAGAAATTCAAACTGTCCGGCTATCGGCAGTTCCCGCCAGCCGTCGTTCTTTGCCATATAGAGCAGAAATCCAAAAAATACCATTATGCTCGATAATAAGACAATCGTTTTCTTCATAAAGCTCCCCATTCCTGCTCAGCCCGCGAATTCGGGCGCAAGCACAAATCTGCCTGTGAAAAACTGATTTTTCACAATACCGCCTTCCGCCTGCCAGACTCCGGGAAAATACGAATCGGGAAAAAATCTAATTCCTGCCAAATTCGGATAATATCAGGCCGTTATTGCGCTCTATTGTCATGCCGACGCTCCACTGATTTACGAATAACAGCAGCGGATTTCCCTTTAAGTCCCTGATTTTTTTCATATCGGAGGTTCCTGTCAGCTTATCCAGATCGAGATCCCTGTTCTCAATCCATCTGATATGCTCATAAGGAAGATTCTCCAGACGAATCTCGACATTATATTCATTTTCCAGACGATACTTTAACACATCGAACTGCAGGACGCCGACAACGCCTACGATAATCTCCTCCATACCTGTATTAAATTCCTGAAAGATCTGAATCGCGCCTTCCTGCGCGATCTGCGTGATTCCCTTCACAAACTGCTTCCGTTTCATCGTATCGAGCTGCCGCACCCTTGCGAAATGCTCCGGCGCAAAGGTAGGAATCCCCTCATACCGGAACTGCTCTTTCGGCATACAGAGCGTGTCCCCGATGGAAAAGATTCCAGGATCGAATACGCCGATAATATCTCCGGCGTATGCCTCGCTCAATATCTTTCTCTCATCCGCCATAATCTGCTGCGGCTGTGAAAGCCGCATCACCCTGCCGCCCTGTATATGCTTTACCTCCATGCTGGCATCATATCTGCCGGAACAGATGCGCATAAAAGCGACGCGGTCTCTGTGCGCCTTATTCATATTCGCCTGAATCTTGAACACAAAAGCGGAAAAATCATGCTCTACCGGATCGATCAGCCCGATATCCGCCTTTCTTGGCAGCGGCGTCGTCGTCATTTTCAGAAAATGCTGTAAAAAGATTTCCACGCCGAAATTGGTCAGCGCCGAACCGAAGAACACAGGGGTGAGCTCTCCGGCACGGATCCTGTCAAGATCATACTCTGCGCTTGCGCCGTCTAACAGATCGATTTCATCCAGAAGCCGCGTTTTAAAGTCCTCCCCGATATGAGATACCAGCATCTCTTCTTCCCCGATTCCGATCCTGGTAGCCTGTCCTTCTTTCGTTCCCTTCTCCGTATCGGAATAAGTGATCACACATTTGCTCTCCCGCTCATATACGCCCTTAAAATTCCTGCCGGAGCCAATCGGCCAGTTGACCGGACAGGTCGCTATACCAAGCTCCTTCTCGATTTCATCCAGAAGCTCAAAGGTATCGTTGGCATCCCTGTCCATTTTATTGATAAAGGTAAAAATCGGAATCCGCCGCATAACGCACACCTTAAAGAGCTTTCTCGTCTGCGCCTCAACGCCCTTGGACGCGTCTATGACCATGACCGCAGAATCCGCCGCCATCAGCGTCCGGTAAGTATCCTCCGAAAAGTCCTGATGCCCCGGCGTATCCAGAATATTGATACAGAATCCGCCGTATTCAAACTGCAGGACAGAGGATGTAACGGAAATACCTCTCTCCTTCTCGATTTCCATCCAGTCGGAAACCGCATGCCTTGCCGTCGCTTTTCCCTTCACGCTGCCCGCCAGATTGATCGCGCCGCCATATAATAAAAATTTCTCCGTCAGAGTCGTCTTTCCCGCATCCGGGTGTGAAATAATCGCAAAAGTCCTTCTTTTGTTGATCTCGTCTGCAAAATTGCCCACGTTTCTTCTCCTCCATTAAAGCATTGATGTTCCTGCAAATTCCGGTTCTATCCCAAAATAATCGAGCACGGTAGCGCCGATATCGGCAAACGTATTCCGGGTTCCGAGGTTCTCTGGCGATATTCCCTTCCCATACATCAGAAACGGCGTATGCTCTCTGGAATGATCGGTAGAGACCGTATAGCCGGGATCGCAGCCGTGATCCGCCGTGATCATCAGAATATCTTCTTCCCGCAGTTTTTCGCGGATCTCCGGCAGCTTCCCGTCGAAATAAGCAAGCGCCTTCGCATAACCGTCGATATCGTTCCGATGCCCATACAGCATATCATAATCTACCAGATTTACAAAGCACAGACCTTCAAAATCCCGCTCCAGGTATTCCAGCGTTCTTTCGATGCCCTCTTCATTCCCTTTCGTATAGGTAAATTCCGTAATTCCTTTTCCTGCAAAAATATCCTGAATCTTTCCGATGGAAATAACATCTCTTCCCGCCGCCTTCAACTGGTCCAGCATCGTTACGCCCGGCGGCTGTAAGGAAAAGTCATGCCGTCCCGACGTCCTCACATAGCTGCCCGCCTCCCCGGTAAAGGGCCTTGCGATGACTCTGCCGACGCCGTGCTCTCCCTGTAAGATTTCCCGCGCCGTCTTACAGTATGCATACAGCGTCTCTACCGGAACGACCTCTTCATGCGCCGCGATCTGGAAAACGCTGTCCGCCGATGTATAAACGATCAGCTTTCCGGTCTTTACATGCTCTTCTCCGTAATCCTTAATGACCTCCGTTCCGGAATAAGGCCGGTTGCACAGAACGCCCCTTCCCGTCTTCTCGCAGAACGCATCCAGTATTTCCTGCGGGAATCCGTCCGGATAGGTGGGCAGCGGCTTCTCCGACAGAATACCGGCGATCTCCCAGTGCCCTGTCGTCGTATCCTTTCCCTTCGAGGCTTCCTTCATACGGGCAATGACCGCAGACGGCTGCGCGGCCTTCTCCCCGCATTCCACGCCATCTATATTGAAAAGCCCCATGCTCCCCATATCAGGCATATGAAAATAAGAGCTGGAAGCTACGGAGCGTAACGTGTTGGTTCCTTTATCTCCATACGCCGCCGCATCTTCCATCTCCCCGATTCCAAAGCTGTCCAGTACAATCAAAAAAACTCTCTTCATCTTTTGACCTCCATATTTCATTACTCCACAGTACAGGCCCGCCAACAAATGCCTGCTTCGCAGCCGCCTGTTTTCTTTCGCAGTTATTATAGCATACTCTTTTTCTTCATGCACCTAATTTGAATTGACCGTGCTGATGACGATCGCATCCGCGCTCACGCCGGTCTTACGGATAACGATATCCTCTATCTGCGCGCGCTGTGCCTCCGTAAGCTCCGTTGTATTAACTACGACGTCCACGCTGTCTCCGTCGATGCTGACGATCGCGTCCGAAAAGCCTTTCGCCTCCAGCAGGATTTCCGCCGCGGTTTCCTTCTCCGCGATATCCGTCATGGAAATCATACTGCTTACCGCTTCCTGCTTCTGCGTCTCGCTGATATTGGAATTGTTGATGATCTCCAGAAGCGTTTCCTTATTCTGCGCCCTCGTCTGCTCCTTCTGCAGTTTAGCGCCGGATAACGTGGAAATGCCCGATGATGCCGTAAAGACCGCTTCCCCCGGCACTTCATCTTCTACGGCTTCCGCCATTCCTTCATCCATAATATCCGTACCCGTTACTTCCACATCGCTGTCCAGACTATAGATGTCCGCAGACGCCTGCTCGATATCTTCCTCCGACAGATCTAACAGCGCGCTGTAATCGACATCCTCTTCCCCCATCGCCAGATTTCCCAGATCATCCGCCGCTATCCCGCCGTTCACCGTCATAATTTCTTCATCCGTTACCTTCGTGCCCGCGAAATTCAGGTATCCTGCCACTGCAATCATAATTGCCAGGGCTGTGATCATTACCTGATTCTTCTTAATCATATTCTTCAAACCGTTCTCCCCTTTAATTATTGGTTTTCATTTTTACTACTCTTATCTTATTCGCCTCGATACCAAATAATACCTGAATTGTCTCAATAATGTTCTGTTTTACAATTTCGGAGCCGCCCCCCTGCGCGATCACAACGACCCCTTCTATCACAGGCTGTATGACTTTGCTCACATAAGGCACATTCTGCCCGGCCTCATTCACCGTATAGACCGTGGCTTCCTCCTGCCGCCGCCCGGAAATGGTCCGGCTGCCGCCCTCCGCATCCGTTTCCGCCGTCTCGCTGATCTCTTCGGGCACATCTTTCTCCAATACCCGTTCTTCTGATTCCTTCAGCGTAATCAATACCGCTACTTCCCCAGCGCCCTCGATCTTCGAAAGCGACTTCGTCAATTTCTCTTCCCAATAAACCGTATAAGAAAGAGCGTCCGCTTTCTCAGACGGCCAGACGATGTCCGGCTCCGCCTGTGCCTGCGCGCTTTTTTCCATTATAACAGAATCGCTGTCCGATATACCGGACTTATCCCCGGAAAATACCGTATCCTTTTCTTTGACCGGAAACGCTATGACGCACAATAATATTCCGGACAATATCATGATCAGAAGCTGGTCCTTCCTCAGTTTCTTAACATTTGTTATTTTATCAGTCAGCTTTTTCATTTGTTCCATACACGCTCACCTCCATCTTTTCCCTGTCCATACCCAGCACGGCGCAGAAGCGCTCCCGAAGCTGTTCCGCAGTTTCTTCCTTCTCTTCCCGGAGCGGGCCGCCGTTTCCGTCCGCGTCTCCAAATGCCCGTTCCTCACTGTCCTTTGCACTGCAGACGCTGATTTTCCCTATTTGAACTTTCTCGACCGCATTACCCGTATTTCCGGCATTTTCATCCATCCTGCCTGCAGACGCCGTTCTCCTGTATACCGCTACCCGGATTTTTTCCAGCTCGTACTGTTTCGTACCAGCCGGACTCTCCCCGCTTTCATCAGGCGTTTTTAAGGATACCTGTACATTGGATATGATATATTCTTCTGAAATTTCACTGTTTAATCTGGATTTTATTTCATTTTCCAGGCTTTTCATCACAGATTCCATAACGGATACGGAACCCGCCGTTTCGTCGAAGGAACTCGCCGTCTCCAGCGTCCTCGCCATCTCCGATAATTTTATATCCCAATCCGTCCCTGCTTCCTGGAAAATACCGTGCAGAGGCGCCGCAAACTGCAGGAGTATCATCATTCCCACAAGAAGCTTTACATACTTCTCATATTTCTGTCCCGGCGTAAAATGAATCACCGCCTGCGCCGCGATCATAAAAATACCGATCCTTTTTATCAGCCCTGCCAATGCGCTCATCCTATCCCCCGGTTCGTAGAATATGCCACGACGGCAATGCTGATGATAAAAAGAGCGATTGCCGACAAAGCCACTTTTAACAGCATCAGGCTGCCGTCCCCCACCCGATCCGCCAGATTCGTCATTCTCTTATCGCTGACAATACCGATCAGCGCCGCTCCGGCTTTCAGGGCTCCTGACAAAAGAAGAATCCTAGCGACCGGAAGAATACAGAGAAAAAGCATAACAATTGTAATATAGATTCCGATGCTGTTCTTGATCAAAATCGCGGAACCTGCCACCATCTCAAACATACCTTCGGTCAGCCCGCCGATGCCGGGAATCATGGAAACAGCCTTTTTCAAAGCGGAAGCTTCCAGCGCATCGATGAGCGGCGATACCATCGACTGCAGAAGGCTGAACCCCGTAATAATTCCAAGTGTTATTTTAATCCCCCATTCGACCGCCTTCTGTACAAAATCCAGCAGCAGATTCAATTTTTCTTCCATCCAGACGCCATTAATGACACTCAACAGAATAAAAACGTATATCATAGGCAGCAGAAGAGACGAATAGCAGTTCTCGACCAGATAAACGACCAACAGAAAAAGCTGATAATATGCCGCGGCAGAAGCCGCTCCCGCCGCCGTCCCTACTGCCAGAAGATAGGTCGGAATAAAGAGTTTCATAAAAGTTATAAGCTGATTTAACATATCTCCGACAACTGCGGCGACATCTCCGAACACTTTCAACAGCCCGGCTGTCAGGAGCAGATAAATAAAATAGAAGGCGATATCCGATACCTGACGGCTTTGAAAAATATCCGCAAAATTGGAAAACAGCGCCGCGGTAATCCCCAGAACAAGGATCATCACAAAAAGCGTCCTGATTTCCGAGAACCGGGCTTTGATCGTTCCCGACAGGCCAGAAGCGAGCATGGCCACGGCTTCTTTTATTTTTCCCTGAAGGATAAATGATAACACCTGCTTTCCATCGAACTGACAGGACGGGAACAGGGCCTCGAACCGTTCTTCCACCGCATCCATTTCCTGCCAGACATCTTCCCCGGCAAAAGCCTGTACCGTCATCGGCCTGCTCCATAGCAGAAAAGCCGTCATGATCATAAAGGCAATTCTTTTTTCCATGGCACTGCCCCTTTTCAGCCCGCAAGCGCCTGAATGCTTTCCATCAGCGTAAACAGTACCGGCATCCCGATCAGTAAAATATACATTTTTCCCATCGTTTCCACCTGTCCCGCGATACCCGCATATCCCGCGTCTTTACAGATACCGGAGCAGAATTCGCAGATATAAGCAGCTCCCACCGCTTTGAATAACACCGATAAATATTGAAAATTATCGCCCAGATATCCCTGTAAACGCTCCATTCCCGTTAAGATGCGGGTAAAGTAATCGGCCGCGTAGGTCAGTAACAGCAGACACACCGCAAAAGCGGCATAAATCCCGTATTCGCTCTTATAGCTTTTCAGGGGGACCGCCAGTAACACGCCGAGCAGTCCCGCCATTCCGATTTTTACAATATCCATAGAAATCCTCCATTCTTGCTTAGCCTGCGAATTTGGGCGCAGGCACAATATTTGCAAAACGAATTAATTTGTTTGTGAAAAATTTATTTTTCACAGTAAGCCTCCATATCTTGTCCTTCAAAAAATTAAATCAGAATTAAATAGCAAATAAATCCTGTATCATCATAAATAAATCATAAATATAGGGTACCAGCCAGGTCAGTACCAGAATCAATCCTGCAAGGCTGATGAGAAAAGCATGTTCTTCCCTGCCGCTGTGCTTTAAAATCTGACTCAGAATTGTTACCAATATGCCGACTGCCGCAATTCTGAAAATAAGACTGATGCCCATTATATACCCCTTCCCCTGTGTATCCTTACAATAATAAAATAACAAGAAATATTCCTGTCATGACGCTGATGCTCATCGTGACCCTGGCCTGATTTTCGTATCCGGCCTCCGCCTGCGCGATATGCGCCGTCAGAAAATCCAGAGATTGTCCGATATCTGCCGCCTGCTGTTTTTCGTCCAGGGAGCCGAAACATTCCGGCATATTCCGCAGAATATCCTTTTCCTCTTCCCAGATCGGCAGAGCTGCCATGCAATCTTCCATCCGTTCCTTCCATATCCTGTTCAGGCCGGTCCCGTCGTTTTCTTCCATTTTCTGATAAATAGCGGAAAATGCCGTCCTGTACGGCTCTTCCATGCACTGGCCAAGCAACAGGCAGATTTCCGGCAATGTCCTTTTCCCATACGCCATCTCGCTTTGTATTCTGATAACCATCCGGCGGATTTCCCTGAGCTCCCTGATGCGCTGCTTTGCTTCCGCCACCCTGTTTGCGCCCAGTCCGCAGCATCCCGCCATCAACAACAGGATTCCTGCCAGTTTGAACATAGTTCCCTCTTTCTATCATAAATCCCCATTACAACACATCTGTTATTTTTCTTTCCAAGAAGCAGATACCGGTCGAAAAGACGTTCCTCCATGACCGCTTTCATATAGCTTTTCCGGCCCACCTCCTCTAAGGAAAAACCATGAATGGTGGCGAGCATTTTACAGCCGCACTGAACCGCCCTGTGCATCGCCTCCACATCCTCCATGCTGCCGAGCTCATCGACGGCGAGAATATCCGGCGCCATAGAACGGATCAGCATCATCATGCCTTCCCGTTTCGGACAGGCATCCATCACGTCCGTCCGAATGCCGATATCGTTCTGCGGAACGCCGAGATAGCTTCCCGCGATTTCCGAGCGTTCGTCCACAAGCCCGACATTCTTTCCCGCTCCGCAGGCATTGCCCCAGGAAAAATTCCGCACCAGATCCCGCAGCATTGTCGTCTTTCCGCAGCCCGGCGGCGAAATGATCAGCGTATTCAACACTTCTCCCCGCTGATAAAGACAGGGAAGCGTTTTATCGGATACTCCCTTGATTTCATGTGCGATACGGATATTTAAATAACGTATGTATTTTATATTGCGTACCCGCTCCCGCTCTTCCAGAATGACCTGTCCGGAAATTCCGACCCTGTGTCCGCCGCGGATCGTCATGAAACCCTGCCGGATCTCATCTGCAAAGGCATAAATGGAATAGTGGCATAAATGCGCGAGCACCGCATCCAGTTCCTTTTCATCGCTGTATATGGCGCAGGTTATGTCATCCGTTAATTCTCCCCGCGCCGAGAGAAATCTTTCCCTATGATCGATAAGTACCGTAACGGGCTGGCCGACACGCAGACGGATCTCCTGCAGCCTGTCGGCCCGTTCTGCCACCTTCTCCCAGCGCGGACGCATGAAGTCCGGGAAAATATGTAGAACCTCTTCTTTCTGCATCTCCATCGCCCCCTTATCTCAATATATGAAACGTTGTCCAAGTTATGACAGAATTATTTCACACAAAAAAAGCGCCTGCCCTGCGGCCTGCGCTCTTTTCCTTTATTTTTCCTGCTTCCACGCTATGATTTCTTCAAGCCTTTCCTTTACCTTCGCCTCCGCGCCCTGTTCTGTCGGATAATAATAGCGGCTGCCCCGCATGGATTCCGGCAGACACTCCATCCTCGTCAGCTTTTCCTCCGTATCATGCGCGTACCGATAGCCTTCCCCATAATGCAGCTCTTCCATCAGCTTCGTCGGCGCGTTCCGAAGGACCAGAGGAACCGGTTCCGCGGTCTTTTCCCGGACATCCGTTTTACAGTTCTCGCACGCCCTGTACAATGCGTTGGACTTAGGAGCCATCGCGAGATAAGTGACAGCATGGGTCAGATGCACATCGCATTCCGGCATCCCCAGAAAATGACATGCCTGACAGGCGGCTACCGCTACCGTGAGCGCATTGCTGTCGGCCATTCCCACGTCCTCACTGGCAAAGCGGATCAGTCTTCTGGCAATATAAAGAGGGCTCTCCCCTCCCTCCAGCATCCGGCACATCCAGTAAATTGCCGCGTCCGGATCGCTGTTGCGCATCGACTTATGAAGGGCAGATATCAGATTATAATGCTCTTCTCCGGTCTTATCGTACAGAAGCGATTTCCGGTTAATGCACTGCGCCAGATTTTCATCGCTGATCCGAATGCTGCCTTCCCTCGTAATCTCCCCGTTCAACACTACCATTTCCAACGTATTCAATGCCATTCTGGCGTCCCCATTGGCAAAGACGGCGACCGCCTTCAGCTGTCCGTCCGAAATCTCTATCTTCTGCCCGGCAAAGCCCGCCGGATTTTGCAGTGCGTTCTGTAAAAGCCTGATCAGATCCCCCTCCTCCAAAGCCTTGAGCACAAAGACCCGGCACCGGGATAACAGCGCAGCATTCACCTCAAAAGAAGGATTTTCCGTCGTCGCTCCGATCAGCAGGATGCTTCCTTTTTCCACAAAAGGCAGAAAAGCATCCTGCTGCGCCTTATTGAACCGGTGGATCTCATCCACGAAAAGCACCGTCCGGATTCCCATTTTCCGCCCTGCCTCCGCCTGGTTCATCACATCCTTAATTTCCCGGATTCCGCTCGTGACCGCGCTGAAATTGATAAAATCCGCCTTCGTCCGCTTCGCGATAATCCCCGCAAGCGTCGTCTTGCCGACGCCCGGCGGCCCCCAGAAGATCATGGAGGAAATCTGGTCTTTTTCAATTAACTGTCTGAGCATCTTCCCCTGCCCGAGCAAATGCTCCTGCCCGATAAAATCCGTAAGCTCCTGCGGCCGCAGACGGCTCGCAAGCGGAGCGGCCTGCCCGCCGCCTCCGGGTATGGCATCAAATAATGACATCTGTTCCATTTTGACCCCTCGTTTCTTTTATACATCATTTTAGCAAACATTTGTTCTAATGTCCAGCATCACAAAAATTGTCAATATTATTTTTTCAAAAAATCTGGTATACTCTTATATATAGTAAATGACATAACAAATTGCTCTTTCCGGCTCTTGCAAAAGCCATATAGGTAAGCTTTTACAAGTCCGAAAAGGCAATTTCCAATGTCGTTTGCTATAGAATAAAATAAAGAAAGGCAATACGACTATGAAACTGGATATGCACTGTCATACAAAGGAAGGCTCTCCCGACGGAAAGACCGCTCTCCTTGACAATATTTCCATCCTGAAACAAAAAGGATTCGACGGGATGCTGATTTCCGATCACAATTCCTACAAAGCATACCGCCGCTACAGGAAACTGGACGGGAAACCCTCGGATTTTACCGTTCTGTGCGGCATCGAATACGACACGCTGGATGCCGGCCATATGCTGGTCATCATGCCAGACGGACTCTGCCCCAGGCTGCTGGAGCTAAGAGGGCTTCCGGTACTGCTTCTGATCGAAATCGTACACCGCTACGGCGGCATTCTGGGGCCGGCTCATCCCTGCGGCGAAAAATTTCTCAGCATCTTCAATACGCGGCGCGGAAAAGCGTTAAAAGAAGGGCTGATTCGGAAATTCGACTTCATAGAAGCCTTCAACGCCTGCGAAGACGACATTTCCAACGAATGCGCTGCTTCCCTTGCCCTGAAATACCGTCTGCCAGGCTTCGGCGGCAGCGATTCCCATAGAGACGACTGTGTCGGACTCGGCTACACCATTTTACAGGAACATATTACGAATGAATCGGAGCTGATACATTATATCAAAAATGCCGGGCCGACGATCGCCGGCGGCATCCACTATCTCCATACGACGAAGGATAAGCTGGGAAAAGCCAATAAAATTCTCGTCTACTCGTTCTGGTTCTATAATAAATTCCTGGCGGCCTTCCGCTACAGGGCCCGGAAGTTCGAACTCTCTTTAGCGCTGCGCGAAAAGAAAGCAGGGTAAATAACAGAAGTTATTTACCCTTTTTCTCTGCGACCGCCTCTTTTAATTCTTCGAAGACATCTTTAAATTTTCCGGACCGCATCGTCGGATTGTTCCGAATCATATCCCGTTTATAGAAATCCAGCATCTCTCTGTAGTTTCTCCGGTTTTCCATATAGATATTATAACGGGCGCGAAGCTCCGCAATTTCATCCCGCACACTGTCCACATAGGCACCGGGCGTCCGCTGGATCGTCTCCCTGATGCTCATAAACCGCTGTCCCAGGCTTTCGACAAGCTCGCCGGCCCGCAGCTCACGCTCCTGCTGCTTCTGCGCCTTTTCCTCATTGCTAAAGGCAATAATGATATCCAGCCTCCTCTGCATACGCTCCAGTTCTTCTTTTGCCCGCTGCATCTTCGCCAGGATATTCCGCAAATCCAGCGCTGTTTTAAAGGAAAGCGCGAAATCCGCCGCGATGCAGACCGTCAAAAGAAAGGCTGTATAATACAGGATATTTCCCGGAATTCCCATGACGAACCGCTCGATCGGCCTGTGGATCACCCGCGTCATCAAAATGGTGAAAAATCCCCAGGCGAGCGTTGAGCTCAGGCAGATATGCCCCTGAAAATTAAACTTTTTGTCAGAATAATCCCAATACCGGATATGGAACAGCGTTTCCATAAGAACGCCTGTTATATATTCCAGCGCCGTTGCGCCGACACAGCCCGCCAGATAAGTCAATACAAGATTGTCCTGAAAAGGCATGGAAACAACATACATCATGATCGCACCGCTTCCATAAATCGGTAAAAAAGGCCCTCTCATAAATCCGCGGTTGACGAGCTTATGCGTTCGGATCGAAACGAAAGCGGACTCAAAACACCATCCTAAAAAGCAATAAGTGTAAAAAAAGAATAACCAATGAACCATTTTGTAGTGAAACATTTGAAACCTGCCCCTTATATCTTTTTATCCTTCATGACACAGGCTTTCCCCGGCGTCCCTGCCCAAAAACGCCGACAGACACTTTTTCCTTTCCCTTCTTTGTCTCCCCCGCCTGTCCATAGTACAGGAATTTTCCATAGCCCCGCACCGTCACCGCATCTTCCTTTTTCAGCTGATAGCCGTTATTCTCTATCATGATCCCGTTGACAAAAATCCGGCCTGCGCCAAACAGCGTAAGGCTCTGGCTTCTTGAAATATGATAAATCTTTGCGATAACGCTGTCAATCCTTGCGGAAGAAACTGTTACGGTTATTTTTTCCGGCTCTGCGCTCTGTAATGCGATCCCGCCTTCAACAATCCGGCAGTTCATACCGGTATGCTTAACCTGGCGCAGATTTTCCAGCAGATACGGGACGATGCTCTGCTGACAGAACAGGACGCCGTACTGCTCCTGTACGAAAATATCTCCCAGTGTGCTGCGCTCGATTCCCAGATTCATGAGCGCGCCGAGAAAATCCCGGTGCGTCAGCGTATCCGCGAACCTGGGCATAACGGGCCGCATTTCTATAGCCGCGATCGGATATTCCTCATCGTACCCCAGCGCTTCCGGACTGCCGAAACGAATCATTTTCCGCTCGCAGGCAGGCGCGCCCCCTTCCGCGCCATACCCGGCATAGGAAAGCTCTTTCTTCAGCTCATGAAAAACCTGCTGCTGTGACAGGCTCAAAAAAGGCGTATAAGTATAAATTCCCCTGTTGCAGGATTTGTCCGCCAGCTCCTTCAGGCGGTTCTTTAACCGTAATATTTCTTTATCGGCCGCTTCTGTCATCTTCTTCCTCTCCCTTCTCCGCTTTCGCCATTCATCTTACATAAAATATCAGATTAAACTATATGTTAAGTATATATTCCTTTTTCGGTATCCTCAGCCTGGCTTTAAGGCCGCCATATTCGCTGCGGCCTATCAGGAGCTTCCCATTATGGCTGTCCATAATCTGTTTCACGATCAGCAGGCCCAGCCCATGCCGCTGTTCCGCTGTATCGGCATCACAGACCATATAATGCGGGGCATGGTTCAGTTTCCCGATCAGTTCGTCCGTCCCCCCTGCGCCGCTGTCCTCGACGCAGATCGTACAGGTATCGCTATCCTCCTGAACGGACACATGGATCTCACAGCCGTTTTCGTTGTGATCGATGCTATTTTGAAGCAGATTTGAGACCGCACGCTTCAGCAGTCCCCGGTCTGCCAAAATACAGCAGACGGACAGGCGTTCATCGGTCTCCCATATCATCGGAAACCTGTCGTCGAGAGCCAGATTCATAAAATCCACAACCACCTGCCGGACGATGGCCACCGCATTTTCCGGCTTTTTTCTAACCGGCTGCATATCATATTCCAGTTTGGAAGCGAGATTGAGATCGTTAATCAGAGCCCGGAGCCGCCTGCTCTGCCTTACGATGACCGCCGCCTGCTTACGCTCCGTTTCGGAAAGCCGCCCGGAATTCTCCAGCTGTCCCGCATACCCCATTATCATTGACAACGGCGTCCTGATGTCATGGGAAACGCCGGTAATCCAGTTCGCTCTTGCCATTTCCCGCCTGCGCAGCCGTGCCGCCTGTTCCTGCAGAATTTCGGACGTTTTATTGATACTTTCCGCCAATTCGGACAACACGCCTTTTTCTTTTACCAAAACGGGCATGCCGCCCGATAAATCTTTTATTCCGTTTGCCACCGGCTTAACGGCGCGCATCAATCCTGCGTTCGCCGCAATATAAATCAGGAAGATCAGCACGAGATTGACCGCTGAAACGACGGCCGCGTTTTTCGGGAGGTTTCTGATAAAATCATAATCCCAGTTCGCCCGCGTAAGCTTCCAGTAGCTGTCCCTGGGATACCCAAGCACCAGCAGCCCGCTTTCGGCTTTTCCCGTAAAAGCAGGATAGCCGTCTATATAACCGCGCGTCAGCAGCGCGATATCGGACAGGGTATACCGCATGGGAACGCCGTCCGGCAGATTGTCCGTCCGCCATACGACCCGATGCGTATCCTCATCGATGAGAACAGCCCAGATATCCTGCGTTTCCAGTTCCTTCTCCATATCGCCGGGCAAAAAATAACAATCGTTCTTTTTTTGTAATGCCGAAGCAGTTTTATCCGCGGTATCCCATGCGGAAACGGACGGCCTGTTTTTCATAAAAATAACCGCATAAAGAACGATATTCAACAGAATGAGCAGCAGAAAGCTCAGGATCACAATTCCGATAAAACGGCGTATCAGTTTTGGCACGCTTTTCATATCATTTTCCCTCCACATTCAGCTTATAACCCAGCCCCCTGACTGTAACCAGCGAAACCGGCTGCGAGGGATTTGCTTCAATTTTTTCTCTGATACGGCGTATATGCGCCATTAAGGAGTTTTCATATCCGAATGGATTATCGCCCCACGCGGCTTCGCATAAGGCGTCAATCGTAACAATGCGTCCCGCGTTCCGATACAGAACGGAAAGCAGACGATGTTCTTTTGCCGTCAAAGGAATATGTTCGTTATCCTTTATGACCTCTGCACGCGAAAAGTCGATCCGGCTGTCCCGCAGCTGCACGACCGGGTCTTCTTCCTTATAGCTTCTTCGCAGGACCGCCATAATACGGAATAAAAGCTCCTCCGGTAAAAAGGGCTTTGCGATATAATCATCAGCCCCCAGGCCGAGTCCTTTCAATTTATCGTCATCCTCGCCGCGGGCCGTCAGAAAAAGAACAGGGTAATCGCCACCATGCCTCAGGCATTTCATCAAATCAAAACCATTCCCATCCGGAAGCATTACATCGAGCACCGCCAGCTCCGGACGGCATTTTTCAGCTTCCGCAATGGCCTCCTTCATACTTTTTGCAGTCGTTATCTTCTGAAATCCATATGCGGCCAGAATCGACCGGAGCATATCCAAAAGCGCCTGTTCGTCATCGACCAGCAGGATTTGTTTTTTCAATAAATAATCGTTCTTCATCGCACCGTCTCCTTCCACGCTTCCATCTTATCACATCATGCTTTCTTTTTTGCAGAATTTCAGAAAATGTAAGGAAGATGTAAGGCTGTGGAAACGCTGTCGTAAGATTGGACTGATATCATAAAAAAAAACAAAGAAAGGAAAGTTTCTATGGACTACATGATCGCAACACAACAGCTGACCAAAAAATACAAATCCTTTACCGCCGTGGACAATGTTTCCCTGCACGTTCGGAAAGGCAGCATTTACGGCTTTCTCGGCCCGAACGGAGCCGGAAAATCCACTACCATGAAAATGCTTCTGGGACTGACCGCTCCCACAAAGGGCGGCTTTACCATCGACGGAATGCGCTTTCCGCATGACCGCCTCTCCATTCTGAAAAAAGTCGGTTCTTTTATCGAATCGCCTTCTTTTTATGCCAATCTGACAGGCCGGGAAAACCTCGATATCATCCGCCGCATTCTGGGGCTTCCCGAAAGCTCCATAGAGGACGCGCTGGAGCTTGTCGGCCTTTCAGAATCCGGCGGCCGTCCTGCCGGAAAATATTCTCTCGGCATGAAGCAGAGGTTAGGGCTTGCCGGAGCAATAATTGGCAGACCGCCCATCCTGATTTTAGATGAACCGACCAACGGGCTCGATCCGTCCGGCATACATGAAATACGCTGTCTGATCAAGTCGCTGCCCGGTCTTTACGACTGCACGATCCTGATTTCCTCTCATATGCTGTCTGAAATCGAATTAATGGCAGAAGATATCGGCATCCTCAATCACGGACAGCTGTTGTTCGAAGGCAGTCTGGACGAATTACGGCAAAGCGCGCTGCAATCCGTTTTTTCGGAAAACGGCCGGGACAGCGCCAATCTGGAAGCAGTGTTCCTGTCCATGATCGAAAAAGACAACGCCGGCAGAAAGCAGGGGGCAAAGCGATGAAAACACTGGAAATTGAATTCAGGAAAGAAAAACGTACAGGCATTCTCCCACTTTTGCCCGCCGTCGGCATTCTGGGCGCGGCATACGCCTCTGCCAGCTTCCTTGTGCGGAAGGATGTTCTTTTGAGCCTGCCGCCTGCTCCTGTGGATATCCTGCTCACGCAGGTCTACGGCATGATCGCAGTCTTAAATATGTTCGGTCTCATCGTCGCCGCCTGTATGAGCTATCATATGGAATTCAGGGGAAACGCGCTGAAAAAAATGTACCTGATGCCCATAAGCGTTCCAGCGGTGTATTTCTGCAAGTTCCTGATCTTAACCTTCCTCTTTCTGGCCGCTGCAGGCTTTCAGGATCTGGCCCTTGCCAGGATCGGGATAACGGACTTACCGCAGGGTACCTTTGATCTGAAAACGTTTCTGTCCTTTGCCGGATATTCCTTCATAACGTCGATGCCCGTATTGTCTTTTATGATTCTGGTATCCTCGCGGTTCCCCAATCTATGGGTACCGCTCGGCATCGGCGTAGCGGGATTTCTAAGCGGTATGGCGCTCACCATGCCGGACGTTTCGCTGTTCATGCTGCACCCGTTCGTGCTCATGCTAAGACCAGCCGCCGCTATGAACGCGCAGCCGGATATTACGGTCGTCATCGTATCTTTGAGCGAAACGGCCATTTTCCTTTTTGCCGGGCTCTGGGCCGCCAAAAACCTACGATATGAATAGCAGGAGGAACTACTGTGAAAAATAAATTTTTCACAGGTGAATTTGTGCCTTGAGGCAGCAAATATCACAAGCTGAGAGAAAGGAATGGTTATTTATATGAATTTTTCAGAATTGCTTAAAATTGAATTTTTGAAAGTAAAACGAAGCCGGATCGTCCCGCTGATTTTTCTCGTCCCACTGTTGGTCGCAGCTTCCGGCGCCGCTAATCTGCGCAGCTATTTTTCCCCGGAATATACGAACGCATGGGCGGCCATGTTCATCCAAAGCGCGCTCGTCTACGCCTACTATCTGCTTCCCTTCAGCATGATCGTCGTCTGCACGATGATCGAAGGACGGGAAACGGGAAATCATGGAATCTTAAAGATGTTAACCCTGCCCGTCAGCCGCCGCGCGCTTTCCGCCGCCAAATTTTGTATTCTGCTGTTTTATCTGCTGATGGAAACGGTCGTTTTCTTCACTGCATTCGCGATATCGGGGTCGATCGCCGTAAGCGGCGCGGGAATCACGGAAGCGCTTCCGGCCATGTATTTGTTAAAATGGTGCGCCGGGCTGTTCCTTACCGTGCTCCCAGCCGCGGCGGTCATATGGGCGGTCACGGTGCTGTTCGAGAAGCCGCTGCTGTCCACAGGCCTGAACCTGCTCCTCGTTATCCCAGGCGTGCTGATAGCAAATACGCCTCTTTGGATCGTCTATCCCTATTGTTACAGCGGCTACCTGGTCTCCTGTTCTCTGCATGATTTTACCGCAGGCGGCGTTCACAGCCATTTCGAACTGTTCCCGTTCCTGCCGTGCGCCGTTCTGGTTTTCGTTTTGGCATTCGGGGCGGCGGTAAGCGGGTTTGGAAACATTCTTTCCCGCTTCAGACAAAGCTGATAACCTCTTCTCTGGGCTTTTTCGTCTGTTCGACGCTGACCGCATGAAGAACCGGCCCTTCGCCGCCATAATCGGCAAAATATTCGTTCGTTACTTTTGCCGTCACTTTTACCCATTGTTTGTCCGTCAGCTTCTCGGTTTTGTCATACTCACAGGCGAAACCGAGAAACGCCATATCTTCGGCACAGCATGTCATTGCCATCCTGCCCGGGACGAAATATCCCTTAGGAAAATTTCCGGGCACGAGCACCATTCCGGTAAACTGAACGGTCTTTCCTTCATACCTCCCGATATGGTCCAGCGAATCCAGATACCAGATGCCGTAGCTTTCATCTGTCAGCGCCAGTACCGGCGCCGACAGATCATAGGGCAGATCGTCCTCCATAATTTCATTGACCTCTCCGTTCGCATCCTCAAATACCAGCTCCGCTTTCTGATTGATCGCCTTAACGTTTCTTTTGTAGCTGCTCAAATCTTCCACGCCGTCACAGCGGTTAAAAATAATCAGCTCCGATTTCCGAATCATCTCCGCCAGAAGCGATTTCATGTTCGTAAAGTACATCGGAAAGGTAGAAGCATCGATTGTCGTGACCTGCTGCTCTATTTTCCAATGCCACGGCAGCTTCATATTTTTGTAATTCCACATCCCATTATATTCGATGATAATGCGCTCAGGTTTATGCTTCTTTTCCAATTCAATCAGATGCGCTGAATTGAAATCCTTTTCTTCCTCGATCAGCTCTATGACCGTTCTGCTTTCTGCAAGCAGCCTCTCGTCATATTCTGTTTCGCCCTCTTCGCATAACAGCAGAAGCGTCTTTCCGCGAACCTGAAAATATGGCTGTGCCAGTGTATAATTGATGAACTCCGTTTTGCCGCTTTCCAGAAAACCGTTGATGATATATACCGGTTTCATATCGTCGTTCTACCCCTTTCCCGCGCTCTGTGACCGCTTATTTTTGAAACAGAACCGTTAATTTTTCCTCTTTCAGCTTAGAGCCGATGACACAAATCTTTCCCGTCACATCCGGCCTGCCAGTTCTGACATCGCATTCCTCCGGCACATAATCGAAATAGATCCAGGTACCGTCTCCCGCGGGCACCATACCTTTCGCCCTAAGCACAATACCGTATTCTTCCTCCTGCTCCAGCGCCTGCAGCCGCTTCTCTATCTCATCCTTTGTATAAGACAAAGGCGTCTCGATTCCCCAGCTCGTAAAAATCTCGTCCGCATGATGGTGATGATGCTCATGCTCATCATGGTGATGGTGATGCTCATCGTGGTCGTGGTGATGATGTTCATGCTCCTCTTCATCATGGTCGTGATGATGCTCATGCTCATCGTGGTCGTGGTGATGATGCTCCTCCCCGTCATGGCCGTGATGGTGGTGCTCATGCTCCTCTTTCCGCGCCATGACCTCTTTCATCAGCTCCGCTTCCAAATCCTTTGCGCCTTCGATAGCCTCCAGGATGTCTTTTCCTTCCAGCTCCTCCCAGGGCGTCGTAATAACCGTGGCCTTTGCATTATGCTCCCTTAACATGGCAACGCATGCAGAAACCTTTTCCTCACTCATTTTACCCGTCCGGCTGAGAATGATCGTTCCTGCATATTCGATTTGATTGACAAAAAACTCACCGAAGTTCTTCATATACATTTTGCATTTTCCGGCATCTACAACGACGACCGCGCTGTTCAGGGCGACTCCCTCATTCTGCATAGCGCCCTGTACCGCCTTCATAACATCGGAAAGTTTTCCGACGCCCGACGGCTCGATCAGCACCCTCTCCGGCGAATAGGCAGACAGGACTTCTTTCAGGGAAGCCGCAAAATCGCCCACGAGCGAGCAGCAGATACAACCCGAATTCATCTCCTTGATTTCAATTCCCGCTTCCTTTAAAAAGCCGCCGTCGATGCCGATTTCACCGAATTCGTTTTCGATCAGAACGACCTGCGTATCCTGTAAAGCTTCTTTTAACAGCTTCTTTATCAGGGTCGTCTTTCCGGCTCCGAGAAAGCCGGATACAATATCAATTTTTGTCATATTTAATCTCCATTTCTGAGCGACTTGCCGCGAAGAGGCGACGGGAAATTCGCTTACTGCTTGCAGTATTACGATTCTCCCGTCTGCCATCAAAGCTATTTGTTTTCGCCCGGAAACAAATAGCCGATTGAAAAATAAGCTATCAAGCTTATTTTTCAATCTTACCGCCTTGCCTTTCTACTTTATCATTAAAACATATTTTGCTCCTGTTTTTTCATTCTGTCAACACCGCGCGGAAAATGAAATTACGTCCGGAGCGTCTAGCGGCTCCTCTGTTTAAGACCGGCCGTCCCATCAGTCCAGATTCAGTTTTCTGTCCATGACATACCATGTTAAAAAATAGAAGACCACACAGTAAACCAGGCTGGACAACAGGGTAAATTCCCATGATGAACCCCAAATGGATGGATTATAATAAACATAATCGGAAGCCCTGTTTATCAGTTCTGCTATCATATAATAAAACAGGGTAAAGATTCTCTGTACAATATAAATCGCATAATAAAAACCGATAGAGCTCAATACTTTATGGTTGGAGGCCAGCTGTCCGAGAGAAACGCAGGCCGTCACCTTAAGGATCCTCGCAAGCATCGCGAAGAATGACGCGGCGAGCGTCATGATCACCTCGAAAGCGCCTGTTTTATCATAGCTGTTCATCATTTCCGCATAGAACCGGAAACCGCTCGTGATCGTTTCGACAAATCTTCCCTGTGTCGAAATGAGAAAAAGGATGGAAAGATAGATCAAAATAACATTCAGGATGATCCACGACGCGCCAACGACCGCTTTTGCAATAATAATATGATGCTTATCGACCGGGAGCGTATGCAGCAGATAGCCTTCATCCCCATAGACCGACGTATAAAAGCGGTAAATCAGGTAGATCACCGTCACGACCAAAATGACGAACATGCTGAGCACATACGCCAAAAGCAGAACGGCTCCCGTCATAAGGACCAGATCGTTATAAGAGTCAAAAAAATCGAGCTGTACGGTGATATATGCCAGAATGGACATCACAACGATAAAAAGGTTCAGGGGAACTAACAGCTTCCAGGTCGCTTTCCATTCATATTTCATCAGTTTTCCTAACATGCGAACACCTCCCTGAAGAAGCGGTCTATCGACTTGCCTTCCCGTTGTCTGATCTGTTCCGCCGGCGCCTGCAGAATAATATTGCCGTATCTGATAAAAATCACTTCATCTAAAATGCTCTCCACATCGGAAATCAAATGGGTCGAAAGCAGGACCGACGCATTGCGGTTATAGTTATTGACGATCGTATGCAGAATATAATCCCTCGACGCCGGATCGACGCCCGCGATTGGCTCGTCCAGTACATACAGATCCGCGTCCCGGCTCATCACGAGAATGAGCTGCACCTTTTCCTTCGTTCCTTTAGAAAGGTTTTTCAGCCTTTCATTCGGCGGAATCTGGAGCCTGTGCAGCATATCGAAAGCGCGCTCGATTCTGAAATCGGGATAAAAATCCTGAAAATACTGTACCATTTCCAATACCTTCATACCCGCATGGAGATATGTCCGTTCCGGCAGATAAGAAATCCTGTATTTTGTTTCAATACCGGGCCGATCCCCTCCGATAAAAATTTCTCCCGCCGTCGGTTTCAACAGGCCGTTCATAATTTTGATCAGCGTCGTCTTACCGCTTCCGTTCGGGCCGAGCAGCCCAATGATCCGTCCCCGTTCCAGATTCAGACAGATCTGGTTCAACGCCAGCTTCCCTCCATATGTTTTCGTAAGGCCCACGCACTGTACGATTGGTCCCATTTCCATTTTCGCTTTCCGCTCCTTTCTTTCCCGGCTCTTACACGATGATCCGGCAGGCCGCTTCAAAGCTCTCTCCCGAAGCCAGATGCTGTCCCCATTCCCGCTCTTCCCATGTTCCGGTAAAATCCAGTGCGTCGCATCTGCCATACCAGGGCTCAATGCAGATAAAAGGCGCGTTTTTTCCCGGCGGCGACCAGATACCGAAGAGCGGCGCATCGAAACGGACCGTCAGACAGGCGCTGCCGTCCGGTCTGATAAGCGCGACTTCATGCGCCTGATTCTCTTCTATAACGAGGGCATCGTTATCGAATAAATGCTCCGTAATCCGCAGACATCCGTCTTCCAGCGTATAGACCTCTTTTTCATCGCTCATCAACCCGTTCCGGATAACGCCTGAAACTATTTTTTCTTTCGTGTCGAACCGGATACGGTAATCCGTCTGCTTCGTATCCTCCAGAATCGGACACCGGAAAGCAGGATGTCCGCCGATGGAAAAATACAGCTCCCCGGAAGCGGGATTCGTTACCTTCCACTTGACTACGACCGCATTGTCCTGCAGCTCGTACCCAAGCTCTAACAGAAATTCATACGGATATTTCCTCAGCGTCTCTTCGTCCGATTTTAACGTAAACCAGATTTCCCGATTCGTCTGACTTTTCAGCTGAAACTCCATATCTCTTGCAAAGCCGTGCTGTCCCATCGGGTAACGGCGGCCCTCATGAAGATATTCGCCGTTCCTCAGTCCTCCCACCAACGGAAAAAGAACCGGCGAAGTCCTTTTCCAGAAAACCGGATTGCCTTCCCACATATACTCCGTTCCGGTATCTACTCTTTTCAGAGATTTCAGTTCCGCCCCCATACTGTCGATCTGTATGGTAATTTTATCATTGCCGATTTGAAATAGTGCCATAAGCTTTTCCCCCCTGTTTTTCTTTTGCGCATCGCTGCGGTTATTATATCATGAATCTGCGTTCATTACAATATGGCGTAAATACTGGATTTATGAGAAATGTTTAGTTGTTTAGCACCCGTAAAAACCTGTCAAATACGCTCATTTAGTAACAAATTAGGAACAAACTTTTGTAGCAAAGTCAAGGGAAAGCCAGCGGTCACGTTTTGCCGCCCCAGACTTCAAAAGCCCCCATTTTTCAGCCCCTTTTCCGTCCGATTCTTCCACAATGGTGAAAGTGCCGATCCCGGTATATTCCCCGGTTTTCTTATAGTCTGTTCCGGGCCCCGTCCTGATATTCAGATCGGGAATCGTCACCCTGACCAGATAGGGAAGGGCAGCAGTAGCGGAAGCGGATCCTGATCCGGCGTACTTGTCAAAACCTTCCTGACTTGCTTCCCGCCGTGCCTGTTTGGCCGCTTCGCTCTGATCAGCGGGCTTTTCATACCCGGTCATGACTGCATCGGAAGCCGCCTGAACGGATCCGGCATTGTTCAGCACGTTCATAACCTGTTTATATCCCTGAATCTCTTCCCACAAGAAAGCCAGCTGCATATTCAGATTAGCGATAGACACGCCCGCTGCCTTTGCCCAGTCACACAGGGCTTTCTTCCGGCTCCAATACGTCCATTGTGCCAGTCCATACCCGGCTGAATCGTGAATAAAATTCCCATACGCCCCGGAATCCACGGCGGCGGTGTATTCCGCATCCGAAAGGCCGTACTTCTTTTCATAGCTGTTTTGAAGATTATCGGGACAAAAACCGCTTTCTTTTTTCAGGTTCCCCCAGATCCCGGCTACAGCATAATCATTTAGACCCTTGCTTTTCAGGAAGTTCCAGATCGTTTCTTCGTTGGAGCCCGTGCTACACGGTGCTGGTGCTTCCACGTTGCCGCCTGTCTGCCCCTTCTTTGTAAGCCCATAATAGGCGGCTATTGCGTCAGCTTCCGCTTGTGCAAGGCGGGCAAGGTTCCCATCGTCCAGAAGCCAGTTTGTCATTCTGGTGTTGGTGTGGAAGCTGTGTTCTAGAATCATTCCCGGTGTTCCCGCCATCCGTACGCCGTGAAGAACTCCATAATAATTATCATTCAGCTGGCCGTCACCGTTGCGGTCATTCCCTGATTTTCTGGTGACAAGCCGGAAGCCCTGTGTGGTTCTCATTACCCCGGCTATGACAGGGGCCAGCTGTTCAGCGATCCGTTTTGAAATATCGTCTATTTCCGTGGTATTGTCATCCACAAGATGATACACCGCCACATAATCAACGCTGTCATTCACCCCAGATCCCACGGCGTTAGAATGGTCAGACAGGAACAGGTCACAACCCTTTGAAGCCATCCCCCGGTCATACAGGGCCTTGTCAGTCTCCTGATTCGTCCGGGTAGTGATCACCGTCACACCTTCGTATTCTTCCAGAAATTTCTTCTGTAACAGGTGCAGCTTCCAAACCATATCACTTTCATAATAAGCACGGACGGCGGGGGAACGGTTATATTTTCCCCAGTGGCCCGCATCCAGACAGATCTTGATCATTGTCCGTCACCTTCGCTTTCCGCTTTCTTTTTCAGCACTTCAATAGCCTTTGTGATAACGGCCGGAATGGGGATCCCCATCAGTCCGGCGTTCTCAATGATTGATATTGTTTCATTCGCAATAAAGGCAATCACCACGGCATCCCTGATAAATGTGGATCCTATCACCAGATCCAGACGGCAGGCCACCAGCACCACAAGCAGCGTCACGCCTTTTCTGCAAAGGCCCTTCCACCCGGCACGGCTTTCCAGTGCGCCGTTCTCCGTCTTTTCGCTGGTCTTGAATACCCCGGCCACGATCAGCCCGGTCACATAATCAACCCCCATGAAGATGATCAGCGTTGTGAGTGCCGCATCCCAGCCCCCGAAAAGGGAAGCCAGCGCACTTCCAGCCACGCCGATCAAAGTTAAAAGTTTCGCTTTCATAGTTTCCTACCTTTCCGGCACGAAAAAACCGCCCCTGTGACGCTCATATAACGTCATATAGGCGGTTTTGTATGCCTACTTGATTTATTTTTTAAGCCACTGTTCTGTTTTTCCTCTCCATAAGGACGGAATATCTTCAAGCACCCATGTTTTTCCTGTTTTCGGATTAACTTCCTTACTTTTAATTTTGTTTCCATAGAATGCACCCACTACTGATCACTCCCTTCTACAATATCCGATACTGCCTGCCCTAAATCTCCGATGGCCTCATCCTGTGTCTGCTGTCCTACTTCTAATGCGTTCACCCTTTCTGCAAGAACTTCTTCTGTAGATTTGTTGCGCAAGCTGAAAGTAATCTGCACGCTTCCATCTTTATCAGCTCCTATAATATGATCGAGAACCATATCCGGGTATTTTCCGACTGTCAGACCATCCGCATTTTTAATTGTTACATCTTCCAGATTTTCCGGCGTAAATACCTCCCACAGCGCGCACGCTGCGCTTTTACTTTCTACAATTACAATCATTGCAGAAAGTCCCTGTGATGTCTCCAGTTCAATTTCTGTGCCATCTGCGAGCACTAATTTGTCTTTTTTCATATAAAGACCTCCTTCTTTTTATATTTTTATATAAAATAAAGACCCGTTAAGGTCTTATTTTCGATTTCAATATATAAATAGCAATTTATCTGATCTCAACGACAGTTTAAACTGGAAGAGGATTGGTGTATGTACTGGTGGAGAGAGTGTTAATATTTCTTCCACAAACGAAGCAAGGGAATATCTGTGTTTGTTTGCTTTCGGCAGTTATAGAGTAACTATAATTATTCCCAATTTTTATCTGGTAAATGAGACCGCTTATTACTATGGAGGCGCGAGCAACGGCACCGATAATATATATGCCGTCGCACAGGCAAATGTAAATGCGATTAAGTTTGTTTCGTTTACAAAAGCAAATCAGGATT
>JAMPFK010000011.1 GCA_023664485.1 Bacteroides fragilis | reverse complement strand
GAACTGAAGCCGGACACTACAAAGTTTCGCCTGAAAACTCGCAATCAGAGCGAAAAACTCTTTACTGTCAATGTTATCAGTAGTGGTGACCCGTTGGAAATTTACACAGACAGGGAAGGTGAGATTATCCTGAAAAAATACTCCCCGATCGGAGAGATGGGAACGTTTGCCAGGCAGTATGCGGAAAGTATGGCGCAGGTATCGGGGCATATCGCGATGATAGCGGACAGAGACCAGTTCATTGCCGTTTCCGGCGGTATGAAAAACGTCCTCGGAAAATCGATCAGCCGGGATTTAGAAGAAAAGATCAATAACCGGGAAAGCGTCGTGGCGACCAAAGGCGACAGGAATTTTATTTCCGTCTGCCATGAGTCCGACGATGAATACCAGCACGAGGCGATCAGCCCTATTATCTGTGAAGGCGATGTCATCGGAGCGGTCATTTTGCTGGAAATGGATAATAAGTCGAAGATGGGAGAAGTGGAGCAGAAGCTGATTCAGTCTGCCGCCGGATTTTTGGGAAGGCAGATGGAGCAGTAGAAAAAATAAAATAGTGGATTAAAGAAGCTGCAGACCTGCAAAAAGATCTGCGGCTTTTTTATTCTATGAGAAATTCCTCTGTATATATAGTAAACGACATAACAAATTGCACATCCCATCTCTTACAAAAGCCATATACGCAAGCTTTTGCAAGGCTGAAATGGCAATTTCTAATGTCGTTAACTATAGAAGTGCGGTATACGGAGAAAAAAGATGCGGGTAAATCGGGAATACGGAAAAGATTCCCTTGGTTTTTTCTGTTTAATGGGGTATAATTATAAAAATATTGATATGCCCCTGCTTCCGGAGAAGAGAGGATCTATTATGCAGACGACAGGACATCTTTGCACACATATTATCAAATTGCTCCATGCCCCCATACATGTCTATGATGCTGAAGGAAATCAGACCGCCGTTTATGTGGATTACGGCGAGCAGCAGGACATATTTGCCTGCGACCAGAAATTATTGGCCACGTTGTTGGAAAAGGGACAAAAAGAGGCCCCTGTTCTTCATCTGGAAATGGAGGAAATTATTTATGGCGTGGTCTGTGACAGGGAAAATATCTATCTTTTGGGTCCATGCTGTGTGGGCAGAGACCCAATTGCGGCGGCCAGACAGTTGGTTCACAGGCACAGGATGAATCCTGAGAAGCCTTACCGGGTCAGTTCTGCCTCTATATATGATTTTATCGAATTGATGCTGATTCTCCATGAACGGCTTAATGATGATGAAATAGAGTCGGGTGAAGTGCTGATGCGCAGCTTTTGTAACCAATACTTTGAGCAGGCCATGCGGGAAAAGGTTCACAGGGTATTCTATGCGCTCAGGGAATCCGCTGTTATCCATAACCCGTATGATCAGGAACTGCGGGAACAGGAGAGTATTCGAACCGGTGACCTGGAGGCTCTGCACCGCAGCTTTGCGGAGTCCTATGTGGGAAAAACCGGGACATTGTCTCCCGATCCGCTGCGTAATGCGAAAAATCTGATTATTGTTATCATTACATTAGCCAGCCGCTCCGCCATTGCCGGCGGAATGCTGCCGGAGATCGCATTTTCCATGTCCGACGCGTTCATTCAGCGGGTAGAGGAATTGAAAAATCAGGGCGAAGTCCTGGCATTGGGGCGTCAGGCGGAAATAGAATACTGCACCGCGGTGCGGGATCTGTCTTTTGATGCCGGACGCAGTACTTTGGTGACCAGATGCAAGGCCCTCATCATTCAGGAACTCTACTCTCGTTTGTCCGTAAAAGAGTTAGCCAGAAGGCTGGAGATCAGTCCGGATTATTTGTCCCGCTTATTTGTCCGGGAGGAGGGAATTAAGCTGACGGATTATATTACGCGGGAAAAAATTAATGCTGCGAAAAGGCATCTGGCCTATACGGACGATACATATGATACGCTGGCTTTTTCTCTGGGGTTCTCATCTCAGAGCCATTTTGGGCAGGCATTTAAAAAGTGGATGGGTGTGACGCCCAGGCAGTATCGGGAGCAGTATGGCAAACAGCTGTAAAAGGAAATGTTCAGCATTTTGCACAAAAATATAATGCTTTTTTTGCGCGTATAGTAGAAAATGTATATGGTTACGGTTTTTTGATACGGCGTTCGGTTTTCTGATAGAAAACGGCGCCGTTTTTTTGTACGCTGATATTATAAAAAATGTTATAGCACATAAAATATTAATAAGGAAAGGAAGGAACGAATCATGTACATTAAAGGCGTGAACTTAGGCAACTGGCTGGTTTTGGAAAAATGGATGAGTCCCGCGCTCTTCGACGGCACGACTGCGGAGGATGAGTACTATCTCCCGCGCCAGCTCCCGTCCGAGGTCTACGAGGCGCGTATCAAAATCCATCGCAGCGAGTACATCACAGAGCGGGATTTTGCGACGATCAGGCGTATTGGCCTGGATACCGTCCGCATTCCTGTCCCTTACTTCATTTTTGGCGACCGTCCTCCCTTTATTGGCTGTATCGGGGAATTGGATAAAGCGTTCTCCTGGGCGGAGAAATATGGCCTGAAGATCCTGATCGACCTGCATACTGCGCCCCTCAGCCAGAACGGCTTTGACAATGGCGGTATCTGCGGCGTATGTAAATGGAGCCAGACTCCGGAGGAAGTGGATTTTGTATTGAATGTGCTGGAGAAGCTGGCAAAGAGGTACGGTCAGCGCAAGGGGCTGTTCGGCATTACCCCTATCAATGAGCCTGTTACCGACCCGGTCTGGACCACTATGGGAGTTCAGACTCGTTATAAGCCGGTAGAACCGGAGCTGGCTGAGGGCAGCGCGCCCAATACGCTGGAGTTCCTGCGGGATTTCTACAGCCGTGCTTATGACCGCATTCTGCCTGATATCAGCGATGATGCTTATGTGGTGTTCCACGACGCATTCCAATTGAAGAGCTGGAAGGAATTTTTGACACAGGAGAAATATCGGGGCCGTGTGATACTGGATACTCATCAATATTTGATGATGGCCGAGATGATGGGCTGTGAACAGACTATTGAGGGGTACAAGAAGTATATTGCGGATACTTTTGCAAAAGATATTGCTGAAGTTCAGGAATACGTTCCTGTTGTATGCGGCGAGTGGTGCCTGTTTAATTCTCTGGCTGTTGGCATGGACACCAGGGGCGGGCAGACTTCGCTCAACGGAATGGATTTTGCGGAGAGCACCGTACTGACGCCGGAACAAAAGGCTGAGATCTATCAGGCTGTGGGCCGGGCGCAGCTGGATGCCTGGAAAAACGGAAGCGGATATTTCTATTGGAGCTATAAGCTGCTGCTGGACACAGTGAATGAGTCGAACTGGAACGGCTGGGACTGCTGGGATCTGGGTAAGAGCGTGGATCAGGGGTGGTTTCCCCTTGGCGGCTGATTTCTGAAAACAATATAAAGAGAAAGAGAGTGTGATGTAATATGGGTACACAACAACAAAAAAGGATGGATCCGAACGCAAAGCTGAGTTTTCGTGAGCGGGTAGCTTACGGCCTGGGCGATTATGCGGGCAATCTGGTTTACTCTGCTATTTCTGCTTTTCTTTTGGTGTATTACACGGATGTTCTGGGTGTTGCCGCTGCCACGGCAGGCAGCGTGATGGCGATCTCCAAGATATTTGACGGTGTTTCCGATTTGATCATGGGGCGTATTGTAGATAATACTAAGAGCAAGTGGGGCAAAGCCCGCCCATGGATCATTCGTATGAGCATCCCTCTGGCGGTATGTACAGTACTTATGTTTTCCGTTCCCGGCAGCCTGACCGGCGCGATGCAGATCGGCTACATATTTATCAGTTATAATCTGGTTTCCACGGTATTCTATACGGGCCTGAATGTGCCCTATGCTACCATGCAGGGTCTGATGACTACCAACCAGTACGAACGCGGCCTGTTAGGCAACTTCCGTATGCTGCTGGCTACTTTTGGTACGATGACAGTCAACTCTGTGGTCATGCCCATGTGCCGGTTCTTCGGCGGCGGCGACAACACCAATCAGATAGGCTGGACAATTACCTTTGTGATCCTGATGATTGCCTTCCTGGCGCTGAACTGCGTTACCTTCTTTTGCTGTAAGGAGCGGGTGGTACAGGAACCCGCCGCGGCAGACAATGGTAAGAAGGCCCAGGGGCCTTCCATTATTGAGTGCCTGAAGAGTCTGGTCACTAATAAATACTGGGTTCTCAATGTGATTCAATTGTTTAGTATGTATTTCATGATGTCCACCTTCTTTGGCGGTAATTACTACTTTTCCCAGTATGTCATCGGTAACGAGGGTTCCTATTCCATTTTGTCCAATTCCCTGTCTATGGCGCAGATGGGAATGATGTTCGTTACACCGTTCATCATGAAGAAATTGAGCAAGCGTTGGCTTGGATTTGTCGGCATGGCAATTTCCGGCGTTGGTTTTATCCTGACATCTATGGCCGGCGGTAATGTCACATTAATTGTTGCATGCAATATTCTCAAGGGAGTCGGTTTTGGATGCGGTGCGGCTACAATGTTCGGTATTCTTCAGGACGCTATCACATATGGCCAATGGAAGACCAATGTGCAGGCTGCCGGTATGGGCAACGCCGCTTCGTCTTTTTGTATGAAGATAGGTTCCGGTATCGGTACGGCAGCGCTGGGCTGGATTCTGGGTGCAGGCGGATTCGATGCGGATCCATACAGCGCAAGCTCTATTGCCTCCATCAATGTCGCATGTATCTGGGTGCCTGTGATCGTGTGCGTTGTCGGTATGACCTGTCTGTTCTTTATGGATATTGATAAACATTATGACACGGTAATCGAGGATCTGGCAAACGGCAGATGGAAAGGAAGCAAATAATATAAGTCTCAAAAATTATGGCAGGAGGCTGTGAAAAGTCTCCTGCCATTTAAAACAAGGAGCGCAGTTATGATTCAAAATCCGATCTTGCCGGGTTTTAACCCGGATCCCTGCATCTGCCGTAAAGGAGATGACTTTTATCTTGCGGTATCTACCTTTGAGTGGATGCCCGGCATTCCGGTCTATCATTCCAGAGATTTGAAACACTGGGAGATTTATACACATGTTCTGACAGATGATGAAAAGGTGGATCTGAAAAAACTGCCTTCTGCCAAAGGCATTTGGGCGCCTTGTCTGACTTACTGTGAAACGGAGGATCTGTTCTATATAGTTTACGGCGTAATGAACTCGATGAATGCCCGGTATTTTGATGTGGATAACTTCCTGGTCGCCGCGAAAGATATCCGGGGGCCATGGAGTGAACCGGTTTATCTTCATTCCGCCGGTTTTGACGCGTCTTTGTTCCACGATGATGACGGACGAAAATACATTGTATCCCTGGATTGGGAAACCCGTGAGAATTACGAAAAGCCGGGTGCAATCTGTCTTGTGGAATACGATCCGGTTAAACAGGAGATTGCCGGATATCCAAAACGGATATGGTGGGGCGGCACGGATCGGGGGTGCATTGAGGCACCCCATCTGACGAAAAGGAATGGATATTATTATCTGATGTGCGCGGAAGGCGGGACAGGCTATAATCACTGCGTCACGATGGGGCGTTCCACCTGCGTTGACGGCCCTTATGTGAAAGATCCATCTAACCCGATAGTCACGAGCTCGCCCGGATGGTCCTATGAACGGCACGATCCGGATCATCTGAAACCACAGTATTATAATCCGGATTCCATTTTACAGAAATCTGGTCACGGAAGTTATGTCGATCTGCCGAATGGGGAAACGTATCTGGTTCATCTCTGCGCCCGTCCCTTCGTGCCTGAATTGCGCTGTACATTAGGCAGGGAGACGGCGATCCAGAAAATGAGATGGACAGAGGACGGCTGGCTGCGCATGGAAAACGGCGGGAATCTGGCGCAGGTAGAAGTCCCGGAGCCGTCCCTCCCGGAGTGCCTTTTGCCCCAGCCGCCCGCTTTCGATGATTTTAATGATGAAACTCTGGGAAATTTTTATTATGCGCCCCGGATTATGCCGGAACGCTTTGTCGATTTGAAGGCCCGTCCCGGATTTGCACGTCTGCGCGGACAGGAATCCCGTACTTCGCTGAACAGGGTCAGCATTCTGGCACGCAAGCTGACCGGCGTATATGCGCAGATCACAACGAAGATGGATTTCCATCCCCAGGTGCCCCAGCATAGCGCAGGACTGATCTTGTATTATGACAATATGAATTATATCAATCTGCGCAAGTATCGAAGTGAAACGCTGGGGCAGAATGCCCTGCTGGTCATTCAGATGGAAAACGGCGTCAGGACAGAGTATTTGGATGAACGCACGCCGGTAGACGACGGTTTTATCTGGCTCCGGCTTCATGTCCGGGGACGGAAATGCTGGTTTGCCTGGAGCGGGGACGGAACGGATTATCGGAAAATCGGTCCGGAGTTTGAGACCAGCCGCTTTTCGGATGAGTACTGTAAATATGGAGAATTTACCGGCACGATGGCAGGGATTACCTGTGCCGATCGGGTAAGGCACAGCCATTATGCCGATTTTGACTTTTTTGAATATCAAAACACGGAAAGCGATACTCTTTCAAAGAAATGGACATAATCGGAGCAGGATAAAGGAAATCTGATATCCGGTTAAATAAAATAATCGATCGTTTTTTCCGGCAGCAGACGTGTCTGCTGATTGAAAACGATAACGGCCTCGCGCAGTTCCAGCGGCCCCATTTCATAGAAGCCTTCGCTGACGCGGTTGAGGCGTTCGGCGGACACCAGCCGGTTGGCGCGTTTGGGCTGGCCGTTGATGAAAGCGATGCCCGGTTCGAAATATTCCTCGCTGAGTTCCGGGTCATCCTCTTCTTCGTAATAGGGGTCGAAAAGATAGAGGCTGTCGTTTTCGATGCCCGTCAGCAGGACATAGTGAGGGACTTCCAAAAACAGGCGGAGGACAACGGCGCCGCCCTGCTGGAGGGCACAGACGATCTTATCGGTCTGGCTGATATGTACCTCTTCTCCCGATAAAAATTCGCAGGAAATCGGGAATTTTTTCATTTTTCCGAACTGGTTGAGCCAGTTGGAAAGGAACATCATAGCGGACGCGGAAGTGCCATGCTTGCCGACCTCCCCCGCCTCATCATAAGAATCCAGACAATAAAGCATAATATATTTAATGATATCGGGATAGATATCTTCTCTTTCAAAAAGAAAGCGAACCGCGTTGGTGAGCGAAACAGGGCCGCAGTCGTATTCGCTTGACTGGTAATTGAGCAGGTTTTTCATAGTTTGTCCCCTTTTTTCCGTCGTAATTAAAAGTGATTGTACTATACAACGGATGCCGGGGATTGTCAAGAAGCAGCGATTTATTGGAATATTATGCTTAATCTGTAAAAAAGGATTGACAATACCATTCTGTGGAAATATAATAGACGCAGTTCCTAGTTGAATAGTAGGAAATGGAGGAGAATTGGGATGAAAAAATTTATCAGGAGTAAAACGGCCGCTGCGCTCGTGTCCGCGATGGCGCTCATGCTGGCCGGCTGCGGCGCATCGGAGGGCGGCGCGGCGGACGGCGGCACATCCGCCGAAAATACTGTGCAGGAGGACACTGCATCAGGAGAAAAAATCGTGAATATCGGCATCACGGATTCCTTAGGAGGGATCAATCCGCTGACGATCGACCAGACCTGGGTTAATAAATATGCGGTAGGTCTGGAATTTCTTCCGCTCGTGGAGCTTGACGGAGATTTGAATTTTCAACCGATGCTGGCGGATTCGGTAACGACGGAGGATAACAGAAATTTTATCGTTCATATCGATGAAAAGGCGGCGTGGTCGGACGGGACGCCGGTTACCGCAGAGGATGTGGAGTTTACTTTCCTGCGGCTGGCCAGCCCTGTGATCGCCAATCCGACGCTGATGCTTTATGCGTTCGAGGGCGTGAACGACGACGGTTTTGTCGAGGAAGGGGCGGAAAGCGTAGAGGGCGTTAAGGTATTAGATGAAAAGACGGTGCAGTTCACGACGAAGTATCCGATTGCGCTGACGACTTTTGAAAATACCTATGCCTTTTATCTGCATACGCTTCCAAAGCATATATTGGGAGAGTATACCGAGGCGGAGCTTTCCACGCTGGACTGGTTCAATCATCCGGATGTAATCAGCGGCCCATATCGGGTGACAGGCTATGATGTGGATCATTATATTTCCTATACGGCAAACGAGCAGTATTGGAAAGGCGCTCCCAGGATTGAAAAACTGAATTTCAACATATTGGATTCCAGTCAGATTTATGCGGGCCTGCAGTCTGGTGAAATCGATCTGACGCATCATACGATGACGGCGATTCCGCAGGAGGATTACGAGAATATCGAAGCATTGGAAAATGTGGATGTGGTATACGGCTCTCCGGTTACGAATCAATCCGTTTTTATCCAGACGGAAAATATTCCGGATGAAAGAGTGCGTCAGGCGCTTGTATATGCGATTGACAGGAATCAGATTTTAGAGCAGCTTATGAAAGGGCATGGAGAAATTGTAGACGGCTTCCTTTCTTCAGCAGGACCTTTCTACGATGCGGAGATTACGCCGATGCCCCATGACCCGGAAAAGGCCAGGGCCCTGTTGGAGGAAGCGGGATGGGATGAATCCCGGACGCTCCGCTTTTATGTAAATTCCGGCGACGGTACGTTTGTGAATGCGGCCCAGGCGATGGCGGCCCAGTGGGCGGCCGTCGGCATCAGGGTGGAGATACAGACTGTCGATCTGGCGGCCCTGATGACGATAGCGGGCACGACGGATTACGACCTTTTTGCGGTACAGTATACTTATGCGCCGGTAGATCCCTACCCGGATATCGCCTGGCTGTTAGGCGGCGAAGGAAGCTGGACCGGCTATGGCGACGAGGAGATCAATGAGGCGCTGGCGGCGACACAGACGGCGGGCGGCGTAGATGAAATGAGAGCGTACTATACGATCGTGGATAAAAAGGTGCAGGAGGAGGTTCCCATGTTCTCGGCCTATATCATCAGCGCGCAGGGGGCGGTCAATAAAAGGCTGACAGGCGTTCAGGCGAATGTCTATGGCACGCTGATCAATGTGCACGAGTGGGATATTGTGGAGTAGGAAGAAACGGCTTCCGGCGGCAGTGCCGCATGCCTGCGGGATGGAATCGATTTCCGTGGGAATTTGCAGAATGGTCTTGCGGCAGCAAAAAGTTGATGATAATATAAACGTTAAGTTACATACCCCGCTGCTTGTAGCGGGGTATTTGAATACAGGAAACAATTTTGTGTCCGACGCCGGCAGAGGCACAAAAGGAGGTATCGCTGCGATGTCACATTTACTCGAGGTCAAGGAGCTTACGGCGGCCTTTAAAGGAGATTTTGGAACGAAAAATATCAGTGTGGACCACGTCAGTTTTCATGTGGACAGCGGAGAGACGGTCTGTATCGTAGGAGAGTCCGGCTGCGGCAAAAGCGTGACGTCTCTTTCGCTCATGAGACTGCTTTCGAGGAGCGGAGAAGCGAGGGGAACGGTGCGGTTTGACGGCCGGGATCTGTTCGCGATGGCGGAAAAAGAACTGGACGAGGTGCGGGGAAATCAGATGACGATGATTTTTCAGGATCCGCTGACATCCCTGAATCCTGTTTTTACGGTGGGGAATCAGATAACCGAGAGCATCCGGAAGCATATGGATCTGTCAAAGGAAGAGGCGCGGGCGCGGGCGGAGACGCTGCTTACAAGGGTTGGTATGCCGGATGCGGCGGGCGTCATGAAAAAATTTCCGCATACGCTTTCCGGCGGTATGCGACAGCGCGTCATGATCGCGATGGCCTTATCCTGCGATCCGAAACTTCTGATCGCGGACGAGCCGACGACGGCGTTGGATGTGACGATACAGGCGCAGATCATGAAGCTGTTAAAGGAATTACAGCAGGAAAACGGAATGTCGTTAATCCTGATCACACATGATATCGGGCTGGTCGCCCGCATGGCAGACAGGGTGATCGTGATGTATGCGGGCCAGTTCATTGAGGAAGCGCCCGTAAAAGAGTTGTTTAAAAACCCGAAACACCCTTATACGGAGGCATTGCTCGCATCGGTGCCGACGATACGGGACGCGGCGGAGCGGCAGCTTTTTTCCATTCCCGGTATTGTGCCGGAGGTCTATGATACGATTACGGGCTGCCGGTTCGCGGGACGGTGCCGGTATTACCGGGCGGAATGCGATAACGAACAGGAAGATTATAGGTTCGGGCCTGGGCATACGGCCAAATGTACAGTGCGGAAAAATTTTCAGGTCCGCGGGAGGACATAGGGTATCGGGAAGGGATATTGCGATGGAGAAAGAGCGGGTACCGTTAATTCGGGTGGAAAATATGAAGAAATATTATCCTGTCAGGGGCGGCGTTATTCCGCATACGACCGGATATATCAAAGCGGTGGACGGAGTCAGTTTTTCCATTATGCAGGGGGAAACGCTCGGCCTCGTGGGAGAATCGGGCTGCGGAAAGTCTACGATCGGCAGGCAGCTGGTCGGTCTGGAGGAACCGACGGCGGGAAGCATTTATTATAAAGGGTCCGATTTTTTTAAGCTGAAAAAGGAAGACAGGCGGCGGATCCGGACGAATCTCCAGATGGTCTTTCAGGATTCTTATTCTTCTTTGAATCCGCGGAAGCATATTTATGAAATTCTGGCACAGCCGATGCTGTATCATCGGGTGTCTGCGAAGGAGACGGTGGAGAAAGATATTGCGAAGCTTTTGGATATGGTAGGACTGCCGGGAAATGTGCTCGGCAGATATCCGCATGAATTTTCCGGCGGACAGAGGCAGCGTATCAGTATTGCGAAAGCGCTTTCCCTGAATCCCGAATTTATTGTCTGTGACGAGCCGGTCAGCGCGTTGGATGTGTCCATTCAGGCACAGATATTAAATCTGTTGAAGAGCCTGCAGAAGGAGCTGCACCTGACGCTTCTCTTTGTCGGGCATGGGCTTGGCGCAGTCAATTATGTCAGCGACAGGATTGCCGTGATGTATCTTGGGAAAATTGTGGAAATCGGCAGGGCGGAGGAGGTTTTCCGTCATCCGGTGCATCCCTATACGAGGGCGCTTCTGGAGGCCGTGCCTGTGCCGGATCCGGAAGCGGAGGAGAAGGAGCGCGGTATTTTGCAGGGAGAAATCGGCAGCAGCGAGGCGCCGCCCGCAGGATGCCGGTTTCATACGAGGTGCCCTTATGCGGCAAAAGCGTGCGGAAAAGAAGAACCCGTTATGCAGGAGGCAGTATGGGACGGGCATTATGCGGCCTGTCCGCGGATGATGGATAAGTAGAGAGGCGTGCGGATATGGGAAAATATATCTTGAAGAGAATCTTAATTGCGATTCCTGTATTAATCGGTATTACCATTATCGATTACGGAATCATGTGTCTTGCCGGGAGCCCGCTCGCGATGCTGCAGGGGCCGAGGGTGTCGGAGGGCGCTTTGGAGGCGAAAAGGATCGCGCTGGGATTGGATAAGCCCGTTTATATTCAGTATTTTGTCTGGCTTGGACAGCTTCTGCGCGGCAATATGGGCTATTCCGTCAAATCCTATCAGCCGGTCGCGGCAATGATCGGGAGCCATTTAGGGCCCACCCTGCTTCTGATGGGCGTATCCCTGCTCTTCAGCCTGCTGCTCGCGGCGCCGGCGGGAATTTACAGCGCGGTCCACCAGTATTCCAGGGGGGATTATGCAGTCGTGACGCTCTCTTTTCTGGGCAGCAGCGTGCCGGGGTTTTTTCTTTCGCTGTTATTGATTTATATTTTTACGGTCAGGCTGGGTGCGCTTCCGTCGAGCGGCATGATTACGCTCGGAACGGAGGGAGGGGCCGGAGACGTGGCAAAGCATATGGTGATGCCTGTTATCGTGCTCGCGGCTTCTATGGCGGGAAGCAATATCCGGTATATCCGAAGCGCGGTGCTGGAAATTTTACAGCAGGATTATTTACGGACGGCGCGGGCGAAAGGCATCGGCAGATTTCAGGTGATTTATAAACATGCCCTCAGAAACGCCCTTATACCGATTGTTACGGTCATCGGTATGCAGATTCCCATGTTATTTGGCGGAGCGATTATTATCGAGCAGGTATTCTCCTGGCCCGGCCTCGGCCTGATGACGATGAGCGCGATCAGCAACCGGGATTATCCGGTCATTATGGGTGTGTGCCTTCTTTCGGCGGTCGTCGTGCTGCTCGGCAATCTTTTGACAGATATTCTGTATGCGCTCGTTGACCCGACGATTCAGTTAAAATAGAGAAAGGCATGGTGGTTATCATGGATGCACAATATACAGAGAACCGGAAAATCGCGACGGAGAGCTATAAACAGACTATTATCAGGCGGTTTGGAAGACATCATCTGGCAGCATTCAGCCTTGGCATCCTGCTTTTTCTGTGCGGGGCGGCAGTTCTGGCGCCGGTCATCGCGCCCTACGACCCGGATGCGATGGTGGGGCCGTTTGGCGGCGCGCCCTGCAAAGAATTCCTGCTCGGTACGGATCAGATTGGCAGGGATGTCCTGAGCAGACTGCTTTATGCGACAAGGGTATCGCTGCTGGTCGGCGTGATGGCGACGCTGATCTCTACGGTCATCGGCGTCATTCTGGGGCTGGCCGCGGGATATTTCGGCGGCGCGGCGGATATGCTCATCATGCGTTTTACGGATATGGTCATGTCTTTTCCTTATATCCTGCTTGTGCTGGTGGCGGCGTCTATTTTCAAACCGGGCCTGTGGAATATTATTTTGATTCTCGGTTTCGTAGACTGGCCGGGCATTGCCAGATTGGTGCGGGGAAATGTACTGTCGCTTCGGGAAACCAATTTTGTCAAAGGAAATATCGTGGCGGGAATGCCGCTCCGGCATATTTTATTCTCGGAAATCCTGCCGAATACGGTCGCGCCGATTCTCGTTTACGCGACTTCCGTTCTGGCGATTTCCATGCTGGACGAAGCGGCGCTCAGTTTCCTTGGCATGGGCGTGCAGCCGCCGTCGGCAAGCCTTGGAAATATGTTAAACGGGGCGCAGTCTTTGACGATACTGACCAGTCAGCCATGGCTGTGGATTCCGCCGGGGCTCGTAATCGTTGTACTGGTGATTGCGATTAATTTTGTCGGAGACGCGCTGCGGGACGCACTGGATCCAAATAGCGAGAAGCGGTAGAAAAGGAGAAAGCAGCATGGACAGGACGGTGTTGGAAAAGGAACTGAGGGATGCGTTTTACTGGTTTCATGAGCACCCGGAGCTGGCTTATGAGGAAGTTCGGACAACTGGGAAGATTCGGGAAATCCTGACCGTACATGGAATCGAAATTCTTCCTTATCAACTGGAAACGGGCCTTGTGGCGGTCATCCGGGGAGAAAAGGAAGGATCGGTGCGGGCGCTCAGGTGCGATATCGACGCGCTGCCGGTTACGGAGGAGACGGATCTGTCTTATCGCTCTAAAGAAACCGGGAAAATGCACGCCTGCGGGCATGATATGCACATCGCAGCGGGAATCGGATGTGCGGTTCTTTTACACGAAAACCGGGAAAGACTGCACGGAACGGTCAGGATTATTTTCCAGCCGGCGGAGGAGACCTCGCTCGGCGCTTTGAAGATATTGGAAACGGATGCCATGGAGGATGTGGAGAAAATATGGGGATTCCATGCCGACCCGACGAACGGGGCCGGAACGGTCGCGATTCGGGAGGGGTATGTGACGGCGGCGGTGGACAGGTTTGTTATTACGGTGAAGGGCGTCGGCTGTCATGGCGCGCATCCCGATAATGGAATCGATCCAATCCTCGTGGCGGCTGCTGTTATACAGGCTTTGCAGTCGATCGTCAGCAGGAATGTCAATGCGTTCCATCCTTCCCTGCTCAGCGTAACGAGAGTCAGCGCGGGGACAACCTGGAATGTCATTCCGGCGGAGGCCGTCATGGAAGGCACCGTCCGGACGATGGAGCGGGAGGACAGATCCCTGTATGGGGAGCGTCTGCAGGAAATTGCGGAAAAGACGGCGCAGGCTTACGGCGCGGAGGCCGAAGTGGAGTGGATCGCCGGGCCGCCGGCCGTCCGTAATGATAAAAAAATGGCGGACTTTTGCAGAAGAAAGGCCGAAGAGATGGGGCGCCTGGTCGCCGTGGAAGAAAGCTCTATGGGCGGAGATGATTTCGCTTTTTATGAAGAAAAGGTTCCGGGCTGTTATGTGAAGCTCGGAACAGGCGTCGGGCATCCGATTCATCATCCGGCATTCAGAGTGGAGCCGGAAATGCTGTTTTCCGCGGCGGAGTTTTTGAGCGCCTGTCTGGAGGAATCTTAAAAATAATCTGAAAAATAAGGTTTTTCCACCGGAATCAGCCGTTCCAGCCATAGCAGCATATAGTATTCCATTTGAAGTTTCTCGTGCTCATAGAGGTAGGTCGGCCTTTTATAGCCCATCAGCATTGTGGTCAGCGTATTGACGGAGAGCTCCACGACATTGATGCTCTGGTTATTTTCCACTCGTTCACAGATCGTTCTGCCGTCGCGCCAGGACACCATGTAGTCGCCCTCGTTCCAGGGGGCCATCGCATCATGGACAAGGAAATGGAGCTTAAGCTCTTCCGGCTGTATCTGATAAGGGTAATCGGTAAGAAATTCTTTCACATCGACGATACGCGCCATAATATAAGGCGAGATCGTTTCCGTAATCTCGCTGTCATCGAATAAATAGGCCATCGTTTCACCGGAATAGTTATCGCCCTGTACCTGTGTGATCATGGAAAAATGAGCGCTGATGTAATTCCAGAGGCCATGGTTCGCCTCGATATTCAGATAGACCATTTCTTTAATATGAAAAATCTCGTTGGCGATGTAGTAAACGACGTAGCCGAGCGGTTTATGTTCTCTGCTGTAATAAACGGCGGCGATGATATCCTCGTTATCCCAGCGCCAGTATTCTTCCCAGGAAAGGGCGTCGCGGATAAGGGCGCCGTGGCGCTGTAAGGCAAAATAGGAGTGGACGTTGTGATAATCCTCGGAATCCAGACTGACCCTTTCCACCATACCGTCTACCGGAATCGTTTTGGGGAGCTGCGTGTCTTTTACAACGAAAGTGAGTTTGTCGGATACGATTTCCCAGCCCATTTTGCGGTAAAAGGGAATCGAATACGGATAGAGAAAAGAAATCGGCATTTTCTGCTTATGTATATAATCCAGCGCGTGCCGCATCAGGGAATGGATCAGACCCCGGCCGGTATATTCCGGATAGGTGGCGACACCGGTAATGCCGCCCATATCCATAATCGTATCATGGATATTAACCTTCATGGAATAAACGACAATCATGGAGGCGAGCTTTTCCTGATAGAACCAGCCCAGTACATAAGCCTCTTCCAGAATGGGACGTTTGGCGGACTTGATTTCATCCTGCTCCCAGCCGGTCTGAAATAAATCGTAGGAGGTAACCTGAAAGGCGTATTGCAGCAGCGCATTGAACTGCTCCAGATCGCCTTTATCAAGTTCTCTCATTTTGAAATTCTCATTGACTTCCAAATAAATGTGTTCGTGTGTCTCGTCCATAATTATGCCTCAGAAAAATAGTCTGCATATTTGCCGTTATCGGCATCGAAATAACAGAAGCCTACGATACCGCGGCCCGTATGGGCGCCGATCGCGCAGCCGACGGTGGAAACCATAATGGACCTGGGATGAAAAGTTTCTTCCACGAGGGATTTCACAAAATCCAGCGTCTCCGGATCTTCTCCATGGCAGATCGCCACGACCTGATTTTCCAGATGAGAGCCGGTCTCTTTTGCATAGTCGATCAAAAAACGCAGGGATTTCTTGCGTCCGCGTACCGTCTTGACGACAGAGAGCGCGCCGTTCTCATCGACGATCAGAACGGGCTTCATATCCAGTGTTTCCGCGATGGTTCCTTTGAATTTAGTGAGGCGTCCGCCTTTGATCAGATAGGCGAGCGTCTGTACCGTAAAAACATGTTTGATATGCGAAATAAAGTAGCCGGCGGCTTCGATGATCTCCTCTTTTGAGGCGCCTTTTTCCAGCATCGTAACGAGCCTGGAGACCAACAGGCCGAAACCGATGGAGGCGCATTTGGAGTCGATGATCGTCAGATCGAAATCGGGATAATCCTCCAGGACATTGCTTTTGGCAATATTCGCGGCATTATAGGTACCGGCGATACCTGTTGAAAAGCAGAGGTAAATAATCGTGTCGCCCGCTTTCGCATAGGGGGTGAAAGCGTCCGTGAACATAGCCGGATTAATATGGTAGGTCTTGACATCGCGTTTGATGTCGTCGAGTATTTTATAAAATTCTCCTGTTTGAATGGTCGCGCCGTCGAAATAGTCGATATCATCGATGACAACAGGTGTCGGAATAACATGAAGATGGTGCTTCTCGATGTAATCTTTCGGCAGGTCGCTGGCTGAGTCGGTAATAATACGAAGCATAATTTCTCCCTTCTTCCTATATCAAAGTACTTCCTTTATCATACTTTATGGAGCGGGGATTTTCAAGTTAAGAAAATATTAAGTATGCAGCGTGGCTGGAATGACTGTATTTTCACCTTGACAATTCCATTTTTCCAATACTATAATAGGCACAGTATACAGACCCATATAGAAAGGCATTGAAGAAGACAGTACCCGATTTTTCAAAATCGCAGCGAGCCGGTGGCGGTGCAAGACCGGTATGAGTAGAGAACCGGGGAATATCACTTCCGAGCTTTGGCCTGAACCTCCGGAGGAGCAGTAGGCGCCGACGGCATTCCGCCGTTATCGGAAACCGTATTGTCAGATACGCTGTAACAGGTGGTAAAACGAGCGCATGAAACCTCGTCCTTTTACGGGACGGGGTTTTTCCATTGAGGAGATGTAAAGAAAGGAGAGTATATATGTATCAGAAAGTTGATACCAGCCTGAATTTTGTGGACAGAGAAAAAGAGGTAGAGCTGTTCTGGAAAGAGAACGATATTTTTCGGAAGAGCATGGATTCCCGGAAGGAGGGGCCGACTTATACATTTTATGACGGGCCGCCGACCGCGAACGGAAAGCCTCATATAGGGCATGTGCTGACCCGCGTTATCAAAGATATGATTCCCCGGTATCGTACGATGAAAGGGTATATGGTTCCCCGGAAAGCGGGATGGGACACGCACGGCCTCCCGGTAGAGCTGGAAGTGGAAAAACTGCTGGGACTGGACGGCAAAGAGCAGATCGAAGAATACGGTCTGGACCCTTTTATCAGTAAGTGCAAGGAATCCGTCTGGAAATATAAAGGAATGTGGGAGGATTTTTCAGGGACCGTCGGTTTCTGGGCGGATATGGACGACCCTTATGTGACTTACCACGATGATTTTATCGAGTCCGAGTGGTGGGCTTTGAAACAGATCTGGGACAAAGGACTGTTATATAAAGGCTTTAAGATCGTTCCTTACTGCCCGCGCTGCGGAACGCCGCTTTCTTCTCATGAAGTGGCACAGGGCTATAAGGCGGTAAAAGAGCGTTCTGCAGTAGTGCGTTTTAAGGTAGTCGGCGAAGACGCGTATTTTCTCGCATGGACGACGACCCCGTGGACGCTGCCGTCCAACGTGGCGCTTTGTGTGAATCCCAATGAGACTTATGTGAAGGTAAAAGCGGCGGACGGCTATACCTATTATATGGCCCAGGCGCTTTTGGATAAGGTGTTGGGAAAGCTGGCGGAAGAAGGAAAGCCGGCATACGAAGTGCTGGAAAGTTATGTGGGAACGGATTTGGAATACAAGGAGTACGAGCCTTTGTTCGCCTGTGCCGGAGAAGCGGCGGCGAAGCAGCATAAGAAAGGGCATTTCGTGACTTGCGACACTTATGTCACGATGACGGACGGTACGGGCATCGTTCATATCGCGCCGGCCTTCGGTGAAGATGACGCTAATGTCGGCAGAAAGTATGACCTGCCTTTCGTGCAGTTCGTAAACGGCAGGGGCGAAATGACGCAGGAGACTGCCTATGCCGGAATGTTCGTCAAGAAAGCCGACCCGGAGATCTTAAAAGATCTGGATAAAGAAGGAAAATTATTTGACGCGCCAAAATTTGAGCATGATTATCCGTTCTGCTGGCGCTGTGATACGCCGCTCATCTATTATGCCCGCGAATCGTGGTTCATCAGGATGACGGCGGTTCGGGACGATCTGGTGCGCAACAATAAGACGGTTAACTGGATTCCTGAATCGATCGGAGAAGGAAGGTTTGGCAACTGGCTTGAAAACATTCAGGACTGGGGCATTTCCCGCAACCGTTACTGGGGTACGCCTTTGAACGTATGGGAATGCGGGGAATGCGGCTATATGGAATCCATCGGTTCCAGAGAAGAGCTGGCCGGGCGAAGCGGCAATCCGCAGGCAAAGACCGTGGAGCTGCACAGGCCCTATATCGATGAAATTATGATGGCCTGTCCGAAATGCGGCAGGACGATGAAACGCGTGCCGGAAGTTATCGACTGCTGGTTCGATTCCGGCGCAATGCCTTTTGCGCAGCATCATTATCCGTTTGAAAATAAAGAACTGTTTGAGAGCCAGTTCCCGGCACAGTTCATCTCGGAGGCGGTGGATCAGACGAGGGGATGGTTCTACTCCCTGATGGCGGAATCGACGCTGTTATTCAACAAGGCGCCCTTTGAGAATGTTATCGTGCTTGGCCATGTGCAGGACGAGAACGGACAGAAGATGTCCAAGTCGAAAGGAAATGCGGTGGATCCTTTCGACGCGCTGGCGGCCTACGGCGCGGATGCGATCCGCTGGTACTTCTATATCAATTCGGCGCCCTGGCTTCCGAACCGCTTCCACGGCAAGGCGGTACAGGAGGGACAGCGGAAATTCCTGGGGACTTTGTGGAATACCTATGCCTTTTTCGTATTATATGCGAACATCGATAACTTCGATGCGACGAAATATACGCTGGATTATGAGAAGCTTCCGGTTATGGACAAATGGCTGTTATCCAGGCTGAACACGGCGGTCAGGGAAGTGGACGAAAATCTGAACGATTACAGAATTCCGGAGGCGGCCCGCGTTCTGGATAATTTCGTGGATGAAATGAGCAACTGGTATGTCAGAAGGAGCAGGGAGCGTTTCTGGGCAAAAGGTATGGAGCAGGATAAGATCAACGCTTACATGACCCTGTATACGGCGCTCGTGACCATCAGCAAATGCGCGGCGCCCATGGTTCCGTTCATGACGGAAGAGATTTATCTGAATCTGGTAAAGAGCATCGACAGCGACGCGCCGGAGAGTATTCATCTGTGCGATTTTCCTGTGGCGGATGAAAAGCGCGTCGATAAAAAACTGGAAGAGGATATGGAAGAAGTGCTGAAGATCGTCGTTATGGGACGCGCGGCCCGCAACGCGGCCAATATCAAGAACCGCCAGCCGATCGGGACGATGTTCGTCAAAGCGGAATGCGCGCTTGGCGACTTTTATCAGGAGATCATCAGGGACGAGCTGAACGTCAAAGAAATTAAGTTTACGGACGATGTCCGGGAATTTACGAGTTACAGCTTTAAGCCGCAGCTTCGTACGGTAGGCCCGAAATATGGGAAGCAGCTCGGCGGCATCCGGAAATATTTAAGCGGCGTTGACGGTAATCAGGCGATGGATGAGCTGAATGAAAAAGGCGTCCTGAAATTCGAATTCGACGGCACAGAGATCGCGCTGGCCAAAGACGACCTGCTGATCGAGACGGCGCAGAAGGAAGGCTATGTATCCGAAGCGGACAATCATATGACCGTCGTACTGGATATCAATCTGTCGGAAGAACTGCTGGAAGAAGGTTTTGTCTATGAGGTCATCAGCAAGATTCAGACAATGCGGAAGGACGCGGGATTCGAGGTCATGGATCATATCAGGGTCGCGATCTGCGATAACGGGAAGGTCGCGGCAATCGTTAAGAAGAACGAAACGATGATCGCCGGCAAGGTACTGGCCGAAAGCATCGTGGAAAATGAAAGCCTGGCAGTGTCTAAAGAGTGGAATGTGAATGGCGAAAAGGTCGTTATCGGGGTTGAAAAATCCCACGGTAAAGAGTAAGATATATAAGGTATAAATAAGAATATACGGCTGGAAATGAAGGAGGCAGATGAATGCAAAAGAAAGCGATGAAATTCGATACGGAGATGTTCAAGAGAAGCGTGTTGTATAATGTTAAGACCCTTTACAGGAAAACGCTGGAAGAGGCGACGGATCAGCAGATTTTCCAGGCAGTATCCTACGCGGTAAAGGACGCCATTGTAGATCAGTGGCTGGCGACTCAGAAGGAATATGATAAACAGGACCCTAAAATGGTGTATTATCTGTCGATGGAATTTCTGATGGGCCGCGCCCTCGGCAATAATATGATCAACCTGGGCGCATATAAGGTATTTAAAGACGCGCTGGAAGAACTCGGAATCGATATCAATGTCATAGAGGATCAGGAGCCGGATCCGGCGCTTGGAAACGGCGGTCTTGGAAGGTTGGCAGCCTGTTTCCTGGATTCCCTGGCAAGCCTGGGATATGCGGCGTACGGCTGCGGCATCCGCTACCGTTACGGTATGTTTAAACAGGTGATCAGAGACGGTTATCAGATCGAGGCGCCGGACGATTGGTTAAAGGACGGGAACCCGTTCGAGCTGCGCAGGCCGGAATATACCAAAGAAGTAAAATTCGGCGGCTATGTCAATGTTTATGTGGATGGGAACGGCAGGAGCAATTTCAGACAGGAAGGTTATCAGTCGGTCAAAGCGGTTCCGTACGATATTCCGATCGTCGGCTACGGTAACGGTATTGTCAATACGCTTCGTATCTGGGATGCGGAACCGGTAGAGTGCTTCCATCTGGATTCCTTCGATAAAGGCGATTATCATAAGGCGGTAGAGCAGGAGAATCTTGCGAGAAATATCGTAGAAGTGCTTTATCCGAACGATAACCATTACGCGGGCAAGGAACTGCGTTTAAAACAGCAGTATTTCTTTATTTCCGCATCCGTGCAGGAAGCGGTCGAGAAATATATGCGCAAGCACAGCGATATCAGAAAGTTCTATGAAAAGGTAACGTTCCAGCTCAATGATACCCATCCGACGGTGGCTGTTGCGGAGCTGATGCGTATCCTGATGGATGAATATTATCTGACATGGGATGAGGCGTGGGAGGTCACCACAAAGACCTGCGCTTATACGAATCATACGATCATGGCGGAGGCCCTGGAGAAATGGCCGATCGAACTGTTTTCCAGACTGCTTCCCCGCGTATATCAGATCGTGGAAGAGATCAACCGCAGGTTCGTAGCGCGGATCGAGCAGATGTATCCGGGCAATCAGGAGAAGATCCGCAAGATGGCGATTATTTACGACGGACAGGTGAAGATGGCGCACCTCGCTATCGCGGCAGGCTATTCCGTCAACGGCGTCGCGAGACTGCATACGGAAATTTTAAAGAATCAGGAATTAAAAGACTTTTACGAAATGATGCCGGAGAAATTCAACAACAAGACGAACGGTATCACGCAGAGGCGTTTCCTCCTGCATGGCAATCCGCTCCTGGCGGACTGGGTAACGGCGCATGTGGGCGACGACTGGATCACCGATCTGCCGCAGATCGGCCGGCTGAAAATTTATGCGGATGATGAAAAAGCGCAGCAGGAGTTCATGAATATCAAGTACCAGAACAAAGTCCGTCTGGCAAAATATATTCTGGAGCATAACGGTATTCAGGTGGATCCGCGTTCTATTTTCGACGTGCAGGTCAAGAGACTGCATGAATACAAACGTCAGCTGCTGAATATTCTGCACGTTATGTATCTGTACAATGAACTGAAAGAGCATCCGGATATGGAATTTTATCCGAGGACCTTTATTTTCGGCGCGAAAGCGGCGGCGGGCTACCGTAATGCGAAGCTGACGATCAAGCTGATCAACGCCGTAGCGGATGTGGTCAACAACGATGCGGCCATCAATGGCAGGATCAAAGTCGTTTTCATCGAAAACTACCGTGTTTCCAATGCGGAAATGATTTTTGCGGCGGCGGATGTGTCCGAACAGATTTCGACCGCGAGCAAGGAAGCGTCCGGCACAGGCAATATGAAATTTATGCTGAACGGCGCGCTGACAATCGGTACGATGGACGGCGCGAATGTGGAAATCGTGGAAGAGGTCGGCGAAGAAAATGCCTTTATCTTCGGCCTTAGCTCCGACGAAGTCATCCGGTATGAAAATTACGGCGGCTACAGCCCGATGGATATCTTCAACAATGATCCTGATATCAGAAAGGTACTGATGCAGCTGATTAACGGAACCTATTCGCCAAACGACCCTGAGTTATTCAGAACCTTGTACAACTCGCTGCTCAATACACTCAGCACTTCAAAAGCGGATACTTATTTTATCCTGAAGGATTTCAAGCCCTATGCGGAAGCGCAGCGTAAGGTAGAGCAGGCGTACAGAGATGAGAAGGGCTGGGCAAGAAGCGCGATTCTGAACGTGGCATGTTCCGGCAAATTCACTTCCGACAGGACTATCCAGGAATATGTGGATGAGATCTGGAGGCTGGATAAGGTCGTTATTCCGGAGAAAAAGGAGAAATAAACGCATCTGCCGTATTGGCATAAGAAAAAAATATAGTTAACGACATTGGAAATTGCCATTTCGGCCTTGTAAAAGCCTGCGTATATGGCTTTTGCAAGAGCCGAAAAGAGCAATTTGTTATGTCGTTTACTATATGTTATAAAGGCAAAGAGACCGTCAGATGAATGGCGGTCTCTTTTTGGCTGCCCGTCCGACGGTTGGACTGCCGCGATGAAAGCAGCGTTCCTGAAAATACCGCTTGCCAGCCGGAAGGAAAACAAGTACAATGAGCATATCTGCGGTATTATCCGGTAAAAAAGGAATGAATCATATGGAAAAAGCATTATTGGTCGGCGTGAATCTGAATAATGGGGAGGATTACAGGCTTTCACTGGAAGAATTGGAGAGTCTGGCGAACGCCTGTGAAATGGAAGCGGCCGGCATCGTGGAACAAAATCTGACGGAAATCCATAAGGCGTTTTATATCGGAACCGGAAAAGTGGAGGAAGTCCGGGAGGAAGCGGAAGCGCAGCAAGTGGATGTGGTAGTGTTCGATAATTCCCTTTCCCCGATGCAGATACGCAATTTACAGGAAAAGATCGGGAAGCCGGTGTTGGACAGGAGCACACTGATCCTGGATATTTTTGCCAGACGCGCCCGTTCCAGAGAAGCGAAGCTGCAGGTGGAGGTGGCGAGACTGCAGTATATGCTTCCGCGGCTCGTCGGTCTCCATGCGGCGCTCAGCCGCCAGGGCGGCGGAAGCGGTTCCCTGAGCAGCAAAGGCGCCGGTGAGAAGAAGCTGGAGCTGGACAGAAGAGTTTTGGAACATCGGCTCGCGGAATACCGGCGGGAACTGAAGGAGGTCAGCGCCCAGCGCCAGACACAGCGGAAGCAGCGCGCGGCTTCCGGTATGCCGCGGGCAGCGTTAGTCGGTTATACCAACGCGGGAAAGTCTACGCTGTTAAACGCCCTGCTGGAATTATACGGCGTGGAAGAAATCGATGTGGAGGAGAAGAAGGTCATGGAGAAGGATATGCTTTTTGCCACGCTCGATACGACGGTGCGCAAGATCGCACCGGAAGGGCATCACGCTTTTCTGCTGTCGGATACGGTCGGTTTTATTCACAAACTGCCCCATCATCTGGTAGAGGCTTTCCGCTCTACGCTGGAAGAAGCAAAGGAAGCGGATGTCCTGCTGCAGGTGGTCGATTACAGCGACAGCCATTATAAGGAGCAGATCGCGGTGACGGAACATACTTTAAAGGAATTAGGCGCGGATGGCATTCCGATGCTCTATCTGTATAATAAGGCGGATAAGGTTTCGGCGGAAGATATACCGGGGGCCCGCGCGGAAAATGGAGATACCGGAAGCATGCTTCCGGTGGTAACGCAGGATAGTATTTATCTTTCCGCCAAAGAGAGGATTGGTATGGAGGAGCTCGTCCGCCTGATAGAGCGGAAGCTGGCGGACAGCTATCAGGAATGCACCTTTCTGATTCCCTATTCCGACGGCAGGGCCGTATCCTATCTGAACGAAAATGCCGTAGTTCATGATACGGAATACCGGGAGGACGGCGTCCTGCTGCGAGTCAGCTGCAAAAAGAAAGACAGCGGGTATTATGAGAAATACCGGGTATATAGTTAACGACATTAAAAATTGCCATTTCAGCCTTGCAAAAGCTTGCATATATGGCTTTTGTAAGAGATGAGATGTGCAATTTGTTATGTCGTTTACTATAATTATCTATTGACAGAGAAGCCTTTTCTTTTTATGGATAAAGATGTTAAAATTCATTGCGCGGAAGCGCGTTTTCCTATATAATAAATAAGTAGAATCGGCAGAAATATTTGTGCCTGCGGCAGCGTCCGCAGGCTGCGGAAAGACATGGTGATGAATATGATAAAATTATGGGAGGGCGGCGCGTATCTGGTGAACGGTACGGAACTGATACCGGAACAGCCGGATGCGGCGGCGCGGATAAAGAATAAGACCGGAGAAGGGATTTCCAGACAGGATGCGGCGAAGAATACGATCGCATATCGGATTCTGGAGGAACACAACATTTCCGGCAATATGGAGAAACTGAAAATCAGGTTCGATAAGCTGACCTCCCATGACATTACTTTCGTAGGAATCATCCAGACGGCGAGGGCTTCGGGGCTTACGAAATTTCCGATTCCCTATGTGCTCACGAACTGCCACAACTCTCTGTGCGCAGTCGGCGGCACGATCAACGAAGACGATCATATGTTTGGCCTTACCTGTGCCAAACGCTATGGCGGCGTCTATGTACCGCCTCATCAGGCGGTCATCCATCAGTATGCGCGGGAGATGCTTGCCGGCGGCGGGAAGATGATCCTTGGTTCGGATTCGCATACGAGATATGGTGCGCTCGGCACGATGGCGGTCGGCGAGGGCGGGCCGGAGCTTGTAAAACAGCTCCTTTCCCAGACTTATGATATTAATATGCCGGAAGTTGTCGGCGTATATTTAAAGGGGGCGCCCGCAAAAGGCGTCGGCCCGCAGGACGTTGCGCTGGCGATCATCGGCGCGGTATTTGGCAATGGTTATGTGAAAAATAAAGTGATGGAATTTGTCGGACCGGGTGTTTCCGGCCTGAGCGCCGATTTTCGTATCGGGATCGACGTCATGACGACGGAGACGACCTGTCTTTCTTCTATCTGGGCGACCGATGAAAAAATCCGGGAGTTCTATGAGATTCACGGCAGAAGCGAAGAATATCAGGAGCTGACGCCAGGTGATGCGGCTTATTACGATGGCATGATCGAAGTGGATCTGTCGGCGGTAAAGCCGATGATCGCGATGCCTTTCCATCCGAGCAATACTTATACGATTGAGGAATTGAATGCCAATCTGACGGATATTCTGCATGATGTGGAGGAGAAGGCGAAAGTCAGTCTGGACGGCGCCGTACCGTATTCTCTGCAGGAAAAAGCCGTAAATGGGAAATTTATGGTAGATCAGGGCATTATCGCCGGCTGTGCGGGCGGCGGTTTTGAGAATATCTGTGCGGCGGCCGATATTTTGAAAGGATCTTATATCGGTTCGGACGGCTTTACGCTGAGCGTATATCCGGCTTCCATGCCAATTTATATGGAGCTGATAAAGAACGGCTGCGCCGCGGCGATTTTGGAGACAGGGGCGGTCATCAAGACGGCGTTCTGCGGTCCCTGCTTCGGCGCGGGAGATACGCCGGCGAACAATGCTTTCAGTATCCGCCATTCGACGAGGAACTTCCCGAATCGGGAAGGCTCCAGGCTGCAGAATGGCCAGATTTCTTCCGTTGCGCTGATGGATGCGCGTTCGATTGCGGCTACGGCGGCCAATAAGGGGGTATTGACGCCGGCGACGGAATTTGACGGGGAAATCGGAAAATATCAATATCATTTTGATGCGGATATCTATGCGAACCGCGTTTTCGATTCCCATGGAACCGCAGACGGGAGCGTCGAGATCCAGTTCGGGCCGAACATCAGGGACTGGCCGGAGATGGGCGCTTTGCCGGATAATCTGGTGCTCCGTGTTGTTTCAGAGATTCACGACCCTGTAACGACGACGGATGAACTGATCCCTTCCGGAGAAACATCTTCTTACCGTTCTAATCCATTAGGGCTGGCGGAGTTCGCGTTATCCAGAAAAGATCCGGAATATGTAGGGCGCGCGAAGGACATTCAGAGAGCGGAAAAAGCGAGAATGGCGGGGGAGCATCCCTGTCAGGCGCATCCTGATATAAAACCGGTCATGAATGTCATCAAAAAGACATTCGCGGATGCTTCGCATGAAAATACCGGTTTCGGTTCTACAATTTTCGCGGTAAAACCGGGCGACGGTTCCGCGCGGGAACAGGCGGCGAGCTGTCAGAAGGTGCTGGGCGGCTGGGCCAATATCGCAAACGAATATGCGACGAAGAGATACCGTTCCAATCTGATCAACTGGGGTATGCTTCCCTTCGTCATCGAAGAGGGAGAGCTTCCGTTTAAGAATCTGGATTATCTTTTCATTCCCGATATCAGGAAAGCGGTGGAGGACAAATGGGAGACGATCACCGCATACACGGTATCTGTGGAGCATGACGGGCTCCGCGCATTTGAATTAAAATTGGGGGAATTGACTGACGAGGAACGTCAGATTATTTTGAAAGGATGTCTGATAAATTATAACCGGGTCGATTGACGGGTTCAGGACTGGTATGGTATTGTGAAAAATCTTATGGGAAAACTTGGAAGTATTAGAAAGCGAAATGTCATCAAAGCGGCGCTGGTATTGTGTTTCTTTTCGGCGCTGATCGGTACGGTCGTCCTCGTGGAAGGCATGGAATACGAGTCTGAGGAGACGGCGGAGGTCCTGGCTGCAAGAAGGGCGAAAGAAGCGGAATTGGAAGAGGTGCTGCCGGGCGTGGTCCCGGAGGTGATACCGAGGCCGCATGAGGCGGAAATCCACAAGGAAATCGTAAACGACAGGATTTTGGGTGACGTTCCGGCGGCCGATTATTCCTATTCCTTCGACAGACAGCTGGAGGGCACGCGTGTCGTCACGAGGGAGGAAGGGGGGACCTATCCTGAGGAAAACAGTGTGAAAACGCCGTTGTTCGTAGAAGGTATTGAGGGAGAAGCAATCTATCTCGATGGGAGCTATGGGGTAGAGCTGTGCAATATGGCTCCGCTTGCGGATTCCTATACGATATCTTTCTGGATGCGCGTGGAAGAATACAGCGACTGGTCGCCGTTTCTGATAATCGGGTCCAATCTGCTGGATGCGGATGTGTCGCAGAACTATATCTGTTTTAATAAAAAAACGACCGAAGAAGGCGAGGATGTTCTTCCTATTTTTAATACGATCAACGCTTACTGTGGGAATTCATGCGAGGTTCGTCCCTCTCTGGAGGAAAAAGCCTGTATCGACCTGCACGAGTGGAATTATATTACGATCCGCGTAGACGGGGAAAAGGTATCGGAAGAGGATATGAGCAAGGTAACGGCGTATCTGTATATCAACAGTGAGATGATAGGCAGCAGCGAGGTCTCCAAAATGAGTTTTGAAGAGACAAATATGCACGCTTATCTTGGGATTAACTGCTTCGACAGGCTGTTCCGCTCCTGCTATGACGAAGTGCGCATCTGGAATACCCTGCTGAATGAGAACCAGATCACGGATATGTATATGGCATACATACAGAACCGGAAAAAATAAGAGGCGGATAAAAGAGGAATAAAAAAATAAAATCGTATAGGTGGATTAATGAAAAAATGAAAACGTCCGATATATAAATTACAAAGAGTGGCAGTTTTTGGCCAGACTGCCATTTTTTGAATTTAACAATGTTCAGCCATGGATGGTGTTTTTATGGAAAATGAATTTCCCTGAAAATATCATCCTTTTTCATTGGGCTGAGGCAGGAAAAAGGAGGTATCATTGCGAATTAATTCCAGTACGATAGGAATGGAATCCGCCAGAAGTTATTCTTCTGTAACACGAAGGACTGCCTGCGTTTATGTGGGCAGCGCCAGAAGGCTGAAAAATGGAATAGGAAATGGATTTCCTGGAGGCTTTCTGGGCATGGGAGATGAGGCAGAGGATGCCAAAGAGAGCGGTAATGCGCAGACTGCTCTGGAGGATGTTTCTCTTCATTTCCGCAATCTGTCGAATACGGACAGGGTATCGATAAGCAGCGAGGAAAAGGACGCGAGAGAAAATATCAGACAGCACTGCATGAGATTTCTGATGTATCTGCTGTTTGGCGACCGCCATAAGCAGGAGCTGGATGAGATTTGGGGAACGCAGACGAACAGAGGACTGTCCTCCGCAAATTATCAGACCTACGGCGTTATGAACCAATATTATCACAGCGAGTCGGAAACGACATCTTTTTCCACGAAAGGAATCGTAAAAACTGCGGACGGACGGGAGATCGGTTTTGGTCTTAATCTGGAAATGAGCAGGAGCTTTACGGAGTATTACGAGGAAAGATATGACCTGGGAGTACTGAACTGTACCGACCCGCTTGTCATCAACCTGAACGGGAATGTTGCCGGGCTGTCCGATCAGACGTTTTATTTTGATCTGGACGGAGACGGCGAGAAAGAGGAAATTTCTTCTTTGCAGTCCGGGAGCGGTTATCTGGCGCTTGACTTAAATCAGGATGGCGAAATTAACGACGGCAGCGAGCTGTTCGGCACGAAGAGCGGCAACGGCTTTGCCGATCTGGCGAAATACGATTCGGACGGCGACGGCTGGATCGATGAAGACGACGAGATCTGGAGCAAGCTGCTGATCTGGACCAGAGATGAAGAGGGAAAGGATAAGCTTTATCATTTATCGGAAGCGGGCGTGGGCGCTATCTGTTTACAGAACGCGCAGACGGAATTTTCCCTGAACTCCATGAAAGATAACCATACCAACGGCGTGATCAGAAATACGGGGATCTTCCTGTATGAGAATGGAAGCGTCGGGACCGTTCAGCATTTGGATTTGGCAAGATAGCTGTTTTCATGTAGTATGAACAGGGACACTCTTACATACAATGAAGAAGAGGTGTCCCGATGAATAGATTTAGAATCGTCCAAAAAAGAGCAGACAAAAGGAAGCCTGATGAAAATCCCTGCCGGGAGATTCCAGCTGTCCTTTTGTTTGTTTTTTTACTGCCCTATGTTATTTCCTGCCTGTGGGGGCATATCGGAGAGGATGCGGCGGTCTTTTTCCGGACGGAGGAGGACGAAAAGAAGTGGATCGATGAGCGCTACGAGGTCGCCCTTTCGGGAAATTGGGGAAAGAAAAGGATGACGATGCAGGAATATCTTGTCCGGAAGCTGGAAATGGTCATGCCGGCGGAAGAAGAAGGCGGTATTTCCTGCGAGCTGGAAGCCCTGAAAGCGCAGGCGGTACTGCTCAGGACAGAGCTGTGGGGACTGTTCCTTTCGCAGGAGGAGCCTGGTGGCGCGCCGCTTGTCCTGGAGGAAGAACCCTTTTCGTATCGGAAGGACGAGGCGGAAACGGAAGATTTATACCGGAAGGCCGTGCTGGAAACAGACGGCATTTTTCTGTCCTATGCGGGAGAACCCGTTAAGGCGGCTTTTTTCCCGGTCAGCAACGGGCAGACGAGAAGCGCGGCGGAAGCGCTGCAAAGCGGGAACTATCCCTATCTGGCCGGCGTGGTGTGTAAGCAGGATATTACGGCGGCGGATTACCAGAGCCAGACCGTGCTGTCGAAGGAAGAATACTGCGCGCTGGCGGCGCCGCTGTTTGCTGCAGACGGGGCAAAAGAGGCGTTGTGGGAGGGGCTGGAGTTTTGCTATGACAGCGCCGGTTATGTAACGGAGGTCATTTTTCAGGGGAAAGGATGCAATGGGGAGAGCTTCCGCTATGCGCTCGGCCTGCCTTCCGCGAGTTTTTATGCGGATTGGGAAGAAAACGAGGTCATTTTTCATGTGAAGGGCGTCGGGCACGGTTTCGGCATGAGCCAGTACGACGCCGGTCGAAGGGCTGTTGAAGGAGAGACGTTTGACAATATTTTGATGAATTACTTTTTTCAGACAGAATTAGTAAAAATTGAATAATGTGTCAGATTCGGGAAAGAATAAACACCAGAAAATAATATCTCAAAAAAACCGCAGGGATAACAGGAGGCAAGGTTGAAGCTATGAGTATGAGAAGAAATAGAACTGGTGTTAGAAAAGAACGGATCATTATGCTGGCGTCATCGGCGCTGGTGCTGACCGCGCTGACGGTGACGGGCGTTTTCGTCAGAAGCAGCCATCAGAAAAGCGGCGGGGACAATGTGCTGGATTTCAGCGCCATCGAGAACGCGGCGGAAGAGAGCGCGGAAGGCGCTCTGCCGGGAGAGGATATGGGAACGCTTTTTGCGGAGGTGGGTACGGACGATTTGGACTATGATCCTTTTTTTCAGGAGGCGAATTCCGCTAATGTGGAAAATGACATAACTGTCGGAAAGAAACAGGAGGATTCAGATAAGTCCGCTTCGGAGAAATCCGATTCGGACAAGTCCGGCTCGGACAGGTCCGGTTCGGATACGGCCGGGGAAAATCTGAACGGCAGGACGGACGGCGGCTCCGAAAAGGAGGCAGGAACGGGGGCTTCCGAGGGAAAGGCGGAGCAGGAGAAACAGGAAAAGGAAACGAAGCAGACGGACAAAGAAGAGGGTATGTTCGACGAATCCTCGGAGACGATGCAGGAAATGCCGGAGGATACGGAAGCGATCGCGACGACGGTACAGCCGATGTTGGACTTTGGCGATGAGGACAGTCTCGTATGGCCCATCGTAGGCGATATTCTGATCAATTACAGCATGGACAAGACGATTTATTTTCCGACGCTCCAGCAGTATAAATATCATCCGGCAATCGTCATTGCCGCGGCGGAAGGAGAGACGATCGCAGCAGCCGCGGAGGGAAGAGTGACATCGGTTTCTTACGATACGCAGCTGGGCAATACGGTGATCATGGATTTAGGCAATCAATATGAGCTGACATACGGACAGCTCGATAACATTACGGTCAGCGAAGGAAGCTATGTGACGACCGGGGATATTATCGGCAGCGTGGCTTCTCCTACGAAATATTACAGTACGGAAGGCGCGAACGTATACTTTAAGCTGACGAAGGACGGCGAACCGGTCAATCCGATGAGCAGGCTGAAAGAATAAATCATAGCAGAAGGCGGGAATTATGTTGACGATCATTCACGGGAAAATTATCACGATGGCGGGCAGAGATTATGAGGACGGCTTTGTACGGATAGAGCGGGGAAAAATTACGGCGCTCGGCGATATGGCGGACTGTCCTGTGAAAAAGGACGGCGACGGGATCCTGCATGCAAACGGAAATCTCGTTATGCCGGGCATCATAGAGGCGCATTGCCATATGGGCATTACCGAGGAAAAGAAAGGCATGGAAGGGGACGACTGTAACGAAAACGTGGATCCGATTACGCCTTATCTGCGGGCCATCGACGCGATAAACCCGATGGACGCCGCCTTTGACGACGCGCTGCGCGCGGGCATTACTTCCGCGATGGTCGGGCCGGGAAGCTCAAATGTCGTGGGCGGCCAGTTCGCCTTTATCAAGACGCATGGAAGATGCATCGACCATATGATCGTAAAAGCCCCGGCCGCGATGAAAATCGCCTTTGGAGAGAATCCAAAGGTGAATTTCTCCGGCCAGAACGTATCTCCGGCCACCCGGATGGCCATCGCGGCGATGCTGCGGGAAGAGCTTTTTAAGGCGCAGGAATACCGGCGCAGGCGCAAAGAGAACGACGGACAGGAGAAAGATTTCCGCTATGAATGCTGGATCCCGGTGCTGGAAGGACGGATTCCTCTGAAAGCGCATGTCCACCGGGCGGACGATATTTTAACGGCGATCCGGATCGCCAGGGAGTTCCATCTGTCCATGACGTTAGACCACTGCAGCGAAGGGCATCTCATCGCGGAAGAGATTAAGGAAAGCGGTTTTCCGGCGATCGTCGGCCCGGATATGGCGAGCAGGAATAAAATAGAAGTGCAGAACATGGCCTTTAAGACCGTCGGTATTTTGAACCGGAAGGGAATCCGTACGGCAATCATGACGGATCATCCCGTTTCCATGATACAGTTCCTTCCTATCTGCGCCGGGCTGGCGGTCAAATCCGGGCTCCCCGCACAGGAAGGGCTCCGTTCCATTACGATTAACGCGGCGAAGATATGCGGCGTCGCGGACCGGGTCGGAAGCCTCGAAACAGGGAAAGACGGAGATGTCGTTATTTTTGACGGTAACCCGCTGGAAGTATTTACCAGGGCATTATGCACGATTATAGAAGGAAAAATTGTATATCGGGATGAAACCGCTGATTTTTTGTGCTATAATAAACAGGCAGGCGCCCAATGAAATCGGACGGGGCGCGCTGCAGGCGCGGGTCTGCGAGTGCTTTCGGGCGGAAAAACTTTGGATAAAAAAGGAATGCACCAAAATGCGGAGAAAATATTTATACAGTATCATACCGATATTATTATGTGCGGCGCTGCTCGGCGGCTGTACGGAGTTAGAGGACTTTATGACAGCGGGCGGCGGGCAGCAGACGCAGGAGGAAGAAATCGTCAGTCTGGGACTGACGCCGGAGTTCGATTATGAAGTGCCGGTAAATCTTCCCAATATTATGATCGATCAGGTAGGCTATGCCGCGAACAGCAATAAAATAGCGGTATTCCGGGGAGAAGCGCTGCCGGATACATATGATCTGGTCGATGTAGAGACGGAAACGGTCGTATATACAGGCATCATTAAAGAAAAGGGATATAATGCGGCGACCGGCGAAAATATCAGTTACGGCGATTTTTCGGATTTTAAGACGCCGGGAACCTATTATCTCCAGACGGAGATCGTCGGGCGCTCCTATGCTTTCATCGTTGCGCAGAATCCTTATGCGGATATTTTTGACGCGGCGTTAAAGCAGTACTATTACAGCCGGTGCGGCCTGACTTTATCGACGGAGCATGCGGGAGAGGCGGCGCACAATGCCTGCCATACCAAAATGGCGGAATTAAAGGACGATACGGCGGTACAGCTCGATGTTTCAGGAGGATGGCATATCGATGAAAACGGAACGAGGAACGTGACCGACGGATGCCAGGCAGTGAACAATCTGCTGCTCGCCTATGAATTGTATGAAAACATTTTTACGGATGAAATCGGCATACCGGAAAGCGGCAACGGAATTCCGGATCTGATGGACGAAGTGCGGTACGAGGTGGACTGGCTTCTGAAAATGCAGGATGCGACCAGCGGCGCGGTATATTCGGCGGTCAGCGCTATTGAAGAATCGGGGACCTCGTACCGGCTGTATGCAGAGCCCGTTACGATGGATGCGACGATTCAATTCGCCGCTGCGATGGCAAAATTCAGTTATCTGTACCAGAACTATGACAGGGATTTTGCAACACAGTGCCTGAAGGCGGCGGACAGGGCTTACCGCTATGCCGAGAAGTATTTGAGCGATGTTTCGCCGGAAGAATATTTTCATGCGGCGGCGGAGCTATACCGTGCGACCGGCGCTTTCCATTACCGGGAAGCGGTGCATCAGTATCTGGACGGCAAAAAAGAGTTCGACTGGAATAATGACTATGTTTTCTGGGGGAGCGTCGTATATATCTCCACCAAACAGAAGGTAGACGTGGATTTGTGCGAAACGGTCATCACGAAGCTGCTATCGGATGTGGAGCAGATTTCCTATGATTCCAAGAAATCCAAATATCTGACGGAGGGAAATAAGGAGCAGGACAATAACTGCGAACTGCTTCGGAAAATGGTAAGGCTGGCGGTCGTTGACCACATTATTACGAATCATGAATATATGATGGTACTGGAAAACCATCTGCACTATTTTCTCGGCAGGAACCCGGCCTGCATCAGCTATCTTGATGATGTGGGCAGCAGGAATTATGTAACGGTCGATGCGCGGATGGGAATCATGAAGCAGATAGACCATGACGCGGAGCTGGTCGTTCTGCTGAGCGCGATTCAGGATAATCTGCGTACGGTGGAGGAGAGCGGTGCGGCGGAGTAAAAACAGGGGATCTTTCTATCCTAAACCAGCTCTTTATTTTTAAAGTAAGTCTCTTTAATGATCTCCTGCACCTTTGCGCCGATTTTTTTCTTTTCTTCCCGCGTCATTTCGCTCATATAGATGGGCCTGCCATATTCGAGGATGACATGCGCTCTTTTGATTTTCGGAAGATGATCTTCAAAAATAGCGGCGGCGTTGTTAATGCTCATCGGAACGATCGGACAGCCGGATTTCTCCGCGATCTTAAAGCTGCCTTCATGAAATGGAAGAAACGTGTCATTAACTTTATTCCTCGTGCCTTCCGGGAAAATACAGATGGAAATCCCGGAATTGATCTTCTCGATTCCTTCCAGAATCGTTTTCATTCCCTGTTTGATATCTTTTCTGTCTAAGAACAGGCAGTGCAGATATTTCATCCAGTCCCGGAGCAGCGGGTAACGCAGCATCTCTTTCTTGGCGATATAGCCGGTCGGTCTGGGGACCCGGATATAGGTCATCAGAATATCGAAATAACTCCGATGGTTGCCCACATAAAGGACCGCCCTGTCTTTCGGCACATTTTCCTCCCCGATAACGGTCACTTTAACGCCTGCGATCAGCAGACAGCAGCGGAAAGCCCAGTTGACGATGGCGAGGGAGCTGCGGTTCTTGATATCCATATTAAATTTTCCGATAAAATATTCAACGATCAGAAGCGGAATACTGCAGACCAGGAATAAAACGACAAAAAGCACGATCAGGACTAAACGAATCATATTTACCTCATTTCTGTTTCATATCTTTCTTCTTTCAGCCTATTATATAGGAATTTGCTTTTTTAATCAATAGGAATAGACCTTCCGTTTCGTTAATAAATTAGTAGTAACACAGAGGTATCGCCATTGATTGGCATGGAAAGGAATCGTATACGATGAGTGAATTGGAAAAGAGGCTGTTCAGCATTCTGCTCGTATGTCTGCTTTGTGCGGGCGTGATGGCCTGCGGCGTAAAGCAGGACCCGATGGAGAAGGTGAAGGATCTGGAGTTTACAGTCATTGCAGAAGATAAACTGCCCGACGAGCTGCTTGCCATGATTGAGGAAAAAAAGGCGTCTCCCTTTAAAATGACTTTTCAGGACCAGGGATTTCTCTATATCTGCGTCGGCTATGGGCAGCAGGAGACCGCAGGTTACAGCATTTCGGTCAATGAACTGTACGAAACGGGGAATGCGGTCTATATCGACACGAATTTAATCGGGCCGGGGCCGGAGGAAAAAGGCAAGCCGACGCAGACCTGCCCTTATATCGTAGTAAAGACGGAAAATGTGGATAAATCGGTCGTATTCGACTGAAAAAGACGGTAGAGTCTGACCGGGATTTGTGGTAAACTGATAGAAAAGCCGGAAACGGGCATCTTTATAAAAATGCCTGTACGGGAAAGAGAAGGATACGGAATGCTTTATATTACGAATGGATATGTGATAGACCCGAAAACAGCGTTCGAGGGCTGTCGGGACATTTTAATTTACGGGGATAAGGTAGCGGCGATGGAAAAGCCGGGAACGCCGCTTTCCGAAATGCTCAGCCGTGCCGGTGTGTCGGCGGCTGCAAAACGGCATGAGTCCGCAGATGAGGAGCGGGTCGAACGGATCGATGCGGCCGGACGGATTGTCGCGCCGGGACTCGTGGACGTCCATGTACACTTCCGGGATCCCGGTTTTACCTATAAGGAGGATATTATAAGCGGCGCCGCCGCGGCGGCGAAGGGCGGATTTACATCCGTCGTACTGATGGCGAATACGAAGCCGCCTGTCGATAACCGGGAAACCCTGTCTTATATTCTGGAAAAAGGCGGGAAAACGGGAATTCATGTGTATACCTGCGCCAATGTCACGAAGGGCATGAAAGGGCATGAGCTGGTGGATATGGAGGATCTGAGCCGGGCGGGAGCCGCCGGCTTTACGGATGACGGGATTCCGATTCTGGATACCGGAATCCTGCGGGAAGCGCTGCGCCGGGCGGCCAGGCTGCATAAGCCGGTCAGCCTCCATGAAGAGGATCCATCCTGTATTGCGAATAATGGTATTCATGCGGGAAAAGCGGCGGCTTATTACGGAATCGGCGGTTCGCCGAGAGAAGCGGAAATCAGCATGGTAGAACGGGATATCCGGATTGCGCTGGAAGAGGAAGGGGATCTGTCGATTCAGCATATCAGCACAAAAGAAGCGGTAGAACTGGTCAGACAGGCGAAAAAGAAGAGCGGGCATATTTTTGCGGAAGCGGCGCCCCATCATTTTACGCTGACAGAAGAAGCGGCAATCGCACAGGGGACGCTTGCCAAAATGAATCCGCCGCTCAGGGAGGAGGCGGACCGGCTCGCAATTATCAGAGGCTTACAGGACGATACGATCGATATGATCGCCACCGACCACGCGCCGCACAGCGCGGAAGAAAAAGCAAGGCCTGTTACCGAAGCGCCGAGCGGGATCATCGGTCTGGAAACGGCACTGTCCCTCGGCATCCGGGAATTGGTGATGCCTGGCCATTTAAGTATGATGAAGCTGCTCGGCAAGATGAGCTGCGCGCCCGCGGGGTTATACCGTCTGGACGCCGGTTATCTGATGCCGGGCGGACCTGCGGATCTGGTCATTTTTGATAAGGATGCCGTCTGGCAGGCGGAAAAAGACGGATTTGTGTCAAAGGCGTCGAATTCTCCTTTTATCGGGGAAAAAATGCCGGGCGTCGTCGCCTGTACCATATGCGGCGGAAAGATTGTATACCGGGAAAATTTTTAACGGGCGGAAAATGGACAGGAGGTTTCAGATGTCACAGAAGAAAAAAACAATTGCAAGGGTCGTATCGCAGGAGGAAATCGCACCGCAGATCTTCGACCTGCGGCTGGAAACGGAGCTGGCGCAGGACGCGCATCCGGGCCAGTTCGTGGCGGTCTATCCCCAAAACGCGGCGACGCTGCTGCCAAGACCCATCAGTATCTGTGAGGCGGACAGGGAAAGGAACAGACTGCGTCTTGTATACCGTATCGCCGGAAAAGGGACGAAAGAATTTTCTTCCTGGCAGAAAGGCGATAGAGCGGCAGTCCTCGGCGTGCTGGGAAACGGGTTCCCCCTGGAGAAGGCACAGGGAAAAAAGGTGTTCCTGATGGGCGGGGGAATCGGTATTCCGCCGATGCTGCAGCTCGCCAGAGAACTGCAGGCTGATAAACTGATCATCGCAGGCTACCGGAATCAGGATTTGTTCCTGGCGGAGGACCTGCGGCAGAACGGCGCGGTATATATCGCAACGGAGGATGGAAGCGCGGGCAGCAAAGGCAATGTGATGGATGCCATCCGGGAGAACGGATTGGAGGCGGAAGTCATCATGGCCTGCGGGCCGATGCCGATGCTGCGGGCGGTCAAGCAGTACGCCGCGGAAAAGGGAATCGAAGCTTATCTGTCTTTGGAGGAGCGGATGGCCTGCGGTGTCGGAGCATGTCTTGGCTGCGTCTGCCGGACAAAGGATGTGGATCGTCATTCTCATGTGCACAACGCGCGCATTTGCACGGACGGGCCCGTATTTGAGGCAAAGGAGGTGGATATCTGATGAACACAGAAGTTACAATCGCAGGCGTTACGCTGCAGAATCCGGTGATGACGGCGTCGGGAACTTTTGGCTCCGGTATGGAATACGGCGAATTTGTGGATTTGAACAGGTTGGGAGCAGTCGTGACCAAAGGCGTTGCCAACGTGCCCTGGCCGGGCAATCCGACGCCCAGGGTGGCGGAAGTCTACGGAGGAATGCTGAACGCGATCGGACTGCAGAATCCGGGCGTCGATGTCCTGATCGAAAGAGACCTTCCTTTTCTGAAGCAATACGATACGAAGGTTATCGTCAATGTCTGCGGAAAGACTGTGGAAGATTATCTGGAAGTGGTGGAACGGCTTGGCGGCGAAGCCGTCGATATGCTCGAAATCAACGTATCCTGCCCGAATGTGAAAGAAGGCGCGATCGCTTTCGGCCAGAAGGCGGACAACCTGTATGACATTACGTCCCAGATCAGGAAAAAGGCGAAGCAGCCTGTCATCATGAAGCTCAGTCCCAACGTGACGGATATCGCGGAGATGGCGAGAGCGGCGGAAGCGGCGGGAGCGGATGCGCTTTCTATGATCAACACGATTACGGGAATGAAAATCGATATCCACCGCAGAAAATTTGTCCTTGCCAATAAAACAGGAGGGCTTTCCGGCCCTGCGATCAGGCCGGTCGCCGTCCGCATGGTCTATCAGGCGGCGCAGGCGGTGAAGATCCCGATTATCGGCATGGGCGGTATCGCGACGGCGGAGGACGCCATCGAATTTCTGCTGGCCGGAGCGACGGCGGTAGCGGTCGGCGCGATGAATTTTGTCAATCCCTGTGCGACGGTAGAGGTTGTGGAAGGGATTGAGGCCTATATGCGGGAGAATGGCGTAGAGGCGGTGACGGAGCTGATCGGGGCGGTATCATAGAGAGCCGGATATAAAAGGGTAGTCATACATTCCCTCCATGCGGCATACAATACAATAAGTATACGCATGGAGGTATTTTTGTGGAATTAGTGAAAAAGAAGATACATATGGACCGCGTTGCCAGCAAAGCCGGGACACAGGTGGTATTGGAAGAGGATGTAAATATATCGGATAACAGACCGGATGCCAGTCATTTGATCGCTGTCAAAGGGGATGTCATTATGGATGAGATCCGCACAGGCGACGACCGCGTCAATCTGAAAGGCAGGCTGCAGGTGCAGATGTTGTATCTGACGGAAGAAGAGGGGATGTGCGCCAGTATGCGGGCGGATCTGCCGTTGGAAGAAAAGATCAATATGGAAGGGGTGCATAACGGAGATACGGTACTGCCGTCCTGGGTCGTCGAAGATCTGACGGTCGGCCTGATCAATTCCAGAAAGCTGAGTGTTCAGGCGATGATATCCTTTGAACTGGAGCTGGAAGAAAAACAGGAACAGGAAGCGGCGGTGGATATTTACCATGAAGAGCCCGTCGAATATCGGAAACAGGTTTATCCTGTATTGCAGATGGCCGTCAACAAAAAGGATATTTTCCGTATTAAGGAAGAAATGGAGCTGCCGGGCAATCTGCCCAATGCTTTTCAGATCATCTGGCACAGCATTTCGCTGAACAAGACGGAGTTCCGCGCGCTGGATGAAAAAATCGCCCTGCAGGGCGAGATGAAGGCTTTTTTCCTGTACGAGGGGGAGGGGGACAACGACAAGACCCTCTGGTATGAAAATACGGTGCCCTTCAGCGGCATGATCGAATGCCACGGATGCCGGGAGAATATGGTGCCGGATATCCGTTATACGGCTTCTCAGTGCAGCGTGGAGATCAAACCGGACTTTGACGGGGAAGAGAGAGTCTTCTGCGTGGAAAATGTGCTCGATCTGGAGATCCGGCTCTATGAGGAAGAAAATCTGGAAGTGCTGTCGGATATTTACGGGGTGTCCAAAGAGATCGAGGCGGTGACGACGGAAGTATCGTTAAAAGGCCTGCTGCTGCACAGCAGCGGAAAATGCAAGGCAGCGGACCATGCGAGGATCCAGAATACGGAAATGCATATTTACCAGCTGCTGCATAACGAAGGAGAAATCCAGATAGAAGAACAGTCCATCGAAGAGAACGGCATTGCCGTGAGCGGTACGCTGCATGTTATGACGGTCTATCTTTGTACGAACGGGCAAAATACGCTGTATGCGACCAGGAGCTCGCTGCCTTTTCAGCATTTTATCGAGGCGCCGGGCATTGAAGCGTCCTGCCCTTATCATATTCACTGGAATCTGGAACAGCTTCTTGTTACGATGTTAGACAGCGACGAGCTGGATATCAAAGCGGCGCTGAATTTCGAAGTCCTTGTCTTTACTTCAAAGAAGGCCAGCCTCGTTACGGATATCCGGGTGGAAGAACTGGATATGAATAAGATCAGCGAGCTTCCGGGCATCGTCATCTACATCGCCGGCACAGGGGATACCCTCTGGGACATCGGCAAAAAGTATTATGTGCCGATCGATCAGCTGAAAGAGGTCAACGAGCTTGTTTCGGAAGAGATCAAAGCGGGGGATAAGATCCTGGTTGTAAAGGGCGTTTCCTGAGGGAAAAAACGAAAAAGCCGCAAAAATTTGACTCAATGGGTCTATAAGGCGCAGGCTGACTGGCTTTGAACGGTTGGTTTGCGCCTTTTCGTTTTACTTTTGCCGGAACATGTGATATGATAGTACAGGAATCTTGCTCGTTTTTTGTGAGCGAATAGGGGGAAAAAATATGAAACGTAAGGGACACGAACACAGGGAATCCTTTTCCGTACTGTTTATTTCCCACGCGGGGCAGAAGAACAGGCAGCTCAATATTTCAAAGACTGCCGCCCGTGTTATTCTCTTTTTGCTGATATTCTTATTACTCGTTGTCTGCGCCGGAGCAGGTTTTCTGGGATGGATGCTCTATCGCGGAGCACTGCCGGGAGGCGGACAGAACGATCTGCGTGCGCAGTTGGAAGCTCAGACGCAATTGGTTCAGCAGTTAGAGAAGGAAAAGGAAAGCCTGAACAACGAAATGCAGACGCTCGCGCGGGAGAACGAGGAGCTGCGTCAGACGGCGGAAGTGGACAGGGAAGAGGCCGGAGAGGAGAAGGGGGCAGAGGAGGAGACAGGGAGCGCGTCGGACGAAGGGATTCCGAGACGTTATCCGTCATCCTCTACGAGCAGCCTGCTGTCGAATTACTCGGAGGAGGCGCCGTATTTATCGATCAGTACGCATGAAGAGGGAAATATTATTGCGACGGGAAGCGGTATGGTAGTGACCGTTTCATCTGACGATACTTACCCGGTCATCGTTGAGGTGGAGCATGACAAAGGCTATAAGACGCGTTATTTATGCCGCCAGGATGCGGATATAAAGACGATGGAGGGCGCGCAGGTCGAGGCCGGGGATACTTTATTTACCATTACAACAGACGAGACACAGTTAGATTATCAGATTCTTTTTGAAGAGGAAGCAATCGATCCGCTGACTGTTATGGAAGCGAAAGGATAAAGGAGGAATTAAAATGATGGGTCGGAACAAAAACAAAAATAATGCCATGGAGCTAAAAGCGAAAATCGGTACGGTGATCGGTCCCGGCGCCGTCTTTGACGGAAACCTGGACGCGCCGGAATCCGTCAGAGTAGACGGAACGATAAATGGGAACTGTATCTGTAAGGAATTGCTCATCGTCGGCGTGGAAGGAAAGATCAACGGGGATATCGTCTCTCAGAACGTGGTCATTTCCGGTAAGATAGAAGGGGATATCGTCGCGCATGGAAAACTGGAACTGCATTCTACGGGCAAACTGGTCGGCAATATTACGGCGCGCTCCCTCGTTGTCGATGAGGATGCAAGCTTCGACGGCAGATGTACGATGACGACCGGCGCGGCGGAAGACGCGTCGTCATCCATATTCGATAAAGACAGGGAGAAAGACAATCAGAACAGCCAGAACAATACTTCTGCTGAAACGAATAAGAAAAAGAAAAATTAAGAAAAGAAAATCAAAAGGGTACATAATCAGAAAACAGAGCCGGAATATACGTCCAGGCTCTGTTTTTAGTCTGCGTTTATGCGGAATGCCCCGCAGGAGAATTTTGATCAGGGGGGGGCAGTTCCGCATATGGCGCCAGCTGCGCCGTCCGGTATTGCGACGGCGTCATCCGGTATCGCTGTTTGAAGGCGCGCATGAAATTTTCCGGATTTTCATAGCCGATCGTCTGGCTGATCTGTGAAACGGTCATATCCGAATTTATCAGAAAGCTTTCCGCTTTCTGAAACCTGATCTTTTTCAGCAGATCGGAAAAATTGCAGCCGAGATGGCTTTTAAGATATTTGGAACAATATGGCACCGTATAATGGAGCTTTTCCGCCAGCGTTGCGAGCGTGATCGTATTATATTCCTCATAGATCAGGGAGAGGATTTTGTTGTCGAGGTCCTGTCCGGGCGCGGTCCGGAGCGCATTCTGATGAGTGCGGCTCAGGGAAGTGAACAGAAGCACGAGCATACCGGTGAGAACCCTGTCCGTATAGTCGTCGGCATTCGTCATAAGATCGGTCATCTGCATCATAATATGCCGGAATTCCCCGTTCTGTCCGGTATGGAAGAGGAGATAGTTCTCCGAATTATTCCGGTAGATACTGTTCATCAGGAAATCTCCAAGACAGTCCTGTCCATGCAGGATCCCTGAAAAAATGTTTTCGAAAGCATCCGGATGGATCAGGACGGTAATGCAGTCGCCGCTGCCTTCGGGCAGGGCGTGACAGGCCGGCGGAGGCAGTATGTACAGATCCCCGGTATGGAAACGTTTTGGTTTCTGGTTAATCAGGTGAATTTCGTTTTCTGACAATACATAGACCATTTCAAAGAAGTTGTGTGTATGTTCAGGATGGAAAAACGCTGGATTTTTCAGAACAATGATATTATGCTTGAGTTCCCCGGCAGGATGATAAACATTCTGCATATACCGCAACAGCAATTCCCAGGTGATTATCGGCGCGAAACGTTCTGCGGTTTCCGCCTCAGAGAACCCGTTCAACAGTGCTTGATTATTTTCTTTATTTGTCATTTTATTACCGCTTTCAGAAAGAATCCCTTTACTACATACTCATCATAACATAAATCTGCATAAAAAACAAATGGAAATATTAAAAAGTGATAGTATATTTGATTAAGTCCTGCCATGCTCAATAGAAACAGATTCTGCTATAATTAAGCAAGATGCAAAGAAAAAAAGAAAAAAAGATGGCAAAATTAGGCATCTTGACAGAAAGGATGGAGGTATATGGCGAAAAAGAACGCAAATGCTGGGAAAGGAAAACAGAAGCTGAGTCTGCAGCTTTTGTGGAAACAGCGGTATCTGTTGATGATGTCTCTGCCGTTCGTTATCTGGCTTATCATTTTCAAGTACATACCGTTGTGGGGCTGGACGATGGCTTTTCAGGAGGTGAAGCCCGCGACATTCGCAATCCCGATCTGGGAGAGGGCATTCACAGGCTTCGGGAACTTCGCGAAGGCTTTCAGCGACAGGCTCTTCAAACAGACGATGATCAATACGATTGGTATCAGTATTATCGATATCGGTATCGGCACGATTGTTGCGATTGCATTTGCCGTACTGCTGAATGAAATGCAGTTTATCAAATTCAAGAAGCTGACGCAGACAATTTCTTATCTGCCGCACTTTGTATCATGGGTCATCATTGCGAGTATCGCGAAAAATATTTTCAATGACGGCGGCGTTATCGATACAATAACAAATTCCAATCTGCATCTGATGAGCACCAATTCGATTCTGATATGGTTCGTTATCGTTATCATCAACTGCTGGAAAGAAATGGGATGGAACGCGATTATCTATTTGTCGTCCATGGCGGGTATCGACCCCGGTCTTTATGAGGCGGCGAAGATGGACGGCGCGAACAGATGGCAGAGAATCTGGCATATTACACTTCCGGGAATCCGTTCGACGATTATCGTCCTGCTGATCATGAATATCGGCGGCGCGCTGAATGTCGGCATGGAGCGTCAGATGTTGTTGAGCAACGCGCTCGTACAGGATCATACGATGGTTCTTTCCTGGTTCTCTTATGAGAGAGGTATCGGAACGGGCGATTATGGCCTTGGTACTGCGATCGGCGTATTCCAGTCCGTAGTTGGTCTGGCATTGCTGCTGATCGCCAATAAGATTGCCGGTATGGTCGGCGAAGACAAGCTGATTTAGGAGGTGTGGATATGATAGCAAAGAAAAAGACGTGGTTCGACGTTGTTCTCGTAGGTTTTTTTGTAATAATTGTTGCCATAACGCTGTATCCATTCCTGAACGTGCTGGCGATTTCCTTAAATGACGCTACGGATACCCTGCGGAATATCAATTTTGTCATTCCGCGTAAGTTTACCTGGAGCAACTATAAATATGTATTTCAGGATGCGGATATTATCAGGCCCTTTTTCCTGTCCATTGTGAAAACGGTTGTCGGAACGCTGGCTGGCGTTGTCTGTACCGCGATGTTGGCGTATACGCTGAGCCGCCGGGATTTCATCTTCCATAAACCGTTTACGATCCTGTTCGTCGTTACGATGTATGTGAGCGGCGGCCTGATTCCCGAATATTTGCTGATCATGCGTACCCTGCGTCTTGGCAATAACTTTCTGGTTTATATTCTGCCCGGCCTGATCTGGGTTTATAATATGATTCTGGTGCGTTCCTTTATCGACGGACTGCCGGCGGCCTTACAGGAAGCGGCGATGTTAGACGGTGCGAACGATTTCCAGATATGGTACAAGGTCGTTATGCCGCTCTGTACGCCGGTTATCGCGACGATCTCATTGTATTATGCGGTGGGCCAGTGGAACTCCTTCATGGATACCTATCTGTATGCGAAGAAACTGCCGACGCTGCAGTATAAGCTGTATGAGATTATGTCGCAGGCGCAGATGCAGCTCGATACGCATGCGACGAGCAACGTGACGCAGGCCGTCACCCCGATGGCGATCCGTATGGCGGTCACGGTAGTAGCTACCGTCCCGATCATCGTAGTTTACCCGTTCCTGCAGAAATATTTTGTAGGCGGTATGACCGTAGGTTCTGTAAAAGACTGACGATATGTAACCTGGATACGTTCAGGATATATATAGAGAAAAAAAGGAGGATTTATTTATGAAAATGCGTAAGATTTTATCCCTGTTGACAGTCTCCGCGCTTTGCGCAGGCCTGTTGGCAGGATGCGGAGGTTCATCGGGCGGCGGTTCAAATACGGATTCCGGCTCAGGAAGCGACAGCGCGGCGGGGGATGCGGCGGCATCGAGCGACGATACGTCCCCGATTACATTTGAAGTATTCCTGACGGATGCGAATAACGACAGCTGGGATAACCCGGTCGGAAATGCCATTACCGAGGCGACGGGCGTTACACTGGAGATTTCCTATCCGGTATCTTCTCAGGGCGACGCGAAGCAGGACGTCGCGCTGATGATCGCGAACGACGAATATCCGGATTTCATTTATGCGAAGGGAGAGGCGACTTCTCTGTATGAAGCGGGCGCTTTGATCGATATGACAGATCTGATCGAGCAGTACGGGCCGAATATCAAGAAGATGTACGGCGATGAGCTTGAGAAACTGAAATGGGGCGGCGGCGACGAAGGCATCTACCAGCTCTCCTATGCGGGCGTCGGCGCACAGACTTTAAAGACCGGCGGCGGCTGTCAGATTCAGTTCGCGGCTTTGAAAGAGAATAATTATGAGTATCCCGAAACGCTGGAAGAGTACGAAGCGCTGATCAAGAAGTATCTGGAGGCGCATCCGACCACGGATGACGGCCTGGAGACGATCGGTATCACGATGAGCGCAGCCGACTGGCACTGGATGATCACATTGGGCAATCCGGCAGGCTTTATCGCTGATGCGGCGCCTGATAACGGCCAGTGGGTAATCGACGACGATTACAACTGCTATTACAAGCATACGACGCCGGAAGAGAAAGAATATTTCCAGTGGCTGTGCCGTATGTATGATGAAGGAATCCTCGATCCGAACTTTGCGACGCAGACGCATGACGATTATATCGCGAAGCTTTCCAGCGGCCGTGTCGTAGCGATTACGGACGCGGAGTGGGATTACAATCAGGCGCAGCAGGTTCTGATCGCGGACGGCAAGATGGATAAGACCTATTGCGGGCTTCCTGTAACGCTCCGTGCGGATCAGAAGGCGCCGGCGCTGTTATACCAGGGCCTTCAGGTAGGCTGGGGTATCGGTATCACGAAGAGCTGTGAGGATCCGGTACGCGCGATCAAATTCCTTGATTTCCTTTGCTCCGATGAGGGCGCGGTTCTTCATAAATGGGGCGTTGAAGGAGTTAACTATTTCCTGGATGAAAACGGCATGAGATATCGTACAGAAGAAGAAATCGAAGCTTCCAATTCCGATCCGGATTACGGCAAGAAGACGGGCGTTGGCAACTATACGGGATTCCCGATTTACGGCGACGGTTCCGAAGATGAGAACGGAAATCCTTATACGACCATTACAAGACAGTCTGTAATCGATGAATATAACGAAGAGCAGCTGGCGGCATGCGAGGCATGGGGCGTAGATATGCTGATCGATATCTTCCCGCAGCCGGATGAATTTGAATTACTTCCTTATTCCGCATTGTGGGCATATCAGATTCCGCAGGAACTCTCTAACAAGGTGGATATCCTGAATGAAATCGCATGGCCGGGTCTGGTAAAATGTGTGACCGGCGGGCAGGCGAATTTCGATGCGAACTGGGACGCTATGGTAGCGGAACTGGAAGCGAACGGCATGAATGAAGCGAATGCGGAAATGACGGCATTCCTGGCTGAAAAAATCCAGTAGTTCCTGCCATTTCTTTAAGACGGTATAAGTAAGAAAGAATAAAACAAAAGGGCCTGATATCGCAGCGGTGTCAGGCTCTTTCCGTAACATGGAATCGTTCGTGCCGCCGACGGCGGCACGGCTGAAAATGGGAAAGGAGCTGGGATTTTAAGATGGAAGCAAAGAAGAATACGCCGTTCTGGGATGCGGCGCTGTCTGTAGAAAAACGGCTGGACTGGCTGTTATCGGAAATGACGATGGAAGAAAAACTGGGGATGCTTGCGACGAGGGTTCCGGATCTGGAGCGGTTGGGTATTCCCGCAATGTCGGTGGGCGGCGAAGCGGCGCACGGCGTGGAGGCGAGAAATGACCAGAATGAATTGGGCGGGCCGGAGATAACGACTTCTTTCCCGCAGCCAATCGGCATGAGTGCGACCTGGGATACGGAGCTGATTCAGAAGGCGGGCGAAGTGACGGGGACAGAGGCGCGCGTTATTTATCACCGCCACCCCGACAGGGGGCTCAGCCGCTGGGCGCCTACGATCGATCTGGAACGGGATCCGAGGTGGGGCAGGACGGAGGAAGGCTATGGAGAGGATCCTCTGCTCGTGGGAGAAATGTCCTCCGCCTATATCCGCGGCATGCAGGGGGACGATCCGCATTATCTCCGGACGGCCTCCACGCTCAAGCATTTTTACGGGAATAATACGGAAGCGGGCCGGGGCTGGAAAAATTCCTCCATCGATCCGCGGAATAAATACGAGCTGTATCTGGAACCCTTCCGCAGAGCGATTGAAAACGGCGGCGCGGAAGCGGTCATGACGGCCTATAATAAAATTAACGGTATTCCGGGCATGCTGAACCCGGAGGTCGGAAGCATTTTGAAGGATCAATACGGTTTGAAACACGCGGTCTGCGACGGCGGCGCGATGGAACTGGTCGCGAATTTCCATCATTACTGCGGACTTCATGCCGAAACGCTGGCGATGGCGTTAAAGGCAGGCGTGGACGGTATGTCGGATAATCCGGCAGTGGTGGAACAGGCGGCGCGGGAAGCCTTTGAACTCGGGCTCATTACGGAGGCGGATGTGGACAGGGCGCTCAGGAACATGTTCCGCACAAAGCTGCGTCTCGGCATTTATGACAGGGAACCGCGCAACCCTTATGACGCCGTGACGGAGGCGGATATCAATTCTGAAGAAAATCAGGAGATATGCCGGCAGGTATCGAGGGAATCCATCGTCCTGTTAAAGAACGAGGGGAACATGCTGCCGCTCGATAAAGAAGCGCCTGCGGATTCTCTCGCGCTGATCGGCCCGGCAGGGGATTCCTGGTATCGGGACTGGTACTGCGGCGAGCCGCTCAGGAAAACGACGCTCAGACAGGGTATCGAAAAGCTGAAAAAGGAGAAGATCGCTTTCGCGGATGGTTATGACAGAGTTATTTTCCGCTGTGGCGATAAGGGAATCGCCGTTGCGGAGGATGGAGCGCTCTGCCTTTCCGCAGAGCCGGATATCTTTATCATGGAGGACTGGGGAGAAGGCAGCCTGTATTTTTGCTGCGCACGCACCGGAAACTATATGAATACGAGATTCTATCCCGGAAAAGTAAAGCCGGAGGAGATGGGAAGGATTGCCGCCGATATCGAGGAGCCGTTTGACTGGTTCGTGATGGAAATTTTCCATCTGGAGGAACAGGCGGATGGAACGGCGGTATTGACAAATCGTTTCGGCTCGCCCATACTGGCAGGAGAAGACGGCAGCCTGTGGTCCATGAGGGGCGGCGAGCAGATCGGGCCGAGCGTTGGGCTGGAGATGGATACGGCGGCGTCCGTGCGGAAGGAGATTGTGCTGTCTGATATTTCGTTTACGCTGGAGATCGTGGAGCCCGGCGTGGAAGCGGCGGTTAAGCTGGCGCGGGAAAAAGAGAAGGTCCTGCTCGCGCTTGGCTGTAATCCCATGGTGAACGCGAGGGAAGAGATAGACCGCGGTACGATCGTACTGCCTCCGGCACAGGAAAAACTGATGGAAGCGGTATATCAGGCCAATCCCAATGTTGTTCTCGTACTGTTGTCCAATTATCCGTATGCGGTGAATGCCGCGCAGGAAAAGCTTCCGGCCATTTTGTGGAGCGCGACGGGAAGCCAGGATATGGGAGAAGCGCTGGCGGAGACGATCTTCGGGGAAAATGCGCCCGCGGGCTGTCTGAATATGACGTGGTACAGAAGCGACGGCCAGCTGCCCGATATCGACGATTATGACATCATCAAAGGAAAGCGCACCTACCGCTATTTTGACGGGGAAGCGCTCTATCCGTTCGGTTTTGGCCTGACCTATTCGGATTTCGCCTATTCGGATCTGACGGTGGAGCTGGCGGATAAGAGGAGCCTGAAAATATCCTTTGCGGTAAAAAATACCGGCGGGCGCGTGAGCGACGAGGTGGCGCAGGTATATGGAACGGCGCCTGCATCCCGCGTGAAAAAGCCGTTAAAACAGCTTCTCGGTTTCCGGCGTTTGAAAAAGGTAGCGCCGGGGGAAAGCCGGGCAGTAGAGCTTTCGGTCCCGGTCGAAGAATTCCGTTTCTATGACGTGATCAGCCGTTCTCTGATGGTAGAAGGGGGCTGTTATACCGTATGCGCGGGGCCTTCCAGCGCTGCGTGCACACTGACGGCGCAGATCGAAATACCGGGCGGGAAGCCGGGACTGCGGGATATGACAAAGAAAACCGCGGCGGATCATTATGACGACTATGAGAACATCGTCCTGACGCAGGGACAGTTTGGATACAGCGCTGCGGCGCTTTTGCGCCCGGAGAAAGAAGGCCTCCTCGTTTACCGGGATTGCGCGGTTTCGCCGGAAACAAAGGAAATGACGCTGCATCTGCTGAGCGAAGAAGACGGTAAGGTAGAAGTGCTGCTCGATGGAAAACCGGCGGGAAGCTGGCAGGGAGAAACGAGAACCTATGTGAAGAACCCGCGTCCGGTGATGGGGCCGCTGATGGTAAAGGATGCCGAAGAACGGATCGCGGGGTGGAAGCCCGTCTATGCGGATGTGAAAATAGAACTGACGCATGAAATTCAGGACGGACAGATCCCGGCGGAGCTGACGCTTCGCCTGATGGGCGATGTGAAGCTGTGTTATTTTAAAATGTAGAAGTGTTTGTGCCTGCGCCCCGTCCGCGGGGCAGGCGGGAATGGAGGATTACTATGATTTACAGAGAATATCCGATTCGGGCGGAAGGTTCTACCAAAGAGGCAAAGGCGACGGCCTATCTGATTTCGCATTCGGATGCGATAAAAATACAGAAAAGGCCTTTGATCATTATTTGTCCGGGCGGCGGCTATCGTTACGTTTCGGACCGGGAAGGGGAAATGATCGCGCTGCAGTGGAACGCATACGGTTATCACGCGGTGGTACTGCGCTATTCCGTGGCGCCTGCGGTCTATCCGACGGCGCTTACAGAGCTTGCCATGGTCATGAAAATGGTCAAAGATCACAGCGAGGAATGGCATGTTGACACAAGCAGGATTCTGGTGGAGGGTTCCTCTGCCGGCGGCCATCTTGCGGCGAGCTTTGGCATGTTCTGGAAGAAGCCTTTTCTGGCGGAAAAGGCCGGTGTTGCGTCCGAAGAGCTCCGTCCGGCGGGCATGATCCTGCATTATCCGGTCATCACGTCCGGCGAATATGCGCATCGGGATTCTTTCCGCATGCTGCTTGGTGAAAAATACGAAGAACTGAAAGATGAGGTCTCGCTGGAGCATCAGGTCAGCGAAGATACGCCGCCGGCTTTTCTCTGGCATACGAATGAGGATCAGTCCGTGCCTGCGGAAAACTCGCTTCTGTTAGCGCTTGCGATGCGTCGGTATCATATTCCGGTGGAACTGCATCTGTACGCGAAGGGCGGCCATGGGCTGAGCCTTGCGGATGAGCGGACGATGGGTGCGGACGGAGGCGGTATGGAGAAAGAATGTACGTCGTGGGTGGCGCTGGCGGAGACATGGATGCGGGAAGCGCTATGGAAATGATGATATCATCGAAAGGAGCCTGATCGGAACAGCGCCTTTTGGCGCTATTCCGTCACAACCTTAATCACAACAGGGAACTCGCTTTTGACCGATTCCGTCATAAAGTGCAGTCCTTCTTCGTCTACACTGAAAGCGATCGGTTCGTCGAAACCGAGAATGCTGACATCGCGGATAATGCCGTGGAAATTCGGTTTGTTGGCGTCGCGGCTTTTGGCAAGCGAGCGGATCGTGATATGGCCGTCCTCCGGATACTGCATACAGGCGGCATAAATACAGCCGTGGCCCGCCGTGAACCGGAAATCCCCGCTTGTATAAACGGTGGCGGTGTTATCGCTGAACTGCCCTTCGATTTCTTTTGTCGGGCCTTCCGCCGGATAACGCCAGGGCTTACTGTTATAAACAGCCTCACCGTTCACGGCGAGCCAGGAACCGATATCCTGCAGGATCGAGGTCGTTTCTTCCGTAAAGGAGCCGTCAGCTTTCGGGCCGATATTGAGCAGGAGATTACCGTTTTTGCTGACCACATCCACGAGATAGCAGATCAGTTCGTGACTGCTCTTATAGCTGAGCGAGGTGGTATAACACCATGAATGATGGGTGACAGAGGTATCCGTCTGCCAGTGGTACGGCCTCGTATCCGCGAATTTGCCCCGTTCCACATCCACAATGGCGCTGCCAAAAGCCATCGCGTCATGCTTATAGCAGATAGCGGTCGGGAAGCCCCATTCCAGGCCGCGGTTATAGTAATAAGCGGCAATCTGGCGGAGGCCGGGTTTGTAGCCCTCATGCTGGATCCACCAGTCAAAATAGAGGATTTTAGGCTGGTAGCGGTCGATGAGCTCGCAGGTGCGGCAGATCCAGTCCTCCAGAAATTCTTCTGTCGGATAGGGATTCGCGAAAAGATCCTGATGATCCGGCTGTTCCTGTAAAGAAGGCCAGTAGAAGTCTCCGCATTGTAAAGGTTCTTTGATATCGCTGTCGAAATCTTTACCGTTTCCCATAAACCAGAGATGTTCCGCCCGGTGGGAAGAGGCGCAGAAAACGAGTCCCCTTTTTTCGAAGGCTTCCTTCAATTCTCCGAGAATATTGCGTTTGGGCCCCATTTTTGCCGCATTGTAGACGGACAGATCGCTGTCGTACATCTGGAAACCGTCGTGGTGTTCCGCTACCGGAACGACATATCTGGCTCCCGCTTTTTGGAAAGTTTCGGCCCAGAGATCGGGGTCGAATTTATCCGCCGTGAACAGCGGGATAAAGTCTTTGTAGCCGAAATCCCTGTGAGGGCCATAGGTCCTGATATGGTGTTCATATTCCGGCTTGCCCTGAATATACATATTCCGGGAATACCATTCGTTGCCAAAAGCCGGGACGCTGTATACGCCCCAGTGGATAAAGATGCCGAATTTGGCTTTTTCATACCATGCGGGCATGGCAAAATCCGTCAGGGAGGCCCAGTCGTCGTGGTAAGGGCCTTTGTCGATCACTTCTCTGATCTGTGCCAGATACGCTTTTCTGTCTGTTATTTTCATCGCTGGTTTTTCCTTTCTTTATTGTTATTGCGTTATTTTATCCGTAGGATTGCGACGCCTTTTGCGGCGAGCTTCAGGCATTCGCCGATCCGATAGGACGTATCCGTCAGGATATCCGTTCCGGCAAAGGGAAGAGGGATTTCGCGCGCTTCCGTGTCGTGGTTCAGGAAGAACAGGAAGACGCCGTTTGCATTGCGGCGTTGTGTGACCTCTATGAGCTCCGGCGTATCCATAAGCGGTTCTACGCCTGCTTTCCTGCAGATATCGCCGATAAAGCGGCGGTAGAAGTCCGCGCTGGAGCGGGCCGCGACATAATAGGCATATCCTTTTCCGAAGGAATTACGGGTCAGGACGGGCATACCGGCATAAAAATCCTTTTCATAGAAGCAGAGCGCTTCAGCGCCCTCGGTATGCAGCAGGTCGCAGATCAGGACGGCGGGATAGGCCGTTCCCTGATAAGTGAAGCTGTTGGCCTCATTTTCCGGCAGCGCGTCTTCTTCCTCCACCCAGATGCCGAGGATATCCCGGAGCCTGCCCGGATAACCGCCTGTTGTGACCAGATCGTGCTCGTCCACATAACCGCTGAAAAAGGTGGTCAGAAAATGGCCGCCGTCCGACACGAAGCGGCGCAGTTTTTCATCGTGGCCGGTTTTTACCATATAAAGGAGCGGGGCCGCGACGAGTTTATAAGGCGACAGATCGTCTTCTACGCCGATGATATCCACCGGAATGTTCAGGTTATGGAACGCCTTGTAATATTGCAGGATCTCATCGCAGTAGCGGAGGCTGACGCTCGGCCCTGCGGAGTAGCCGGTTGCCCACCAGTTATCCCAGTCGAAGACGATGGCGGCTTTGGCGTCTGTTCTTGCGCCCAGCGTCAGAGAACCGATCTTATCGAGCTCGGCGCCGAGCTGTGCGATTTCCCGGAAGACTCTCGTATTTTCGTGACCAACATGGTCAATGACCGCGCCGTGATATTTTTCGCAGGCGCCGACGCTTCGCCGCATCTGGAAGAACATGACCGTATCCGCGCCGTGCGCGACAGCCTGATAGCTCCAGAGGCGCATAACGCCGGGACGCTTGAGGGCATTATAGGGAAGCCAGTTGGTAACGCTCGGCGTCTGTTCCATTAAAGCAAAAGGCTTGCCCTGTTTTAAGCCGCGCATCAGATCATGCCGGAATGCAGTTTCTTCGATGGGAGTATCATTGGCGGGATAGTTGTCCCAGGAAATGAAATCCATATAGCGCGCCCACTTCTGGTAATCCAGATCGGGATAAGTCCCCATCAGATTGGTGGTAATCGGGATATCCGGTGTAATGGCGCGGATGGCGTCGTATTCCAGCCGGTAGCATGCCAGAATGCTTTCGGAATTGAAACGCCTGTAATCCAGAGAGATACCCTGAAAAGTCGTCCTGTCCGGCGTAAAATGTTCCGAGAGCAGGTTCGGCGTTACAATATCGTCGAAATCATAAAAGGTATGGCCCCAGAAAGCCGTGTCCCAGACGCGGTTGACCTCCTCGATGGTCTTATATTTTTCTCTCAGCCATTCCCGGAATCTGCGTTCGCAGTTTTCGCAGTAGCAGATGCCGCCGAATTCGTTGGAAATATGCCACGCCACAATGTTGTCATAGCTTTGATAGCGTTCCGCCAGCCTTGCGGCGAGCGCGCCCGCATATTTCCGGTAGGCCGGACTGTTCGGGCAGGAGTTGTGGCGTCCTCCGAATTTGCGCTTCATACCGTTAAATTCCGTGCGGAGAATATCGGGATATTTTCTTGCCATCCATGCGGGATGAGCGGCGGTGGAAGTGGCGAGGCAGACCTTCAGGCCGCTTTGGCGCACCATATCCATTATTTTGTCGAGTTTTTCAAAGGAATAAGTATCTTCATTTGGCTGGAGGGAGGCCCAGCTGAAAACGTTCAGCGTCACGATATCGATATGGGCCAGCCTGAACAGGCGCATATCTTCCTCCCAGACATCCTCCGGCCATTGTTCGGGGTTATAATCCCCGCCGTATAAAATTTTCTGTACTTTGTCATTTTCGATCATGATAAACCTTCTGCCTTTCTTTGAACTGACTGCGTTTTTGGCGCAATGGAATCTATCATTCAGTATAGCATAGAATGGTGTGAAAAAATAGAAAATAATTCCTTTATCCTCTAATATTTACGGGGAGACAGGACGATATAATATACAGAGGTAGCGGAATCGAAAAGTTCCGCATGGTTGAAAATCGAAATTCCAAGGAGGGATAGACATGAGTGTAAACGGAGTTACTGGCGCTGCCAGCGCATATGAGACTTATCAGACAAGCCAGACCGATGTAAAAACGGCGGAGAAGGCGGCGGAAAAGACAACGACGGATGCCGCTTCCAAACAAGAAGAGGCAGGTGCTGTTTATGAGCCGTCCAAAGGGACTGCGACGGATTCTACCAAAAAAACCTATACGCAGAATACGGCATTAGTTGCGAAGATGAAAGCGGATCAGGAGAACCGGCAGAAACAGTTACAGAGCATTGTTGAACAGCTGATGACCAAACAGGGCCAGACCTATAACAGCGCGAACGGTATCTGGAGCATTCTTGCGGGCGGAAACCTTGAAGTGGACGAGGCTACGAAACTGCAGGCGCAGAAAGATGTTGCGGAAGACGGTTACTGGGGCGTAAAACAGACTTCCGAAAGGATTCTGGATTTTGCGACCGCACTGACAGGCGGCGATCCGGATAAGATCGAAGAAATGAGAGAAGCTTTCAAGAAGGGCTATGAGCAGGCTGAAAAAACATGGGGCGGCGAGCTGCCGGAGATCTCCAGACAGACCTATGACGCCGTTATGAGCGGCTTCGATAAGATGGCTGAGGATGCCGGAATTGTGACTGCGAGCAACTGATACAGGAATAAAAGAAATTCCATTTGACAGAAAAATAAGAATCCCGGCGGGCGGAATCAGTTTCCGCGGCCGGGATTCTTTTTGATCAGGAAGGACAGTTCGCGGTGCATACGGTCTGTTCCCGCAGGTTAAAGGGAAGAAAATACGATGTTCCGGATTCTCCGGGTATATTCGGTCGTGCCGGAACCGGTCTTCTGCTGCATGATCAGGAGGGTCATCCGGTTGGCAGGGTCATTCGTTACATAAGGGCCGAGCCATCCGTCCCATCCGTATTCCCCTTTGCTTCCAAGAGAAACGGCGGCGCCTGGATCCGTCATGATGCGCAGAAGATTGGCATAAGTGTATCCCGGAAGATTTTCCCATTGATTCACATAGTCCTGCAGGGCGGAGGACAGATGAGCGCCCGTCATAAATTCCACGGTCTTTGGCGAGAGCAGGGTAACGCCCCGGAAGGAGCCGCCGTGCAGAAGCATCTGAGAAAAGACCTTATAATCGTCGATTGTGGAGACGAGTCCCGCGCCGCCGGATTCAAAAGCGGGATCGAATTCCATACGGTTCTGAATCGCCAGATGGGAACCCTGATATTCCCGCAGGCCGTCCGGCGTCGGTTCATAGACTTTGGAAAGACGTGTCTGTTTATCCTGCGGCACATAGAATGCCGTGTCTTTCATGCCGAGCGGTTCAAAGATCCTCTTTTGCAGAAATTCTCCGAAACGCATGCCCGATGCGGTCTCCACAACGGCGCCGAGAACATCCGCAGACATGCCGTACTGCCATTTCTCACCCGGCTGGAAAGCCAGCGGAAGCTGTCCGAGGCGGTTCATAATTTCGACTGTCGCAAGCGGTTTTGGGGAAGTCAGACTGTCCGTCACTTCCTGTATCAGGGCGCCGGTCCGCACCTCCGCGATACAGCTTTCTCCCGGATAGACAAGGCCGGAAGTCATGTTTAAAAGGTGTTGGATCGTGACCGGATGAGCGACGGGAACCGTTATACCGTTCCTGATGATATACTGGTCAGCGAAGCCGGGCAGATATCTGGAGACCGGATCCAGCAGGTCGATTTTTCCCTCTTCCAGAAGCATCATGACTGCCGCCGAAGTAATCGGTTTTGTCATGGAATAGAGCCGGAAGACGGTGTCTCTCGTAAGCGGAATCCGGTTCGCGGCGTCCCGGTATCCCGCTTCATAATAGCATTGTTCTTCGCCGTCCTGTAAGACCATGCAGCTTGCACCCGCTACGAACCCGGTCTCTGCCATTTCCTGTAACAGCCCCTGTAACCGGGCCAGTTTTGTTCGATTTAATTTCATCTTTTTCAATTCTCCTTTATGTACGGCCGTCCGGGCGGAATGCCGCCGGCGGTTTTGCCGTATGTCTTCATATTATTATACATTGACAAACAATCCGAGATTGTATAAAATTAAGTACAATCCAGGATTTTGAATACAATATACACAGAAAATACGGCAATCGGTGAAAAAGGTATGCCGGGCAGGAATGGGGGATACGATGGAACGGCTGACACGAAAAGCGTACGCCAAGATCAATCTCGCGCTGGATGTACTGCGGCGCAGGGAAGACGGTTACCATGAGGTAAAGATGATCATGCAGACGATCGGCCTCTGCGATACGCTGACCTTCCGCAGGAGAAAGGAACCCGGTGTCGTTCTGAAAATCGACAGAGGGAACCTTTCCGCGGGAAAAGAGAATCTGATCTGCAGGGCGGCGGAGAAGCTGTTTGCGGAAGCTGGCATTGCCGGAGGGGCGGAAATCTTTCTGGAGAAAAGGATTCCCATCGCCGCGGGAATGGCCGGAGGGAGCGCCGATGCGGCGGCGGCGCTCGCCGGACTGAACGAGCTGTTCGGACTCGGTTATTCCATGGAACGGTTACAGGCGCTTGGAGTGACGCTGGGGGCGGATATCCCCTATTGCCTGATGGGCGGGACGGCCCTGTCAGAGGGCATCGGGGAAGTTTTAACGAAACTGCCTGCGCCGCCGCCGTGTATCCTGCTCGTTGCAAAACCGGATATCGACGTTTCGACGAAGTTTGTTTATGAAAATCTGCACGCCGATGCGCTGCCATATCATCCGGATATCGACGGTATGGCGGATGCACTCCGAAACGGCAGCCTGTATGGGATCGCGGAGCGGATGGGAAATGTGCTGGAGACCGTAACGGTACGGGAATACCCGGTCATCGATGAGATAAAAGAATTCATGAAAAAAGCGGGCGCCCTGAACGCGCTGATGAGCGGCAGCGGGCCGACGGTTTTCGGGCTTTTTACGGAAAAAGGGCAGGCGGATACGGCGGCGGAGCGGATACGGCGCCGGGGACTGGCCGGACAGGTCTTTGTAACAGGGTTTCATGAATAGGGACCGGAAAGCTTCATAGGTCGGGAAAGGGGAATGGGATTCATGGGGGTTCAGTTTCAGACGAATATGGACGAGCTTCTTCCCTTACGGGATGTCGTCTTTAACACGCTTAGGAAAGCGATTCTGACCGGTGAATTAAAACCGGGGGAGCGGCTTTTGGAGATTCATCTTGCCAACCAGCTTGGAGTGAGCAGGACGCCGATTCGGGAAGCTATCCGGAAACTGGAGTTAGAAGGGCTCGTTATTATGATGCCGAGGCGCGGCGCCGAGGTGGCTCAGATTACGGAAAAGGGGCTGCGGGATGTGCTGGAGGTCCGAAGGGCGCTGGACGCGCTCTGCACCGAGCTTGCCTGTGACAGGATCACGGAGGAAGAAAAGCAGAAGCTGAAAGACGCCTGCGATGAATTTGAAAAGGCGACCGTTACAGGAGATGCGACGGTCATCGCGGCGGCGGACGTAGCCCTGCATGATATCATCGTGGAGGCGACGGGAAATCAGCGCCTGATTCAGCTGATCAATAATCTTTCGGAGCAGATGTACCGCTACCGGTTTGAATATATTAAGGAAGAAAACCAGCATAATCATCTGGTGGAAGAGCATAGAATGATCTATGAGAGCATTGTCCGCCGCGATAAAGAAGGGGCGGCGAGAGCGGCGAAACTGCATATTGATAACCAGGAGAAATCCATTATCAGGCAGATTCGGGCGGAAAATATTTCATAACCGGGAATAACTTTGACGCGTTCGGGAATACTCCTTGAAAAGCCGGCCGCAGGGCACGGCAGTAAAGGAGAAAGGTACGATGACAGCTCAAAGAATGAATGACCGGAAGAGGCCGGTCCGGAAAGAGGCCGTGATGCGGGCGGCGGGGTTTCTGGCGGGCGGTTTTGCTTTTGTATGGTGGTGTGTGCTCTATCCGGAACTGTGCTTTCCGCAGGATACTTATGAGGCAGTGTATGAGAGCGGGGCGGATGGCGCGGGGGCCAAAGAGACGGCGCTTCAAGATGGAATGGACGCGGAAGGAAGCGAAGGCCCAGGAGGAAAAATGCGCTGCCCGGCGGAAGAAAATTTCAGAGGGCTCTTGCAGACGGAGAAAGAACAGGTTATAGTAAAGAGCAGGCTGTTGGAATGGCTGGAGCAGTATATATAGTAAACGACATAACAAATTGCGCATTCCGTCTTTCGCAAAAGCCATATATGCAAGCTTTTGTGAAGTCAAAATGGCAATTTCTAATGTCGTTAACTATAGAATAGAAACAACGGGAGTTCTGAGTTGAGATGAGCGGGAAAGAACTACTTCATAATGCGCCGATAGGCGTTTTCGATTCCGGGGTGGGCGGCCTGACAGTAGCGCGGGAGATCATGCGCCAGCTGCCCAACGAGAGGATCGTATATTTTGGCGATACGGCGAGGGTGCCCTACGGGAGCAAATCGCCGGAGACCATTATCCGATATTCCAGACAGATCGTGCGGTTCTTACAGACACAGCAGGTCAAAGCGATCGTTATTGCCTGTAACTCAGTAAGCGCCTGCGCGCTGGAGGCGTTGGAAGAGGAAACGGATCTGCCGATCGTCGATGTGGTAAGGCCCGGCGCCAAAACGGCGTTGGGGACGACGCGGAACGGGAAGATCGGCGTTATCGCGACCGAGGCGACTGTAAGCAGCGGCATCTATAAACGCTACATAGAAGAAAGTGACAGAAGTGTCAATGTTATCAGCAAAGCCTGCCCGCTGTTCGTGCCGCTCGTAGAGGAGGGCTTGTGGGAGGATCCGGTAACGGACGAGATAGCGGGAAGGTATTTAACGGAACTGATCGACAGCGGCATCGACACGTTGATTTTGGGGTGTACCCATTATCCGTTGATCCGCTCCACGATAGGAAGGATCATGGGAGACAAGGTAGGCCTTGTCAATCCGGCTTATGAGACTGCAAGAGCCTTGAAAAGGCTGTTGGAGGAAAAGGGGCTGGAGAGCGGGAAAAGGCCGGGGCTCGGCACGGAGCTGTACCGCTTTTTCGTGAGCGACGCGGCGGATAAGTTCCAGCGGTTCGCCAATTCTATTCTGTCCTATGGGATTCTTTCTGCAAAAGTAATTCATATTGAGGATTTTTAAAATGACAAAAGATGTATTGATATCCCTGCGGGGCCTGCAGTTCGACGAAGAAGATTCCGATGTCGAAACGATTGAGACGATTATGGCGGGGAGTTATTATGAAAAAAATGACAGCCATTATGTGCTGTACGATGAAGTGATGGAAGGGATTTCGGAGCCTGTCAGGAACCGGCTCAAATTCAATGAGCATATGCTGGAGATTATGAGAAGCGGCGCCGTCAACGTTCATCTGCTCTTTGAAGAGAAGAGAAAAAATATGACGAATTATAACACGCCGTATGGAGATATTCTGGTCGGGGTCGATACAAAGAAAATCCACATCACACAGGAGACCGACAGGATCGTGGTGGATGTGGATTATACGCTGGACGTCAATTATGAATATCTTACGGACTGCCAGATCGTTCTGGATATCCAATCGAAGGGCAGTATCGAAAAAATTATTTAAGAGGCTTCGCACCGGCTTTTTCCTGGGCTTTTTCAACAGCGCGTTTGAAGAAGCCTTTCTTTTTGGGTGCTACCGGAGCGAGCTTGCCGTGAACGCCTTTTACATCTGTAATATAAATACCGCTGACGACAGCCTTTACTTCCTTTTTGACAGGAATGAAATCAAAGATCTTTTCTTCTGCAATCAGAGTCATGATCTGGGGACCGATTTTCGCCTTGACGACCGGCAGTTTGGAATTCCGCAGCATCCTGGGTGTCTGGTCGATAACGGCCTGCGGCAGCCCCGCCTCTTTTATCTTCATCCGTTTCTTATCGATGATCAGCATGGAAACGGTCTGTTTCATCGCATCGATCTGCGCCTGATTTGCTTCCTGCTTCTTCTGCATCTTTTTACCAAGAAAATACAAAACGACCAAGAGGATAATAATAACGGCTAAAATACACAATGTTACGATTAACCCTGTACTCATATAGATACCTCCCGAATTTACTTGCGCCTGCATCCAATATTTTATCATTGATTTGGACAATAGGCAAGAGAAAGGGTGGAAATAAATATGGATTTGTGTTATATTCTAGTATGATGCGATGAAAAATGATAAGAAAAAGAAAGGCAGTATTTTATGATGAAAAAGAAGATGATGTTATTGGCAGCGGTCACGCTGGCGGCCGGGATGCTGTCCGCCTGCGGGAAAGACGCAGAATATCTGAGCGAGATAAAGGCTTCCGATTATGTCACTCTGGGAGAATACAGGGGCATAGAGGTGACGCAGCCGGAGCCGGAAGTGACGGATGAATATGTGGACGGTTATATCGAATATCTCCGTTCCCAGCGGTCGGTCGCGGTGGAAGTGACGGACCGGACGACGGTGCAGGAAGGGGATACGGTCAACATTGATTATGCGGGATACCGTGACGGCGTGGCTTTCGAGGGCGGTACGGCGCAGGGGGCCAGCTTAACGATTGGGTCGGGCCAGTTTATTCCCGGTTTTGAAGAAGGACTGATCGGGGCGGACGTTGGCGGGACGGTGACGCTGGAATTGAGTTTCCCGGCGGATTATGAGCCAAATCCCGATCTGGCGGGTGCGGCGGTAACGTTCGATGTGACGGTGAACAGCATTTCGATCATGGAAACGCCGGATCTGACGGACGAGCTCGTGCAGGGATTCGGTATAGAGGAATGCAGTACAGTGGAGGAGCTGCGGGCTTATGTGCGCGATGCGTTCTATGCGGAGGCAGTCAGCCTGTACGAGGATGCGGTAGCAAGCGATATTACGCAGGCCGTTATGGCGAATTGTATTTTCAGCGAGCCGCCGGAAAAAATGGTGAAGCGGTATCAGGACATGCTGGTCGGATCCATGACCGCGCAGGCGGCTTCCTATGGCGTAAATCTGGATACTTTTATGTTAAATTACTATAATATGGATACAGAGTCTTATATGGCGGTATTTCTGGAAGATGCGGTCACGATGGCGGAACAGTATATCATGTTCCAGGCGATTGCGGACGCGGAGGGCCTGAATCTGACGGAGGATGAAATTGCGGCGGCGATGGAGGAAGAAGCGCTGAATTTCGGATACGAGTCCGTGGAAGCTTTTCAGGAAGAGGTAGGCGGAGAAGTATTCTATGAATATCTGATTTCGGAAGAGGTCATGGAATTTCTGAAAGAGAATGCGGTCATAAAGGCGGAATAGAAGAGAAAAGGAAATGGAAAGGCAGGAAATGGCGATGGATTTAACGGACATTAAACAATTATATCGTAACAGAGAGGCTTATATCGACAGGGAAGCGACGGTCGGCGGATGGGTCAGGAGCATCCGGGCTTCCAAAACGTTCGGCTTCATTGTCGTAAACGACGGTACCTTTTTTGAGACGCTGCAGATCGTATATGGGGACGGTCTTTATAATTTCGAGACGATTTCCAAATTGAATGTGGGTTCCGCCATCATCGCGAGGGGGAAAATCGTTGCGACGCCGCAGGCAAAACAGCCTTTTGAGATGCAGGCGGAAGAAATCGTCGTCGAGGGCGCTTCTACCGCGGATTATCCCCTGCAGAAAAAAAGGCACAGCTTCGAGTATCTGAGGACGATTTCCCATTTAAGGCCGAGGACTAATACGTTTCAGGCAACCTTCCGTGTACGGTCTCTGATCGCTTACGCGATTCATACCTTTTTCCAGGAAAGGGGTTTTGTTTATGTGCACACACCGCTCATTACGAGCAGCGACTGTGAGGGCGCGGGGGAAATGTTCCAGGTGACGACGCTCGACCTCGATAACATTCCGAGAAAAGAAGACGGGAGCGTCGACTACAGCCAGGACTTTTTCGGAAAACCGACCAGCCTGACGGTGAGCGGCCAGCTGAATGTGGAGACTTATGCGTTCGCTTTCAGGAATGTCTATACGTTCGGGCCGACCTTCCGCGCGGAAAACTCCAATACGACGAGGCATGCGGCGGAATTCTGGATGATTGAGCCGGAGATCGCGTTCGCGGACTTAACGGACGATATGATGCTCGCGGAGGCCATGCTCAAGCATGTTATCCGTTATGTGCTGGAAAATGCGCCGGAGGAAATGAACTTTTTTAATCAGTTCGTGGACAAGGGCCTGATCGAGAGACTGCAGCATGTACTGAATTCCGATTTCGGGCATGTGACCTATACGGAAGCGATTGAGATTTTGGAAAAGCATAACGATGAATTTGAATACAAGGTGTCCTGGGGCTGCGATCTGCAGACGGAGCACGAGCGGTATCTGACCGAAAAAGAGTTTAAAAAGCCTGTATTCGTAACGGATTATCCCAGGGAGATCAAGGCGTTTTATATGAAACTGAACGAGGACGGCAGGACCGTTGCGGCGATGGACTGCCTTGTTCCGGGCATCGGCGAGATCATCGGCGGAAGCCAGAGAGAGGACGATCTTAAAACGCTGGAAAAGAAGATGGATGAAATGGGCCTGAACAAGGAGGATTATCAGTTTTATCTGGATCTGCGCAGATACGGTTCCGTGCGGCACGCGGGTTTTGGACTGGGATTTGAAAGATGCGTCATGTATCTTACGGGCATGGGCAATATCAGAGACGTTATTCCGTTCCCCAGAACAGTGAATAATTGTGAATTGTGATAATATTACGGGACTGAGAGAAAGGCATGGTCATTAGATGACGCGCAATTTTACACATGTGAAAAAAAGGTTCATGAGATTTATAAGCGCAGCGGCAGTCCTGGCGCTTATCGCCGCGGCAGCGGAACCGGCTTATGCCGCGACGATTTCTGAAATACAGCAGCAGAAGGAAGAAAACGAGAAAAATCTCAAGAATGTCAATCAGCAGATTTCCGGATATAAGGGCGCGCAGGCCGATATCGGAAACGAGATTGAAGAGCTGGATGCGGAAATGGTGAGCCTTTTGACGGATATCAATTTAATCGAAGAGGCAATCAGGGTCAAGGAAGAGGAAATTGAGATAACACAGGCGGATTACGATACGGCGGCAGCGGCCAAAGACGAGCAGTATGAGGCGATGAAGATCCGTATCAAATTCATGTATGAACAGGGAGAAATGTCTTATATCCAGCTTTTTGCGGAATCCCTCAGCGTCAGCGATATGGTCAATAAAGCCGAATATGTGGAGAAGCTTTATGAGTATGACAGAAAGCTGCTGGCAGAATATCAGGCGACGGTAGAGCGGGTCGCCGCTTTACAGGATCAGCTGGAGGAGGAGAAATCCGAGCTTCAGACGTCCCGGTACGAGCTGGAAGAAGAAGAAACTTATCTGGAAGAGGTGCTCGCGCAGAAAAAGGAAGAGTATGAGAATTACAGCGTCATGCTCGCAAAGGCACAGCAGGAGGCGGCCGCCTATACGACGAAGATCAAACAGGAGACCGCCCAGATAAGACAGCTGGAGGAAGAGGAGCGGAAACGGAAGGAAGAGGAGGAACGGAAGCGGAAAGAGGAGGAAGAACGGCTGAAAGCGGAACAGCTGGCGCAGGCGGGAGAGAGCGGCCAGGTTTCTTCGCAGGAAACCTCCTCACAGGAGACATCTTCACAGGAGACGTCCCCGCCGTCCGTAGCTTCCGGCGGAAGCGCGGCGGGACAGGACATCGCGAAATTTGCCTGCCAGTTCGTGGGGAATCCTTATGTGGCGGGCGGGACCAGCCTGACGAACGGGGCGGACTGCTCCGGCTTTGTGATGTCCGTTTATAAAAACTTCGGCTATTCCCTGCCGAGAAGCTCCTATGCGCAGTCCGGCGTGGGCAGGAGCGTTTCCTATGCGGAGGCGCAGCCGGGCGATATTATTTATTATGGCGGCCATGTTGCAATCTATATCGGAAACGGAAAGATCGTACATGCCAGCACCGAGCGGACCGGCATTAAGACGGAATCGGCTACTTATCGAAGCATTATTACGATCCGGAGAATCGTGTGAGAAAGGAAAAGAATATAAAATGTACCGCGTTGAAGATAAATTCAGTTGTGGGGGAGCAGAGATGTACTGCCTCCGGAAAAGGCTGGAAAGCGTGCTGCAGTCGGATTCCAATGAGGATGACGGGGGCGGCTACAGCGTGAGCAGCCTGTATTTTGACGATTATATGGGCTCCTGCCTTTCGGATACGGTGGAAGGGGACCGCGTCCGCAGGAAATATCGTATCCGGATCTATAATCATTCTCTGGATACGATCAAGCTGGAAGTGAAAGAAAAACTCGATAACAGAGTCAGAAAGAAATCGAGAACGATTACGGAAGAAGAGCTGCGGAAGCTGATGCGCGGCGAATGTATAGAGAGCCTGCCATCAATGGAGGATCCGGCGGCTCTGTTTAATGTGGCGGTGCAGAAGGACCTTCTCAGACCGAAACTGATCGTGGCCTATGAAAGAAAAGCGTATGTCTATGCGCCGGGCAATGTCCGCGTTACGCTGGATCGGAATATCAGAGGATGCGACCGCATCGAATGTTTTGGCAGGCCTGATATCTCGTATGATTTTCTGCGGGAACAGGACGAGATCCTGGAAGTGAAGTATGACGGGTTCATACCGGATTTTATTTTACAGCTGCTGGAGCTCGGCAGCATGCAGCAGATTTCTTATTCAAAATATCAGTTATGCTGTGAAAGATACCAATGAGAGATTAGGAGGAAGAAAATCTATGTCGGTAAGGGATGTTATTAAAAACAGTGTGTTTGAGGCGCTTGGAGGCGGGAGCGGCCTGTCGGCGGGAGCGGTCATTTTAATTCTCGCAATGGCCTGTGTAGTCGGAATCTATATTTTTACGGTATATAAATTATCGGCAAAATCCGCTTTCTATTCCAAAGATCTGAATGTTACGATGGCCGGGCTGCCGATTATCGTAGCGGCGATCATGATCGCGATGCAGTCTAATCTGCTCGTTTCGCTGGGTATGGTCGGCGCATTGTCTATTGTCAGATTCCGGAATGCGGTTAAAAATCCGGTAGATTTACTATATTTGTTCTGGTCGATCAGCGCGGGCATCATCGTAGGGGTAGGCTTATATGTGCTCGGCATTGTTTTGTGCATTATCATGACAGTCCTCCTGCTCGTGCTGGATATGGTTCCGCATGCGAAGGCGCCGGAATTGCTGGTATTGCGCGGTATGGATAAGAAAATGGATTATGATAAGCTGTACAAAACGATAAGCGGATACTGCAGGTCTTATAAGGAAAAAGCGAGAAGCATAAAGAACGGGGAAGCGGAGCTGATCATCGAGATACGCGTTAAGGAGAAAGACGCGCTGTTAGAGGAGCTGGACGATATGGATCTGTTCACACAGATAAATTGTCTTTCTCATGACGGTGAATGCCGGATATAGCCGCAGTTACGGGAACAGGGCAGCGTGCTGCGGGGAGGAAAACATATGGTAAGCAGAAAGCGGATCGCTTTATGCGGCATAGCGGCAGTTTTTGCCGTGTTTGCGGTATGGATGAACGATTATACGAAAGAGGCCGCCGGGCGGGGCGGAACCGCTAATTCTTACGGGCTGTGTATTAACGAGGTTTGCAGCGATTATTTTCCGGCTTCTTTTGCCGAAACACAGCCGCCCAGCGACTGGATAGAGCTGTACAATTTTTCGGATACGGGCAAAAATCTCGGAGATTATTACCTTTCCGACGATAAGGATGATTTATATAAATACAATCTCCCGGCGGTCGAACTGCCGCCGGGCGGTTATTATACGATTCACAGCGCATGCGAAGAGATGACGGAGGAGGAAGCGAAGCTGAATTTCGGAATCAAATCGCAGGGAGGGGACACGTTATACTTGTCGAACGATACGAAGGTCATCGATGTCGTTAAGATCCCTGCGCTGGATGCCAATACATCGTGGAGCCGTCTTGCGGACGCCGGGAGCGAATGGGGAATCACAGAGCTGTCCTATCGCACGTCCAACGCACAGGCGGAAATGATTCCGGGAAAGACGCAGGAGCCTGTTTTTTCGGTGGAGGGCGGTTTTTATGCGGAAGAATTTGAACTGGAATTGAAGGCGCCGGAGGGAAGCCGCATCTATTATACGCTCGATGGAAGCGACCCGGATACGTCGGGCATTTTATATGAAAAGCCGATTCCGGTGCGGAACGTGTCGGCGGAGCCCAATGTATATTCCGCGCGGAACGATTTTGACCCGGAGAGGTCTGCGCCGCCCGAAGCGCCTGTGGAAAAGATTATGGTCGTCCGCGCGGCGGCGTTTGACGCGGCCGGGAGAAAGAGCGATATCGTCACCAATTCTTATCTGGTAGGAAAAGAGGATATGGAAAACTACCGGGAAATGTATACGGTCTCTCTCGTGACTGACCCCGATAATCTTTTTGATGAGGAAGAGGGAATTTATGTATTGGGGAAAAAGTATGACGGTTATGTTCCTGCCGGGGACGATGACCTGGAGATTCAGGACGCAAATTATCAAATCCATGGGAAACGTTCGGAACGCCCCGCGAGCATCGAAATCTTCGACGAGAATGGCGGGCGTATCTTAGACCGGGAAGCAGGCGTACGAATCCATGGCAATACGACGAGACATTGTACGCAGAAAACATTTTCCGTGTATGCGCGGGAAATGTATGATGGAAGCGATACGATAGAGGGGCTTTTTGAAGCGGATAAAGCAGTTCACAAATTTTTCCTCTATACGAATACGGAGGGTTCGAAGCTGAAAGATATGCTGATAGCGGAAACGCTTTCCGGCCGGGATGTGGCGACGCCGGCCCTGCGCTATTGTAATGTTTTTCTGGATGGCGAATATTGGGGGATTTATCTGTTAGAGGAAGTATACGATGAATATTATTTTGAGAACCATTACGGCATTGCGGCGGACAATATCCAGATTCATGAGGGTGCAAATCCGCCGGATATCGTCGAATACCTGAATACCGTTCCGGATCAGTCGGATCCGGCGGTATATGAACAGCTGTGCCAGATGATGGATATACAGAGCTTTATCGATTATTATGCGGCAATGCTGTATTTGAACGATATCGACTGGCTGGATTATAATGCCCGGTGCTATCGAAGCACAGAGGCCGGTTCCGGCGAAAAGGAGGACGGAAAATGGAGATGGGCGGTCTGGGACGTTGAAACGACCATGTTCGAAGCCTATCTGAATACCTTTTACACAGGCGTTATCCGTACCTGGCAGGATGACCCGATCGCGCAGGCTTTGATGGAGCATGAGGCGTTCCGGGAGAAGTTCGTTACCACTTACATGGACTTATATAATAATCTGTGGCGGGAGGATCATATTCTGCCCTGTATCTCGGAAAAAACCGGAAGTATGGAGGCGTCTTTTGAGATGTATATGGAGCGTTTCCATGCGGGAACCGATACGCATGAATATCATGGCAATGTGGAACGGTTTTTTACGGAAAGAGGAGAATATGCCTTCGCGCATCTGAAAGAAGAATTTGCTCTGGAGGGGGAGCCAGCCTGGCTTGTTATTTTGTCCGATCAGAGCGGCGCGGCATCTTACCGGGTCAATACATCCGTTGTCGATATGCCGGAAACATGGTGGCAGGGCGTTTATTTTGCGGATTATCCTGTAGAAATCGCGGTCGAGGAAGTGGAGGACGGCAGAACGTTCCTTGGATGGTATACGGAAAACGATGAACTTATCAGTACAGAGCGCGCAATCACGGTCGATCTGACAGGAGAGACCACAGTCGTCAATGCAAAATTTGCGGCGGAGCCCGTACTTCCGGGAGATCTGCCCGATGCTAAGCCTGAGGGATAAGGAAATCCGGCGGCATTTATCAAATGCCTGGGAGAATGATACAAAGGAGAAAACAGCCATGAATGAAGTAAAAAAGCGATCGGGGAAATTCTGATTGAAGGCCGTGACAGCTGTATCCGGATGGAACTCTGGAAGGAAGCGGATGGAAAGACTTTTTAGAAACGATCGCGTATGGCGGAAAGGAATAGATTATATTTTTAATGCGGTAGAACTGATACTATGCAGATACCATTTTGTCGATATGCTTCCGGAAATCCGATATATGTTCGATCAGGATATTTTAGATGAAGGCGTTATGGGAAAATATAATTCCTGTGCAGACAATATGTTTGAATGCCGGCAGTATGAAGAGCGGTTTTGTAAAACGTCAATGGATGCTGCCGGTTCTTTGGCGAGCTATGCAGACTTTTGCAGGAAAATAGTGGTACCGAAAGATACGAAGAAATAAAGCGGTTTATTTCCGACAGGCAAAAATAGTGGAAAGGACAGAAAATGACTGTGCAAAGGGTGTTAAAGAAAAAAGTAATGTATTGTTAATTTAAGAACAGTTCCTATATGAGTAAACAGTCATAACCCCTTGGAATGCTTCATACAATGTAAAAAAGTATTTCTGAGGGGATTTTTTTGAAAGATTATATTGAGGAAAGAGCAATCAATATTGCTAATTATATTATTGAGAACAACGCTACGGTAAGACAGACAGCGAGACAGTTCGGAATTAGCAAGAGTACGGTACATAAGGATGTAACAGAACGCCTGTCGCAGATAAATCCCACATTGGCCGCAGAGGCAAGAAAAGTGCTCGATATCAACAAGTCCGAACGGCATATTCGCGGAGGACTTGCGACAAGAGAAAAATATTTGCATAGACAGGCAAGATAATGCGTTGAAAAAAGAAAACTGAAAATGGATCTCCGTGGATAGATATGCTTTGACAAGCATTTTACTTGTCTTTATAATATACTTTATCAGAACGAAACAAAATGTACAACAGAAGAGGGAGGCACTATGGAAAAAGAAATGGTCGTGGTATTGGACTTCGGCGGACAGTACAACCAGCTGATCGCAAGAAGAGTCAGGGAATGTAACGTATACTGTGAAGTCCATCCCTATAATATCAGCCTGGAAAAAATCAAACAGATGCAGCCCAAAGGTATTATCTTTACCGGAGGACCGAACAGCGTATATGGAGAAGGCGCAGCTGTTTGTGGAAAAGAAATATTTGAACTCGGTATCCCGATTTTGGGAATCTGCTATGGCTCCCAGCTCATGGCTTATCTGCTTGGCGGCAGAGTCGTCACAGCGCCTGTCAGCGAATACGGCAGAACAGAAGTGGAGGTTAATACCAGTTCTGCTCTGTTCAAAGGCGTATCGGAAAAAACGATCTGCTGGATGAGCCACACAGATTATATTGAAAAAGCGCCGGAAGCATTTCAGATTACGGCGCGTACGCCTGTTTGTCCGGCCGCAGGAATGGAGTGCCCGGAAAAAGGATTATATGCTGTTCAGTTTCACCCGGAAGTCATGCACACGGCGGAAGGCATGACTATGCTCCGGAATTTTGTGATGGATATCTGCGGATGCAGCGGCGACTGGAAGATGGATTCCTTTGTAGAGACCACGATTCAATCGATACAGGAAAAGGTTGGAAATGGAAAAGTACTTTGTGCCCTTTCCGGCGGCGTGGATTCTTCCGTAGCTGCAGTCCTTCTTGCAAAAGCGGTCGGAAAGCAGTTGACCTGCGTATTTGTGGATCACGGACTCCTTCGTAAAAATGAAGGTGACGAAGTGGAGGCGGTTTTTGGACCGGATGGCCCCTATGAACTGAATTTTATCCGAGTCAACGCACAGGAAAGATTTTATGGAAAACTTGCGGGCGTTACCGAACCGGAGCAGAAGCGTAAGATTATCGGAGAAGAGTTCATCCGCGTTTTTGAAGAGGAAGCGAAAAAAATCGGCGCGGTAGATTTTCTCGTGCAGGGGACGATTTATCCCGACGTTATTGAGAGCGGCCTCGGAAAAAGCGCGACGATAAAGTCGCATCATAATGTGGGCGGCCTTCCCGATCATGTAGATTTTAAGGAAATTATAGAACCGCTCAGAATGCTGTTCAAGGACGAGGTTCGGAAAGCCGGCCTGGAACTTGGAATACCAGAGCGTCTCGTATTCCGTCAGCCTTTTCCGGGGCCAGGTCTCGGCATCCGTATCATCGGAGAAGTAACGGAAGAAAAGATCCATATCGTTCAGGACGCAGATTATATTTACCGGGAAGAAATTGCGGAAGCAGGCATTGACAAAGGGCTTGGACAATATTTTGCGGCGCTTACGAATATGCGTTCTGTCGGAGTTATGGGAGATGAAAGGACATATGACTATGCAATCGCGCTGCGGGCGGTCTGTACGAGTGATTTTATGACGGCAGACTGCGCGGAGATTCCGTGGGCAGTGCTGTCGAGGGTGGCGAACCGGATTGTGAATGAGGTTAAAGGGGTCAACCGGGTGTTGTATGATTGTACCAGTAAGCCGCCGGGGACGATTGAGTTTGAGTGATGAAATGGGCTTTAGAAATCTAGTGTTTATGCGGGTTTCAAGCAAATTTATTTAAGTGCTGGCAACGATTTGGCAACATTTTAGGTGTCACTTGCTGAATAATTACATCAATGGCATAAGAAAAACCTTGCTGATTTGCGCGAGCAATG
>JAMPFK010000010.1 GCA_023664485.1 Bacteroides fragilis | reverse complement strand
CTAATCAATGTATCATATGCCATAAAAACACATCCTTTCAAACGAATTTGTAGTTGCAAATTTTAATATTTATATATCAAAGTATTTCCTTTAAAAAAATTTATACTATTTTATCATTTCATTTTTGTGCTATTACAGTTAAAGTATAACAAATGAATATGAGAAAAACAATGATTTCCTGATTATTAACAATAATTTCATTGTTCCTCCAATACCGTAAAATCAATGATTGACACTTCTTTTGTGGAATAGTATGGTAATAGTATGATTTTTCCGAAAAACCATAAATTTACATTGTCAAAACGTGAATGAAAAAGAAAAGAATCATTGGTTCGGGCAGTATAACAAGAAATAAAGACCTTTCAAAGTAAGATTCCCTTGAAAAGCCTTTATTCTCGGTAGATTCAGAGCTGCTAACCAGAATCGAACTGGTGACCTCAACACTACCAATGTTGCGCACTACCGACTGTGCTATAGCAGCTTAGTATGAAATTTTTCAAACTATTAAGAATATCCCTACCAATGCGACGCACTACCGACTGTGCTACAGCAGCTTATATCCGACGGACAGGCTTCCTGCCCGCTCGCCGAATTGTATTGTACCACACAGCATTTTACTTTGTCAATACCCTGTGGAATTTCTCTTTCCCCGGAACAACGCAATCCCGGAAACAACTGTCATGATACACGACAAAGCCAGTCTGGGCCAGTCTGCCATCAGCCAGAAATCCCCGCCGCATACTACGCTGGGAGACGTATTATATTCCTCCACATAAATACCCATCCATCTGATAGAAGAAATTAACTAATATAATAAATCCCGATATGCGGCTTTCCAGCCTTCATAACAAACCTTTCCGATTTCGTAACGGCTATTTTGCATAGATTGCCCTCTTCAACTTTGTTTTAATGCGCTGTAAGGCGTTATCCGTAGATTTTTCATCCCGTCCAAGCACCCTGGCGATCTGGGTATACCGCATCCCGGTCAGATACAGGTCGAGCACCTGTTTTTCAAAACCGCTCAGTTCCTTTTCGATTGTTTTTTCAAGCTGCTCCAGATTTTCTTTATCGATGACCATCTCTTCCGGGCTCTGCTCCGATTTGAGGGCAAGAATGTTGACGAGCGCCGCATCCTCTTCATTGCGCGCCGCATTTTCCTGCACGGTCGCATACAACGAAATATAAGTATTCAACGGAATATGCTTCAATCGCCTGGAAGCCTGCACCGCCGTATACATCTGTCTCGAAATGCACAGATCCGCAAAGGTAAAAAAGCTTGCATCCCGGCCGCTGTCAAAATCCCGCACGGCCTTAAAAAGCCCGATCATGCCCTCCTGAATCAAATCATCACTGTCCGCGCCTAAAATATACATGGATTTTGCCTTGCTCTTGACGAGGTTCTTGTATTTATCCATGATAAAATCCATGATGCCGTCTTCGCCGTCCCGCAGATGTACCATCAATTCTTCATCGCTGTATTGCTGATACTCCTCTTTCATTTACCGTCCAGCCTTTCCCGCCCTGTCAGTATTCGTATCTGTATTGTTTTCTCTCAGAGTTCCTGTCGAAATCGGTATTGCCTCCGGCATTTCCGCCGGCCCTGCGGTCATTCCTGCCGTCTCCGGCATCTCCGTTACCGTTTCCACTCTCTCCAGTCCCAACGCTTCCGGCAGTCCCGCTGCCGCCAGCGCTCTCTCCGCTTCCAGCGCTTCCGGTAGTCCCGCTGCCGCCAGCGCTCTCTCCGCTTCCAGCACTTCCGGCATCTCCGTTACTGCCGACGTTCTCTCCGCTTCCAGCACTTCCGGCATCTCCGTTACTGCCGACGTTCTCTCCATTTTCTGCACTTCCGCCGCCACTGCTTCCGCCAGTCCAACTGCTGCCAACGCTCTCTCCGTTTCCTACGCTTCCAGCAGCCTCGCTGCTGCCGACGCTCTCCCCGGCTCCGACGCTTCCGACAGCTCCGCTTCCATCGGCCCCATTACCGTTTTCCGCCGCGCCGCCTACGCCGCTGCCGTCATCCGTGCCGTCCCCGTCGTTTCCATCGCCCGCTTCGCTTCCGCCGCTATCCGTCGGCATTCCCGTACTTCCGCCATTCCCAACATTGATACCGGCATTTCCGCCAATCACGGCTGCGGCGCCTCCATTTCCGGTAACGCCGGTGATCGCTCCGTGATTCGCACCCGCGTTGATACCGGTATCCGCTCCGGCGCCCATCCCGCTGTTTTCAGCGGAATTTTCTTCTCCGGCATTTTCTTTTGCCGTTTCGGAATCATCCCCGTTATAATACTTTACAATTTCTCCCGCGAAGCGCTCCGCAAGAATCTGGTAGCCTTCCTGATTTCCGTGCACGCCATCCGGCATATATTCCGTGATGATATTAGCGTCATGGGAATCGAGAACGTTGGAATTATACAAATCGATCAATTCAAAATCGTATTCGCCAGCCAGCGTCTGTATGACTTCCACGAACTTTTTCTGAGGCAGCAGATAATCCCGCTCGCTCATCAGATAGTCCTGAAGGACATTGGGCAGGGGCGTCGCGAAGAAAATCTGCGCATCCGGATAATCCTCACGGAGGCCCCTCATCAGTTCGTCCAGGTCGCCGCAGAAAGTATGATATTCCCGTTCTTCCAGACTGCCGAACTCTTCGTCGGACACACAGAAACCGTCGTTCGTTCCGCCCATTACGATAATAATATCGCTGTCCTCCGGAATTTCCGTATAGCGGTCTACAAAGGCGTCCGCCCAGTATCTGCCGATGGAGGAACCGCCGATGCCCAGATTATAGACTTCCTGCGCGCCCAGAAGTTCCTGTAATCTCGCCGGATAAGCGTACTGTTCATAATTTTCTTCATCTTCCAGATTGGCCGCCTTAGTAATGCTGTCCCCAAGGCAGGCAATCTTCGTCTGGGAAAAATCATACTGATTTTCCGCGATCCATTCTCTGTCCGCCTGATTGACTTCCAGCGTCTCCTGATAGGAAGTCCGCAGTTCCTTCCGTTCTTCCAGCGTCATATCCGGCTGCTCATAAATAGGCCTCCATTCATCGAATACGCTGTCCGAGGTCATATTGCCGTCATAATAATTGACATCTTCATCATTCTCCGATACGCCGCCCATCAGGAACCCGAAATCATCATTGCCGGATACCGTATTCCCGGAAATGGAATCCGGATAGCCCCAGATACCGTTGCCGGATACCGATCCGCCGTCTCCCCGGACGCCGTTCCCCGATACGGAATCCGGACGGCCCCAGATACCGTTGCCGGATACCGATTCGCTGTCTCCCCGGACGCCGTTCCCCGATACGGAATCCGGACGGCCCCAGATGCCGTTGCCGGAAATCAATTCACCATCTCCCCGGATGCCGTTTCCTGATACGGAATCCGGATAGCCCCAGATGCCATTGCCGGATACCGCATCCGCATCGTCCCAGATGCCGTTTCCCGACACCGGGCCCCCCGGATCCGAAAGGGAACCGTCCTCCGTGGACACGCCATCGCCGGAAACGCTATCGGCCGATAATGCATCCCCTTCCCAAACATCGCCTGTTTCCTTCCGCCGCTGTACCTCGTTGGCGGCATTCACCGTCTCGTCGATGAATGCCTGCAGGGCCTCTGCATCCCCCTGTAATTGGATGATTTCGACCTCCATCTCCTGGACACGGTTCTGCGCTTCCGCATTCCGCGCCAGAATTTCTTCCTTCCGCTGTTGAAAAAGCGCCTCTTCTTCCGCTTTGTTCTCCATATAGCCGGAGTAGGCTTTCAATCCGGCCACCGCCGCCAGAAGGGCGGTCATTATAAAAACGCCTATCAATAGATAATTTAATAATTTTTTCATCATACCAACCGCTGTCTTACAATTTCATACGCGAGGATTCCCGCCGCCACGGAGGCGTTCAGGGAATCGATATCCCCCTTCATCGGGATGGAAGCTGTGAAATCGCATTTTTCCTTCACGAGCCGTCCCACACCGTCCCCTTCGCTGCCGATGACAAGGCCGACCGGCCCTTTCAGATCCAACTGATACATCGTCGTTCCGTCCATATCGGCGCAGACGAACCAGAGTCCTTCTTTTTTCAGCTCTTCGATGGTCTGTCCCAGATTCGTCACCTTCGCCACCGGCGTATAATTAAGCGCCCCGGCGGACGCCCTCGCCACCGCCGCGGTCAGCCCCACGGCCCGGTTTTTGGGAATGATGACGCCATGCGCTCCCGCCAGATTCGCCGTCCTGATAATGGCGCCCAGATTATGGGGATCCTCAATATTATCCAGCAGGAAAAGAAACGGCGGCTCGCCTTTTTCTCTGGCCCGCTCCAGCATATCCGCCACCTCCGCATACCGGTAAGCGGAGGTACAGGCGATGACGCCCTGATGCTTTCCGGTCTCGGAAAGCTGATCCAGCCGTTCTCTCGTCACATATTTAATCAGGCTGTTCTGCTTTCTGGCTTCCCGCTTGATCGTCAGAATGGGCCCGTCCTGACAGCCGTCCAGCACAAAAAGCTTATCCACCGTCTTTCCTGAACGGAATGCCTCGATGACTGCATTCCTTCCCTCGATTATCATTTCCGTATATCCCATCGTTATTCTGCGGCCGCCCGCCTGATCGAAGACCGACGGCCCTGCCTTTCTATAGTCTGATGTCCATTTTTTCAAACGCCGAATGGATCAATGCGAGCAGCCTGTCCGTCTCCCCCCGCAGATACAGATAGCCGAACAGCGCTTCCAGTCCGGTCGCCTTCCGGTAATCGGCGATCGATGCGTTTTTCGCCGAAGTACAGGACTTTGCATTTCTCCCCCTGTGGTAGACCGCATCTTCCTCTTCCGTCAATTCCGCCTCGACCGCCATCGCCATCTGCGCCTGGGCCCCCGCGTTGACATAGCGGATGACCGTTTTATGCAGTTTGTCGGCCGGACGGTTGGCGCGCTCCACAACGACGGTGCGGATAATCAGATCGTAGACCGCATCGCCGATATAAGCAAGGGTAAGAGGTGAATATGCCCTGATATCCACCTCTTTACATGCAAATTCCCGCTTGATCGCGGCTAACATCGTTATGCTCTCTTCCATTTTACCCCTTCTCTTGTATCTTCCAAAACAATGCCCTGTTCGGACAACAGGCTGCGGATCTCATCCGCCCGCGCAAAATTCTTCGCTTTTCTCGCCTCCTGGCGCTCCGTTATCAACGCCTCGATTTCGCTGTCCAGAATTTCGTCCGCCTTCTCGACGATCAGGCCGCAGATACCGGAAAGCGTTACGATCTCCTCTTTCAGCGCCTCGATGAACGCCCGGCTGCTTTGTTCCGTTACATTGGTATTTGCAAATTTTACCAGCTCGAAAACCGCGGAGACCGCGTCGGCCGTGTTAAAATCGTCCTCCATTGCCGCTTCGAATTTTGCCGCAAAACCCTTTGCCTCTTCCAGAGCCTTCTCTTCTTCGCCGCTCAGTGCGCCGTCACACGCCTTTTCCAATAAATAGTTCAGGTTGGACACGCTCGTCACGATGCGCTCATAGCCGTTTTTGGCCGCCTCCATCAGCTCCGCGCTGAAATTGAGCGGACTTCTGTAATGGGCGGAAAGCATGAAGAAACGAAGTACCTGCAGATCATATTTTCCGCCAATGTCCCTGACCGTAAAAAAGTTTCCTTCCGATTTGGACATTTTCTTATTATCAATATTCAGGAAGCCGTTGTGCATCCAGTATTTTGCGAAAAGCTTACCGTTCGCGGCCTCGGACTGCGCGATTTCATTTTCATGATGCGGGAAGATCAGATCCTCGCCGCCGGCATGGATATCAATTTCATCGCCCAGATATTTTTTGCTCATGACGGAGCATTCGATATGCCAGCCCGGACGTCCTTCGCACCAGGGGGATTCCCAATAAGGCTCGCCCTCTTTTTTCGGCTTCCAGAGTACGAAATCCAACGGATCCTCTTTCTGCTCCTCGCCGGATACGAGAAGGGAACGGTTCCCGCCCCGCAGATCATCCAGATTTTTATGAGACAGTTTTCCATATTCCGGGAAACTTCTCGTCTTAAAATAAACGGTTCCGTCTTCCGCCGCATAAGCATAGCCCTTTTCCAAAAGGGTCTTTATCATATCGAGCATACCGTCGATTTCCTGCGTCGCTTTCGGATGAACCGTCGCGGGCATGACGTTCAGCGCCTTCATATCCTTTTTGCACTCTTCAATATAGCGTTCGGAAATAACGGAAGGCTCCACACCCTCTTCCTGCGCCTTTTTGATGATCTTATCGTCCACATCCGTAAAATTGGAGACGTAATTGACCTGCCATCCTTTATACTCCATATATCTTCTGACCGTATCGAAAACGATCATCGGTCTGGCGTTCCCGATATGAATCAGGTTATAAACCGTCGGCCCGCAGACATACATGCTCACCTTTCCCGGCTCACGCGGCTCGAACTCTTCTTTTTTCTTTGATAACGTGTTATAAATCTTCATCCTCTATTCATGCCTTTCCTGTCCTGCGGATCCGCCGGCCATGACGCCGCCGGCACGGCTGTCTTTGTATCGTTATAAATCCGCTTTCTGCTGCGCGCGCCGCAGCCTGCGCATCTCCTGTTCCAGATCGATCAGACGATTGGCCAGCTTCTCGTTTTCCTGCTGCAGCTGCGCCAGATCTTCCATGACCGGATCCGGCAGGTGAATCTGATCCAGCTCTTCCTGCGGCAGCGCGACGTTATTGCGCTTTACCACTCTGCCCGGCACGCCTACGACGGTGGAATCGGGCGGCACCTCTTTCAGCACCACGCTTCCCGCGCCGATCTTACTGTTGTCTCCTATGGTAAAAGAACCGAGCACCTTCGCGCCCGTACTGATCATGACATTGTTCCCGACGGTGGGATGGCGCTTGCCCTGCTCTTTTCCGGTCCCTCCTAAAGTAACGCCCTGATACAGCGTCACATTGTCGCCGATAACGGTCGTTTCCCCAATAATAACGCCGTTTCCGTGATCGATGAAAAAGCCTTTGCCGATCTGCGCACCCGGATGTATCTCAATGCCCGTTTTGCGCGCGCCCTTCTGCGAAATCCATCTTGCCAGAAAAAAATGCTTCTTCTCATACAGTTTGTGGGCGGCGCGGTAATACAGCATCACCTTAAAGCTCGGATAGAGAAATACTTCCATATTGGAGTGTATCGCCGGATCCCGTTCCCGGATGACCTTTATCTCTTCCCGTATATGGCTGATAAATCCCATAATACTGCCCCTGCTCCTTTCAGACTCTTCACACTAGAATATGCAGCATTTCCGGTTCTGTCAAAAACAGCGCGCGTTAAACGGCGGATAATTCCTTTTCCCATTCTGTCAGGATCTCTTCACAGCTGTCCACATCGATTTCCTCTACCGCATCCTTCAGACGCGTATACATTTCTTCCTGCCAGTCTTCATAATGATAATGATTCATCTCCTGAACGACTTCTTCCATCCGGTCCATATCCAGATCTTCCAATGCCGCCCGCATATCCGCAAAATGCTTTAACAGGCCTTCCGCAGAAATCTTATCCTTTTCGCCGTCCTCTTTCTGCTCATCCGGCAAAAAAGGCTTAAAGACGAACCGATATCCCAGATACTGTTCCAGAAGCCTCCCCGTATTTTTATGTATGAACTCCGCGTCCCTGGCATTCCCCGCCTTTTCCAGCGCAGCGGCTTTGTCGGATAACGTGATGGCGCCGATCTGCTTGGAGGAACTTTTCAGCGCATGCACCTCGATGGTATAATCCGTCCAGTTCTCTTCTTCCTCTAACTGCTTAATCAGCTTCGCTTTTTTCTCGATTGCTTTATAGTATACCTTGAGCACCGACCAGAACAGCTCCTCGGTGCCTAAAAATTTCAGCGCGAACGCCACGTCCAGGTCGCCGACGACGATATTGGCCGTCTTTGGCTCTTTCGGCATCGTTCCCGACATATACACTTTCTGAATCTTTTCGATCGGAAGCCACTGTCTTACCTTGGATACCAGCATAAGAAGCTCGATGGGTTTCGCCACGAAATCGTTCATGCCTTCCCGGCAGAACATTTCCTTCGTCCCTTCTACCGCATTGGCCGTGAGGGCGATGATCGGCACGTCGTTGTACTCCTGATGAAAACGCCTGATAATACGGGTCGTCTCCACGCCGTCGAGCTCCGGCATCATATGGTCCATGAACACGATATCATAATGAAACTGGCTGATCTTCTCAATAGCCTCTTTGCCGCTGACCGCCGTATCGACATGCATTTTAAGCGGCTCCAGGAGCCCTTCCGCCACGGTTAAATTGACCGCGTTATCATCCACGATGAGCACCTGCGCATCAGGCGCAATGAAATCGAAATCGCTCGCTTCCATATTGCCGGCGTCGAACTGCGTGCTTTCCTCGTTCAGCAGCATGGCGATCGATAGAACAAAGAGCGGCTTCTTAATCACATGCAGGTTCTCCATCTCATATTTAACCGTATCGAAAAAGTCTACCAAAAGCACCGCCGTCATCTGCGGATTTTCTTTTACAAAATTCTCCACTTCCGCGGTAAACAGCGCCTTTTCCACAAAAAGAAAACATTTTTTATCCGACTGCGCCGCCTCCGCCAGCTCTTCGAGGAAATGCAGTTCCCTGTATTCCACGCCGAGAGTTTCCACATCTTTCCGGAAATTCTCTTTCACATGGGGATTGGCAATCATGCAGGCCGCCATACGGGAATCCGGATTTTTCACGCTGCAGCAGGGCATCCTATCCACGATTTTCTGCGGCAGGACAAAAGAAAACTTACTTCCTTTTTCATACTCGCTCTCTACCCAGATATCGCCGTCCATCAGATTCAAAAGCTGCTTGGAGATCGCAAGGCCGAGCCCCGTCCCTTCGATATTGCGGTTCCGCTTGCTGTCCAGCTGCTGGAAGGACTGGAACAGCTTATGGCTGTCCTCCTTCTTAATGCCGATGCCGGTATCCTCCACGGAAATATTCAGCTCGATATCCCCCTCGTCTATCTGCAGATAGTCCATTTTTAACGTAATCTTTCCGATGTTCGTGAACTTGGCCGCATTGTTCGTGATATTGAGCAGGACCTGTTTGATCCTGATATTATCGCCGAGCAGCTTATTCGGCAGATTCGGTGAAATATCGAGAATCAGCTCGACATCCTTTCCTTTCAGCCTCGTCATCACGATATTGGCAACGTCGCTGACGACAGACATCGGTTCATATTCGTCCACATTGATATCCATTTTGCCGGACTCTATCTTCGAAAAGTCGAGAATATCGTTGATAATCGTCAGAAGCGACCTCCCGGCTTCTTTAATCTGATAAATATAATTCCTGGCCGCCGGAGGCAGATCCTCCCGCATCGCCATTTCCGCCATGCCGATGACCGCATTCATGGGAGTACGGATTTCATGGCTCATATTGGCGAGAAAATCGGATTTCATATTCGACGTCCGCTCCATATCCACCGCGGCCTGATGGACATAATATTTATTGCTCGCCATATCGGATAAGATCTCCACCATCGTGGAAAGGACCTGCGCCGCGGTCTCGATTTCTTCCTGTTTTACGATCTTAACTTTCTTAAGCTCCGCAAGATACGTTTCCGGATCTGCCCCGATCTCTTCCGCAGTCTTCCTGGCTTCTTCGGGATCCGGCATCTCCGTCAGCACCTGTCCGCCGATAACGCAGCCCACGAGCCTTTCTTCGACCATGATCGGCGACGCGAAATTCATCAGCCCCGAATAGCAGGGATAAACCGTCGATCTCCCGTTCTTTAAAGCTAACTCCGTTCCCGCCTTATTGCTCTGCGCACAGAGTATACAGCCGACCGGAGAACTCCTCGTGTAGTTCTTGCAAAGGGTCGAGAAATTAGAGCCGTTCGTCACGGCGATGCCGTTCGTATCCGTTATGATCACGGACATCCCCGTCAGCCGCGCAAAGGCGTCCTGCATTTTCTGCAGCGTATCTCTCTGGATCAAATCTGTCAAATACAAATCATATTTTGCTTCCATATAGGGCAGTCCTCTTTCTGTCTTATTCGTTCTCCTATCCGGCGGATTTAACTGACAAACTTCGTAATGGTACTCCTTAACATCTCATGATCCACAGGCTTCAGCAAATAGCTCTGCGGCTTCAGCGCAAGCGCTTCCTGGATTTTGCCGCGGTCTGATACGCCCGTCAAAAAAATAACAGGCACATCCTTCGTCGCCGCATTGGCGCGGATTTTTTCCAGTACTTTAGGGCCGCTCTCTTCCGGCATTTCATAATCCAGCAGGATCAGATCCGTTTTTTTCCGTTCCAGAAACTTCATCGCAATTTTCCCATTGACGGCGGTTGCCACATCGTAATCCTCCCGAAGCTGCTCCTTCAGCATCTTTAACATCAGCGGATCGTCGTCCACCACCAGAATATGCGCACGCCGCGAAGCGGAAACCGCCGGCTCCGGCGCCGCCTTCGAGGGAGCGGCTTTTACCGGCGATAAGTCCCCCCCCTCCACATTTCTGGCCCTGACCGACGGCTTTGTTTTTTCCACATGGAAAGCTTCCCGCAGCTCCGCCAGCTTTTCTTCCACATCCTTCTCAGAAATGGAGAGATCCTCTGTCTGCGGCTTCCTCGTTTTCACAGACCTTTCGCCGTGATGCAGCAGCCAATCCTCCATGAACTTCATGATATCTCCCTGGATCGACGCGACGGTAAACGGCTTTACCACCGCTAAATTCACCGTATTGACAGCGATCCGTTCGAACCTGGCGCATTCCTCTTTGTCTCCGATCACAATAAAAGGAACCCCGTTATTCTGCAGGATATTCTTGACGTTGACCATCTGGTTCATACATTCCCTTGCTTCATTGCTGATACAATACACAAAAATCTCCGGACTGAAATATCGAATGTGCCGGACAATATCCTCATAACGCGCGGAAGTTGAAATTGCCTCGAAATGCTCTTCCATCTGAACAAAAAAATCATCAATAACCGCCGTATTCTTTCCCGTTATTAAGACCTTATATTTCATCCATGCTTCCTCCCCGATAACCGTTTCTATATCAAAAATACTATAGTCAACGACATTAGAAATTGCCTTTTCGGACTTGTAAAAGCTTACCTGTATGGCTTTTGCAAGAGCCGGAAAGAGCAATTGTTATGTCGTTTACTATAGCATATTCTGCTGATTTTGGCAAGAATTCCATCGTTCCGGCACGGAAATCAGTTTTCAGCTGCCATACAGCCATCCCCTGCTGCCTTGGCTGCGCAGCCGGGACAGTCCGCGCAGCCGCTTTTCGCCACATCGCGGTCATAGAGCTCCACGGGCGAGGTGAGCATGCAGACCGCCTGCGCCGAGATTCCTTCGCCATTTCCCGTAAAACCGAGCCCTTCTTCCGTCGTCGCCTTGACATTTATCTGCGAAATCTCAATTTTCAGGGCGTCCGCTATCTTCTGCCGCATCGCATCGATATGGGGACGCATCTTAGGCGCCTGCGCAATAATCGTCGCATCGATATTCTCGATCAGAAAAAGATGCTCCTCCAACAGACCGCCCACCTGCTCTAAAAGCTTCAGGGAGGAAATGCCCCGATAAGCCGGATCCGTGTCCGGAAAATGCTTCCCGATATCGCCGAGCGCCGCCGCGCCGAGCAGCGCATCCATAATGGCATGCAGGAGGACATCCGCATCCGAGTGCCCGAACAGTCCTTTTTCATAAGGAATCTCTACGCCTCCTATGATCAGCTTCCGGTCTTTCGTCAAACGATGCACATCATAGCCCATTCCGATTCTCATAAATTCCAGTACCCCGCCTTTCTTTATTCTATAGTAAACGACATAACAAATTGCACGTCCCATCTTTTACAAAAGCCATATACGCAAGCTTTTGCAAGGCTGAAATGGCAGTTTTTAATGTCGTTAACTATAACCCCTTTAACTCTAAAATACAGGTGAGCAGCTTATCGGCTACCGCTTCCTTGCTCATGATCGGAAGCTGTATCGTATCTTTTGGGGATATCAGCGTCACGATATTGGTATCCGTACCGAAGCCCGCTCCGGCCTGTTTCAGGTTATTGGCCACGATCAGATCCAGATGCTTCTTTTCCAGCTTCCTTCCGGAATTTTCCAGCATATTTTCCGTTTCCATCGAAAAACCGCACAGGAACTGGCCTTTCTTTTTATGCGCGCCGAGGTAACCGAGAATATCCTCGGTGCGTTCCAGTTCCAATGACAGTCCGCCGTCTTCTTTCTTTATCTTCTCATCGGCCGCGTATTTCGGACGGTAATCCGCCACTGCCGCCGCCTTGATAATGATATCCTGTGTGCCGGCACAGCCTTTGACCGCCTCCGCCATATCCGCCGCGGATTCGGCTTCAATCACGCATACGCCCATCGGCGGCTCCAGCTCCGTCTTTCCGGTCACTAATGTCACTTCCGCGCCGCGCAGCATCGCCGCTCTGGCAATCGCATAGCCCATCTTTCCGGTGGAATGGTTCGTGATATAACGCACAGGATCGATTTTCTCTCTCGTTGCACCGGCCGTCACCAATACCCGGAAGCCCCGCATATCCTTCGGCGCCAGCGCCTTAACGATATATTCCAGCAAAAGCTCCGGTTCCGGCATCTTCCCCTCTCCGGTATCGCCGCAGGCGAGATACCCGGAAGCCGGCGCGATCACTTCCATGCCGTAGCTTCGCAGGATCTTCATATTATCCTGCACGATGGGATTCTGATACATCCGCGTATTCATGGCGGGCGCAAAGATTTTAGGACACTGGCAGGCAAGCAGCGTCGTCGTCAGCATATCGTCCGCTATGCCATGCGCCGCCTTCGCGATCACGTTGGCGGAAGCCGGCGCGACTAACACCGCATCCGCCTGTTTCGCCAGCGATACATGTTCTACGCTGTGCTGAAAATTCCGATCGAACGTATCGGTCAGACATTTATTGCCCGTCAGGCTCTCAAAGGTGATCGGATTGATGAAATTCGCGGCGTTCCGCGTCATAATGACCGTAATATCCGCGCCGCGCTTTTTTAACATGCTGGCGAGCGGCACGATCTTATAAGCCGCAATGCTGCCCGTCACGCCGAGCACGATATGTTTTCCCTGCAGCATTCTTTTTTCCTCTCTAATCAGCGTTCTTCCAATAAATAAGGCCGAGCCCTTTCAGCGTCAGCTCGTTATCATGGATAATTTCCTGTTTACAGTGCGGCACGATGCTGCCCGCCAGCCCGCCGGTCGCAACGACTGCCGCCCGATAGCCGAGTTCTTCCCGGATGCGCTCGATCATGCCGTCCAGACAGGCCGCCTGCCCCATCACGATACCGCTCTTCATACAGTCGATGGTATTTTTGCCGATGACCTTTTTCGGCGCTTCCAGACTGATCCTGGGCAGCTGGGAAGTCCGGGTGACAAGGGAATCCAGGGAGACCTTAACGCCCGGCAGAATCATGCCGCCGATGTAATTTCTCTTATCGTCCACCACGCTGATCGTCGTCGCGGTCCCCATATCGATTAAAATAATCGGCGCGCCGTAATACTGTAAACCCGCCACCGCATTAACGATCAGGTCGGAGCCTACCTGAGCCGGATTATCCATCAGAATATTCAGCCCCGTTTTTACGCCGGGCCCCACGAGAAGCGGCGTAACGTGCAGAAGCTTCTCAACGGAAGCCTTGACGATATTCGTCAGCGGCGGCACGACGGAAGCCACGATACAGCCGGTAATCTCCTTCATATCGATTTTATACAGTTCCAAAAGCGTCTTGAACTCCACGGCATACTCCAGTTCGGTCTTGCCGATATTGGTCGAGGCCCTCTCCACAAAATAAATTTTCTCCCGTTCCATACAACCGATAACAATATTAGTATTGCCGATATCTACTGCCAGAATCATTTTTCTACTTTCCTTTCCTGAAAATTGCTTCGCAATTTACCCGGACGGTTCCTGACGACCGCCTGCGGCCCCGCCAGTCATACGCCGGCGCCTTACATGCCTTTAACGGGCTTCACCTTCATCAACGCCAGCCCCACGCCCGCCGCGATGACCGCCGCAACGACCGCCTCCACGACGCCGTTAAAGCTGATAATGCCCATGATCGTGTCGAACACCGCTTCTCCCGCGATGCCGAGGGCCTGCGCGTAAGCATCCTGATACAGGATAAGGATACCGCTCATGACGAGCAGCGTATTCGTGAACGCGCCGGAAAGCCCGGCATAAGCGAGCGCAATATTGGCGGAGCCCTTCTTATATCCTGCAAATGTCAATACCGAAAAGAGAAGTACGCCCGCCGCAATTCCCGATACAAGGCTGATCGTCATACAAAGGCTTTCGCTCATTTTGTCCTGCAGCATGCGGTTCAGCAATGCATGCAGAGAAAACAGCAGAATCAAGGCCGCCGCGAGGTTTATGACAATACGCCATGCCTTCTGTCCGCCTTTTAGCAGCTTATGTATCAGGCGATACACATAGTACGGAACGACGCCGACCAGAATCCGCGGCACGAAGCAAATATAGAGGCTCTTAAAAATGCCGGAGATTCCTACGACATTTACCGCAAGCACCGGCGAAAAGACAAAGGCCGATGGCGTAACTGCTTTAAATGTGTTGTTGATAAAACTTGTGAAACCAAATACGAATCCTAAAAATGCACCTTTCTTCGGTCCGAGAAATAGCGCTCCCAAGATGACCGGGATGTGAATGATCGTCGCGTTGATCACGACGAGCGGGATATATCCCAGCGGTGTGAATGCCATAATCACAATGATGGCGGTGAACAGTGCCGTCAGCACCAGTTCATAGGTTTTTTCATTTTTCATGGTACGTTTCCTCCTGTTATTATTCTCTTATTAAGAGATACAATACGGTGTAATCATACCACATTGATATTTTTTTGACAATACGGAAAATGTACTAAAAAATGACGCCTGCCCAGCCTTATTTTTTACGCTTTTGAAACCTTTTTTCCTCCCGCGAGGCCAGAAAATCCCTGCACCTGCGGTAAAGCATATACATGCCCGCCGCCGACATCGGTATCAGCCATATATAATAGCCGAGGCAGTATCTCGATAAGGACTCCCACAGAAGCTGGAAAAGGCTTCCGCCGATGATATACAGCTGAAACAGCGCCATGAGCGGATATTTTTTCACATCATATGCCGCAAAGCCTCCCGTAAGCAGCGCGGTGCAGTACAAAAGCAGCATACCGCCGATCGAGAGTTTAAAGAGGAGCGTCCGAAAGGGACTGTTGTAAAATGCCGTAAACGCCTCCGCATGCGCCATCGTTCCCTCTTCCACGCTCTCCATCCTGATGATCTTACGCGCGCCAAAGGTAGGATCCAGCCATTGATATTCCGTTTTTTCCAAAAAGAACCTGAGGCTCCGTTCACCCGTCAGATATTCCTCCGCCACGGTGAGAATGCGCTGTATGGCATCCCGGTTCGCGGCTGCTCCGTCGCGGTTATTCTCCACGAAAATATCCCCGTAGGAGCCGTCCTGGCTGCCCGGCCCGCCGGAGCCCTCCGTCGATGTCAGGCCCATATAGATCGTACAGGTCACGGGAATCGAATCGGCGTCCCTGGGCACTCCCGTTATTTCCGTATATATAAAATTAACCGCTTTCATAGAACCAAATACCATCCCCGCCGCTATGACGATGATGATGATGTTTTGGGATAAACGCCCTTTCCTGCCGTCCAGCAGAAGATATACCGCCGCTGCCATCAGACCGATCGCCGCGGACTGGTGCATCAGGATGCCGAGCGGGAAAGCGATTACAAGCATCACAGCATAGCGGATTTTTCCCGTTTCCTGCCATGCCGCGGCCGCATAGAGCCCGACAGAGGTAAACGCGATCGATAATAACGTTCCGTAAATGAACGTCATATAAACGGTCAACGGATAGAAAAGCATCAGCAGAAAAGACGTCAGCATTTCGATGACAGGATTGTGAAAAAGCAGCCCCGCGCCTTTGCTGATACAATAATAGATCACGAGCACCGCGAGCAGGTTCAGGATCTGGAACGAATACAGATGATCGCCGAACAGCCCGACCGCCGCAGCCACCGCCAGCGCAATCCCCCTGTTCCTGTGAAAAACGGAAAAATACCCCACATCGTAAGGCTCATCCAATGCGCCTGCAAGCCTTCTCGCTTCCTGATAGACATTGTACTGATCGTAAAAAGGTGCTTCATCGTTGAATGCGATCCAGAAAATGCCCGTCAGCGCGATTACCGCCCCGCATGAGAAGAAAACAATGCGGCTGATTTTTTTACATTCCTCCGCCCAGACCGTAATCCGCTCCAGAAACGCACACAACAGCATGACTGCGGCACATCCGGAAACGGCGAGACCAAGATACAGATACGGCGTATGTCCCGTAATCGTTTTGGAGTGCCCGTAATCATAAATATTCGTTTCACAATGGATAAAAACGGCCATCACGGCGAGCATTCCGATAAAAACCGTGAAAACGGCCGCGATCAGACGGAATAACAGCGTACGGCATTTTGGGCTATTCATGAGATGTCCTCCTTCGTATCGATACATATTTTTTACGATATAAAAGCCGCGCGGCGCCTGCAGACAGGCTCAGGATGGAAATAAACTCCGCAGCTCTCCAATACCAGGCTTCCCGAAAGACGAGCGTAAAGCTCCCGCGCCAGGATGCCGGCACGAACACCCGTACCTTTCCCGGCTCCTCCAGCGATATCTCCAGCTTCCTGCCGGTCCCCGCATCATAGCAGACATATCCCGCATAGGGCAGAAAAGGGATGTCCACATAGCCTTCTTCCCCGGACGGATTGCTGCATTCCACCGTATGCACGCCTGCCTGGAATTCGTGCTTTATCATCTCCACGGCTCCGCCCGGAACGACCGTCCATTCCTCACAGAAATCGAGCGGCGTGCCGTCCGGCAGATACTCCGCGTCCCCGCCGGAAGCGGAATCCAGATCGCTCTCATCGGCGTAATGTCCAAACCCCGCATTCCGCATGAAATCATACATAAAGTAATCCGCGGAAAGCAGGGCGAAAGAACAGATAACGGCAAGAATCCCGTAATACACAGACCTGTTTTGCAGCGACTGCAGCGCCGTTACAAGACAGATGGCCGTTACCGTCAGGAAAAAGCAGCTGATACCGAGAAAGCGCCAGGGAAGCTGTATGTTACGGGTAATCAGACGGAACAGCCCGTTCATCTGCTGGATAAAGTCCCAGGGAAACCATATCGTACACATGAACAGAGAAAACGCCGCGAACGCCATACAACAGTCCCCGATGCGGACGGCCTGCGATTTTTCTTTTCCGCGGTACAGGCGGTAGCAGAGATAACAAAAGGCCGTCAGCAGAAAAACGCCCATCGTATAATTTCTTTCATTGGGATAAGTCAGACTCTCGGCGACGCTGTAAGAAGGATAGGCGCCTCCCTGGAAAAAGGAGAACATCTGGCTCGCAAACGCCCCGTTGGCATTGAACCGTCCCAGAACATTGGTGGAATCCGAAGAGGCGGCATACCCTTTGAGAAAATAATCCACGAACGGAACCAGGAACCAGAGATTCACCAGTACGGTTCCCGCCGCCGCCTTGCAAAGCTGCAGGAAGCGTCTGGGCTGCAGTGTCTTTTTAATAAAAAGAAGACAGAAAAGCCCCATAAATCCGCCCGCCATGACGCAGCTGATGACATGGCACTGTAAGATGCCGCTGCATCCAAGAAGCAGCGGCCAGAAATTGCTTTTGTAATCCTCCCCTTCCGGATCCTCCATATAGATCCGGTATAATCCGTAGAAAATGAGAGGAAAGAACGCCATCGCCGTGTATTCCCCCACCGCGGCGCGCAGAAAAACGGACACAAGACGGTACGGCGCAAGCATATACAGGACGCAGCCAATCCACACCGCCTTCTCATTTTGGAACATCTTCCGAAAACAGACATAAGAAATACAGGCCGTGGCAGAATTCACCGCCACGATATAAATTTTATAGGCCGCCTGCACGGAAAACCCCAGCACCCGCAGAAGCGCCGGCACATACAGGAAAATCTCCCCGTACATGACTCCCGCAGCATATCCGTAGCCGTTATTCCAATAGGCCGATACCCTGTTCGGAATCTGCCCCGCCTGTAAAGAATATTTTATCGCCTCGATTCTGTTCAGATGAAAAGCGATATCGTCTCCCTCATACATAAAATAACTGAAGACCGGCACGCTCGTATAGACTGTCAGGCCAAAAAGCAGCGCCAGCGTAAGGCGCGCGCTGCGCCGGCGTTCTTCGGGAAGCCGCCGGTATCCCCACAGGATGCCATCGACGAGCAGGGAAAAGAATACGATACAGAACAGAAGAATATTCTTCCACGCATTCGTTTCACAGATCTCGATGCGCTCGACGAACAAAGCGCCTTCCCCGCCGTAATTGACGTGCACCTGATATTCTTCTACCGCGATCGGGGAAAAGAAAGAAAACGTTTCCCTCTGTTCCCGGCGGGGAAGTTTCGACGACTCATGTCCCGTAATAACAGGGTAGGTCCTGTATTTAGAAGTTACGGAATAGGTTCCTTTTTCATCGTCCGTCGCATAGACGATGGAGACCTGATAACTGCCTTTCGGCAGATCCACATAGGGAGTTGTAATATAAAGACAGCTGGTATCGACAGACTCGTCCCCGATCAGGCTTTTATCCAGATAACAGCCCAATCCGGAATCATCAGAATAAGTAAGATAGTTACAGTATGCCCCTGTCAGGTCATACCCTGTATAACGATATTGATGGAGCGGATACAGATATTGGCAGACACCATAAAGCAACAGCAATGTTTCCAGAACCAGCAGGATTCTGAATTTCAGGGATCCTTTATTACCCCCCCTATTCTTTCCGGCAGGAACCGGAAAATGCCTGTCATCATAGTAATCCTCCATTCTTGCTCAGCCTGCGGATTTGGGCGCAGGCACAAATTATCGTCGAATGAAATCATCATACAATAAAGCGGACGGCTTTGTCAAGGCGGGGAGGAATTCATGAAAATATCATATTCCGATTTTCTTCCGCCCTCCGATTTGCTATAATAAATCACAAACAGCTTTTTATGACAGGGAGCATCCCCATGAACGAAGATCTCAGGAAAAAAGAGTATTCAGATATCGATTTCGGCTTCGCGGAACCGGAAGCAGGCGGCGGAAGCCCTTTTGACGCCGTCAAAGATACGCTCCGCAACGCCACGTCAATTGGTGCGGCGACGCAGGCCGGTCTGCAGACGGCAAGTTTACAGGCCGCTATCGACGGCTATGCGCGGGCCATGAACCAGTCCGCGATCGCCAGGACCACCGGCCTGCCGGTCAAAACGTCCTCCGTACAATACAAGGGCTTTGCGGCCGAAGAATATTTCAAGCATACGTTAAAGATCAACGCCCTCGCCAAAGGGGTTCCCGACTACAAACTCGGCGTATACACCAAAGGCGCCATGCCGGACGGCTCCATCCTCTCCGGCACCGATATGGAGACCGACATTTCCATATGGACGCGGGAACAGCCATGGAGCAAGCCAGCCCGAACGGCCGATTATCAGTCCAAGATCCATGACGACCCGGCGGCTTACGCAAAAGATATGGCAAATCCCCAATATGAAAACGTAGATTTTGTAGGAGGCGCCGGGCAGGGCGTCAACGACAGGATTCGGGTGACGGTCGATAACAAGACGATCGCCTCCGACGCGATCACCCCGGAAGAGGCGACGGAGCTTGCCGACGCCATGAAAGCCCAGGAAACGCCGGAATATCGGAAAGCGGCCGAAAAACACGGCGAGCTTAACAAAGTCAACCTCGGCAGGGCCGTCGCCGCGGGCGCCGCCTCCGGGCTCCTCTTAACGACTATTAAGGAAATCGCCGGCGTCATCAGAAACCGGGACAATCTGTCAGAAGATCAGTTTGTGGAAAGCATCATGCATATCCTGTGCGGAACCGCCGAGGGCGGCGTCCGCGGCGGCGCGATCATGGGCTCCGTTCAGCTGCTCGGCAAGGCCGTCGGCAGGGAAATTGCCGCAAATACGCTCGGCGCGGTCCCTCCAATGGCGGCGGCCAATACGGCGGTAGACTTTGCCAAAGATCTTTACCGATGCTTTGTTGCCGAAACGATCGATGCCGATGATCTGCTTTGTAATACGGTAAACAATACCTTCTCATCCTTCGCCGGCTTTGGCGGCGCTTATCTGGGCGGCCAGCTCGCCGGCTTCGTATCGGCTCAGACGGCGGCAGCAGCCGGTGCGGCGATCGGCTCGGCCATCGGCCCGATCGGAACCATGATCGGCTCCATAGCCGGCGGAATGATCATCGGACTCGGCGCCAATGCCATTATCAGCGCCGCGGACAGGGATGCCGGGAAGGCGTTCAACGAATGTATCGCTGAAATCAATACCCATATAGAGCTAAACGGCTGCGCGAAGCTGTACTATTTTGCCGACTCTATGTCCGGCCTTTCCGATTTCCGCCTGTCGTTCAGGGACCTGCTGCCCTGCTACAACCTGATTTCCGACCTCAGAGAATACAATCTCCGCAAGAAGGCGGTCAGGAGTATCCATGAACAGCTCGACGCCAGCCTGGCGGGCATCGAGACCGCCAGAGCCGACGCGCTGCGACGCCTGGAGGCACAGCACAATAACAGGCTCCGCGAATTACAGTCCCTTTTCTATGAACAGCGCGAGATGATGAAGGGTGAATTCAGGGATTCCATGAACACTTATATTGCCAGTTCCTATTCGCAGTATCTTGGCCTGTTCGACGTCCTCTCCGGGGATATCCGCCGCCTGAAAGCGGAGCTGGATGACAATACCGCCGCCCACAACGCGATCCTCGATTATGCGCGCAGCCGCAACAGGGTGAATGCACAGCTGAATGAAACGCTTGCCGAAATCATAAGCGATCCGGATTCCTCCCATCTGCTGCGCCCCTTCGTCAAAAAACTGGAGGAGTTCATGCAGCAGGACGTGCTGATCGTCGGAAAACAGTATTTATCCTATGATGAAGCTTTATTTCTTGTAAAAGGGGGTTCCTTATGAGCATCGCGGATTACCTGCCGCACCGCCTGCTGATCAACCGTTCGTTGAGCAGGGCGTCGGCCGATCTACGGTCCCATATCCGTACATACGAGATCGAATACGAACAGAAAACAGAACAATGCTCGTTGGAAATCGAGCAGGCAAAGGCCGACAAAGACCGGGCCTTTGAGCAGGCCAGACAGTCTTTTCTCCATGAATTATCAAAAGATGCCGAATTCTTTCAGACAGTCCGCCCAGGACTCATGGCATACACCGACCTGTTCCTGCGCCGTCAGTGCCTGCGCAGGATCTATGAGGTAAAAATGCTGCAAAAGCAGACGCTGAACGAGTACCGGGTATTTTTGAGAGAACAGATGAATCTGATCAGCGAAGAAATCGCCATCCTGGAAGAACGGAAGGACAGACTGACCGCGCAGGCCGGAATCGATGATATCAGAGAGCTCATCGAACTGACCGGATGCGGACTCACCGTCAGCGAAAACGACAACGCCCTTTCCCTTCTCGGCCAGATTTCCGAACTTGCCAAAGACTACGGGGAATCGGACAGATTCGCCGCACAGGCGCTGCAAAAGCTCCGCTCCCTCCTGCAGGAACGGGTCGAACTGCTTCCGGTCATCCAATATGTTTCCTGGACGATCGAACAGAAAAAACAGCAGCACCGGCAGTTATATCACGGCGATCATTGCAGAGTCATCGAACAGATCAGGAATTCCGGAAAAGAACTGAAGGAACTGGATCAGACGATAAAATCCCTCAATCATTCGCTCGGCGAACGGGCCGGCGCCGTACGCGCCTGCTGGGAAAAACCCATCGCACAGCTGAATGCCCAACTCGATTCTTTCTATAAGGAAAAAAGCGGCCTGATCAGCGAAGTGAAGGAAGCCGGCCGGCAGATTGAATCCATGAAAAGGGAAGGCTCCAACGACAGCGATACCTGGGACAGGCTATGGCGCAAAAAGAAAGAGCTGAAAGCGGAAATCGAACAGATAGGGGAGGAAATCCTTCTTCTGAAAGAGGAACTGGATCAGTGGCATAAAAGACGGCTGGCGCTCTATACGCTGTGCAGGGAAAATCATGTACCCCTGCCCGGCAATGGCAGGGCCTCACGAAAGGAGAATTCCCATGACGGTAAAAATTGATTTTACGCTCAATCACCGTTTCGGCGTCGTAGAGCAGGCTGTCTTCCACCTTGTTCTAAACGGGGTAACGGATATCCGGCAGATCGGCGGCCTGCTTTGGATCTTCTCCGATGCGGTGCTCGCCAACGCCCTGAGGAAACTGGTCAACCAGCAGATTCTAAGCGCTGATATGGAGGCCCGCCGTCTCTCGCTTTCCGATCCCGTGTCCGCCGTCATCGAAACCTGCATCCATCATTCCTATCCTCTGGACGTTCCCGACGCGCTAGAGGAGGCGGTAACGGACGGACCGTTGTTCATTACGGATATCGGCGTCAAAGAAGCGATACTGGCACATCTGCTGCCGGACGTTAAACTCGGTTTTCTGGCAAAAGCGCTGGATTTCAGCATCAGCAGGCAGATACCTGAAAGAAAGGGAAGGAACAGATCATGAACACAAACAACTGGGCGGAACACTTAGCGCACTGGAAAACCTTTTTATCCGAACGCCTTGCGGCGACCGGCGATGAAGGCGAACGGATCAAAGCGGAACGGCAGCTTAGGACGATCGAAAGAGTCCGCTGCGCCGCAGTGCTCAATCCCAAAGTGCTGACAGAATTTATCGCGCCCCCGGACACCCTTTTATCCGAACCGGAACCCGTCCGGCATCCCGATTATTTTCTGAACCTCAACGATTCGCAGCAAAAAGCGGTGGAAACCGCCCTGGGAGATCATGTTCTTTCCCTGATACAGGGCCCTCCCGGAACAGGCAAAACGCAGGTCATTGCCGAAATCTGCCTGCAATTATACCGGCAGGATCCTGCTGTCAGGATCCTCGTCTGCTCGGAAACGCATATCGCCGTGAACAACCTGATCTCCCGCATATCCGAATACAACGACAGAATAAGGATCGTCCGCATCCGGGATAAGGAGCCGAACAGCGCGGCCGACGAATTCTCGCCGGAAACGATCGTCCATACCTACTGCGAATGGCTGCAGGACTTCTGCAAAGACCCGGATATTGCCTGCAGCATTTCGCAGACGCTGTCGGACTGCGAGGATAAAAGCCTTGAGAAAGCGCTCGCGCTGTCGGCCAATATTACCGGCATGACCTGTAACAGAGTCAGCGCCTATGAGTTTGAAACATCGTCGGAAATGTTCGATATCGTGATCATCGACGAAGTCTGTAAGGCAACGCTGCCGGAAATCCTGGCCCCGCTGACGGTCGCCCGAAAAGCGGTCCTGGTCGGCGACCCGAAACAGCTGCCGCCCGTTTTCTGCTCCGAAGAACTCGAAATCATCCGGAGCATCGAACAATGCGACCTGCAGAGCTATCTGTACATCGACGAACTGTTCTCCCGCTCCCCTCGTGTAACGATACTCGATACGCAGTACCGCATGACGGATCAGATCGGCAGTCTGATCGGCGCCCTGTTCTACGGCGGCGCGCTGAAAAATGGAAGAAACGCCAGCGATAAAGGATGTATCACATGGATAGATTACACCCCGACAAAAGCCTGGCCCCTCCAGGGAAAAAATAACGCGGGAAATCCCAGGATCTTTAATCTGGATGAGGGGGAGATTATACGGAGCCTTTTGTGGAAACTCGCCGACAGCGGCGCCGGAACATCCGCCGCGGTCATCACCCCGTACAGGCAGCAGGCCGCCTCGATACGGAAATCGCTGCGGCCGGAATCGTTCGCCGGGCTCGATGTAAACGTCGATACCGTCGATGGTTTTCAGGGTAAGGAATCGGATATCGTCATTTTCAGTTTAACAAGGACTCACGGCTCCTTCCGCTTTCTTGCGGATGCAAGAAGGCTGAACGTCGCCTTATCGAGAGCGCGGGACAGGCTGTACATCGTGGGAAGCCTCCGCTACGCCGCGCATCACGAACTACTGCGCTCCATCGCCCAATACTGCCGGAAGGCCGTCTGGGACGAGCCTCTTCCTGCGGCTCCCTGACACGTCCTTCTCACGCCTTTTTCAGATAAAAGAACCCATAAGCCGGAAGCTCCAGCCACCCGGCTTTTTCTTTTTCCCCGGAAATCAGGTCGATATAAACTTCCTCCTGCTCCGATACCTGCACCATTTTATCGTATTCGCTGAAATTAAACAGGCCTGACAGCATATCCCCTTCGTAATATCTGCCGATGCCGAGCACGTTGTCCGTCCCGGTATCGAACGTCCAGACGTCCGCATTCGTCATGAATACCTTTTCCGCCTTCCGGATCTGCTCCAGCCGGCCAAGCCGCCCGAAAATACGGCCCTCCACAGAACGCTCATCCGAAATATTCTCCGCCAGCTCCCATTTCATCGCCCCGCGGTGGATATAACGGGAATCCTGCGCTTTATCCGGATCCTCTTTATAAGTATAGTCGTTGATCTGGCCGATCTCATCGCCGCTATAAAGCACCGGAATGCCCGACTGCATGAACATACAGGCATGGAGCATCACATCCAGCCGGATCGCCCGTTCCATAGCCGCCTCGTCCCGTTCGGAACCGGCCTTCTCGATGCCGCACATGGAAGCCGTCGTGCCGCAGAATCTGGCGTCTCCCGTGACCGGATCGGCATTGTAAAGCTCGCCGCAGCTCATACTGCCCCCGGCATAGCCCTGAAAATAATCGTTCAGATACTGTTTATGGGAGCGCTCCCCGAAACCGTCCTCCCAAAGGGCCGCGTAATCCAGCCCCCAGCCGATATCATCATGACAGCGCAGATAGTTCAGAAATACATATTCCCTGGGCAGACGGCTCACAATGTCGAGCTGTTTTTTCAAAAGACGGGTATCCCTCGTCGCCACCGTATGCCAGGTCGTCGCCATCGTCGTGACATTATAGAGCATATGGCACTCCGGTTTATCGACAGTCCCAAAGTAGGGCGCCACCTTTTCCGGCTCCATGACCACCTCGCCGAGCAGCAGGATCCCCGGACAGACGATTTCGGCAATCATACGCATCATACGCACGATCGTATGCACCTGTTTCAGGTTCCGGCACTGTGTTCCGGGTTCCTTCCAGATATAGGGCACCGCGTCGATACGGACGATATCGATGCCCCGGTTCGCCAGATAGAGAAAATGGTACATCATCTCGTTGAACACTCTCGGATTTTTATAATTCAGATCCCATTGATAGGGATAAAAGGACGTCATGACATAGTGGCCGATTTCCGGCAGCCATGTGAAATTGCCCGGCGCCGTCGTCGGGAACACCTGCGGCACGGTCTTTTCGTACTCATCGGGAATCTCCCGGTTATCAAAAAAGAAATAGCGGCTCATATATTCGCCTTCGCCCCGGCGCGCGCGTTTCGCCCATTCGTGATCCTCCGAGGTATGGTTCATGACAAAATCCATGCAGACGTTCATTCCCCTTTGATGACAGGCCTCCGTCAGCCTTTCCAAATCCTCCATCGTACCGAGCTTTTCCTGCACCTTCCGGAAATCGGATACCGCGTAGCCGCCGTCGGAACGCCCCCTGGGAGTATCCAGAAAAGGCATGAGATGAAGGTAATTGACATTACATTTTTCCAGATAATCCAGCCTGGATTCCACGCCCTTCATATTTCCGGCAAAATTATCGATATAGAACATCATGCCGAGCATATCGTTCTTTTTATACCAGTCCGGCTGTTCCTCCCGTTCGAGATCCAGCCTTTTCAGCGCTTCGGCGCGTTCCTCATAAAATTCCCGCATCTTATCGCACAGCTCCGCGAACATGGAGCCGTTATCATACAGCTCCATATAAAGCCAGCGCAGCTCATCGACATGCCTTTCAAACCGTTTTCCATACGACCCCTTCTCTTCTCTTTCCATGAAAACCCCCCATTCTTACTCAGTCCGCGATTTGAGCGCGGCGCAGTATTTGCAAAACGAACAGATTCGTTTGTGAAGAAATTGATTCTTCCGGATTAAATCCCCTGCGCCAAGTATAGCAAAAATAGAAAAAACAGGCAATAGAAAAGAACGGGCGCGTTTTTCATCCGGTCACTCCACATTCTTGAGCGCTTCTTCCATTGGAATCTTTTTAATCCTCCTGAAATCGAAAAACGTAACAAGCAGATATCCAAGCAGGACGAAAGCGAACATCCTGCCATATCCCGCCGGTTCCATGACAAAAGGAAACCACCCGCTGTAGCCGAGCATAATCGCTTTCCATACTTCCTTCATTACAAGGGCTCCCAAAACCACACTGACCGCATCCACGGCCACTAAGACGATAGTCGTCGGAAAAAGATACAGTTTTGCGATTTCCCGGTTCTCATACCCAAGAATCTTGGTCATGGATATCGCATTTTCATTCTTTTCGATAATCACTTTCGTAAGAAGATAAATCAGCACAGCCGATAAAAGAATACACAAAATCTGAAAATACTGCATATACGCCCCCATAGAATGATCCAGCTGGTCGCACATTTTCGTAATATCGCGCTCCGTAATGACCGCCGCGATATTCTCCTGTGCAATATCCGTGATTTCCGAATCAGACATATAACCGCCAAATTCCTCTTCATCCAGGCCAAACAGCGCGCGGTAATTCCGCATCGGCATAAAAACGGAAATGCTCTGGCATTGATCATAGATCCCCGCGACCTGGAACCGGTATTGTTCGTTCTCATATTTTTCATCCAGAAGAACGGTATCCCCCACTTCCAGATCATATTTTTCCCGGAAGGAGTCCGAAATACAGACTTCACCCTCTTTTAACAGTTCCAGGCCGTCGATCTTTACATATCTGCTGTCGTCCGAAATACCATAGACAGAGATTTCCTCATCCAATGCACCGCCCTTTTTAAGCAGCGGGCGCATACTGAATTTTTCGGCGTCGCTATTGCGTGAAACGACCACATTTCCATCTTCATCTTCGCAGGATTTCAACAGGTACTGATACTTTGCGAACATCATATCCGCGGCATTTTCTTTATAAAATTTAAGCGTATTAGGCATCCCGACCGCCATAGCGAGCATCACCATGATAAAGAATACCCCCGCAAAGAGGATGAGGTAAGCGGGAATGTTCTGCAGGATAATGCGCAGGCGGAACCTGCTTAAAAATTTCCATCCCGGCAGACGCACAGTCTTCTTCCGTCCCGTTTTCTTCAGATCATGCCTGAGGAACTGCAGAGGCGTATGCCGCATCATCTTCATAATGATAACAAGATTCACGATAAACATCAGCGCGGCCGGAATCAGCGTTGTCTTATAAAAGGCTTCGGGATTCCATATCGTTTCATAAAGCGGAAGGCTGTAGCTGTTATAATACATGGATACCACTACATTTTTGAACACAGAATATCCGAGCAGATTTCCGATGCCTGCCGCAAGCAGCGTCACGATTACCGGCATGGCAAGATAATGCCGGACCAGTTCCCCCCTGCTATAACCGGAAGCGCGGAGCGTACCGATCGTCTGGGACTCTTTCGCGATCGTATTATTTATCGTAACCGCAAAAATAAAAGCGATGATCACGATCAGGATATTCAGGAGAACGCCGCCCATCGCCTCGTCAGAGCCCATATCGTCCGTCGCAAAATGAATTGCGGAATTGGCGTACCCAGGCAGGTAATCCTCTATTTCATTATCATGGACGAGCGTCTGCGTAAGCAGCGCTTTTAAAAAATCATCCGAACGGCTTTTTTCTTCCTTTTCATCCGCGGGTTCCTTTTCATACTTCCAGGCATATGCATAATGGATCTCCTGATGCAGACGCTCGAAACCGCCCTCCGTCACCATTGCGACATCGAACTTCAAAGCGTCGAATATCAGATCCGTGTTTTTCTCATGCAGCGTAGCATAATTGACATAGGCGATCAGCCCGGCGACCTCAAAACGCTCCCCGCCGACCGTAATGACATCCCCCACTTCGATTCCCGCGTTATCCGCGTGCATACGGTCAATTGCAATCTCATCCTCCGTCTCCGGAAAATTTCCCTCCATAAGACAGGCCAGATTTATCTCTTCCGTTTTGATATAGACTCTGACCGTCCCGTCGGATACGCCGTCGTTATGATTGTCCTCTTCCTCGTTTCGGTAAAAGTTTTCATACAGCCGCACCGGAACGGCCTCAAAATCCGGATCTTCTAATTCGTACTTTTCCGCCGCTTCCGCATACTTTTCCTCTATCTCATCCTGAATCTCCTCCCAGGCCCCGTCGTATGCCTTCGCATAAGCATCGGCATATGTTTCCTGATAAAGTTCCCCGTATGCGGCATCATACGCCGCCCGATACGCATCCGTCTGCTCTGCCTGCGCAACCGCTGCCGGAAGCATCGCCTCCGCTTCCGCTTCCTTTAACCCCCTCGCCAGTATGGATTCTTTTATCTGCATCGCAAACGCCGCCCTGAACTCTGTTTCAAACTCCAGGTCAAATGCTTCCGTAAACTCCCGCGCAAACTCCTCCTCAAACTTTTCATCCAGCTCCTCTTCCGCCTTATTCCTGTAATACTGCCTGATATCGGCCTTTTCCCCGGTTCGGACCGCGTCGGCCAGTTCCCCGTCCGCCCGATACTCCAGCTCAAAATGCCCGTCCTCCAGCCTGTATTTTGAAGCGCCCTCATCCGCCGCCGTCATCATGCTTTCATTTGCAACATACATTCCCGATACAAATCCGATGGTAAGAATCAGAAACAGGCTGACAACGAGATATTTTCTCCAATCGCCCAAAAGCTCTCTCGGAATTCTCTTTAAAAGTGGATTTTTCATGACGAACCTCCTTACCATTCCAGAGCCGCGGCCGGAATTTTATCTGCGTTAATTTCATTGCGGCGTATCGTTCCATCATGCAGTTTTATCACATGATCCGCCATATTTTGAATCGCTTCATTATGCGTCACCATAATTATGGTATTGCCGTACTTCTGATTCACATCCTCGATCAGCTTCAATATTCCCCGCGACGTATTGTAATCCAGCGCGCCCGTCGGTTCATCGCAAAGCAGGATATCCGGATTCTTAACGATTGCACGGCCGATCGAAACGCGCTGCTGCTGCCCGCCGGACAACTGATTTGGAAGCTTGTACCTGTGGTCGTAGAGTCCGAGCGTATGCAGAAGCTCGTCGATATCGAGCGGCGCGTCCGACAGATAAGCGCCGACCTCAATATTTTCCTTCACATTCAGATTCCCGATCAGATTATACATTTGAAAAACGTAGCCCAAATGCTTCCGGCGGTACCGGGTCAATCCCTTTTCTCCCAAATCCTTCAGTTTATCGCCGTTTATGGATATATATCCCGCATCGGCGCTGTCGATTCCGCCGATAATATTGAGCAGCGTCGATTTCCCGGAACCGGAAGGCCCAAGAAGCACGCAGAACTCCCCTTTCGCGACCGAAAAGCTCATGCCGCGCAGCACTTCCTGACGGGTATCCCCGCTGCCGAATCCCTTCTTTAAATCCACGATCTCCAAAAACTTTCTCTCTTCTTCCGACATTCCTTATCCCTCCGTTGGCAAATATCATTTCTGAATTGATTAGTCGAAACTAACCGTCCCGCATAAAAAGAGTGGCTTGTCGGTTAGTAGCCACTAACTTATTTTAGTATATCCTCCGGAGAGTGTTTTGTCAATAGCCGCGGCCGGCATTCCCGCGGAAATCCGTTTTCAGTTCAGCCGCCGCTCCAACATCCCTTCTTTACATCGTGTCGCTCCGATGTTATTGTATAGTAAACGGCATAACAATAACAGAACAGGATAAGGGTTTTCGGAAAGGCATGTGTCAGGGATGAACGAAATGAAAAAAACAGATATTTTTCTGGAAAAATTAAAAGCGGATTCCGCAGAATATCAAAACCTCGATACGACAGGATACAGCCTGCCGGAAAAGAAAAACATCATCCGCTCCCTCATGAACATCCGGATGCCGAAAGAACTGTCCGATGAACTGGCAGCCTTGCAGGACGGCTATCTCCAGGAAGAACTTCGGGAAAAAGGAATCGTCACGCTGGCTGATATTTTGACCGTCGAAGAACAGTTCGGCAAAGGCGCCTCTGTTATCCAAAAAGAAGCTTCCCTTTCCGGGCGTCTGTCGCTCTGGCAGGGCGATATCACACGGCTGAAGATCAGCGCGATCGTCAATGCCGCCAATTCCCAGATGCTGGGCTGTTTCGTGCCATGCCACAGATGTATCGACAATGCGGTCCACAGCGCCGCCGGGATGCAGCTTCGAGAGGAATGCAGCCGCATCATGAGCCGCAGACGAATGAAATATGGCAGGGAATATGAAGAGCCGACCGGCACGGCTACGCTGACCTCCGGCTATAACCTTCCCTGCGACTATGTTATCCATACGGTCGGCCCCATCGTATACGGAAGACTGAACGACACGCTCTGTCAGGATTTACAAAACTGCTATGCAAATGTCCTGCATTGCTGTCTGGAAAATAATATCAAGACAGTTGCTTTCTGCTGTATTTCCACGGGAGAATTTCATTTCCCGAACGACAAGGCGGCCGAAATCGCGGTAAAGACTGTGACCGCCTTTTTAAGAGCTCACGACGGCTGTATGGAACGGGTCGTCTTTAATGTTTTTAAGGACAGCGACCGGATCATTTACGAAAAGCTGTTGTCTTCTTAACTTTTTCCATCCGCAAAAGCAGACGATTTGCGCTGTCAGCACTTCGTATTGTGAAAAAATCCGTTTCCCAGGCAGCCGCCATACCACATATGCCCACCGTCAAATACCTCATGTATGAGCAGTTCTTCTTTGCCAAACAATCGATACGCATTCCGTATTCTTTCGACCTGTTCCTTCGGCCCGTCAATCCCTTTCAGGCCGTTTTCCACATCATGGATTCCGTTCTCAATATAAAGCGGGCGCGGCGCAATCAGGGAACATATATCGCTGATATCCCCCATCAGCCAGAGATTGGGGGCATAGTTGCAGGGACAAAGATGCGTATCCAGGATACTGTCATAATATCCATGCACATATCCGCTGACCGCCGCTCTGCCGATTCTGTCGTCCATGGCTGCCAGCCACATGGCATATTGTCCCCCTCCAGAAAAACCGACACATCCAATCTCCCTGCTGTCCACTTTCTCATAGCTCTGTACAAAATCCACTAATCTCATCAGATCCCAAATGACCAAAGCAGTCAGGCTTAGCCCCAATGCTTCTGCTGTCTGGGCCAGATCCTTGCAGGAAGATCCCAATGGATTTCTTTTCAGCTCCGATGCAAACGACCGGTCTTCACTGGAAAAATCTTCTATTCTTTCCCCATATCCCGGCGGATCCGGGCAAATTACAATACAGCCTTTTTGCACAAGCGCTTTACCGTAAGCTTCTTCCGGCGTCCGCATCAGCTTCTCTTCCACTTCGGGACAGGAGAAAACGCCAGCAACAGTATCTTTATTGGCCCCATGCGCGGGCAGAGCAATCACGGCCGGACGTTTTTCATCCGGTTTTATATCTGCCGGAATCAATACATAAAACGGCATAAATACCCCAGGGAGGGTTTCCATGACATATTTCTCTCTGGTATATCCCTTCTCCTTCACGGCTTCCCTGCGCTGCACTTCCTCCAGAAACCGTTCCTGTAAACCGCACTGCCTGCAGATGTCTTCCAATCCCTTCAGCCCGAATGTCTCCCCAATCTCCTGCCGGAACGCTCCCTTCCACTGCTCAAATTCCCCGACAGTCTTTGCCAAAAAGGCATATTTCTGCCCCCTTTTACCATATAGTTCCCGAAAAAACCTGTAATAAGAAAACTCCCTGTTCATTTTACGCTCCTGTCTCCTTCCTGCCCAATCGCTGATACCAGACGCGCCGTCACCTGGGGATTATTCTCCCGAATTCCTGTCAGAGTGATTTCCTGTACCCTGCCGTCTTTCAGCGCCACCTGTACCTTATCGGGACCGCCGGCATCCACCTGTACGATTACCGCTTCCTCCTCATAAGGCTCGATCACTGTCACAAAACGCCCCACTTTTCCATGCGTGCGCACGGCATAAGTCTTACGCTTCTGCCATTCATCTCCGGGAAAAGCATCCACGCCCACACAGGCAGACAGCTTCACCGCTCCAAGTCCATCCAGATTCAAAAGGATACGGCTTTCTTTCTCATGGTCAACAGGACTCGCTCCAAGCGCATACGGATATTCCGTTCCCACAATCGTCACCCGGCCGCCTTTATAATCTTTGCCGATGCCATATCCCATATCCACATTCTCCATCCGGACTCTTTCCGCCGGCCATCTTCCGCCAAATCCGATTTCTTCCCCTGTACGTTGTTCTTCTATCCTCTTGAGGCTCTGGCCCAGATTCAGCACCGTTCCATCTTCCAGCTCCAGACAGATTTCTCCCCAGAATACCCCTTGCGGAGTCTTGACCGGATTTCCGGTTTCATTATGCATGATTCCCTGCTTTAAGGATAAAACCGCCTGGGAAGCTCCCTTTACGTCCAGCGACACTTCCCCTCTGCCTAAAATCCATCCGTCGAACGCACCCGAATCAGCCTCTGTTCCGTCTAAATCCACACGGTAAGACAATGGGATCGTATAGCCGTTTCCGTCTGCCGCCCATCCGTCATAGACTGCTACCCGGCCCACCATCTGCTGCGTCTGTTTTGGCCAGGCCGTATGCACATCCATGTTCAGGATGCCCGGCTCATTGTAATTGGATCTGTCGCAGACCAGACGCTCCCCTGCATGCTCCTCAGTGAATACCGTGCGGAAACGGGCCACACTGCCGCCCTTCGCCTCATACCAGTTACAGTCCGTAATAAACTGCGCATCAGAAACCGGGTTAGTATTCATCTGCTCCGTATGATGCGTCTGCCTGACGTCCGCCCCTTCTATCCCAAGAAAACCTTTTATCTGCATCAGGCTGTCATAACAATGCTCCTGTTCTCCTTCCACATAATCGAACAGCACAATATAATCATCCGTCACTGCCATAATCCTTCTCTGGAGTATGGGTTCCGTAAAGCCTGTCAATTCCCCATAGCCAGGGCTTCCTTCTCCTTCCACAATCGGCAGGAAACATCCATTCATCTTACACCGCTTGCGTAATTCCTCCTTTGTTGCGGTTTGTCCGTCCTGTGTGTAGACCATCCCCCCATAGGGCGGGTAAGACCATCTGGTCCGCACCTCGATGCCGGCGGCCTGCAGGCCTTCCTCACTATGCCACAGAATCTTTCTTGAATCTGCGGGAATCTGCATTTTTTCATCTACCACAACCATATTCTTGGTCAGCGAACACTGTACATAAAATTTGTACATAAAATGGGCATATCCCCACCAACAGTTCTCCGGATTGAAAAAGCTCCTTCCATAGCGCATCACGGACAGCAAATCCGTAATATCGAAATGTCCATGCGCGTTACCGTGGGAACCATAGCGCAGCACTGCCTGAATCTGCTCTCTCTGCTCTCTGCCCGGCTTCCGGCTGCGCAGCATGGCCAGTCCAATATTGTCCGCACAGGCGTTTCCCACAGGCAGCATATCTGCATCCTTTTTCAGCGCCCGCATATGTGTCTCAGGATTTCCGAAAACAGCATCGCACTCATTCTTCGCGATGACAGGCAGATACCGGTCATCTTTATAATAATGATAAGCCAGGTCATAGGTAGAACCAAAGTGAACACCCGACAGTTTTTTCTCGTCAGAATCCGCGATTCCAAACAATACGCCTCTGTAATCAAGGAAGGGCAGCGTAGCGTCAAACATATCTTTGATACAGACTGCGGACTTGCGGTTACCTCCCCACTTCTGGTTATACATACCAAACGGAACTGCCGGCGCCTTTCCCTGATAAGTAGATCTTACTTCTTTATTAAAGGGTACACGGAAATAAGTATATACCAGATTATATCCAAAAGGCAACAGGGCATGGACCGTATGAAGCATAATGGAAGATACCCATGTATTGTAGCCCACCGAACACTCATGCCACCATCCATCGTTAAAAATCCCATATCGGAACTGCTCAAAGATACCGCCCCTGCCGAAAGCGAACCTCAGCGCCCTCTCCATATCCTGCAGCGCCAGGGCGGCGAACAGGGCTCCCTGTAATTCCGACAGAATCCAGTTGGAAATATGTCCGTCCAGGATATGTACGTCCAACATCTCCATGTACAGCCGGAAACACCTCTCCATGGCCGCCTTGTCTTCCCGGGTAAGCGCGCCGGAATCATAAATGATGTCATAGGAAACCGCCAGATGCTTAAAAAAATGCCCTTCCTGCACATAGGACTGGCTGCATCCCCGCTTCCTGGCCGGATATCCATCTGTTGGATTGGAAAAACGCCGGAAGAAATCCGCCAGCTTCTCCGCATACCCCCTCTCTCCGGTCAGTGCATACAGATAAGCCGCAGACATGACCGCCGACTCCGCCGCAGTCTCATAACAAAAAGGCCGTTCTTCCAACGGATCCGTAACAATCCATGAATCTGCCTCCTTACGGTACTTCTGGTAATCCCCGCTGTAAGGTTCATACCGCTTTATGTTCTCCATTGTCATCTTCCATCCTGCGGCATTATGGTAGAGATAAGGATGCGGAAGACGGCAGAGCGTTTTCAGCTCTATGCTGTCCTGGCATGAAGTCATACCGCCCTGTCCATACACCCTGACCAGCGTATTCTCATGCCCGCCGGGAACCATATCATCATGTATCGTCACAGACACCGCAAACGGTACGGATTCCCCTGGCGCCAGCACCGTATGGTTCTCAGAACTCTCCTCTATGGCTGCAGCCCCGGCCTCTTCTGCCCTTTGTCCGAGACATATAACGGCCATAAGAGATTCCCACCCCTCAAATACCTGTTCCGTTGTCACCGACAGGCTCTCGGACGCGCAATTATAGACGGCTCCACGATAATATATATGTTCTCCCACACTTCCGGATCTTCCTTTTACCGGCATATGAATATAAATGCCGGGGCGGCGCCGGACGGTGCACTCCGTCAGCTCTACATCACCGCAATGCCAGCCAATCTCCACCGCCGTCACGAATTCCCAGCGATTCCCTCTGGCAAGCTCCTGGGGGAAACGCGTAAACGGAATCTCCACAAAAGCCTCTCCATTGCGCCAAAGCACGGGGATTTGTATCTTCAAAGGGTTTTCCTCCGCAAAAAAGACCGTGACATACAGTTTCCAATCCTGTTCCGGCTGCCGCTCCCTTTCCTCCGGAGTCCTGCCTCCTTTCTCCCTCAATGCTAAAAACAGGCCATGCCATCCTGTCAGGTCGGCGGCGCTGTCATTTTTTCGCACAAAACCACAGGGATAAAAACCTCTTGCTTCCTCCGGCTCAGGATAAGAAAAACGGATTCCCCGTCCCAGATTCTCCTGTTTCCATTCCTGCAGCAAATCAATCCTTGCTTCCTTCATTTTCTGTTTTCCTTTCCGCAATATCCAATCTCAGCATCTGCCCACACTCCCACAGACTGCCCCTGCGCCGGAAAAAGCGGTGTGCCCTGCTAAAACACACCGCTTTTCCGGTTATCGGCATTTCAGCCGCCTGTCATGCTTTTCCTGTTCTTATAGAAATCATTTATTTCGTAGCAAGGAACGCAGTTAACTGCTCTACAAGGGCATCTACTACCTCCTGCCCGCCATTCTCCATAGCGGAAGCTACATTTGCGTTCAGCATTTCCGTAATCGTATCATAGGTAACGCCATTGCCGTCCGTTTTAATGCCGTGAAGCTTAACGGTGGAAACCATATCCGTTACAGCCGTACACTGTGCCACCGCGGTGGATAAATCTATATCCGTCGTATCGAAGTGGAAACCAAGGATCGGCAGGGAGGAGAAACTCTCCGGATCGTACTCATACTGCCTGTAAGCAAGAGCTTCATCATCATAGCCGGTAGAAATCAAAGCATATTCCGGATTCCATGTCCATCCATAGCCGCCGAAATCAGAGCTGTAAGAAGTCAGCGCCTCATATGTTCCTTCCGTCTCACCATACTGGAAGTCCACACCTTCAATACCTAACTGGAACAGGTCGTGCGCCTCCTGGGAACCGAACAGCCAATCCAAAAACTTCATGGTAGAGTCAATCTTGTCGGAGTTTGCCGGAACACACAAGCCGTTATTGCCGGCATAATCTACCGCGATAGCGCCCTTTTCCTGATTCCGGATTCCATCATAGTATACGAAAAATCCGACGGAACCTTCACCAAGAGTATTCTCTACATCCTTCATTCCTATATAATCATCCAATGTCCCTACATAAGATGCGCTCAGGCCGCTTTCAAAAGGAGTTCCGGCATCCGTACAGCTTAAAGAATCGGGATCGATATATCCTGCATCCTGCCACTCTGAGAATTTCTCATACCTGTCCATGCCAAAATCATACTGCCATCCTTCCGGGAAGTCCTTGAAAGCCTCATCCCCGGCTCCTTCTACCGCATAAGCGAGCAGCTGATTGTCCTTGCTGTAGGTCCAGATCGTCAGACCGCCTGCGGAAAACTGCTGCAATCCTGCCTCTGCAGAACCGGGATACACTTCGCCTCTTAAGGAAAGCTGCTGGAAGAAACCACGGGCCTGCGTAGCGCCGTATCCGATCTTGCCGTTGTCCACCGCTGCCTGCCAGTAGGCTTCCATATCGTCATAGCTTTCTATCTTTCCGTCGTTGCCGATATTCCATTCCTTCGCCCAGTCAAGCCTGTACCAGATACAGGGGATACCGTTTCCATATACCTCAAACAGAGGAATATAACACATGGAATCAAACCAGATGTTGGATTCCATCGTCTCCGCCGAAAATGCCTTAGCAAGTCCGGGATACTCATCAGGATTGTTGAAATACCCGGACAGATCCGCATAATAACCTTCCGGAGCCAGATTTTTCAGCTGTACCCAGGATGCATCAAATACCAGATCCCACTCGGAACCGGAAGTAATCTCCAGATTCAGCTTATCTTTGTAATCCGAATGTTCCACCCAGTTGACATCCAGTTCAATGTTAAGGGTATCCTTCGTCATTTCCAGATATTTTTCATAAACCGCATCCCAGCCGTCAGGTTTCGGTCCTTTGTGAAGGAACTTAATGGTCACTGTCTCCCCGGGAGCCGTTTCAGCATTTGCAGAAGACTCTTCCGTCGTATTTTTTTCCGCTGAATCCTGCTGCGCGCTTTCCTGACTGCCGGAAGAAGTTCCGCCGTCATTAGAAGTGCCGCCGGCTTCATTGGAATTGCCGCAAGCCGTCAATGTGCTTACAGTCATTGTTGCCGCTAATGTAAGCGCAACCCATTTCTTTTTCATAAAATTTTTCCTCGCTTCCTGTTATGTATTTTTTGCCCGGACATCAGAATGTACAAATACGGCTGTGCAATATCCATCCGACTTCACACTCCCCGCTTCGGGCGTGCTTTTATGATATAGTCTTATTTTACCCTTTTCAACTTCATAAAATAACGAAATAGTTTATCTTAACGATTTATACCCCTTTTACAACGGAACCGGAAAATGGTATAATAATTAAAGATTAATACACTTTTTCATCATTATATTCAATACACTCCGAAGGAGACGCCGGAAAATGAGAATCAAAAGCATTATCAGAACTATGAAACAGGAATATCAGGGCAGCGATTATTATAAGAAGGTTCTCTCTTCCTACCTTCTGGCTACCTGTGTTATTTTTCTTATTTTCATTCTTATCCTGTTTCTGTTCATAAACAGGAATTACAATAAGACGCTGGAAGATATGCAGGATTATACCATTACCCAGGCCTGCAATGTCAATCAGACCACTTTAAAGTCCATCATCAGCTATTGCTATAATATATTGAACATGACCTCTATAACGAATATCCTGTATGGAAACAATTACAATAACACCATGGCATTAGAGGCCAAAGATCTCAATGATACCCTTCGTATGTCAACCTCCATGGTAAGCTCTGTCTACTTCATTAATTTTCAGACCGGAACTATCCTGGACCACAATGGCAGGACCTCCATCGCCAATCACACGGACAGCGGGATCTTTGAAATGCTGGAGCAAATGACGCCCAGTATCAGACCCCTGTTCTGTTATCCGCGCACCATCAATTACACTACAAGCGGCGTTACCTATTATGATGTTCCTGTCCTCACCACAATTTTTTATCACAATTCAGCGGGCGCGCTGGTTGTAAATATCGATTATAATGATTACTGCAATATGCTCTCTCCGGGAGAAAGCGAATATATCGATATGATCCTGGTCAACAGTACGGGAATGATAATGTCCGCCTCCGATCCCGGTCTGTTCGGCACAGACTATACGGAAAATGAGCTCTACCAGAAAATCCAGTCCTGTCCGGAAAACAGAGGTTCTTTCCTTTACCAGGAAGACGGCCGCCACAAATCGGTAAAATACATTAAAAATACCGGCCTGGGAATTACCTATATCTGCAGCCTGAGCAATCTGTATATTTATCCGGAGAATTCCGTGCTCTTTTTCCTGTTTCGTTATTCCGCAGCCTATCTGGTGATCGGCCTGCTGCTGTCCCTGCTGCTCAGCTGGATCATCTACAATCCTCTCCGGCAGCTGAAGACCTACATCGCTGCCCATCCGGCAACTCCTCCCAGAGACTTGCTGAAAAGTCATAATGACTTCGATTATCTCTCCCAGGCTTACCAGCAGATTCTGACGATTAACACAGACCTGCAGGAAATCAGCCATGCCTATCGGAAGGAACAAAATCAAAAACTTTTAAAGACCCTGCTGACAGACACATCCGGCTCTTTCACCCCCCATTCCGCCGAGCTGGACGCGCTGAATGCCAGTCTGCACGAAAAGAACTATCTGGCGCTATTGCTGGGTATCGATCCCCCCGCATCCGAACAGTCGGGGATTCATGCGGAAGCCAGCCTGATGAAGTACGTCGTTCAGAATGTAACGGAAGAGCTTCTTTCATCCGCGGTCATGGTTCAATATATCGACATAGAATCGCCCTTCGTCATCTTCATGCTGAATTTCAATGAGCTGAACACGGAAGAGATCCTCCGGCTGTTACGCCAGTCCCAGAGCTTTATCCTGAAGCATTACAAGATTACCTTCTCCGCCGGCATTGGAACCCCGGTGGACGATCTGACGGAACTGGCTCTTTCCTATAACAGCGCATACGACGCCTTCTCCCAGCGGTTTGTCAGTGGAAACGGTTCCATCCATATGGCTGCGGACCTGAAACTGACCCCCATTCTGGATGAGATTTATCCTTTCGAGACAGGAGATGCTCTGCTGAATGCCGTCAGATCACTGGCTCCGGCGGATGCCGCGAAATATGTGCACGACTTTGTCACGGTTGTGGAAACCTATCATATTGAGCAGATCCTCTGCTGCATCCTGCAGCTGGCTACTTCCCTCCAGCGGCTGGAACTGACGAACTATATCTCCATCCAGGGAACCTGGGATTACAAAACACTGGAGCAAAGCACGCTGAATTCCATTGAATCCCGTTTGAAGGAACGCTGCCTGAATGATATCGAGCAGCTGGCCAAAGCAAAAGAGGTCGATTCCAGTAAAAAAGAACTGATTGAAGAAATTCTGCAGCTTGTGGAGGACAATATATACAATCCCGAACTGTCAGTGGTTTTCCTGGCAGACCAGGTTCATCTTTCCGTAAATTATCTGCGGAATATCTTCAAGGATAATACCGGAGAATCCCTCTCCGCCTATATCACACAGAAGAAGCTTTCCCTTATCTGCAGCCTTTTGCTGGATACGGATATGCCCCTGTCCGAAATCAGCGATAAGTTGGGATTCTCCACGAAAAATTACTTCTTCACTTTTGTAAAAAAGCATACGGGGATGACGCCTGGCGATTATCGCAGGAAAATGAAGAATGAAAAACAGAAATCATAAGATAAGTCCCAGGGCGGTATAGATATCCTGGGACTCTTTTTCGCTTACCGGCTTTTATGCCGCTTTTAACAATTCTCCTGATCTTAACCTTTCACCGAGCCCACGGTCAAGCCCTGTACAAAATACTTCTGCAGGAAAGGATACAGCAGAATAATGGGGCCTGTAGAAACCACAACAGTCGCCATACGGTAGGCATAAGTAGGAAGCGACACCGAATTCAGCCCGACTGCTTCCGCCGGCTGGCTCGCCGCATAGTTCACCTGCCGCAGGATTCGCTGAATCAGGTACTGCAGCGTATAGTATTGCGAATGGTTTGTATCTATGTACAACAGACATTTATACCACTCATTCCAGTAACTCAGGGCATAGAACAGGCCGATCGTTGCGATGCCGGGCAAAGAAATGGGAATGATGATCTTAAATAAGATGATAATATCATTGGCTCCGTCGATCTTGGCGGATTCTGCCAGGGAATCTGGAATTCCGTTAAAGAAATTACGCATAAGTAGTATGTTCCATGCGTTGCAGATAGCAGGCAATATCAGCACTCCTATCGTATTCTGCAGCTGCAGCGTCTTCGTCATCAACAGGTAATTGGCCACCAGGCCGCCGTTAAAGAGCATGGTAAAATAGATAAACAGCGCCAGCGCAGAACGGCTTTTGAAATTCTTGACACTCATGGCATAAGCCACCGCACAGGTAAACAACATGGACAGAAATGTACCGAACACGGTAATGAATATCGTTACCAGATAGGCCTGCGGAATGTCGGCGCTTACCGTTACCAGCCTGTATGCGTCCAGTGAAAACTCTTTGGGCCACAAAGAATATCCATTCATTGTTAATGCCTGCTCCTGTGTCAAAGATGCGGAAACCACCAGAATAAAGGGCAGCAGGCACAGGATGGCGAAAAGTGTGATGGCTATATAAAAGAATCCATTCAATACCTTATCCGCAGTGGTCATTTTTATCTTTGATTTCGCCGCATAGGTTTCATCAGAAATTTGTTTTGCCATAGTAACCTCCTAAATTTATAATTTATTTTAGAACAATGCTGAATCCGGATCCAGTTTCTTCGTCAGCGCATTGGTCGCCATGACGATAACGAAGCCCATGATGGACTGGTAGAAGCTGACTGCCGCTGACTGCCCGATGTTCGTAGATTCCACCAGCATACGGTATACATAGGTATCAATAACATCCGTAGTCCGGTACAGCATGGAATTCGTTCCCACCAGATTGTAGATCATACCGAAATCACCGTTGAAAATCTTACCTACATTCATGATAAACAGCATAATGGCTGTGGTCTTTAAAAGCGGAAGGGTAAGATAACGGATGCACTGGCCCCTGGTCGCACCATCCACTCTGGCAGCCTCAAACATTTCCTGATCCAGCCCCGCGATGGTAGCGAGATAAACAATAGAACCATAGCCCGCTCCCTGCCAGATCCGCAGAAATACGAGCAATGCCGGCCATACGCTGGCATCCTGATAAAAATTAATCTTCTCCAGCCCGACGGATACCAACATATTATTGATAAATCCGTTCTGCGTTTTCAGCAGGGCTTCACAAAGCAGCGCGATGACTGTCCATGAGATGAAGTGGGGCAGAATAACCACGGACTGCGTTACCTTCTTAAACTTCCTGTTACCGATCTCTGAAAGCGCAATTGCGATAAAGATGGATACCACCATGGAAGTCACGATGAACAGTGCATTCAGGAAAATCGTATTGTAAGTTACCTGAAAGAACGCACTTGAACCAAAGAATGCCTGGAAGTTCTTTAATCCCACCCATTCGCTTCCCCACAGCCCTTTTGTAGGCTGGTACTTTTTGAAAGCAGTCAGCAGATAAATCAATGGACTGTAAGAAAATATACAGAACCACAGAATGGCGGGCAGGCAGAGCAGACACAGATAGGGATTATGCCTGATGTCATAAGCCAGTCCCGCAAAAAAACCGCTTTTTTTCTTTGTTGATTGTTTTGTAGCAGATTTCATAGCCTTTTCCTCTCTCTTTCTTATATGATAGGATTCATTGTAAAGCTTTTTTCTTTTTAAAAAAATCCAATAAATAAAGCACCTGCAATAGAATCAAAATTCGTATCGTCAGGCGCTCTTTATTTTGACAGTTTAAAAGTTAATACACAAGTATAAAAAGTAACATTCATCTATCATCCTGTGATTCCTGCAGAATCACCTTATACCGTTTCCTCTCATTGCCGGTACGCTCCTCCCGTATCCTGCCGTCGGCATCTACTGACAACCGCACACAGTTTTGTCTGCCCTGCTCATAAGCAAAAGTTTCAAAGTCATCCTCGTATAACAGACACCCTTCCTGTCCGTTCCCATAGACTTTCGGCAGAATCGTGAACACAGTATCCGATGTGACACACTCCACCGGTTCTGCCAGAGGAAGGATACAGCCATCCCGGACAAAGACTGGAATTTTGTCATAATCCGCGTGGATCAGATAAGTCTCCCCGCCTTCTAAAACATTTCTTTCGGGGATATCCTTTTCTGATACATTCTGAATACCGCCCTCCCAGAAATCGTGCCACCTTCCCTCCGGAAGATATACCTTGCGCTGAATACCGTCTTCTATGACCATAGGCGCTACCAGGAGATTATCCCCCAATAGATATTCGTCGTCTATGTTCCTCACCTGCGGATCGTCTTCATAATCGAACACCAGCGCCCGGACAGGCGGAATTCCCTCTTTCCAGTACTTCACGAAAGCGCTGTAGAGATAAGGCAGCAGAGACATCCGAACCTCATGATATTTTCTGCAGACCTGCGTATAATACTCCGCATCCGGCATGAATTCTCCGGCGAGGTTCTTCTCAATATCCACCTGCTTCCATGGCGGATTCGGGATCCGCCAGCAATTGTAGACAGCATGAGCGGAAAACATAATTGTCTCCATACGCCGCAGCAAATCCTGTCCGTTTCTGCAGTCCCGTACCTCCGGCGCCCAGAGCAGGCCGGAAAAGCCCGATGTGACCATGCCCCGTATGAACTGCTTATGATCGTACAAATCCGAATACAGAACAAATGGCAGCGGCGCGGCCAATGCCCCCGACGATCTGACCTGAGAGTACGTCCGCCTGTTCTCCCCGTGAAATACATCATAGATTAACTTCTGGTACATCCCGCCGACAGCCGCATGCATCTGCTCACCATCCATTCCCGAAGGGAACTGCGCCACATCAGGAAAAGACCAGTTGGAGGGATTCAAATCGGAATTATCGCATTCATCCAGCTTAAATCCGTGAATTCCCTTTTTTACAAATGCCTCTCTGTGGTAATCCGCAAATATTTTCACAGCTTCCCGCATGCCAAAATCCGGCACTAATCCGTTCCACACCTCATATTCGCCCGCATAAGGCAGCAGCTCCTGATAAAAGGGGGCTGCCGGATAAACAAAGAGATGCTCCCACAAATTGACCTTATATCCCTGTCTGCCTAACGCATCCAACATCTTTTCGGGCTCCGGAAACAAATAGGACCACTGATAGGTGCAGGAGTAGCTATGGGAATGCCAGCCTGGCTCAAGACCCAGCACATCCACCGGCATTTTCTCCTTCCGAAACTCTCCTGCCAGACGACTGACCGTCTCCTGGTTACTGCCCCCGTAGGAACGGTACCATACGCCCAGCCCCCACATAGGCGGCAGGCAGCCTCCCCCGGAAAACAGGTTATACCGCTGCACCACCTCTTTAACATTCCCGGCAAAAAGGTAAAATTCCACGCCGGGTACAGCTTTCAGGTCAATGATGACGGTACGCCTCTCTCTGTTGCTTTTAAAGGCATAGAGCGCCGACTCCGAAAATTCCGTATGAACCTGATTCACTTCTTTATGATGAGCGGAACGCCCCTTTTCCAGATTCGTTCCCATATAAAATTCCACATGACGGAAAGTGTCCACCAGCAGACCATAACCCGCCGTAGAGACGTAGAACGGCGCCGGCGCATGCCCCTCGCCCGTATCCGCCACCGGATCGGAATTCACCCGGAGCAGCCGTTTTCTTCCCGCCTGATTCAGGCTCCGCAGCTGCAGCCCGAAACCATAAATATCTTCATCACTGTCCATGGGCAGCATAATCTGCAGCCCTCTGGAACTTTTACGGCTGGTGATGCCGTTTGCCGCTTCGGGAAGCACGGTCTCTTCCAGAAGCTCCAAAGCCTCCTCCCGCATCGGAAACTGCCTCTGCGCTGCCGGTGTATGCGGTTCCGGTATACCAATGCGCCCTTTCCAGATTCCTCTCGCGATTTTTTCTAATTCCATATCCTCATCCTTTCCTGTTCTTTCTATCCAATAAACACATCTTTTTCTCAACCTGCGATATTTGTGACTGGAAGACACAAATTGCAGCCTATGCGCCTGAGGCCTGTCCAATACACATTTTCAAACTTCATATATATTCTGCCGGATCACGGCGCATCCCTCGATCATGATACCCTCTCTCTCATCCGGATTTTTTCTGTGGACAATCCAGTCATCCAGTATCAGATTTCTGACATTCCTGCAATCCAGAAACACTGCTCGGCTCCAGTCAGGATAATAATTCTCCGAAGAAGTCCCCGCAGGCTCTTTCTGCCTGTCTAAAACCCTGGGATACCCTTCCGGAATCTCACTTCTTTTCACGCCGCCAATCGCAGTATAAATAATATTTTTCAGGATCATATTCTCAATAGGATGGCCTGCTTCGGCATCAATCCGTATTCCGCCGAAACGCGGGCTTCCCATAATATCATCTTCAAAACGATAATGCGTATATTTCATTTCGTCTTCATCTGTGATCGTTATGTCGGATATCAGAATATTACACAGGGCGCCGATAGACGGTATCTCCAACAGCTCCCTGGAGCTTCCGTAACCCTCCGGTTCAAAACGGTTATTCAATAAAACCCATATTGGCCTGGACACGTTCTTCATGACCGCCCCCCGGATTACAATATCAGAGATCTTACCGCCTTCGCTGCATTCTATCTTGATTCCCTCCCGCCACACGTTATGGAAGATACAGTTTGAAATGACGACTCCGCTGATATTGCCGACAGACTTTAACCCGATACGGACACCTGCGCACAGAGAAGTAAATTCACAGTTGACAATCCGGACATCCTCCATTGGATATTTTTCAGAAGAGGACTGTAAACACAGATTATCATCCGTCCCCTGAATATGGCAGTCTGCCACAGAAATATGACTGCATCCGTCAAAATCCAGTCCGTCGCCGTTGTATCTGCGTTCGTTCCGGATATCGATTCCCCGGATTCTGATATCCGCACAGTCCAGGAAAGCAGTCGTCCATGCGGCGGCATTGTACAATCGGACATCCTCCAGGAAGATATGATGGCACCGCAGAAAACGCAGCAGCATGGGTCTGTAAATACTGCCCGCATTGGGAAAAGCCTCCGCGTTACCGTCAATCCGTCCATATCCTGCAATACCGATATTCTCCACGTCTGCCGCAAAGAGAAAGCATCTGTCCAAAGCCTCCTCATTCCGATAACGGTTATGATGGGTATCTGTCCCATAATCCGCGATATCGCCGCTTGCCAGCAGTACAGCGGAAATCGATACTTCCAGTATCACATTGGATTTCAGATACAGGCCTCCGGATAAAAAAGTACCGCCTTCCAGCAGCACTGTGCCGCCGCCTGCCTGTGCGCACTCATCGATGGCCTGCTGGATGGCTTCTGTGTCTTTGGTAACGCCATCCCCTTTCGCTCCATATTTTCTCACCTCAAATATACCATCCGCTTTTCTCTTACTAAGGCATAACTTCTCCATACGATATTTCAACCTTCTCCTCCCGCCGCCCTGGCGGCACAAACATGCAAAAGACAGATAAGCCTTACCATAACAGCCTGCCTGTACCCTTCAGCTTATAGACTGCCTCTATGAAAAAGTAATCCGCATATACCATGGTGAAATGATGCTCAGGCGAATGATAAGCCCCACTGCAATTCTGCACAATGGCATCGCAGCTCTCCCCGAAATCCGCCCGATTGTCCGCTATGGCATGAAGAATCCGCACCGCCGTCTCCTCATATTTTCCACGCTCTTCCTCCGGCACATGCTTTGCCAGTTCCAGCAGCCCCCCTGCAATTACACAGGCGCCGCAGGAATCCTCATAAGCCGGCTGAGGAGGCTGGCGGAAATCGACAGGTATGATTCCGCTTTCCGGGACATTCGCCATGCAGTAATCTGCCACGCGTTTTGCCGTATCCAGATATTCCTGCTTTCCCGTATGCAGGAAACTGATCATGAAGCCGTACAGCGCCCACCCCTGACCGCGGGTCCACGCAGATCCTTCCTGATAACCCTGACCTCCAAGACTGCGTATCATTTCTCCGGTCTCCGGATTAAATTCCACCACATGGCACACCGAACCATCCGGCCGGACAAAATTCTTCCTTACCGTATCTGCATGCAGCATGGCAATCTGACGAAATCTGGGGTCTTTGCTCTCCTCGCTGGCCCAATACAGCAAAGACAGATTGAACATACAATCGATGATTGCCCAGCCTCTTGTGTCTTCCTCCAGGTCATTCCATGCCCGGATAAATTTCCCCACAGGATTAAAGCGCCCCGCCAGAAGTGTAGCTGCATGCATGGCAATTCTCTTAGAATCCGCATTTCCGGTCAGAACATAATCGGCTGCCGCCGTAGGCACAAACATGAAACCCACGTCGTGATGCAGTCCATAGAAATCCATAAAACATTGTTCCATCTTTTTTTCTGACACACGGGCAATATCGGCATAGCGCTGTTCCCCGGTATCCTGATACATAAGCCAGCAGATTCCGCCCCAGAAACCATTGGTCCACCAGTTTGGCCCGTCATCGATATTCCACTCTTTCGACGTATCCGATCTGTCGTCATAATCCCCGTTCCCATCAGTCCTGTAAGGAATCTTATTCCTGTTTTTTTCGCTTACCCATTTCATTTTTCTTCGTATCTTTTCGATTACGGTATCCGCCCATTCTTCGTAACGCTGCATTTTCTTCTTCCTCCCTGTGCTCATTATAATTTGCATTTTGTAATCTGTTTCCCTTATCTTTCCTCATCCGGACCGCACACTTCAAACCAGTCAAAATCCGCATGCTTTCCGAATCCTGTCAGATCCTGGCAGCAAATCCCTATCATGGTTCCGGTAAACCAGCCTTCCTTACAGGCTTCATCTGATAAAAAGCTTCCATTAATGCAGGGCCCTATCTTCTGAATTTTTTCCCCTGGGAATCCATAGAAAAACTGCACCTGCGTTCCCCGCAGGGACAGTTTCAATATAATATCCCGCTTTTGTTCTATCGGAATAATCTACAGGACAGTACATCTCATAAGGCCCCCATATATCTTCGGCACCCTGTGATCCGTCACCATACTGACCATATACTTTCGCCCGTCATCGTCATAGAACAGAGACGGATCAAATCCAAAATGATTCAATGCCACAGGATCCGACCATGGACCATGAATACTTTCCGCTGTTACCAGATAATTTTCTGTGTCATACATATTACAATAGAAAGCCTTTACCACAGTATATACCAGATAAAAGACGCCTTTGTCATAAGTAAGGCAGGGCGCCCATATCCCCTGCGAAGGGCCTACTCCCCGCAAATCCAGTTGTGAACTCCGGACGAGCGGATATTCGATTAATTCCCAATGAACAAGATCCTTTGAATGATGCAGACGCACTCCCGGCCACCATTCAAAGGTAGACGTAGCGATATAATAATCTTCACCAACCCGGATGATTGAAGGATCCGGATGAAACCCACGCAAAACAGGATTATGAATCATTCCTTTTTCCTCCCCCTTTTTTACACCCTATCATGTTGACAATCATTTTACAATTTCCTATAATATGATAAACTTACATTTTCTGCTATTTTGTTGATTATCTGTCTACTGCAAAAAAGAAGGATTCCCGTGAGAAATAAATTTTTCACAGGCTGAGCAAGAATGGAGGATTGTTATGATCACAGTCAACGTCTGCGGATATGATTCCATGCATAAGATGATACTTGACCGCTCTTGTCCTGACGGATTTGACGATTATACTTTATTGCTTATTAAAACAGAATCTTTTTTTGAACTCAATGGAGAGAATATATCTTTCCCGCCGAATACCGTAATGATTTATGGAATTCACTCTCCTGTCCACTATGGATGTTTAACTCCCCATTATAATGACGACTGGATTCATTTCGAACTGCATTGCGAAGATACAAACCTGCTCCATGAACTCGCAATTCCTGTTAACTGCCCTTTTACACTTCCCTGTCTGGGTACACTGACAGATTACACCAGATCGATTGTACAGGAAAAATTATCCCCCTATCCTTACAGCACGCAGGTGATCGATTCACTGATGCACGCCCTGCTCTATTCCCTGAGCAACCGGCTGCATACTCTTTCTGACCTCAATACAAATAACAAAAACTATTATTCCTTAAACGAACTTCGCATAGAAATCCTGAATGCCCCCTATAAAAAATGGGATATACCACTGATTGCGCAAAAACTCAACCTGAGCGTATCCTATTTCCATCATCTATATAAACAGTTTTTCCAGACAACCTGCACACAGGATATTATCCATGCCCGAATCAGACATGCACAGCTTTATCTATGTATTTCTGAAATGTCTGTCTCGTCCCTGGCACTGTTCTGCGGTTATGACAATGAGCTGCACTTCATGCGCCAGTTTAAAAAAATAACCGGTATGACTCCCAGCCAGTACCGTAAAACACACCGCATGCAAAATGGGAAAAGAACGTCATTTTCCTGAAGCCGGCTTCTTTATAAACTTTATCGCCTGCAGGAGAGAATTCAGTTCTTATGTCAGAAAAATATTTCAGCGCGGAAAAATGTTTTAAAAACGGCAGTTAAAACCGGTAGACAAACTGATTCTGAAATGATATGATATAGTCCCTGTATCAAAACACTCTGTAAACTTGTGGACGTAAGAAACAGAATAAACGAAAATGAAATGGAAATGAGAGGTTATACGAAATGTTTGGAGGCATTGAAGCGGGCGGCACGAAAATGGTATGTGCCGTTGGAGATGAAAACGGAACAGTCCTGGATAGAGCCGTGTTTCCGACCAGACAACCGAAAGAAACGTTTGACGATCTGCTCGGTTATTTCAGGAAATGGGATATCGAAGCGCTTGGAATCGGCTGTTTCGGACCGGTAGATTTAAACAGGCAGTCAAAGACATATGGGCATATTACGAAAACGCCTAAAAAAGGATGGGAGAACTGCGATATCGTCGGGACTTTTCAGTCTGCGCTGGGGATTCCGGTCGGATTCGATACGGATGTCAACGGCGCTGTTTTGGGAGAGGTAACATGGGGCGCGGCAAAAGGGCTGCAGAATGCCATTTATATCACGGTAGGAACCGGCGTCGGCGTAGGCGTCTATTTAAACGGCGCGTTATTGCATGGACTGGTGCATCCGGAGGCAGGTCATATTCTGCTGACAAAGCATCCTGAAGATACCTATGCGGGCTGCTGCCCGTTTCACGGAAACTGCATGGAAGGGCTGGCATCGGGTCCTGCCATAGAGGGCCGGTGGGGTAAAAAGGCGGCCGAACTGGCGTCTCAGGAAGAGGTATGGAGCCTGGAAGCATATTATATCGCACAGGCTGTCGCAGATTACATACTCGCTTATTCCCCGCAGAAGATTATCCTATGGGGCGGCGTGATGCACCAGGAAAAATTATTTCCCCTGATCCGCGGAGAAGTAAAGCGGCTTCTGAATGGTTATATTCCGCATAAAATGCTGGGAGAATCTATCGATGAATACATTGTGCCGCCAGCGCTGAGAGAAGATCCCGGCATTATGGGGGCGTTGAAACTGGGAATCATGGCAAAAACAGGGGAAGCCGGGGATATGCCATGAGCGCAGCCGGGAATCTGGAATTCCCGGCTCGATGTCATCGCAGCAAACTGCTCGACATAGAGGATAAAATGAGCATTCTTAAATTAGAACCGGGCTTTAAAGACTATATCCGGGGCTGGCGCCGTCTGGCGGATGAAGAAAGCTCCTTATCGATAGCGAAACTACATTTTCGGTATTATTATCTCCCCTGCGGCAGCGCCCCGCAAGGCTGTCCGGAAAATCAGCAGAGATGACCTCCGCCCGAAGCTTCGACGCCTTCCTGCTGGCTGCCGCAAATTTCAGCATGAGCGCGCTTTCCCGCGGATCCCCTAACGCCGCTTTCAGGGAATCGGCTGCAATCCGTTCCACGCCCCGCGTCATATAGGCCTGAATATTAAAATTTTCATCCATAAAAAGCCTCCTGTTTCTCCATACCGCCGAGTTCCTTCTTCATATCATAATATCCCATCAGCACCGCCCACACATAAGCACAGGTCTTAGGTATCATGAGCATCCCGATCATCGGAACCGCATCCGCAAAAAGGACCACCGGAATATAAAATCCAAAGCTTAAGACAATCGCCAGCCACATGAACCGGAATCCTCTGTCGCCCGTTTCGGATGCCTTTTGGAAAAAAAGAACAATGATAAGCAGTCCGAGCACCACAAACGGGATATTTCTATAAATTCCCCATGCAAGCGGCGCGTCCGCGGACGTCCATTGATTCTGCGGAAAAAGACACAGGATAATCCTGGCCGCGGCCAACAGGCGGACGCAGACCGTAAGAACATTCCCGCCCTGTACCCTGTAACGCACCCGCCATACATCATAAAGCAATACATAAAACAGCGTCATCGTAACAGATGTGACCAGCTTGCCGACGCCAAGCGCCGCCGTATAATTTTCCAGCCCTGTCGTACATAAAGCATAAGCGCGGGGAAGAAGATGGAACGCATCGCCCACACCAAGAATAAGCGCCATCATGCCGAACAGGAAATATTGTTTTTCACCGCGGCTTTTACGCATCATCCTGATTCCAACCGTGATAACCAGCGTCAGATATACAATATCAAACAGCGTTTCCATGATTGCCTGCATAATTTATCTTCCCTTCTTTCCTACGATCTTCTTTGCAAAGGCAGCGGCAGCCTTGCAGTCGCTTTCATCCGGTTTTCCTTTGTGCATCGGCCCAAAAGAACCCTTACAGTAAAATTCCTCTTCCGTCTGCGGAATCCCTTTTTCCTTCAGAAGCTTTCCCACCTGCTTATAAGTGGATTTTACCAGTGCGGCCGTACTGACATTAACAACCTTTCCTACTTTTACATGGATATCCGAAAGAAACCTTTTGACATTTTCATCTACGCCATAAGCGTAGACAGAACTGCACAGAAAGAGAATATCCACATCCTCCGTAAGCGCATTTTCGGTTGTCTCTGCCTTCACGCCGACCGCGTCTGCAACCGCATCGGCAAGTTTTCTGGTGTTTCCCGATCTCGTATAATACCTTACTGCAACGTTCATAACAGTTCAACCTCCCATACTCTTAAAAAATGCTTTACTCTTATTTTCGTATCACTTTTCATTATATTTATACGCATATAGCGTGTCAATTACAAAGTTATTGTTGAGTAAGTAAGAAAAAAATGAGTGTAATCGTTCAGAACCATTATACTCCGTCTTTATTGCCATAATTTCTCCGGAGGTGTCTCCAATGGGAGCCATATCCGGACAAAAAAGAAGCGGAAAGCCGCTAAAATCGAGGCTTTCCGCACTTCTAAAGGTAGTAGCGAGAGGGGGACTTGAACCCTCACTACAATACCAGTTTTCCTTGAAAATACGGCATTTCTCCGTTTTTGCTTTGATTACCTTTGATTACTTGGTAATCATATTAATAAGATATGGCTCTTTCAATCTGCTTTTCCGCATCTTCGTCACTTTTATTATTGAAATAATAGTAATTTTTCGTACAATCAATAGATGTATGTCCCATCTGCTGAATCACGATGCTCTCATCTACGCCGCCATTTATTAACTTAGTGGCATAAGTTTTTCTTGCCTTGTGCATTGAGCGTTCTTTAATTCCTACATATTTACATATTTTAACAATCTTAACGCTAAATGCTTTTTCTTTAATCCGCTTTCCATCACTCATAAACATATACTCTCCAAACGGATTTATCTTTCTAATCTCTCTCAGTGTCTTTTGTGCATCTGAATTTAGGATTATATCTCGATTCCCCGCTTCTGTTTTAGGTGATTCACGAACTTCAAATACATATTTCCCATCTTTTCCTCTGTATCGTACTTCTGTACGCCTAATACATAACTTATTGTCATGAATATCAGAGTATTTAAGTGTACAGAGTTCTCCTACGCGCACCCCTGTCTGGAAAGCAAGTAAAATCCCATAATTTATCAAAGAAGGATTTTCTTCAATATATCTGGAAATTTTTGCCACTTCATCATCCGTAAAGACTGATTCTTTGTCTTTAGCAGTTCTTCGCACAAAACATTTTTGCGGCAAATCCAAATCGCCCATAAACTGCGTTATGCTAATTTCAGTGTACTTTCTTTTCTTTGCACATTTGAATATTCCAACAATCAGAAGTCGTAAGCCACCATAAGATTTATGAGACAGGTTTTTACTCTTGATAGTTTCTCGGATAAACAATTCTAAATCATCCTCAGTTATCTTCCGAATATCTTTTTGGGCAATATCAGTGTTATCAAAAAATCTGTGAAAGTCAGTGGTATATCTATCAAACGTCTGTTTTTGGATTTCTCCATATTTAAGTTTTTGAGATACCCACTCTTGAAATACATCTCCTAATGTAACTTCTTTTCTGCTTTTGTAATATTCAATTAGAACATTTTCCAAGTCTTTTCTGTTTTTTCTCTTTTTAAGCATCCTGCCGCCGTTTTTCGCTGGCAAATATGTATACCACTTCCCATCTTTACCCTGCCACATTTCATATGTGTGTTGCTTTAACAGTTCTTCCCTTTTCATAGCTTCCATACTATTCTGTACATCGTTAATATCAATCATACCACTATTAATAATGAACCGCAATAAATCGTTATTTTGTGTAAATGAATTATATCGCAGATTATTCAATTCTATTGTATTTCCTATAGCATTTCACCTCTACAAAAATTTATCTAAAAAGGTACTGCTATAAACCGTGACAGTACCCTAAAATCATATCAGTATTCAATTTTTAAATTACCTAATCCACATATTATAAGGAACATGACTCGTCCAAATTGGCGAATCATATTCACATCGACTTTGTTTATAGTTATATTATTTGTTTAAAATCATAGAAAATTTATTTTCCTACCACACCACATATATGAAGTTTATTTAAGTTTCCCATAGGCTCTCGCACCCATACCCTTTGCATCTTTCTCAACTTTAAGTCTGGTATGCTACATTTTACGGTACGTTCACTTCCTGTATTATCCAAAATCACATATCCTTTTGGCGTAATATCCTTTATAACAGATTCATATGTACAATCACAATTCACACTTTTTCTATCAACCGCATACTTAATTGTTTTTAAAATCTCGTCTGCTATGTTACCCATCTCGTTTTCTCCCCTTATTCCGAATAAAGTATTTCATACAAAATTTCCGCAAAGGTCTGACAACATTCTTTTCTCATTTCATTCCCATATGCTGTGACAAAATCCACTGTCATTTTTGCTCCATCATTTTGCGATTCCTTAACAATTTCAGATATATGTTGTTCAAAGCTACTCGAATTTTTTATTGCAATTTCATTACATCTATCAAATATTAAATCAATTAATTGTTCTTTCGTTAATTTCTTCATTCCGTTTCTCCTTATATCTATAAAAATCCCGAAAGCCAGTTATTATATATAGCCAATACCGGGATTAATTTTAATATGTTATTTTTACCAGTCTACCTGGTATTTCTTTGTATTGATAGATTCCAAATCCTTTAATAACGACTCTGCAGATGTTGAATTTGTTACATTAGGTAAAGTAACATGGATTTCATTATGTATTGGCTGCTGAATATTCTTATTGTTATTCACAACATTATTGATAGCCTGATTATTCGTGATCTCTTTCGTCCATTTCTCCATCTGCTTACGTCCTTCAAACACGGCATTAGAGAATACTTCCTCACCGCTTTCTTTCCACTTTTCTATAAGTTTCTGCCCAGCCTGGTACAAATCCCAGCCTTTATCACCGAGTTGTAACGGACGCAGTACACTTCCGTTTGGCTGTATAATAGTGCCATCTGAATACTGAACTGTACCATTCGCATAGGCTTTTCCCGTTTTTACAATATTACCTTTATCAAGCAGTTCTTTTGTCTGGAGATGATTGAAGATTAGATCCCCTTTTTCAGTCTTAATCCATTCGGGGCCATTATTACCTACCGTTTCAAAAGTACCATCTGCTGAATGAACCCAGATTTCCTGTCCTATCTCCCCGACAAGAGAGCGTCCCGGCTTTTTGACTCCCCAGTTACCAGTAACGTTTGCTGTTCCTGATACATGAGCATTTCCTTCATATTTCGGTGTATATTCAGTACTTTCAAGATTCATTGCTCCAAGTGCTGTACCAGAAGCATATGCCGGTAATCCACCAGAAGTTTCAATGTTTATTTTGATAGTACATTCAACGGTCTGCCCGTCAATAGCAGCAAGTCCATCAGAAATTCCGTGTACCTGTTCATTCGCTTCCGCAACAACATCCTTGAACTGTCCAAATCTGCCAGTGATACCATCTCCATCAGGTTCTCCCAGTGTTTCCTCTGTTGTCTCGCCAAGATTAACGATAGAGCCGATGAGATTATCAGAATCTCCCTCGCCGCTTGCATTGCTACCAGAACTTCCGCTTTCAGAATCACCACCACCAATAGCAGCAGTTACATCATTTACAGCAGTTTTCATGGAACCAAACTCGCCGATTACAGTGCCGTCGCCTTCTGCTTCGGGTTCACCGATTGTTGTAATGGCTGTTTCACCCATCTGTTCGATTGCCCCAGTGAGAGAATTACCACCTGTGCCGCCTTCTGAATTATTTCCACCAGCTTTACCGCTTTGTGCTGTACCAGAATTTCCTTGTCCTTCTCCGCCAGAGGATTCACCGCCACCGCTGATAGCAGAAGTAACGGAATCAATAGCTTCTTTAAGGCTGGTAAATTGTGCAATGAGTCCTTCGTCTAAATTAATATCATTTAGTGACTGAATAGCAGACGTAATATCACTAATAATACCTTCTTCTGGAGTACCAAAAGATTCAAGAGTTTCTTTTACTTCAAGAATTTTTTCTTTCAGCAGTAAGAAGTCCGCCATTTCGCTGCTTGTTGCTATGTTCGCAGCATTCTGCTCGTTCTGAATAGCTTCAGTTTTCTGATTGATCGTTTCAATGACTTCTGATATTGTTTGTTTCAGATTATTGAAAGCTGTTTGTTCGTCGGTTACAAGAGTGTTTACTTCAGTGAGATTGGATGACAGATTTCCTACATTTGTTGCAACATTTCCTACATTTGTTGCTGTTTCGGCGATGTTTGTGTTGGCTTCGGAAGCGGATGTCGCTAATCCGTCCATACCCTCTGTTACAGTACCTAATTCACCAGATTTTGCTGAAAGTTCATCAATGCCCGTACCGGCTTCTTTTGTTTTGTCAAGAAAGCTGCCAAGATTTTCTTTTGCAATGCCAGTGGCATATACAAGCCCATTCGTAAAATCGGAATTGTTATTTACATCACTTATCAGCGATATATATTTTGACTTAAAATCTTCAAATGCCCGTGTATTTCCGTTAAGTACATCCTCGACTGTATACCCCATTTCGCCAAATACCTGCTGTACTTTGCTGTAAGCGTCCGCAATCTGCTGAATATCAGCTAATTCTTCCCATTTGGATTTCTGCTGTTCCATGCCTTTAATCATGGAGTCCCACATTTTCTCTTGCTGTTTAATTAAATTATCGTAATACTTATTTGATTTATCCAATAATTTCTGGATAGTTTCTTGTTCTTTTGTAAGAGCATCCTTTTTCTCTTCCAAAAGGTCGATTTCTTTCTGGATGAGAGAAATCTCATTTTTTAATCCGTCAATCTGTAATGCTTCCTGATCTTCTTTGACTTTTTCCTTTGCATCCCTGATTCCTGTCGTATCTGCTTCAAAAACGAACCCTACACCTTCCTTATAAACGGATGTAGTACGTTGATTGAGCATCTTTTCCAGATTGTACTGGTCTTTTTCAAGCTGGATATTTTTCTTTCTTGACTCTGATGCTTTCTCAATGGCATCTATCTCTTCATTGATGGAATCAATTTTCTTATTTTTCTCATCAATTAGGTCGTCAATAGCATCTTTTTCTGCTTCGATGGCATCAATTTTTGCCTGGTATGCTTCTGCGGCGGCTTCTTTTTCTTCCTGTAATGCTGTTATTGCCACATCTTTGGCATCATTTGCCGCACTAATTTTCTGATTCAGGAGTGTGCTGATACCACTTAATGCTGAATTGTATAAATCCAGATACCCGTTAAGATATTCGTTCATGTACTGGGCATATTCTTTTGCATATTTCTTACGGTCTCCAAAATATTTCTTAACGAGCCGTAACAGTGCATCTAAATACTGCTTGTGGGAAATCTTTCCTTGTTCTTCTAAGTCTTTCCATTCCTGTAATTCTTCCTGAAATGCCGATGTGTAACTTTTTGCTGCATCTTTTCCGGCCTTTGCCGCTGATTTAGCCGCGCTCGCACTATCAAACTGAATTTCAACAGGTTTAAAATTCGCGATATCGGTCTCTACCTGATTTTTTGTTTTCTCTATTTCAGCGGAAATGGCATTCATTGCACCATAATTACCACTTGCCTGGGCATTATCAAATGCCGCCTTTAGAGATGCAAGTCTTGTCAATGCGTCCGATGTGATACCTGCTGCCTGAGCCAATGCTAATACATTATTGATATCTGCTGTTGTATCAAGCAAAGTACCATTCACGAGCATCTTTTTAAGCTGTAACAACGCTAATGCTTCACCACAATTACCGGCTTCAATCTGTTCCAGAATGAACGCATTTACTTCACTATCCGTTGCGGATGCTAATTCCTGACCTGTCTGTGCAAGATATTCTTTTGCAACAATAAGTTCTTCTGTTTTAGCTTTTAGTTCGTCTGCAACAATTTCAGCCGCATTCTGTACGCCTAATTCTTCTAACTGTTTCGCGATTGCATTAGCTGTTTCAGAATTTAACTGTTCTAATGTATCGGTGCTGTACAGATATGTTGTCGCCAGATCATTAAATGCCTGTTGTACCTGTTCTGCTGTTGAATTTCCATTCGTGAGCGTATTAAAAAATGAATCAAGTTGAGACGCATCAAATGTAACTCCAACCTCTTCTTTGATTTCCGCGAATGTCTGGCGCAACTCTTCAAGCATGGAATTATCTATATTATCAAGAGAGAAAATTTCCTGCCCATTGTCGTCAAACTGGAAGATTTCTTTATAGGCATCTCCTAACTTAGCAAATTGCGGTTCTAGCTGTGTTGCTATCTGCTGGATTGAAGATGAAATGGTGGGGGCTATGGATTGGGTCGTATCTGAAACCGTGCTTTGAATCTCTCCCTGTACATATCCTAACCGAACCAATGCGGCAATCAATTCATCCACGCTAATCTTATATCCAGAGGCGACTTCTTTCAGCTTATCGAATGAATCATTTTCCCCTATATTTTCATCTAATGCCTGTAAATCTATATCACTAAGTCCTTCCAAATCATTTGCAAGCTCTTGAAGTCCACTGTCCGTTTTTAATGCCTCGTTAAATTCAAGCAGACGGGTATCAGCCTGTCCAAATATATCATCAAACAGGATAGAATATTTTTCCCACTCTGCTTCATTATCCTGAATGGAAGTCTTTATTGCATCCAGATTTTCTTTTGCCTGTGTAACATTCTGGTCATCATATGGATTTTCAGACCTTAGTACGGCATCATTATATGCTTCTACTGCCTTTAATGCTTCACCATATGTCTTTGCTTTGTCATCATCAGAAACGATTTCAGCGGTTAGGGCCTGTCTATATGTATCACCATGTTTTTCAATAGTCTCTTTGGCTTTATTTAAGGAGTCAGAAGAAACATTGAGCACATCATCAAACATATGCTCATCACCAAGTTCTTTCGCCCTGTCTCTCAGATCATTCTCAAAGGCATTGACCGTTTCATAGGCTGATTGCGCATCGGTATTCAAATGAATCGAGAACTGTAAATAATTACCGTCACCATATTCATCAAGCAATGTAATTCCCTGTTCTTTATATTTTTCAGCAATCTCTTTTAATGCCTGTCCTTTATCTGTATTTCCAATAAGGCCTGTATAGCTGAGGTTATAATGACGGTCTTTGGTCATCTCTTTTTCAGCTTTGTCAATTCCGTCTTTATTTTCGTTTAGGAATAATCGGGCTTTTTCTTTGTTTAAAGCTCTGATAACTTCTGTCTGGGATTCATACGCATTTGTTACCAAGTCAACAGTTCCACACTCTTCACCAAATTTATCATTGAGTTCTGTCTGTAATTCCAATAGCTGCTTTTTGATGTTATAAGTCTCTTCCTCATTGCCTTTAGCCGCAATAAGGGCTTTGTGCAATTCCTGATATCTGGAAGTATAATCCTCTATGGATGAAGCGGAATCTTTGTATGCGTTTGCGGCTTCTTCGGTTGCCTGACGGAGATTTTCTTCTCTCTGGATGAGATAAGTAATACCTTGTACTGCTGCTTGAATAGCAATACCAATCCCCATACTAATAGCCGAATTAAGCAATATAGTTTTGAGTCGAAGTGCATCGGTACTTACACCAGCGGCATTAAGGTAAGATTTATATCCTGATAATGAAGCGGGGGCATCTTTGGTACAGGTGCTAAGATAATTCTTTAATTGTGCATTATTTTGAACAACACTACTATTAAAAGAATCTAAATCAGTTTTACCAATAGACAATTTATCATTCCAATGCAATATAGCTTGTTCAGCTTCTTCAAAATGTTTCTTTTGCTCCTTAATAGCTGTGAACTCTATTCCCAGAAGATTTCCCTGAATATCTAGTTTCTTTGTCTCCGGATTTTACAAGCTGTGTAATACCATAATCCTTTTTCATTGCAACCATAGCGGTATTCAAAGTAGTAAGCACAACAGGAATCTCACCTATGCTGTCAGTCAGCTTTTCAGCTCCCTGAATCAGCCTATCAAAGAATGATATTCCACCCATTATTGCATCTTTATTTGTAAGCGTGTTAATGAATGAATCCCAACTATTCTGTAAAGAGTTCAATCGTCCTTCCCACGAATTAGCCGTTTTCTCCGCTTCCTCAAGTGCTGAACCCGCGCCCTGTGAAAATTCACTTAACATCTTTTCGTACAAATCCCACTGGCTAAGTAATGCAGAAAGTGCGTTGGCATGATATTTCCCACCCAGATCTGCAATCAATCCTTGTTTTTCAGCACTACTATCAGGTAATGAATTATAGACTTCCGCTAAATCTTTCAGAATTTCTATCGGATTTCTCAGAGTGGCAACGCCATCTTTCATGTACTCCAACTCAACACCAAGAGAATGACATCTTTCTTCTACTTTCTTTAACTGCTCTTCATCAATGATTTCTCCCTCAAATTCACCACTCACCTGTTGAAGATTTAATATAATGCTTCTAAATGAACGTCCGATTTCAGAACCAGAACGTTTTGTTGCCGCAATCATCGTCGCTTCTGCTGCTGTTAATTCATCAATCGCTATCCCTGCATTTGCCGCAAATGACGCTGAAACGCGGGTCGCATCGGCAATATCAGTCAGGCTGGCTGAATTTTTGTTGCTGATATAATTTGCTCCATCAAGAGCCGCATTCAATTTTTCAACACTTCCGCTATATTTATAAGCCGCATCAGTGGCTAACAGATAATTGTTTGCGTTCTCAACCGTCATATCTCCGGCAGACTGCGCAAGCAATGACAATTCGCCTAATTCTTTTGAAATGTCCTCGTACCCGCTTCTCGCCATTTCCTGTACACTAAGTAAATAATTTGATGATAACTGTCCAAATTTACTTGCTACTTTAAAAGCCTCGTCTCCAAGTTCTTTCAGTTGATTTTTAGTCATTTCCGATGTCTTACTGATTTCTGTAAGAATTGTATCGTTCGAGCGCAATGTCTTCAATGATTTCGTGAAGTTATTGATAAGCATCGAAGCTACGCCAAAAGCACTACCGATTTTTGTAATATGTCCAAGCATTGATTTAATTTTATCGGCTGTGGATTTACTGGTGTACCCTGTGGCTGATACTTCCGACTTGAATAACCTGAAAGCATCTGTCGCTTCTGTCAATGATTTCTTATCAGTAACCGTATCAATTAAATCTCTAACTTTATCCGCTTCTTCCAAGAGTACTCTCGACTCACTTATTTTACTATTTCGGTTCAAATATGCGGTCAAATCGTTATCTAATTTATTCTTTTTATACGAAATATTAATCCCAACTACAATAGGATTTTTCTCTACAAATGTTTTCGTGTCTGCGATAACTTTTTGTACTTTAAGTTTTGTCTTATTTCCATCAATATTTAAAGCATCAATATCTTTGAAAGATACATTATTCAAAGCTGAATTAATTTCACTTTTCAAATTCTTGTTATCAATCTTAGCCTTTAGCTTTATTGCCGATAGTTGGTTAGATAATTGCGCTATATAAGTATTCAATTCTTTCTTTGTATCAGCTTTTGCAAAGGTTCCTGTGAGGCGTAGCATATTTATTACTTTTTCAAGCTGCTTAATATCAGCATTAATCTGCTTTTTACTTTTATTCTGGTCTAAACATCCGATAAGCTCTAATAAAAAATTTTCTTCCAAACTGTATAATCTCCTTTTCCGTTTTTTACATAATAAAAGAGACTATCAAAGCGATAATCTCTCCTCAGCACAATATTCAATTTTTCATATTTTCAAAATCTCTTCTGACATTTTACACATACACGGTCAAGCCGATTAGTTGCAAATCCTGTCGAAAGGCTAAATTTTCTGGGAACCATCTGCACCTGTGTACTTCTGCAACGTGGACAACGTACTATATCGGGCGAATTATTATTTACAAGCGGACTATTGGGTAAAACTTCTTTTAACTGCCTTTTGGCATCTTCTACATCCACGGCATCGAAGGTATATAGTGGATTGAAATGGCTAGATAATGTATCATCTAACATTCCGCCACCTTCCTTATAATAATACCACTTAGTAGTTTCTTTTTGAATTTCAGCAGTATCATCATTCAGCAAGGATTCTCCACAAACAGGACAATCTTTCATGTCTTTTACTCGTTCAACTGGAAAGCTACTTCCGCATGATTCACAAACAATTTTCGCCATACCCAAATCCTCTTAACTTCCAACTTTTGTTACAACACTATTCTACCACATCTATCTGATTATCACAAGTAGATTCAGAACTGGCGTTCTCATTTTTCTGTACAACACCTTCATCAACATACATCTTACATTCAAGCACTGGAAACATATCATACAGCCTGTTCATTCCATTATAAATGTCTAATTCCCTATGTAATGCTTCTGAAAAACTGTTTTTCAACTGTTCCCTCTGCTCTTTGTAGGAAACATTGAGAAAATCTAAAATAGTACTGATTTTCATATTTTCCAAGATATTTTTAGCTTCATTTTCAGGTAATTTACTCATAGCTGCCAATAAATCTTCCTGTGTATAAAACTTCTTCTCTGTCATTGTTGTTGTCAATATAAAAGTTCCTCCGTACTTTCTAAGTCTCTATTCAGTTGTCTACTACTATATTCTATTTTCTTATTTGATTGTCACAGCATGATTGTGTGCTGCTTTGAATGTTATTAGATTTAATTGAATTTTTATATATGTTTGCTTGGTTAATAGTTACATTTGAATTTTTATTAATACGATTAATGGCAATCCAGATAATCATTAAGATCTTGTAATGATGAATCCCACAAATCTCGCTTTCCGTTCATAAATTTTGAAATAATCTCTACCGGTATTCCTGTAACTTCTGAAATATTCTTTTGCCTAAATGCATATGTCTTTTCTATAAGTTTATTCCTTACGCTTTCCTGTGTTACCATTTTTCACCTTCTCTCTATAATTATATTGGTATATCAATTTTTATGATAAAATTTTTTAACATGATATGTATATATTACATTCTCTATAAACTGTGATTTTAGATTACAAAAAAAGAGAATACATATTTCAGTATTCTCCCTAAAAATATTTATTTTTATTATATTCACCAACTTAATGGCTAATAATATTATAACAAGATTTCTCCTGTTAATTACAAGTATACCCAAAAATAATTGTTTAGTCTATATGCATATTGCATAAAATCTCAACGACTTTTTTGTTGATTTCATCTCTATTTGTCAATACATCAAAAATTCCTTTTTCATTTTCAAATACCGGATCTGGTTGATATATCCGTTGAATATCAATTGCTCTTATATTACTAACATTTAAGCGAGTAATCTTATCGTTATAAAAATTTTTGATTTTTATTTCAATTTCAAAGTCCTGAATAGTATCCTCTGCTGGATTATCTACAGATGTCGTGGGGATTACCACATATTTATCTTTAAACTTCTTTAATATATAACAATAATGCCCACCAAACAACTCTTTGGGAAATCCTCTTGTTAAATTTACATAAGCAATTTGGTGTTCTTTAGGTTCTAATTTTTTTAAATAATAATAAGAAGAATTTGCTGTACCACCTTGACTGGGAACAATTGTATCAAAGAAATATTCCAATTGTCCTATAGTATAATCAATATCATAAATAAATCCAGTTTTATCATAATTTTTTCTTGTAATATCATTATATGGCATATTTTTTATTTTGGTTAATTTATTTGCCAAATCTAAAAACTTTTTTTGAGTAGTATTTAAAGCCATAAATAGTATTCCCCAATCATTAGTATTATAAATTTTATTATACACCAACAATTGACAAAATACTACCACATTTTTCATACATACCGCATTGATGCTTGTGGAAAACATCATGCGGTTGTACATCCGGTAACAGGTTGTGGAGTCCTGCCACCGGATGACCTATATACATTGTGGAGCTGCATATAGGATTTTACATTGTTATTGTTTTGAATCCGGCTTGTGGAGTACCGGATGAATGCCGGTATAAGTTTTGAGGCTCATATCGGCTAAAAACTGAATATTTGGATAAATATATTTGAACTGTAATATTACAGATATTATCGTGTGGCACAAAAGGTTGTATACTGGCAGTATCTTCCACAATGCTGTCCAGCCCTCTTGTGCCTTAATAGTACAACATTCAAATCTTTCTTTGAATATTTTTTGAGAGAGACCCTACTTAGCTTACGTTCTGTTCTCGCCCCTCTTCATATGGAAACTTTGAAAATCCCACAAAATCAGCACTTTTAGAACTTTTTTGTGAACTTTTTTCAGTTTTTTTGAAGCAATCTAAAAACGTCTTTTTATTTTTAGATTTATCCTTATCATACAGGACAATCAGCATACTATCCCTTAAATATTCATTTCCTGGCTTAAACGCATAGGCAATCAATGTATATAAAGTATCCTTATTTATCGTGATATTCCTCAATTTATCCATACAGGATTCAAATTCAATTAATCTATCCTCATGGTAGGAATCCTTTGTTTCATCCAATTCACGAATGACTTTATCATATTCTTCTACAATTCCGATCACTTTTTTGTATTGCTTGCGATTGACGTTAACTTTATCTGCCCTATATTCAAAGATTGGCTTTACGCCATATTCGCATTCCTTGTATGTTTTAGTATTCAATTTTTTATTTTTCCTGAGATCAATAACTCCTTTTTCTATGATCCTATAAAGTATATCCATTGGACAATTCAAAAAGCCTACATCTTCATCTTTGATAATTAATTTATTGCCTTTTTTCTTTTTATTATTATACTTCTGCACATCAGCATAAAAACGTGGATATCGGGGAGTATGTTTCATACACGTTTTTTTCTCAATCCTTGCAAGTTCTTTTCCTACCTGTACTTCAAAATTTCTTTTACAGGAATCAATCGCCACTTGCGCTAATACACTACATATAATGAAAATATCTTCTAATTCTCTGCTTTCACATCCACCATCAAACCAATAACTTAATGCCAACTGTGCTATATTACTTGCAGAACCAATATTATATTGAGCAGATGATATGTTGGCATCCATTCTGGAATAGGACAACATACTCTTATCATAATCGTTTGTACCATATTTTATATCGTTAATAATAGTCGGACATTCAATATAGGCTTTCTTTGCAAGTTCAACAATATTCTTCTGATTTGTTGTATAAATACTGTCAGTGTCTAAGTCTTGTCCATTAAGTCGGCTTTGTACATCCGTTCCAATTCCATTAATAATGATGACATTATCTCCTAAATTCGGAAAATATTTCCTAATTTTATCAGGATATACATTTTCCAAATGCACAATATTGTTTGGACTATTATGTGGACTGCGGAATCCGGCAAGCATTTCACCCTCCTCAAATCGGCTTGTACAACATTGAATCCTGTCTTCCGCTTGTATAAAGCAATTTTCATCAAGATAACTCTGACCTGTAACCTTCATCAACATTGCAACCGGATTCCCACATATAGTAAGATTGTCTCCATATTGAAACAGTTTTCCAAGTTTGATTCTCTGGTCTTTCAGTTTATTTATTTTTGCTTTCTTTTTATTTTTAAACCATTCCATATATCGAAATTCATCATTTATTCTATATAGAGCAATCAAAACATTATTTATACTGTATCTTGCAGTTCCGCTCACTTCCAAATATTCTAAAAATGCTTCATCGTCTGTCTTTAGTCTATTACAATATTCAATACTTGGAGTTGCAACTTCTCCCAAAACATCCTTATCTGTTGTAAGCAATGTACTGTTTATTTGGAAAGAACTCCTCTGAAATTCATCATATTTACTTTTATGTGCAGTCTTCACAATCGCAAACATTTCACCGTCTTTTTTCATTACATTGCTGTAATATTTAAAACCATCTCCCATTGTTCCGCTTTTACTCATTAAATCCAAAAACTTTATCCATTTCAAAGAATTTTCAGTAACAATCACTTTTATATCTGTCACTTTTAATCTGCGCCCTGTCATATCTGTTTCATATGCCGTATCATAATCTTCACCATAATAATCTTTAAAATAATCCTGTATCTTTCCCCTGAATAAACATGATTTAAAAAAGTGGCTTCTACAATATATAAATCCTTCCATGTTCTTAGGAAAAATGGAATTATCAATTATCCCCATACCATCCCACAGGGTATTTGTAATTTCAGATTTTTCATTTTTTCTGTCACAAACACATTCCCTCTTGTAGTATGTAATTTCTTTTTTAGGACACAAATCTATATCTATTCCATATTCTGCTAATTCTTTCCTACTTCTGCCTATATATTTTAATTCTGGATTCTTTTTAGCAGTTTTCTTATAAAATGTAAAACCATATTCATTAACATCTTTCTCAAAAGCTGAAAAATCATTTACCATTCTTATATGTTCCACATCTTCAGCCTTTACCGTGATTGCCTTTTTGTAACAGGAGCTTTTTTGATCTTTTAACACAAAAATATTATCCATAGGAATCTGAATATAACTTATTGCCGTTGCCGTAATAAGCGGAGCATAAGCAGACATTTCAACGATTTTAACACCTTTTACATCCGGCATTTTCTTCCATAATCCCATTGTAAGGTAATCCAAAACTTTTTCATGCAAATCTTCTTTAATAAATAGGCAATGCCCCTCTTTTGCTTTGCCAGGACTTCTTAAAAGCATCTTATAAGTGATAATTTTCTCTTTCCCTTCTATTTCCTTGCCTGTTTTTGAATCGTATGTCTTCCATGTGACTGTTGCACCATTCTCATAATAATAATCCCTTAATTCTTGTGTTGTCATAGCTGGTTTAGATTCTTCCGTATTAGAATCATCTTCATCAACACCCCAATCAAACTTCATCATAATCAAATCTAAGCTTCTTTTTGATTTATTTACAACAACACCGTGTTTACGGATATATTTTGTGAATAAGCTGTCATTAAGAACTGCGTTTCCATAGTCGAGAATGGGGTCTTTATATTCCTTTAATCCGTTATAACTGCCATCTGCATTTTTTAGTTTTAACACAAACTTGTAATTATTACTTACTCTATATAGACTAGCTGCTTGTATGCTCCTAATCTTTATAGTATCGTTTTCCTGTTCACGATCTTTATTTTTTGCATTATTTTTACTCAATTTCTGTACCTCCACAATTTTATAATCTAAAATCCACAATAACAATGTTTCACTTACTACTTCTCTTTTTAAAATTAAATCCACCACAAAATTTCAAACCCTAATAATTACAATTTGAAAAAAGAGCGTATAAAAATAAAACTTAAAGCAATCCCATTTTAGAAACTGCTCTAAATATATATCTTTTTAATCACTATTAAATTTTCTCATAATGAATTTCTGAATCTGTGTGTTTGTATGTATCTTGTTTTACAATCCATCATACTGCCAATACGATGAATTGCTTTGTTATGGAGAACGTATGTTCTATATTTGCAATTATATCGAATGTATGTTTGTATGTCAAGAGTAAAAAAATACCAGCCATCATTTTATTTTTGATGGCTGATATTTATCATGCTATTTTCGCAACTATAAAAGAAACTATAAAAGCGACTACAACACCCCAAAATATTTTACTAAATCTGTCTTCATTTCTTTTTATTTCTTGTATTTGTTCTCCCAACATAAAACAAACTGGCGGTAATAATGCATTCCTACATTTAGCAAAAATAATACAAAGCACTATAAATAACATTACTGATAGCATACCTAAATTTACAAGATTTATTGTATATACAACTTCCCCTAACAATTCCCCTTGCATTATGGTGTATATAGTTGAGACAGCAGAAATCCCCGGTAGAAAAATGCTAAAATGCATCATAGAGATTTTTGTCAATATGGTATACCACTTTTTTCTCCTATGCTTTTCTAAAATATCTTTGATTTTTTTCTCAAATAATATGCTTATATTTTCATTATTTGTAGTAAAGAAACCACATACCGTGTATTTATAACTACACATTCCACCAATTGTAGGATAAAATTCAATTTCGTTGTAATCAAATTTAACTTTCAATTTAATCAATTTTCTTTGATTGGCATTTTCATACAATAGCAATTCTGAAAGAGTATCAAATACAATATCATCACCATTACACAAACCACCTACATATTTTATATTGGTAAAATATTCCAAAACTACTTTTTCTAAGTCTTCCATCAACTTTTCATCAATTATTATAGCTTCTTTAAATGTTATTTTCCCATGTATCGTCATAATGTTATCCTTTCTTAATTTGCAACGATAACATTGTACGACACATTACATTAATATTCAACACTTAAACACACATATTTTCCATTCGCCCTCTCAATCTTTTCTAATCACTCTCAAAGTTCTTTATATATCTTATAATCAGTACATAATAAATCTCCAAACCGCCTAACTATTGAAAGACCCATTTCATTGTCAAAATTTGAGCAAATCCCTATTCCCTTTACAAAACAATCATAGTATAATTTGCTTATATCAACAAAGGAGCCTTTACTATGAATAAAAAATTACAAGTTTTTGTTTCATCCACATATACAGATCTCATTGAAGAACGTCAAGCAGCCGTACAAGCTATTCTTGATGCTGGTCATATTCCTGCTGGTATGGAACTATTTAAAGCGGGAAAATCTCAGATGCAAACCATTTATAAATGGATAGATGAGTCTGATGTATATATGCTTATTCTTGGTGGTCGATATGGTTCTATTGAAGAAGAATCTGGTTTAAGTTATACAGAGCTTGAATATAAATACGCTCTTTCTAAAAATACGCCTGTGTTTGCCATTGTTTTAGACGATAGCTTTCTTCATATAAAAGCTGCAAATAATGGTAACGATGCTATTTTTGAAAAAGAAAATATTGACAAATATGAGCCATTTAAAAAAGCCGTCAAAACAAATATTGTTAAATTTGCTCAAAATACAGATCAAATTTCTTTATCTGTACTTTCTCAATTAAATTACTTTCTAAATGACAATGAATATGATTTATGTGGATGGACAAAAAACACTAAAAATCATTCAAGACAAAATATACACTCAAAAAATAATACTAAAGTTAAAATCTCTACAATACTTTATGATTCAGATATTTTGCCACTAGAAACAATTAAAAAAAATATTAAGGAATCTTGTATGTCTATTTATACTAATAAAAAAATACTATTAAAACATCTTGAACACATAAATATACCAGATATTCGAAAAATATGTTCTGAATCAGATATAATAATTGTTGATATCTCGTCATTAGAAAATGATCTATTATTTCTTTTGGGATATTTTTCAGCTTTAGATAACACTACCATTTTTATAGGTAATAATTGTATTAGTTATTTTAGTCGCATAAGAGATTATTGTTCAACATTTCCTATGCCAATTCTTTATGAAGAAAACAAGGCTTCATATTTTACAGATGAATTAACAGAAGCATTAAGCCAATATATCAATTAGTATATTCTTTATCACAACAATAATATAACTATAAACCTAAAAGTCCTATTTTCACATCCTCAACCATATTCCAGTGCCTTTGACCTCCCACAGCCAAAGGCACATTTTTATGATTCCACCCAAATCACTTCACAATATGTAAATGGCTCACTTTCTTAGGCTTCATAATATCGCCTGTCTGATTATTCCTCATAATTCCCGTTTCCTTATTTTCTGAATATGTAGGTACTCCCAAATCATCAAGCCATGTTTCAGCTATCCCTTTACCAGTCTGCGCCCGATAAATAGCACTCATAGCCGTTGTAAACTCTACATAAGCATGTCTTAAATCTGAATTATCATAATCCCACAGCAACTCTGATAGCTCATCTCTGCCTATTGGCTTGTCCCAATCCATCTTAGATAGCACTTCCATTGTGGAAAAGTAATCTTTACACTGCCATTTCTCACCGCTATAATCCTTTTCGATAGGAAATGTATTTACAAAATTCCTCAATGTTAGATATCCACAAACCGTAAATATTGCATCTATTAGCTGAAATGCGACTTGCGCTTCCTCTAAAGTCTGTACATAATCTGTACCCAATCTTGTATTTTCTCTTCTAATTTCACGAATAGAATTAATGTATTTGATACCAGATAAAGAAATTCTCATTAAATCATCTTGCGGATAATCTGCTATCTTTATGCCTTTATTCTTCTCTATTACTTGTAAAATGGAGTTATGATATTGTCGTTCCCAACAATCATGAAACGCAATCGTCCTCATAACTCTGTTCGTGTCTTTAATATCCTCTTGTCCTTTTAATATAGTAAATTTATTGCCCATATATTTTATTTTCCCGTCCCCTTTTTGTATAATCTCTTATGCACTCACACTTTCAATCAGCAATCCTTTATATTGAGAACTTTTTGTATATCCAGAAATACGATTATAAACTACAGTAATACCTTTATTTTCATTATCGACTACATGAAAATAATTATATAATGCACGACCAGCTTCACTTATTGATGAGTAAACATAAACATTTCCGTCTACATCTTTAATGCGAGTTGGTTTTCTTACATCTTTTGGTAACAATTTTTCAATAATTAATTGTTCTTCTTGTGAAAACATAGTCTTGTATTTTATAGCCCAATTATATAAATTTACTCCTTGATAAATTTGATTTTTCACATTAATTTTTATACCTTCTTTTACGGCTTTCCTTGATAATTCCAAATTTTCTTTATGTCTTTTCATATTTTTATCAACAGAAAAATCTACACCTATTTTCTTTAATTTTTCTATTTGATCAATAGATAACTTTCCTTTTTTAAATTCTTGTGAAAAATGTAAATACATATTCCCTATACTATATCCGTCAAGCATATCTCTAGTTTTAATATCAAGATGTCCATATTGTTTTTTGAAAACACACATATATCTATAAAATTTGTCAAAAGAAGTCTCTTGTCTATTTTTCCAAATAAAATTAAGATTATCTAATTCGTCTATTATTTCTTGTGTTAATGCTTTATATGATCTTCCTCCATTATACGCTACTCTTATTTTATTTACCCATTGCCCTAAATTAATCCTTATTCCATCATTTATTATTTCTATATGTCTAACTGGAACTAAGCAATTACCTTCTCTTTCTTTATATTGTTTAAGTGCTTGTAAGCAAATTTTACAATTATATTGATATACATCCCAAACAAACCCAATATCATCTAATTCCTGTACCATATCCTCTGTCAATAAATAATTATTTTTTTCTTTTTTTCTCAATCTAATGCACTGTACCCATTGTCCAAGTTTTATTTTCTTATTTTCAATGTCTTCAATATGTCTCAATGGAACCAAACAATTACCCTCACGTTCCTTATATTGTTTCAATGTCCTAATATATAAATCCCAATCATTTTGTATCCACCCCTCAATCTCTTTAAACATCTTTTGTATCTCAACAATCTGCTCCACTACAAAGAAAATATCAATATCTTCAAATCCACTATCGTTAAAATTTGAATTGCTTTCTTTCTCTTTCGCAATAGAATCTTTGATTTCTCCTAATAATTTCATACCTTGTCCAGCAGAACTAAAGTTATTTACAGCATCAATAATCACTGGTGTATTTGTATTATTGGCTTCAATCGCTCTTCCAATTTGCTGTAAAAACACTATCATGCTTCTGGTAGGACGCAATAATAACACCCCTGAAATATTTTCGAGATGCAAACCTTCATTCAGCATATTTACGCAAAATAGTAGCTTCATATTATGGCCTGTATCATCAAAGAACGCCTTATATTCAGTATCTTTATTTTCATAGTCTGAATATACTTCATATGCGTTGATATCCTTAAATCCAGCCGTTTTAAACCATTCAATTACTGTACTTTTAACTTCTCTAAGATGTTTTTTATTCTTACAGAAAATGATATATTTGCCGTCTTTGTTAGTGATATGCTTATTCAGAATAATAGGCATACCATATGACTTCTCGATCTGAGAACGCATTGTATTAATTTTCTTATAAAATTCCTTCTTTTCTTCACTTGTGTTTGTGGCATTTTCTATCTTTTTCCGTAACTTTTCTAATTCATCATCCAGTGTGTACAACGCGCCAACATATTTAGGAAGTGGCACTATTTTCTTTACAATACTTTCTGACAAAGGTAAATCACTTGCGCAATTTCCCTCAAACAATTCATCAATAGTGTTTATGCCATCTGATCTAACAGGCGTTGCACTTGTACCGAAAATAATTGATTCTGGATGGGATTCAATCAATGCTTTTACTTTCTTGCCCCATACCTTACTTGTATCATGATGATATTCGTCTAAAGCAATCACATCATAATTCATAGCTGTAATATCTTCATCAGACATTTTGATTAATCTCTGATAAAGAATAATGTTTACATTCTGAATATCATATTTCTCAAAAAGTGCCTGTATCTGGTCACTGATATATGTAGATGGTACTAAAACAAGTTTCTTGTCATTACTGTAATCCTCAAACAATTTTGCAATCAAATATGATTTCCCTGTACCTGTTGCATGGGAAATGGCAATCTTTTTTTTACCTTCTGCAATCGCTTTTTGCACTTTTTCATAAGCCTCTTGATTATGTTTCAATAAATCTACCATATATTATTTTCTCCACCATCAATATAGTTTTGCAGTTTGTTACTAATTCAAGTTATGGTAAAAATACCACAACCATTATTAGTAACTATATTATGAAAAATATTGGTTACTAATTTCAGTTTGCCTAAAATCAGCTTAACTCAAATTAGTAACATTCTTTCGTTCCCTATATGCTTTTTGTTTACAAGCATCACAACAATACATTGCATCTTTTTTCTTTGCTGTAAACGGTTTCTTACATATCACACACATTTTTTGTTTCTCTAAGCATTTACTTTCTTTTCTTCTTTTTATATAGGCATCATTCCGGCATCTTTGAGAACAATATTTTGCTTTAGGACTACTGCTCTTAAAAGAATCCCCACAATAAATACATATCCCCTCATAGCCTAAATGTGAATATATCCTATAATCATCTTCTATTCTTGACGTCTCTTTACTATAAAAATACATTGCGATTAACTATCCCTTCATATACCACCGTTACCAATTTGAGTTTTATCCAAACGGAATGAAAACACTCTAAACATAATCCTTCTATTCACAAACTACCATTTCAATAGATTTACATTCTGCAATCAATTCTTCATATTCAATTTTCATAAACTTATCTTTTGCCAGACTGTAATTTACTGTATCTAAAAATGTGAATATAAGTTGGTCTTTTATGCTCTCATTAATCACATTTCCACTAAGACACACACTATTATTCTGTGCATCTTCTATACTCATATTTTGGCAATCCAGATTATCCGTACACCAAACACCTGTAGGCGTACCACATACGCCTTCAAAGGTTTCAAACATATTAGGAACTCTATATAATGTTTTGGTTTTTATCATATTCACTACTCCGTATTTTAAATTACGTGAACGAAAAGTTTTCTCTCACGCAATTTTCTTATTCCTATTACCATAAATAACTGCTTCTTCTGTACCATCAATAACACCAGAAGTAACAATTACCTTTTTTGCATCTGACCTATCAGGAATTGAATACATCACATTTTGCATAGCTTTTTCAATAATACTTCTCAGCCCTCTTGCACCGATTTCCTTTTTAATAGCCAGTTCAGCAATCCTTTTCAATGCATCATCTTTAAACTCCAACTTCACACCATCCATAGCAAGTAATTCCTGATACTGTTTTGTAAGTGCATTTTTTGGCTCAGTCAGTATCTTTATCAAATCTTCCTCACTTAATGGATTCAGTGTTGTTATTATAGGCAATCTTCCAATCAATTCAGGCATAAGACCATACTTCACTAAATCATGTTGCTGTACA